>CAUQTI010000012.1:0-99471 GCA_963521065.1 uncultured Anaerovorax sp. | reverse complement strand
TTTCAAAGTGGAAAGAAGTCAGCAATTCATGTGCTTTAGCGCATAGAATTGTACGACGTAGTTGACGAATCAAACTTTCAAAGTGAAAAGAAGTCAGCAATTCATGTGCTTTAGCACATAGAATTGTACGGCGAAGTTGACGAACCAAACTTCCAAAGTGAAAAGAAGTCAGCAATTCATGTGCTTTAGCACATAGAATTGCACGGCGAAGTTGACGGATCAAACTTTCAAAGTGGAAAGAAGTCAGCAATTCATGTGCTTTAGCGCATAGAATTGTACGGCGAAGTTGACGGATCAAACTTTCAAAGTGGAAAGAATAAAAATAAAAAGATATGACAGTAGAGGGCGATTTTTCGAAATCGTCCTCTATAGCAAATTTGCGTTTGCTCAGACGCAAATTGAAGATGAGATTTTTAATATGTATATGTATAGAAAGATATTATTTTAAAAGAAAACGAAGGCTTTTAGAAAAGGAGAAAGAAAATGGCTAAAAAAGGAGAATGGGTACGCATTCATTCAACTGTACTGGAACCATCCGGAAGAGCTCCTAGAGTTCCGGACGATACGAGAGCTTGCCCTCTTGAGATGTGGACAAAAGGGTTTTTACAAGAAGATGCAGAAATCGGCGATGAAGTTACGGTAAAAACCGCTGCAAATCGCATGGAAAAGGGAAAATTGATTGAAGTAAACCCATATTATACACACAGCTATGGAAAATTTATCCCTGAGCTGGTTCAGATTGACAGACAGCTGAGAGAGATCATGTTTGGGGGTGAAAAATAATGGCATTGGCAAAAGATTACGCTTCCGTTATGGGAAGATCTAACGAGATTATGAAAAAAGCGTTAGGGTTGGACTACGCAGAATTTGAGTCCGGATCCGTAGCATTTGATTATGAAACTTTGATGAAGTCAACAGGATATACTTTGGATGAAGTTGCTAAAATTCAAGGAAGAACGGGTGTTGGAAATACTCCATTGCTAGAGCTGAAAAATTTATCGGCACTTTCCAGAAAATATGCGAAGCCAGGTTATGGTGCCCGTATTTTTGCAAAGGATGAAGCAGCAAACCCATCCGGCTCTTTTAAAGCAAGAAGAGCGGCATGCGCAGTTGCACATGCAAAGAAATTAGGATACAAGGGTGTAATTGCGGCTACTTCTGGAAACTATGGTGCTGCTGTTGCTTCTCAGGCAGCAATGCAGGGCCTTGAGTGCATTATTGTTCAAGAATGCTATGATTCCCGCGGTGTAGGCCAGCCGGAAATCGTAGAAAAAGCAAGAAAGTGCGAGGCATTTGGTGCAGAAGTTGTTCAGTTGACCGTTGGACCTGAATTATTCTATTCTTTCTTGTCCATTTTGGAAGATACAGGATATTTCAATGCATCCCTCTATTCTCCGTTTGGTATTGCCGGCGTAGAAACACTGGGATACGAAATCGCTATGCAGTGCCGCGAATACATCGGAAAAGATCCGGATGTTGTTGTTTGCACAAATGCAGGCGGCGGCATGATAACCGGAACGGCACGCGGTCTTATGAAAGCGGGAGCAACCGATACAAAATATGTTGCTGCTTCCATTGATTTGACTGGACTGCATATGGCTTCTGATTCTCAATTTAATAAGAAGTCTTGTACGACAGGACACACGGGTTTTGGTGTTCCTTATGCTACAGACCCAGACCATTCTGACGTTCCAAGAAGTGCAGCAAGACCACTTCGCTACATGGACCGCTATGTAACGGTAACACAAGGTGAAGTATTCTATATGACAGAAGCACTTGCAAATCTGGAAGGAATTGAAAGAGGACCTGCCGGAAATACTGCACTTGCTGCTGCATTTTCATTAGCGCAGGAACTTCCTGAGGATGCAGTCATTGTTATCAGTGAAACCGAATACACCGGCGCAGGAAAGCATATTCAGCCACAGTTGTCTTTCGCAAGAGATAATGGCATTGATATTCGCTTTGGTGATCCGGCAGAAGATAAACCAGGTGAAAACATTATCCTTCCAAAGGATCCAAGCTTCATTAAGTGCAAAGACGCTGACATTAATCGTTTCAGATCTTCCTTAATTAAAAAAGCTTGTAAAAAGCATGAAGGAACTCCGACTGATGCAGATTTAGAATTCCTTGCAGCGGAAACAAAGACAGATGTTGCCTTTGTAAAAGAAGTTTTAGGACTTTAGTTTATAGTCCGGCACTTAAAAAGAAAAGGCAACCTCCGAAGACAAATCAAAATAAAAGATGCAGGTTCAATGAGACCGCAAGCAAATTCGAATCTGCATCTTCTTTAATCTAAAATGAAATGATTATGAAAAAGGAGAAACAGGATGGAAAGAAAAGATGATTTTGCAGAACGCAGAAAGCATATCGCAAACCTTTCAGATGAAGAACTGTATAATAAATTCTGGGAGCTGACAGCAAAGGTTGTAGATCCTTTATTGGAACTAGGAAAGAAAAACACGACTCCTTCTGTAGAAAGAGCAGTTCTTTTGAGAATGGGAGTTTCCTCTCTTCAATCAAAGCCAATTGTTGAAGGCTGTATGGACAGAGGCTTAATGGGAAAAGGCGCTGGCCATGTAGTATACAAATTGTCAAAAGCAAAGAACCTTTCAATTCCTGAAACGGCAGAAATGCTTGCAGCAGGTAATGGTTGGGATGAAGCAGTTGCATTGTTTAAAGGAGGGAAATAAGATGGCTTACGATAAATTGGAAAAAGATAAGAAAATTGATGTCGAACGCATCTTAGAAGACCTCGATCAATATAAACCAAGACGAAAGGGTTGGGTTTGGAGAACACCTGTAGAAAACCTAGAAATGGGACCTTTCACTTATAAAGATGCAACTGAACCATTGAAGCAGAGTGTACCGCTTCCTCCTGCAAAATATTTTAAGGATGTTGATCCACAACCACTTCCGGTTATTACAACAGAAATCGCTTCCGGAAGATTTGAGGACGATATCAGAAGAATGAGAATGGCAGCATGGCATGGTGCAGATCATATCATGGTAATTCGTACAGCTGGCCAGTCTCATATGGATGGATTAATCGAAGGTACTCCGCAAGGTATCGGCGGTGTTCCGATTACAAGAAAGCAAGTCAGAGCACAGAGAAAAGCATTGGATTTAATTGAAGATGAAGTTGGTCGTCCAATCAACTATCACTCCTATGTATCCGGCGTAGCTGGTCCTGACGTAGCTGTTATGTTTGCAGAAGAAGGAATCAATGGTGCCCATCAGGACCCACAGTACAACGTGCTTTATAGAAATATCAACTGCGTTCGTTCTTTTGTAGATGCTTGCGAATCTAAGAAGGTGTTGGCATGGGCTGAGATTGCGCAGATTGACGGTGCACATAACGCGAATGCAACCGCAAGAGAAGCCTGGAAAGTAATGCCGGAGCTTATCGTTCAGCATGCAATCAACTCTTTATTCTCAGAACGCGTTGGAATCAAGCCGGAAAATATCTGTCTCTCAACAGTACCTCCGACTGCAACACCGGCTCCTTGTGTTTACATGGACCTTCCTTATGCAGTTGCACTTAGAGACTTCTGCAGAAGATACAGAATGAGAGCACAGATGAATACGAAATACATCGATTCTTCTGCTAGAGAAGCAACCGTAACACATGTATTGAATATGTTCATTTCAAAGCTTACAAGAGCAGATATTCAGTCAACAATTACACCGGACGAAGGAAGAAATGTTCCTTGGCATATCTACAACATCGAAGCTTGCGATACTGCAAAACAAACATTAATCGGTCTTGATGGCTTAATGGAAATGGTAGAATTGAAAAAAGACGGTCCATTAGTAGATACATCAAGAGAGATTAGAGAAAGAGCTTGCTTGTTCATGGAAGAAATCGTTGAAGTAGGCGGATACTTTGAAGCAGTACAGGAAGGATTCTTCGTTGACTCTGCAATGTACCCTGAAAGAAACGGCGACGGCATTGCAAGAAAGATTGAAGGCGGCATTGGATATGGCTTCGTTTACGAAAGAGACGAAGACTATATGGCTCCTGTAACAGCACATTATGGTTATAATAATGTAGAGCAGTACGGCGGAGATCCAAAAGATCCGGCGGCACTGATTGGCGGCTGTACCTTTGAAGACAGAAGCAAGATTGTTTATATTGACGAACTTGACGATGACAATGTAAATACAAGAATGGCTGAAAATGCAAAATACAGAAATTCCAACTTCGTTAAGCCTGAAATGGAATGGTTGGCAGACGGCACTGTGATGCTTACGATGTGCATTCCTACAAACAAGAGAACTGCGGAAGTTGTTGCAGTAGAAATCGGAAACCAGATGGGTCTGGAGGATCCGGAAGTCATTTCAAGAGAAGTCCTTCAGGAAGCAGAAGGTACAAGAATTGAAATGAAAGGAAAGCTGAAATTTGATATTGATCTTTCCAAGCTTGTTGTTCCACCAGAACCGGTATATCTGACAGATGAAGAAATCAGAAACGATGTAAAGGCACATCCATTAAAGGTTGTGTGCGGTACAGTTGGAGAAGACGAGCATTCCGTAGGCCTTCTTGAAATTATCAACATTAAGCATGGCGGTATCGAAAGATTCGGTATTGAGTGCGTATACCTTGGCACTTCCGTTCCGGTTGAAAAACTGGTAGACGCTGCTGTTGAATTGAATGCAGAAGCAATCCTTGCATCTACAATTATCTCTCACGATAACATCCATTACAAGAACATGAAGAGAATCAATGAGCTTGCAATTGAAAAAGGAATCAGAGATAAGGTCACGATCGTTGCAGGAGGTACGCAGGTAATTCCTGATGAAGCGTTGAAGACTGGAATTGATGCTGGATTTGGAAGAAACTCCCACGGTATTGATGTGGCTTCCTTCTTAGTAGAAGAGAGAATGAGAAAAAGAAACCAGAAATAAGCAGTAGAAATTTTGATGGAGTCTGTGCAAACGTGCAGACTCCATTGTTAAAAATAAGGAGTTAGCATATGAAAGTCGACGTATTGGTAGCCGAAATTGGCTCGACAACAACAGTAGTAAATGCATTCAAGGATATTCATACTGAGGACCCTATTTTCTGGGCACAAGGGCAGGCCCCGACATCGGTAATGGACGGCGACGTTAGAATTGGACTTCAAGGTGCAATCGATGATTTATGCAAAAAAATGAAAATAGATGCGTTGGAGTATGATGAAATGCTGGCGACTTCTTCTGCAGCAGGGGGATTAAAGATGACTGTGCATGGCCTTGTCTACGATATGACGGCAAAGGCGGCAAAAGAAGCAGCACTGGGTGCTGGGGCCATCATTCACTATGTAACAGCCGGACGGCTGAGACGTACAGATCTACAGAAAATTAAAGAAATTAAGCCCAATTTAATTCTCATAGCCGGAGGTGTGGACTATGGGGAGAGAGAGACTGCGATTTATAATGCAGAATTGATTCGGAGTATGGGGCTAGGCACACCAATTATCTACGCAGGAAATGTGGAAAATCAAGAAGAAATCAAGCTGATCTTCGATGAGGAGAGCAGTTCAAATTTATATATTGTAGAAAACGTATATCCTAAAATTGATGACTTAAATGTGGAACCGGCAAGGAAAGTAATTCAGGACGCATTTGAAGATCATATTATTCATGCGCCGGGGATGGAGCATGTACGGGATATGGTAAACGGACCCATTATTCCGACACCGGGTGCTGTGATGCAAGCTACAAAGCTGTTAAATGAATGCATCGGAAATGTCGTTGTACTGGATGTCGGCGGTGCGACAACGGATGTACATTCCGTATGTGAAGAATCAGACCAAATTGCCAGAATTATGATCAGTCCGGAGCCAAAAGCCAAGCGCACGGTAGAAGGGGATCTCGGCGTCTACGTAAACATGAAAAATATCGTTGAGTTGATTGGCGAAGAAAAATTAAAAGAAGAGCTGCCGGATGTCGATGTAAAGAAAGTAATGGAAAGCTATAAAGCAATTCCAAAAGACGATGAGGAGCGAACTTTTGTTGAGCGTTTGACGAAAGAAGCAGTCATTCGTTCGGTAGAACGTCATGCGGGGCAGATTCGATATATTTACGGGCCGTCTGGCAGAAGCACCGTTGCAGAGGGGAAAGATTTGACACAAGTCAAATATATTATAGGCACAGGGGGCGCTTTGACAAGACTTCCTCACAGAGTAGAAATCATGGAAGAGATTGCACAGCATAATGAAACCGGCTTGCTGCTTTTTCCAAGTGAAAGTGCACGTATTCTTGTGGATAACGATTATATCATTGCCTCTTTAGGTGTACTCTCAAAAAAGTATCGTGAGGGCACCATTAAACTTTTACAAAAAAGTTTGGATTTCACCTTCCCGGAAAAAAAGGACGATGGTCCGATTCGTTCCGCGAAAGCTGCATATATGCAGGAGCTGGAGCGCCTGGAAGCGATCGAAGATAAGAAGCAGAAGAGAATAGAAGACCATTTGAGAGAAGAGGGCTATGAGCTGGTTGATGGAGAGTATGTAAAGAAATCATAAAACGAAAAGGATTTAAGGAGGAAAAGGAATGTACCCTAGATTGACTGTTCACTTAGAAAAAGTGAAACAAAACCTTGACGCAGTAAGTCAAGTGACACATGGCGGAAATTGCTCTATGATGATTGTAACAAAAGGTTTCTGCGCGGATGACAAAATCGTAGATCTGATTGCCGCACATCCAGGTGTAAACTTTATGGCTGATTCCCGCGTGCAAAACATTAAAACCTATGCGGATTTGGCAAGAAAGAATGGGAAAGAAACCGTGCTTTTAAGATTGCCGATGGGAAGTGAGGCTGACGAGGTTGTCCAATATGTCGATTTAAGCTTCAATTCAGAGCTTTCTACGATTTCTCTCTTGAATGAGGCTGCAAAGAAGCAAAAGAAAAAACACAAAATATTGTTAATGATTGATTTGGGAGATCTGCGCGAAGGTATTTTCTTTAAGGACGAAGACCAAATCATGGAGGCGGTATCTCAAATTTTAGACATGGAATTCATTGAATTATATGGAATCGGTGTAAACCTCACGTGCTATGGTGCGGTTATCCCTAAGAATGATAACCTAAGCATTTTAGTGGAGATTGCAAGGAAAATCGAAGAGAAATTCAACCTTTCGCTGGCCATGATTTCCGGTGGAAATTCCAGCTCCATTTACTTAATCGGCAAAGATGAGATGCCGGAAGGCATTAATAACCTTCGCCTGGGCGAATCCTTTCTTTTAGGAAATGATACTGCTTATGGAGCTAAAATTGAGGGGACCTGCTCGGACGCATTGATATTAGATGCGGAAATTATTGAGTTAAAGAGTAAGCAGTCGATTCCGATTGGAGAAATTGGAGTAGATGCTTTTGGGCAGAAACCGGTTTATGAGGACCGCGGGATTATTAAACGGGCTATTTTGGCGATTGGAAAGCAAGATATTGATCTTGACAGCTTAACGCCAGTCGACCCTAAAATTGATATTTTAGGAGGAAGCTCAGATCATTTGATTTTAGATGTAACTAATTCCGATACCCTATATAAGGTTGGCGATCTTATTTCATTTGAACTGGGATACGGCGGAATGCTAAAGGCATTTACGAGTGCGTATGTTGACACTGCCTATAAAGGGTAGAAATCAACTAAAAAATAAAAAAGAGAAACCTTTGAGAGATATACAGTCAGGAGTGTAGCTGTATTTTATTCCCAAAGGTTTTTCTTTTGGTAAAATGCATTTTTTTCCTTTATTTACAGTAAAATAAGCTGGTTTGAAATTTTTTTATTTTTGGCTAAAAACTGAATTAGTGGAAAAAATATTTAAAAGAGATAGGAGAGGAGGGTGAATTTTGAAGGAAGATTTTTTTTGCAAAAATCGTAAGAATTTATATCTTGTTAGCTTCTTTGTTCTGTTTTTTTTCTTTGGAATTTGCCTGTCAAATAAAGCGGCAGATCAGGATGCACACATTACACCGGATTATGCGAAAGAAGAAATCTTATCATTTTTTGAAGAAAAATCCATAAGTGAAGAATACTATATCAAGATTTTACTTCAAACGGGGTTGGGAAAGCCGGTAGTGGATGCTCTGAGAGAGGAAAGAAAAGCAATTGATGCAGATATGGAAAAATCCTTGCTGTGGAAGAAGAAAGTGAAAGCCCTGCAGGAAATTTTTTTTCAGAAGGTGCAGTTTGTAAAGAAATCAAATCTTTTTATTTCGTGCGAGGAAGTTCTTATCGATGAAGATGGCCAGCCTGCGGAAGGAATTTCGTTTGTAAATCTACAGGAAGGGGACATTTTGATTACAAAATCTTCTCGTATCTATGGATGGAGAAACGGCCATGCTGCGTTAGTCATTGATTCTAAAAATGAGAAAACGCTGGAATCCGTCGTTTTAGGTGAAAATTCGTCCATTCAGGATTTGAATAAATGGAGAGCCTATCCCAATGTTATGGTTTATAGGCTCAAAGGGGTGAATCAGGAAGTTCGCAAAAAAATTGCGGATTGGGCGGTAGAAAACTTGGAAGATCAGCCTTATCGCCTTACGGTTGGATTGTTCTCTGAAAAGGAAGGCAAAAAAGGGAAAATAGAAGGCACACAATGTGCACATCTCGTTTGGGCAGCCTATAAAAAATTTGGGTACGATTTAGACGGAAATGGCGGGAAAATCGTAATGCCGAAGGATTTAGCGCATAGTTCGGAATTAGAAATCGTACAATTGTACGGGGTAAATCCACAGGAACCGTGGAAATAATCAGGAGTTTCATTGACAGAACGAAGTGGTGAGCTTATGATAAAACTAGGCGTGTATCAGTGTGGGAGGCACTAAGGAGATGAAATTTTTTAAAAGCATGCAGGAGAGCCAAAAGGACCGTGCAGTGATAAAAAATAGCAGCATTGAATTAGCCGATAAGTATTTAGAATTGATAAGCGGTTTTTCTTTTTCCGTAGATGAACTGGATATTGAAATGAATGAAATTCTTCTTCGAATTCAGGGGCTCACATCAGAATCCAAAGAACAAGCCTCAAGTATGATTTCCATTAGTGATGTGATTGATGTCATTTACAGCACGGTGCAGGAAAGTCGTAAAAAAGCATCGCAGGCATTGGAAATCTCAAACAATACCTATGAAAACATCGTTGAAAAGAAAAAAGAATTTGAGAAAATTACGAAAAGCTTAAATGTGACTGGCAGCGATTTAAATTCTGCAAAAAAATCTTTCATTAATTTGGAAGAAAAGAGCAGAAAGGCAAAGTCACTTGTCGAACGCATTGAACACATTTCAGCACAAACAAACCTACTTGCGCTGAATGCATCTGTAGAAGCGGCAAGAGCAGGAGAGAACGGAGCCGGATTTTCGGTCATTGCAGGAGAAGTCAGGCAGCTCGCAAATGAGACAAGCGAGGCCAATCAAGTGATCAGCGAGATCATTAAAGAAATCTCAAAGTCTGTAGAGGATTCTAAAAAAGATGTGCATCAAGTGATGGAGAACATCGAATTTCAAAGCACTAAAATTGCACAAGCAATCAATGAGCTTTCCTTAATTGAAACCATGTCAAAGGATGTAAGCAGCATGAACCATTGGATTGCCGAGAACTCCAAAGAGCTCGAGGATTCCATTTACTCTGCAAAAGAATTGGTTGGAAAAGCGTCAGCTACAGTGGATGCTTCCTTCCATAAAATTGAAGAGCTTTCACGGTCCATTGCGCAAGAAACAATTTCAGCCAATCAAATTAAACAGAGGATTTCTCAATTAGAGCAGCTTAATTTTCAACTTATGAAGCAGGAAGCGTTTGAAGAGGAAAAGACGATTACGATTGCAACTTCTCCCTATGAGCCCTATTTTATTTATGACGAGAAAACGAAGCGATTATCCGGGATGGATTATGATTTCATTCGAGCGGTTTTCTCCGAATCAGATTACAAGGTTACTTTCAAAATTGTACCGTGGGACACGTCGATTAAAATGGTCAAGAACGGATTATCGGATATTTTACCTGCGATTTCTTACGATAAAAATCGGGAATCTTATTTAAAATTTAGTGACAGCTACCGCTTTGAAAGCCCTTATAGCTTTTATACAAGTCGAGCGGGAAACACGAGTGTGAGGCAGCTTTCAGATTTAAGGGAAAAGCGGATTGGAATGATATCCGGCTATACATATTTTCCTGAGCTATATCAGGTGAAAAGCACACTTTTCGAAAGCAGCAAGGAAGACATCCTATTTAAAAAATTATTAAAGGGACAGCTCGACATCGTTGTACTGGAAATGGATTCCGGCGACTATCAGGTAAAAAAATTGGGATTGGAAGAACAAATATGTAAGGAAGGCTTTGTGTTTGTTTTAAAAAACCCGGTCAAGACGTATCTGGGATTTGGAAAAGAGAAAAAACATGCCCAGGCATGTGAATTCTTTAATAATAAAGTAAAAGAAATGCAGAAAGACGGGTCACTGCAGAAAATTATGAACCGATATAAGTAAAAGGAGTGAGGAAACATGATTTCAAAAAAAATGGTTGCCTTTGTAGAAGGAAGCTCAACAATTCGTGCAATGTTTGAAGAGGGAAAGCGCTTGGCGGAACAATACGGCGCAGAAAATGTGTATGATTTCAGTTTGGGAAACCCAAACGTACCGGCACCTGAACAGGTAAAGGAAGCGATTATTGATATTTTAAAGGAAGAGGAACCGACTTTTATCCATGGGTACATGAATAATTCGGGCTATGAGGATATCCGTCAGGCCATTGCTGCCTCAATTAATAAAAAGCACGGAACATCCTTTGAACATAAAAATATTATTATGACAGTAGGTGCCGCAGGAGGAATCAACGTCATTTTAAAAACGCTCTTGAACCCGGGAGATGAAGTAATTGCGTTTGCGCCTTATTTCGGCGAATATAGAAGCTATGCCGCAAACTATGATGCTGCGCTTGTCGTAGTACCGGCAAATACAAAGGATTTTCAACCGAACCTAGCTGCATTCCGCGAGAAATTAACACCAAATACAAAGGCGGTCATCATCAATTCGCCGAACAATCCAACCGGTGTAGTTTATACAGAGGAGACGATTAAAGAGCTGGCAGACATTCTAAACGAAAAACAAAAAGAATTTAAAACAGACATTTATTTAATTGCTGACGAGCCGTACAGAGAGCTTGCCTACGATGGCGTGAAGGTCCCATACGTTACCCCTTATTACGAGAATACGATTGTAGGATATTCTTATAGTAAATCCCTTTCCCTTCCGGGAGAACGGATTGGATATCTCGTGATTCCAAGCGAAGCTGCTGATTTTGAGAACGTTATCTCCGCGGCGAATGTAGCAACGCGCATTTTAGGATTTGTAAATGCACCTTCCCTTCTTCAAAGGGCGATTGGTAGATGTTTAGACGCAGAAGTAGATCTTGCATTTTACAACAAGAACAGAGAAACCTTGTATAAGGGACTTTGCGATGCCGGATATGAATGCATCAAACCAGAAGGCGCATTTTATTTGTTTGTAAAAACACCAATTGAAAATGATACAGAATTTTGTAAGCTTGCGAAGAAGTATAATCTTCTGCTTGTCCCGGGAAGCGCGTTTGCTTGTCCCGGATACATGCGAATTGCCTACTGTGTTGCGCCGGAGACGATTGTCAATGCACTTCCAAAGTTTAAAGAACTGATGGAAGAGGTAAAAAAGTCAGCAAAATAATCTTATAGTAAATGATTAGGAAGTACAAAGTGAAAAGGAAAGGCTTGGCATACATGGATAAGAAAGTATCCCTAAAAGTTCGATTCTTAGATCGAATTTTTAGAGATACCTCAAATAGCATCTGTGCCTAGCTTTTTTATTTTTTGGATTCAGTTTCTTTTGAAAAAAAGCTCAAAAAATAATTTTTAAGCTTTTTTGGTTGGTTAGCACAGGCTAACAAACATGGAGAAAACGGTCAAAAATCAACAGAAGAAAGGGCGCGACAAATTAACTGTGTATAACCAAAAACGTTGAAAAATACAGGTATTGACAGGATTGAAACAAATATAGTATGATAGGTGCATGCAAGTAAAAAGTGTGCGTTTCATTTTTGTTTGGGAAACCTATAAAACGAAACTGCGGAAAGCTTGCAAAAATACAGGCGTATTATGCCCATTGGTTAGCTTGTGCTAACTCAATTTGTGAAAAGGATTTAATAAATCCTGAAGTACATATTTATTAAGGAGGGAACATGAAAAGAAAAGGTTTTAAGGTTTTAAGCATGGCGTTAGCATTTGCTTTAGTTTTTACTACTTTATTGCAGAATGCGTTCCTGGGTTCTGTCGCTTTTGCGGACGATTCCTCTTCGGAAGAATCTCGTTTGGTAGAGTGGATTGACCGGGTCGGCGGCATAAAGGGTAGCTCATCATCAGACCAATTATCCGAATTCTATGCTGCGGTTATTCCCGTCAGCAGCGGTGGTTATGTAGCGGCAGGAAGAAGCTACATGGAGGAAGCGGAGAGCGACGGCAAAAGCAAGGGCAATGCCGATGCATTGATGGTCCGGTACGATGAAGGAGGAGAAAGACTCTGGGAGACGCTGGTTGGCGGAAGTAAGCTGGATGATTTCAACAGCGTTATCGAAAATCAAGAAGGGAATTTCATAGCGGTAGGAAAAACACAATCCAGTACCGATGATTTTGAAGGAATGGACAAGGGCGGTATGGATGCTTCCGTGGTTGTGGTTACCAGCGGAGGTGCGATTCAACAAGCCTTGACAATCGGAGGTGGAGATAAAGACAATTTCTACGGTGTAGCACAAACACCCGACGGCGGTTATGCAGCTGTAGGCTATTCAATGTCCGATGACGGTGATTTCTCAGGAATGAATAAGGGTGGAAAAGATGCAGTCATTGTTAAATTGGATGCAGACCTCAATATCGAATGGAAAGATAATGTAGGGGGGTCAGACGGAGGAAGTTCATTTGCAGATGAATTTTACAGCGTTGTAGTGACCGATGATGGGATTGTAGCAGCGGGAATGTCTGCTTCTCAGGATGGAGACTTTATACATAAGGGTGCGATTGATAAAAAGACCTCTCAGGATGCGATTCTTGTGAAATATGATTTTAATGGCAATCGGGTTTTTATGAAAAACTTCGGAGGCACGGATAATGACTATTTCTATGATGTGAAGGAAAGTGCAAACAGAGGCTTTGTAGCCGTAGGCTACAGCGCTTCTAAAAATGGAGACTTGGCAGGAGTTTATTTGGAAGGCGAAGAATCTTCTGTTAACTGCATCATAGTCAAGTTTGATAAAGATGGCGAACTTGAATGGAGTAACGTTTTAAAAAACTCAGGAGATAATGACCAGTTTTCCGGAGTAGAAGTCTTGGAAGACGGCTATGTTGCCACCGGCTTTTTCACAAAGGCAGACGGTGATTTAGCGAGTCTGAATTCCGATGATACGAATCGTGATTTTCTGATTGCACGGTTTGACTTAGACGGAGACTTGCTTTCAACAATTAGTGCAGTCGGTGATAAAGAGGACAGGGCAACCTCTCTTGTGGTGACAGAAGAAGGCGATTATATCGTTGCAGGATGGACAAATTCTTCTGCATCGGGGGATTTTGCAGGTGCTGCGGAAAAAGGCGGATCCGATGCTGTTCTTTTAAAAATTAATGCACCGAAAAGCACGGAACCGGGCGGGGATCAAAAGGAAACCAGTTTGGTTCCGGTTGAAGCTTGGCATAGAGAAGAGGACCGAAAATCCATGATGGCAGCGATGCTTTATAAAGATGCATTCGTGGAGAGCGACGGTGTAAATACATATGCAACGGTATACTTTATTAATGCGGTTATTATGAATACACATATCAGTCCGTCAATTCTAGGGAAGGTATCCTATTTTGACAAAGAAAAAGGAGACTTTGTTCAGGCTGCTTTTGATGAGTATGACCCGTTGAAGCAGGTTAAAACTGTTAAGGTCAAGGTATCCGATTTAAGTGAAACACTTGAATTGCATATTGAAAATGCAATGGGAGATATCCGCCTTAAATTCGATCCGCAAGGCGCTGTGGAAAGCGCAAATCCTCCTGTGTTTGAAGACATTATTGTGGATGCGGAAAAGTTCCCGGCACAGTGGATTACTGCAGTAGGAGGAACAAGTGCCGACTATATTTCGGCTGCAGCACAGCTGAAAAATGGAGATTATATCATAGGCGGACAGAGCTACTCCAATGATTTTGATTTTAACGAGAAGCTTAAGGGCGGCAGCATGGGAACGCTTATCAGAGTGGACAAGAACGGAGAAATTCTCACAGTTGACACTTTGGGCGGTGCAAATCCAGATTCCATTACCTACGTTGGAACAATCATGGCAACCGACGATGGTGGATTTGTCGCAGTCGGCGGCTACCAAGAGGATAAGGGTGATGCCTCTGGTGATTTCGCTGAGTTCAAGGGCAAATATAAAGGTCTTATAGACGGATATATCGCAAAATACTCTAAAACCGGAGAGCGAGAATGGATCAAACTCTATGGTGGTGCACAAAATGATCAATTCCGGCATGTAGTGGCTTCTCCTTCCGGCGGGTATACCGTGATTGTGGCGTCAAACTCAAATGATGGTGACTTTGAAGGAATGCAAAAAGCGATTTACTACCTCATTGTCATGGAATTGGATGAAAATGGAAATTTGATTTGGAAACGCAGCATTGGCGGCGGTATGAGCAGTATTTTAACGACAAACTATGGTTTAATTCCGGCTGCCGGTGGCGGTTATATCGCAGCAGGGCATACTGCATCCGGAGCAGGTGATTTTGCGGGAGTACCACATAAAGGCGGGATGTTTGACATCTTCCTGACTAAGATTTCCTCAAATGGCGAGGTTGAGTTCTCTAAAAAGTATGGCGGTGCTGCCAATGATTACTTTAGTGAAATCATTGCTTCACCAGACGGAGGATATGCGTTAGTCGGTTCTACGCAATCTCGTGATCAGGATTTCAGCGGATTTGAGGGAAGCGCACAAAACGCATATATATTAAAATTAGACAGCGACTTTAACGTGCAGTGGAAGCACATCCTTGTCGGAAGCGAGATTAGTTCCTTAAGCAGCGTTGTCGCGACCAGCTATGGCTATATTGCGGCAGGCTCTTCCAGCGGAAATGATGGAATCTATAAGGAGACTGCAAGGGGGGCAGAAGATATTCTTCTAGTTCGTTATAGCAAAGACGGTACCCTTATGAGCCTCAACAACATAGGAGGATCTGCGTACGATACCACAGAAGACTTAATTGCAACAAAGGATGGTGGGTTTGCCCTCGCGGGATTCTCGAAGTCCAATGATGGAGATTTTGAGGGATTAAATAAAAGCGGGTTTGACGGTGTGTTTGTAAAGCTGAAGCCGGAAAGTGACCCTATTCTTGAGGAAGAAGTAACCGTATCTCCTGTGGATAATACTGCAGAGATTACAAAAGATGAACTTGAGCAGCTTACTGCTGCCGGAAGCATCCTTGCGAACTTTGACAATGGGAGTGTAAAATTACCATCTTCTGTATTGGCGCCATATAAAGAGGCACTTTTGAATGGTTCATCCCTTGCATTAACGAAGAAAAATTCTACAGCAGAAATTGTGAAAAAAGCGTCTCAAAAATTAGGAACTTCCAGTACATTACTGAAATCATTGAGTGTTGACCTGAGATTGATTAGAGAGGAACAGTCAACTCCAATTAAAACCTTGAGCGGAAAAGCTAAAGTTGTGATGAAGCTTACCGCAGAAGAAGTAACGAAGTTAACGGCAGCATCTGATAAAAAAATATACTATTATGATCCTGCACAAAATACGTTAACTGATATGAAAGCAGAATTCAACTTGACACAACAAACAGCTGCTTTTGAAACCGACCATTTCAGTGATTTTGTCCTAGCGTATACAGTATCCAGCGGTGGAACTGGCGGTGGATCAGGATCTTCCGGTGGAAGCGGCGGCTCTGGCGGTGGCTCGAGTTCTTCCGGAGGCGGAAGCACTGCGGTAACAAAACCGGAAACAGAGAAAAACACACCTGTTTCATCAGGAACAAAATTTGCAGACATTTCAAATCACTGGGCAAAGAAATATATTGAGCTTGCAGTAGAAAAATCCCTTTTCAGCGGAACGACTGAGACTGCATTCTCCCCAAATGCTTCCATGAGCAGAGGAATGTTTGTGACAGTTTTAGGAAGAGCTTACGGGATTGATCCAGAAAAGTATGACTTGTCCTCCTTCCAGGATGTATCAAAGTCGGCTTACTACTCAAAGTATATCACGTGGGCATCCGAGAATGGATTGGTACAAGGTGTTGGAAATAACAGCTTCAACCCAAATGCTTCAATATCAAGAGAGGAAATGGCAGTCATGCTGGCAGGATACGCAAAATTTGCAAAAACGGATTTGAAAACCGGGAATGCAGAAGGCTTAAACTTTAAAGATGCGGATTCTATCAGTGGATGGGCAAAAGAGAGCGTGCTTACCATGTACAATGCAGGAATCCTGACAGGAAATGAGAATCAATTTCTTCCAAAAGGACAGGCAACGCGTGCAGAAGCTGCGACTGTTTTGGTAAAGATGTTTGGATATGCTGAGTAAACCTGACAAATAAATAAAGATCCAGAACCTCGCTGTAAATTAGGACGTATCGTTCTTATGCAGAGGGGTTTTGGATTTTGTATTTCGATCGCATCATGGAAAAATGAATAACACGTTTCAGAGAGTTTGCTGAAAGATTGCAAGCAGCAAGGAGGAATCCCACTTGAACTTACATAAGGAAGAAAACAGAAAAAGAATTCTTATTTATTTATTTTTATTTTTTATGCTTTTATCAATCCCTATTTCATCCTATGGGGCAACACAATTTCCTGATTTAGGAAAGTCTTATGCAGAGAAGGAAATTTTGCACTTAAAGGAAGCCGGTATTTTATCGGGAGATGCAAATGGACAATTTCGGCCTCTTGATTCAGTGACGAGAGCACAGATGGCGCAGGTACTAGTGAAGGCATTCGATTTGGAAATACCTCAAAAAGCAGAATTGAATTTTCGGGATGTCAAAGAATCCGACTGGTATTTTTCTGCGGTAAATGCACTCGTACAAAGTGGAATTAGTAAGGGGACTTCGGAAGAAACCTTTTCTCCGAATGCTTCTATTACAAGGCAAGAACTTGCTGTATTTTTAGTAAAAGCGATGAAACTGGAAGATGCCGCAAAAAAAATAGATGGAAAGGCCGCTTTAGCAGATTATGATGAGATACAAGATTGGGCGAAAAGCAGCGTAACGATGGCATTTAAAATTGGATTGATAAAGGGAACGGTTTCAGCGGATGGAACCACTCGATTTAATCCGACTCAAAGTGCAGATCGACAAGCATTGGCAAGACTTATCTATGAAAGCACTGTGAATAAGAAAGAATTTTTAGAGCAGGCGCAAAAATTGACTTCCACAGAATCAAAGCCGGCTGACACAGTGAAGAGCGGCGAAACCTCCGGCGGAAGCACAGGGGGCGGAAGCTCCTCGGGAGGCAGTTCAGGAGGGTCATCCGGAGGGAATACAGGCGGCGGTTCTGGCGGTGGCTCTACCGACCCGGGCTACAGCGTATTGAGCACTTCTTTGTCCCAGGGAAAGCTTGGTGAAGTATTTACTCTTACCTTCGGGAAGGCTTTTACTGGCTATACGATTGACGTGCAGTATGATACCGATTATGGAACAATTGACTATGAAAACATTGCCATTACAGGAAATACAGCAGCAATTCATGGTGTTTTCTTCCTAAAGGATGAAATAAAAATTGTTTTGAAAGATCAGGGAAAAAAGGAAGTTGCAGCATATCGATTCGTTCGAAATGCGGATGCAGCGACGCCTGCTTTTGTGGAAGTGAAATAAGGAGAAACTTATGCGACAGAAAAAAATATGGTCATACTTACTCATTGTGGCATTATTTATGACAAGCATTTGCTTCAGCTACGCAGATTCGGAAGTGTTAGATGAAGCGGATGTTTACCCAGTGCTTGTCGATAACATTCAGGATTTCGAAGATAGTTGGGAAGCGCAAAACGAAGACCATAACGCAGGAGCGAAACAAAGAGTCATTATAGAGCTCAATGACGCGCCTGTGATTCGTTCCTATCGTTCCGTGCAGGAATATAAAGATGCAGAAGAAGGGCCAAAGCTTCTTAAAGAGACGGCGCTTTTAAGAAATCAGTCCATTTTGGAATCCAGATTAAAAAATAAGTCCGTAGAAATAGAGACTCTGGACCATTTTGTGGTGGCGATGAATGGAATCAGTGCAATTGTAGACAGTGACAGCATTGAAGCGATTAAAAAGGATTCTCAGGTAAAAAATGTATATGTATCAAAGACGTATCAGCGACCTGAAACCAAGGACGAAGCAGGAGAGGATACGATTCAGAAGTTCGCTTTGGGAACGGATACTGCATACCGGGGTGAAGGGATGGTTATCGCCATTATAGATACCGGATTAGATGCAATGCACAGGGACATGAAGTTAAGCCCTGAAACAGAGCGTGCCATCTCTCAGGAGGACATTGCAGCTGACCCGGAATTAAAGGGAGCATACTTTACGGATAAAGTGCCTTATGGATATAATTATTTTGACAGCGATTTAAAGGTTAAGGATGAAAACCCTTCTTCCAGAAATCATGGAATGCATGTAGCGGGAATTGCCGCTGCAAACGGTAACATGGAGGGAATGGCACCGGAGGCGCAGCTTCTGGCATTGAAAGTTTTTAGCAATAATCCTCTAATTGGATATACCTATGAGGACCTTTATATTTCTGCGATTGAAGATGCTGTGAGAGTCGGGACAAACGTTGTCAATATGAGTCTTGGTCTTACCAGCGGATTTGAGATTGCAGATTCCCCAATGGAAAAAGTAATAAAAATGGCAAAAGAAAAAGGCGTTGTTATTGCGGTAGCTGGTGGAAATGAGGCACATTCTACATCAGGCTACAAGGATAAGAACGTTTTGTACCGGCCTTATATTAAAAATCCGGACATTGGACTTGTGGCAGAACCGGCGGTCTATGATGATGTTCTGGCAGTGGGTTCTTTTAATGCAGAATATAAGAGAGAAGCCGCATTTTCCTTCCTTGATAAAGAGAAGGTAAAGAGACAGGCTCGCTTTCAGCTTGCAGGGAGTACAGGCTTGCCGGAGGCTTTTTATGAGGAACAGCAGTTTGTGTATTGTGGAAAAGGGAGTGCGGAAGACTTTCCATCCTCGGTGAAAAATCACATTGCCTTAGTGGAGCGGGGAGACAATACCTTCGTTGAAAAAATTACGAATGCTGAAAAAAGCGGTGCAATTGGTATCATGGTCTTCAACGATGAAGCGAATGGCGAAACCCTGGCCTCTATGGAATATCCGCAGGGAGCAAAAATTCCAGCGTTGAGCATCGGAAGAAGTGCGGGACTTGCTATGCTTGAAACAATGAAGCAAGGTGCAGTGCAGGAGCTGCTTCCAAATCTTTCTCTGCTCAGTATCCCGAAGGCGTCAGAGAAGGTAAAGGCCTACAATAAGGCACTTTTGCCAAGCTCCTTAGATGAACTTGAAAAATCCAAATTAAACGGCGCAGATATTGTACTGAAAATCAATCATCAATTTATCAGTGTATTAGACCGCAGTCGGTATGAGCAGGATATTCTTGATTTAGATTATTACAGTAATTCGGTTAGCGAAAGTGATAATTTACAATCAACAATGGGAGGCCCTGTTTCTTTCAATAAAGAATTTATCTACACCGAAAATACGAAAGCAAATGAAATTTCTGAGTTTTCTTCCTGGGGAGCACCTTCTTCCTTGGAATTAAAGCCGGAAATAACAGCGTTTGGAGGAAATGTTTATTCCACGCTCCAAGATAATCTGTATGGAATTAAAAGTGGCACTTCTATGGCAACTCCAAATGTAGCTGGTGCATCTGCATTAGTGGTGCAAGCCTTAAAAGAGAGAAATATTGCACCAGAAAATCGGGTCGATTTGACAAAGAAGCTCTTAATGAATACCGCGGAGATTGTGAACGATCCCAAAGGGATTCCTTATTCACCGAGAAGGCAGGGGGCCGGCTTGATGAACGTATCTGCGGCATTGAAGACCCCTGTAATTGCAGAAGATGCGGCTACAGGAAAAGCAGGAGTAGAATTAAAGGATTTTCTTACAAAGACAATTTCTTTTAAGGTTCAATTAACAAATATGGGAGAAGAAGCGGCAACGTATGGGATTTCCTCTGTGGCCCTGAAAGATGCAATAGAAGGGGCGTATTTGACATTGAGCTCTGAGATTTTGGATGGCGCAGTGGAGGCGACGGACGGCACCAGTGTGACCGTGCCAGGAAAGGGAAGCAAAACAGTTGAGTTTACTTTAACTGTGCCGGAAGGTTTAATTGAAAATTCCTTCGTAGAAGGCTTTGTGCGCTTTGTACCGGAAACAGAAGCGCTTGCTGAGATATCAGTTCCTTTCCTAGGATTTTACGGAAGCTGGGCAGGGGAAGATGCACCTGATATGATAGACGGGTTTTCGAAGTTTGAGGAAGAATCCTATTTCCAATATGCCGGATTAGTAAATGAAAAAGGTGAGTACTTAGGAAAATCTCCGAAATTCGGGTATGCAAATTCGAAAGAGCGGATTGCGATATCTCCGAAAGATGGTTCTACAGAAGAAGGAATCAATGCTGTTTTTTCCCTCTTAAGAAATGCGGAAAGCGTGAAGGTAAGCATTTTAAATGAAAATAAACAGGTGGTTCAAGAAGTAGCAACAAAGGAATTTTTAGCAAAACAGTATTTAGACCCCAATTCTACAAAAGGATGGTATACATTTTTACCTGCATTCCGGTGGGATGGGAAAGTTGATGGGCAGGTTGCTGAAGATGGTCTTTATTACTACCAGATTGCAGCGAAAATGCAATATCCAGGCAGTCAATGGCAGATAAAAACCTACCAATTCTTTGTCGATACGAATGGGCCGGTTTTAAATGACCTTGCCTACGAGAAGGCTTCTGGAAAGCTGTCTTGGAAAGCTTCTGACAACACTCTGCCGAGTGACAGAGGAATATTGGGCTTTAAGATTTTGGTCAACGGAAAGCTTCTATACGGATCAGATATCGTTATCGGAAATGAAGCAAGTGAGGATTATAGCTTTTCATTGAAGGCATTAAAGCTGACAAAGGGAACCATAACAGTAACAGCGATTGATTATGCAGGAAACGAAACCTCTCAAAGCATTACCATTGAGGAGTCTGTAGCAGAGCAGGGAAATCAACAAGAGCAGGCGGAAATAACTGAGCTGGAGACGGTACCTAAAGAAGAAGTAAAAATACCTGTTGAGCCTGAGCTGGAAGAACCGAAACTTGAGGAAGAGATAGTGGAAGCTCCAGAGTCCGGAACAGAAAATCCTGCACCGAGTGAGGAAGAGAAGCAAGAAGATTTCATGGAATAGAATATCGTAATAGATTCATAAAGTAAGCATATTGAATTTATGAATGAAAAGAACACCCCCTGGGGCTCTGGCGAAGCAGTAGTCTCAGGGGGTGTTTGTTTTAAGCACTTAATTTATATTGAATTTGAGAGTAGGTATAAAGGTTTGATAAAAAGTAGGAATCAATCAAGGCCCTTCATATCTCCTGTATAATTCTTATCTATGGTGATAACGGGTTGGTATAGAGGATTACAGTGTTGCAAATCATCAATGAGCTTTGCCTTTAATTCTTCCTCGCTCATCGTGCAGTGTGGGGCGACCACAACATCAAAAATCACGTTGTGATGCGTGCATCCATGGACGACACGGATGTCGTGGACATCCAGAATGGTATCATATTTTGGAAGCAATGCCTTCAACTGTTGCTTCACCGTAAGTGTGAGCGGGTCGCGGTAATCCACAGGGTCCATGTGAATCACCAGATGAATACAAAGAGCATCACTCAGGCTCCGTTCAAGAGTATCAATCATGTCATGACATTGGATCATATCGCTGTGCGCATCTACCTCTACATGCGCCGATGCAAAGATACGGGAGGGACCGTAATTGTGAATGACCAAATCGTGAATTCCCAACACATCTGGATGCTGTGTGATTTTTTCGCAGATGGCGCTGACTAATTCAGGATTAGGTGCTTGCCCGAGCAGTGGATCTGCGGTTTCTTTTACAAGCTGGAGGCCGGAATAGATGATAAATAGTGCGACGAGTACACCGAGATAACCATCAAGCTGCATATCGGTAAATTTACCGATCAATACGCCAAGAAGAACGACCACCGTTGCAATGACATCATTTCGGCTGTCTGTTCCGGTTGCCTTTAAGGTAGAAGAGGAAATGGCCTCACCCATCTTTATATTAAAAAGTGACTGCCAGATTTTTATGACAATTGAAAGGACTAAGATACTAACAGTAATATAACTGAAATGTAAAGGGTTCGGGTGAAAAATTTTATCAAAAGACTGTAGGCAAAGCTGAAGCCCCAGTGTAACAATCAAGACAGATACAATTACGCCAGTCAAATATTCAATACGAGCGTGCCCGTAAGGATGTTCTTCATCAGCGGGGCGAGCCGCCAGACGAAAGCCGATTAAAGTGATAAAGGAAGAAGAGGCATCCGCTAGGTTATTGATACCATCTGCTAAAATGGCAATACTATGAAATAGGATACCGGTAAGGATTTTTACTGTACATAAAAGAACATTAGAGATAATGCCTACAAGCCCGGCTAATTTGCCGTACGCTTCACGTACGCTGGGATCCTGTGTATTCTCATAGTCTTTAATAAAGAGTTTTACTAACAATTTTCTCATGATTTCTCCTGTTCCAATAGTATTTACAATGTAGTATTCCCAATCTTATACCATTCTACTTTCCATTATACGGTTATTCAAGTAAAAAGAACACTTTTATGGGTACATGGAAACAGAAAGGGACAAGATATTTCATCACTCATTACGGAAATATAGGGATTACTCTTCAAATTTGAAAAAAATAATCTGTGTAAATCCGGTGAAAGAGGTACGAGAAGCATTGTAAATTGCAACATTTGCAGTAACATCTATTTTTTCAATTTTGAGTAGGAAGTCGTATTGAAATATGGTAAGATAGCTGTAGCGATTTGGTCAGAGGGAGGAACGGTTTTATGAGATACAATTTGGAAGAATTAAAGAGCGAAAATCCTTTACTTTTGCCTATGATGGAGGCAGAGTCTGTTTTTTGGATCAACCCCCATTCTGGAAAGCGTGCGGCATATCCATTTTCTGAAACAGAGATCAGAGAGACAGAAGCGAGACTTAGGCGTTTTGCCGCCTATCTGCGCGTGGCATTTCCAAAAACGGAGCGAACTCAGGGCATTATTGAATCACCGTTGATTAAAATCCCCAATATGCAGGAAGCTTTGTCAAAGCGTTACGGCATTTTACATTCCGGAACACTGCTTATGAAATGTGACAGCCAGCTTCCAATCTCAGGTTCTATCAAGGCAAGAGGCGGCATTCATGAGGTTTTGAAATTTGCGGAGGACATTGCGATTGGAAAGGGATTCTTAAAAAAGGAAGATGATTATGCAGTTTTAGCGGAGCCACGCTTTAAAGAGCTATTCTCAAAGTATAGTGTGGCGGTAGGCTCTACCGGAAATTTAGGGCTGTCCATTGGAATCATCAGTGCAAAACTAGGTTTTCATGTGACGATTCATATGTCGTCAGACGCAAGGCAGTGGAAGAAAGATATGCTTCGGGAAAAAGGAGCTGTTGTTGTGGAATATCCGGATGACTATCAAAAAGCAGTTGCAGAGGGACGAAAAGAGGCGGCGAAGGACCCAATGTGCCATTTTGTGGATGATGAAGGTTCTGCTGATTTGTTTTTAGGTTATGCAACGGCAGGAAAGCGTTTGGAGCGTCAACTGGAAGAGATGGAACTTGTAATTGATGACGAACATCCTTTATTTGTTTATCTTCCCTGCGGAGTCGGCGGCGGTCCGGGTGGTGTTGCATTTGGATTAAAGCAGGTTTATGGAGAAAATGTGCACTGTTTTTTTGCAGAGCCGACACATGCACCTTGTATGGCATTGGGAATGATGACAGGGCTGCACGATAAGATTGCATGCAGTGACATTGGCCTTGACGGGAAGACCGCAGCAGACGGACTTGCAGTCGGCAGGGCTTCAAAGTTAGTCGGAAAAATTATGGAAACGCAGTTGGATGGTATATTTACGATAGAAGATGAAGAGCTGTATGCGCTCTTGTATCTGCTTTCCGAAGGAGAGAAACAACGGATTGAACCATCCGCTTGTGCGGGTTTTCCTGGAGTTGCGAAGGTGCTACAGCAGAGTGCTTATCTGAAAAAAAATAATTTGTCAGATAAGATGGAGCAGGCGGTTCACCTTGTTTGGGCGACCGGAGGAAGTATGGTTCCGCCGGAAGAAATGCAGGAGTATTTAAAAAAAGGAAAAGAGGTAATCTAGACAGGATTAGCAAATCAATCTGGATTAAAAATTATAATTTGGGGATGGGGCATTTTTATGAATACCATTTTAATTGTGGATGACGAGAAGGAGATTGTTGACTTAATAGAAATTTATTTGAAAGGTGAAGGCTTTTCAATTGAGAAAGCATACGAAGGAAAACAAGCATTGGAGTTGATTGAACAAAAGGAAATCAGCTTGCTGATTTTAGATGTCATGATGCCGGGGATGAGTGGACTTGAAGTATGCCAGAGAGTTCGTTATAAGAAAAACCTGCCGATTATACTGCTCAGTGCAAAGTCGGAGGATATTGATAAGATTATGGGTCTGGGGATGGGTGCGGACGATTACATTACGAAGCCGTTTCATCCGCTGGAGCTGATTGCAAGAGTGAAATCCCAGTTAAACCGTTTTGCGCAATTAACCGGAGACGTATCACAAAAAAATTGCGAGCAGGTCTGCATTCGTGGCCTTTTTATGGACAGCCGCAGCCATAAAACTACAGTATTTGAACGTGAAGTCGATTTGACACCGACAGAATTTGATATTCTATTTCTGCTGACCGCGCGGGCAGGAAAGGTTTTCTCGGCGGAAGAAATTTTTCATCAGGTATGGAAGGAAAAGTATCTGGATTCCAATAATACGGTCATGGTACACATCCGAAAAATAAGAGAAAAAACAGAGGAAAACCCAAGAAAGCCGAAATTTATTAAAACTGTTTGGGGCGTGGGGTACTTGGTTGAAAAATGAATTTACTACCTTGAAGCTGAAATTAATTTTGCGGATTATCGGCAATGTTTTTTTTGCTGCCGTTGCCGCGATGCTGTTTATTCACATTGCAATTGATGGTTTTTTGCAGGAACCGGTTGCTGATTTAGCAGATCGACTGGGTCTGTACCATCTATTAATTCAATTGAAACTTCCTCTCATTGCAGGACTGATTATTCTTTTTCTTTTGCTTGGTGTATTTCTTGCGATGGGAAAGCTTTCTTATTATCTGAATGCGGTCAGTCGGGGCATTGATCAAGTTTTTGATGAGAAAAAAAGCATTGTGGAGCTTCCGGAAGGACTGGAAGCGATGGAAACGAAGTTGAACCGCGTAAAATATGATTTACAGAAGCGGGAGCTGGAAGCAAAGGTAAGTGAGCAGCAAAAAAATGATTTAGTTGTCTATTTAGCCCACGATCTGCGTACGCCGATGACCTCTATCTTAGGGTATTTGGGCCTTTTGAATGCGGAAAAGGATATGTCACAGGAGACAAAGGATAAATACCGTAAAATCGTATTTACGAAAGCCAAACGCATGGAGCTTCTCTTAGATGAGCTGTTTGAAATTACTAGATTCAATGTAACAAGTATAGAATTAACGGAGCGTAAGATAAATTTGAATGTCATGCTGGAGCAGCTGGCAGAGGAATTTTATCCGCTGCTGGTGGAAAAAAAGCTCACACATAAGGTCGTACATCCGCACGAGGTGGAATTGATTGCAGATCCTGATCAACTGGCACGCGTTTTTGATAATCTCCTTAGAAATGCAGTTGCTTACAGCGAATCTGGTACCGAAATTTGCATTGAGCTTTTAAAAACGGAGAGCCAGGGAATTATTAGATTTACAAATTTTGGAATAACTATACCAAAAGAAAAGCTGGAACGTATTTTTGAGCGCTTTTATCGGGTAGACGAAGCGAGGACAACTGAAAGTGGCGGTGCCGGTCTAGGACTTGCCATTGCTAAAAAAATTGTGGAACTTCACGGAGGCACAATTAAAGCAGAAAGTGAAAATTTAAAGACAGTTTTCACAGTCGAGCTTCCTCTTAAGAAATCCTTAAGAAAATGGTAAGGAAGAGGTAATATATTTCCCCTTTTTTTGCGATACAATAATTGTACAAAAGGGGTTTTTTATTGAGGAGAAAAGAGGAAATGAAAAAGAAAAAATTACTGAAAGGTATTATATGCTTTAGCTTAGTTGGAATTTCTGCATTCGGTCTAAATCAGGTGATGAAACGGCAGCCGGATTTGACCGGTAAATTTTTAGAAAATATGGTGGTTTCTGCGGTGGAACCGGATAATGAAACATTGGCGAAGCAAGATTATACGATATTAGTTGATGCACAGCATCCGCTGAAACAGGATTTTGTACCGGAGAACTTAGTGACAGTAAGCTATACCGAAGAAAAAATGACAGAGACGGCAGCAAAGCAGATGACGGCGATGATTAAAGATTTAGAAAAGGAAGGGTATACCATTCTTCCTCTCAGCGGATATCGTTCTTATGATCGGCAGCAGACCTTGTTTGACCGTAAGGTATATGAGCTAATGCAGCAAGATTCATCTTTGAACAAGCAAACAGCTGAAAAAAAGGCATTGGATTTTGTGGAGCTTCCGGGAACGAGTGAGCACCAGACTGGTCTTGCAATGGACATCGCATTACGAGATGATGAAACCGACCCGCCGATGGAAGAAACGGCAGAGGGTAAATGGCTGATAGAAAACGCTTATCGGTATGGCTTTATTGTACGGTATCCGCAAACGGCGGACTCAGATAAAACCGTCACCTATGAGCAGTGGCATTTACGGTACGTCGGAACGGATTTAGCTGAGACGCTGAAAAAAAGCGGAGAACGTTTGGAAGAATATAAAGTAAGAGTTTTATCTTAACTATATAAAAAAGTCTTATAGTTCGTAATCAACAGAGTCTAAAATACCAGAGAGATATGCGAGCGCAACCCCGTAATTGGTCATTGGGACATTTTGTTCTTTTGCATGGTTGATTCGAGTTAAGACATATTGGCGATTGAACATACAGGCGCCACACTGTATGATAAGGTCATAATGATGAAGTTGTTTCGGAAAATCAACGCCGCTGACAATGTCAACGGTAAGTTCATGGCCGATACGCTGGCGGAGCAGGCGGGGAAGCTTTTCTCTGCCGATGTCCTCTGTCAAAGGGGCATGTGTGCAAGCCTCTGCGATTAGCACACGAGAGTGCGGAGTTAGAGCTGCGATTGCTTTTGCTCCTTGCAGATAATAAGGTAAATCACCTTTATATCCTGCAAATAAGATGGAGAAGGACGTAAGCCTGCTTTGTGCAGGCTTTTTTTCATATACCGTTTTAAAAACCTGTGAATCCGTGATGATTAAATCGGGTGCCTTAGAAAGCGTCGATAGTGCATCCTCCAAAGTGTCTGCTGTCGTGCACAGCGGAAGGCATTTCTTGTCCAAAAGCTCACGAAGTACCTGCACTTGGGGAAGGATTAAGCGGCCCTTCGGTGCTTGGATATCTTGAGGCATAACAAGAAGGACTATATCACCGGGTTTGGCGAGTCCGCCTGTTATGCTTTCCTTTTCATAATTTGAAGGAAGCACTTCTATCATTTTTTTTCGGAGCGTCTCGATGCTCTTTTTCTCATTTGAGGAACATACGACGGGACATAGACCGATGCCGCTTTGTATCGCCTGCGTTAAAGCATACTGCTCTTTCTCTGTCAACGTGTCTGCCTTGCTGAGAACGGCGATGACCGGAATGTTTTTCTGCTGAAATGTTTTTATCCAGTTAAATTCTAAATCCATGAAATCTGAGTGAAATAAAACCAAGGCGAGGTCTGTTTTTTCAAGTGCTTTTTCTGTCTGCACTACACGCAGAGTGCCCAAGGTGCCTTCATCGTCGAATCCGGGGGTGTCGATGAAGACACATGGACCGATACCGTGTATTTCCATCGATTTATACACGGCATCGGTTGTGGTTCCGGGAACCTCCGAAACCACAGCAATCTGCTGATTCGTCAAGGAGTTAATTAAAGAAGATTTTCCGCTGTTGCGTTTTCCAAAAATCCCGATATGCATGCGGGTTGCTCTAGGGGTTTCATTTAAACTCATGTTTCCCTCCCATTAAAAACGGAAATCACGCTTTCCGTCATGAAGTTCATTTAAGTGCTCTTTTGCGATAGAGCGCACTTTTTCGTTTGTGATGTGATTGATTTCCTTGGAAATGAGAGCTTCGCCCTTCATTTTTGTATTTTTTGAAGCATAGTCCTCTAAATATTCTTTTAGCGTCATCAGTGCATTCGGAAGGCAGCAGTTTGCGATTTGGCCCGCTTTTACGAGGCTCATGAAACGGTCGCCTGTCCGGCCTTCACGGTAACATGCAGTGCAGAAGCTAGGAATATAATCCATATCCAAAAGCCAGTTTACAATTTCGTCTAACGTGCGTGTATCGTTCAGTTCAAACTGTGCTGAATTATCATCCTCTGCTTCTTCTTCGGCATAACCGCCGACACTGGTGCGTGAACCGCCGCTGATTTGAGAAATTCCAAGATCTAGAACCCGTTTCCTTGTTTCTTCACTTTCACGGGTTGAGATAATCATACCGGTATAGGGAACTGCAATGCGTAAAACCGCAACAATTTTTGAAAAAATGTCGTCGCTGATTCCGTTACTGAAGCTATTCGGATCAATGTCATCCGCCGGTCGGATTCGAGGAACACTGATTGTATGCGGTCCGACACCAAATGCCGCCTCAAGATGCTCCGCATGCATTAAAAGGCCGATAAAATCATAACGGTATAGATTCAACCCGAATAAAACGCCGATACCGACATCGTCAATACCGCCCTGCATAGCGCGGTCCATTGCTTCCGTATGGTAGGCATAATCATGCTTTGGGCCTGTTGGATGAAGAAGTTCGTAATTTTCCTTGTGATACGTTTCTTGAAATAAGATGTAAGTGCCGATGCCTGCCTCTTTTAGTTTTCGGTAATTTTCTACACTGGTAGCTGCAATATTGACATTGACCCTTCGAATGGCGCCATTTTTATGGTGAATTCCATAGATGGTTTTGATGCTTTCCAATACATATTCAATTGGATTGTGCGACGGATCTTCTCCCGTCTCCAACGCAAGGCGTTTATGACCCATATCCTGCAGTGCACGCACTTCACGAGCAATTTCTTCTTGTGTCAGTTTTTTTCTGGAAATGTGCTGGTTTTGATGATGGTAAGGGCAGTAGACGCAGCCATTCACACAGTAATTTGAGAGATAGAGGGGGGCAAACATCACGATGCGGTTTCCGTATAATTTCTGTTTGATTTGCTTTGCAAGAGAAAACATTTTTTCATTTTCCTCTTCGATTTGACATTCTAAAAGTACGGCTGCCTCACGATGTGTGAGGCCCTTACATTTGCTTGCCTTTTCAATCAGTGAAGAAATCAGCTGGCGGTTATTCCGGTTTTCTTTTGCATACTCCATTGTGCGGAGCACCTCTTCATGGTTGAGAAATTCCTCTGCTTTCATAGACGATGGATCATAACGCATTTTTATTCCTTTCCGGGGCATCTCCCCGATTTACAACTAAGATACGGCCGATGCTTTCCATACGATTTGTAAGGCAGCCCTGACATTCCGCCGCTTCTTCTCCGGTGCAAATTTTATTATCATAGAGCATATATTTTTTTCGGATGCTGACGGGAGATAAATTGGGCATCACTACGTTTGCACCTGCCAAAATACCGAGCTCCCGGCCCTGCGGGTGAATGGTTCCAAGTGCGGTAGTTGCCGGGAGCAAAAGAGATGGAAGCATGAGACGCAGTATACTGATTAAGCATAGCGTTCTCTGTAAGCTTCCGGCGGGTTTGGCGGCAAATGGCGTATCATGATGCGGTAAAAATGGGCCGATTCCAACCATATGCGGTTGTAATTCTTGAATAAACTGTAAATCTTTTACGAGTGTTTGTGTTGTTTGAAAAGGTGTGCCCACCATGAAACCGGTTCCGGTTTGAAAGCCAATTTCCATCAAGTCCCAAAGACATTGTTTTCTGCTTTCCAGGATTTGAGAAGACGGATGAAGTGTACTGTAATGGTGCGCGTCTGCGGTCTCATGCCTTAACAGATAGCGGTCTGCACCTGCCTTGAAATAAGCCTCAAAGCTCTCTTTACTCTTTTCACCCAATGACAAAGTTAAAGCACAGTCCGGGTATCGATTCTTTATTTCGTAAATGAGGTCGATTAAAGTAGCATCGGTATAGTAGGGGTCCTCCCCTCCCTGTAGTACAAAAGTACGAAAACCGAGTGCATGTCCCTGTTGGCAGCATTCCAAAATCTCTGACTTACTTAAGCGGTAGCGAGAGACATTGGGATTGCCCTTTCGAATTCCGCAGTAATAGCAGTCATTTTTGCAGTAGTTTGTGAACTCAATGAGGCCGCGTTTGTAGACATGATTCTGAAAATGAAGTGCAGTTTTCTCTGTTGCTTTTTCGAAAAGGTAAGAGGAAATTGAGTTTGAAAGAACTGTATTACCTTCTGCTTGTGTCAATGGAGAAACCAATTCAATCAATAAAGCGAGAGAAACTTCATCCAGTGTGTTTTCCTGTGCAAGGCGGTCAATGAGGTGTTTGCCTTGTGTTAAAGTTAACATTTGTCTGGTACCTTTGAATATACGGTCTTGGTACTGACATGAGGAAGCATTCCTACTTTTCCTGAAAGTGCACTGATGATGTCACTTGGAGCATCCATAATAATGCTGATTACCGAAACATGACGTTTTGGATAAGGAATTCCCATTCGCCCAACAATGTAGTCTCCGTATTCATGTAAGAGTGCATTCATTTTTTCGACAGAGCCCTTATTTTCCACAATGATTCCGATTAATGCCAGTCTAGTTTCCATAAAACTTCCTTTCTTTAAGAATCTTCAATTTTAGTGTTGCAAAATATTTAAAAATCATTTCCTCTTTTTTCAAAGGTATAGGGGTGCGCCAAATTTTACTTTAAGATCGTTTATTTATAAAACAAAAAAACCCTGTACGAAAAAGCACAAGGATTCTAAAGCTTAAAAATACGGCCGCAAAGGCTTGCGGGCATTGCTTCAGCCGCCATGGATTATATCATCACCGCTAAAGTCATTTTTGTCGCCTTCCTACTTGGGACGAACCCTTGTACTCTCAGAACGATTTTATGCTTCAAGGGTAACATAGGCAGATTGAAAGTACAAGAAAAATTTTATGGCTTATTTTTTAAAATTTTAAATTGAAAAATGGGTATTAAATTGTATTTATGGTAAGATAGAAGTGAAATGGATGCAGAGAAAAAATAGAAAGGGTATTTTATGAAACTAATCATAACTGCTGGCGGAACGACGGAGCGGATTGACGATGTGCGTTCGATTACAAATACATCAACAGGAAGGCTGGGAAATACAATTGGAACAACCTTGCTAAAGAATTATGCAGATAAGGTGGAAACTCTGTATTATCTGCACGGACTTAGAGCGATACCCCCATTAGGAGAAAACGTAGTTACCATTCCGATTGGAGGAGTGCTTGAGCTGGAAGAAAAATTAAAGGAAATTTTAGAGACGGAAAAGATTGATGCAGTCATTCACTCCATGGCAGTCAGTGACTATACGGTGAAAGAGGTGACTACGACTGCAGCTTTCAAAGAGGGAAAAGCATTAGACAGCAGCAAAAAAATAAGCTCAGAGATTGAAGACCTCGTCATTGTTATGAAAAAGACACCGAAGGTGATAAGTGAAATCAAGAAATGGAGCCCGGATACAATTTTAATTGGATTTAAACTTTTGAGCGATGTGCCGAGAGCTGAGTTGATTGAAGTAGGCTATAATCTCCTGCTTAAAAATAAATGCACATTCGTTTTAGCAAATGATTTAAAAGAAATTTGTGACGGAAAGCACTCAGGCTATTTGATTCATGAAGATCAAAGCTATGATACGATGGCAAACAGAGAAGAAATTGCTGAAAAAATCAGCCTGCGTTTGTTAGAAACTCTAGAGAAGAAAGAAGAGGCAAACAAATGACGAAGCATATACTCTTAGGTGTAACTGGAAGTATTGCTGCATATAAAGCGGCAGACATTGCAAACCAATTTACAAAATATGGATATACAGTAGATGTTATTATGACACAAAGCGCGGAGCGTTTTATTACGCCGTTAACATTTCAGTCTTTGACAAAGAGGAAAGTTTATACAGATATGTTTGAAGAGATTGTTCCAAGCGAAATTAAACATATTTCATTAGCAAAGAGAGCCGATCTATGTCTTATTGCACCGGCTTCAGCGAACATAATTGGAAAGCTGGCTTCAGGAATTGCGGATGATTTTCTTTCGACAGTGATGATGGCGGTGAGAGATAAGCCAATTTACATTGCACCTGCAATGAATACTAACATGTATGAAAATCCGATTGTACAGGATAATATTCAAAAACTTCTCCGTTTTGGCTATCAAGTGATTGAGCCAAAAGAAGCGCTGCTGGCTTGTGGTGATTTAGGAAAAGGAGCACTGGCAGATGTATCCGTAATCGTAGAAAAGATAAAAAAAGAAATAGAGCAGATATAAAACAAATAAATCTGGAAGTGAATAGAAATTCCTATCCAGATTTATTTTATTTTTAAAAAAGAAAATGAAAAGTAGATGAAAGGCAGAAAGCTTGGTACGACAGGATTGCTTGTCCCTTTTAGTTGGCCTCTTTCGGTAGAATTTCCACAATGACCTGTGTGGCTTTTTTTGCGTCAGCGGCAGTGACTGTCAAAAATAGATTTTCAAACTGGAACGTATCGTCTTTGACGGGGATCCGCCCAAGTTCTTTAACAAACCATCCATTGACTGTAGCTGCATCCTCCTCTTCATAATCAATGTGAAGAAGTCGAAACATTTTATCGAGACTTGCGTTTCCGTTTACCCGGTATTTGGATTCTGAAAGCTGCTCAAATTCTTGAACGACTTCATCGTGCTCATCCCAAATTTCACCGACTAATTCTTCAATGATATCCTCGAGTGTTACAATTCCGAGCGTTCCTCCGTACTCGTCGCTGACAAAGGCAAGATGTGATTTATTGCTTTGCAGCAATCGCATCAGCTTGGATACTTTGATGCTATCTGGAACGAAAAGAGGGCGTTTCATAAGCTCTGCGACTGTAGAATCAGGATTATTATATAAATCTTTTAAATGGATGACACCAATCATACTGTCGATATTATCCCGATAGACAGGGAGTCTTGAAAATCCACTGTTTGTAAATATTTTTCGAATTTCTTCCTTATCTGTAAATTCTTCTATCGCGACCATTTCTGTACGGGGAGTAAAGACATCGGTCACGTCCAAGTCGTTAAATTCAATTGCACTTCGGATTAGTTCACCCTCATCTTGCTGAATACCGCCATCTTGTGTGGCAGTTTCTACAATGGTAATTAATTCAGCCTCTGTGATTGCTTTACTGTCTCGAACTTTAAATAATTTAGATAAAAGGCGTTTCCATAGCATAAATAGAAAATTCAGTGGCGTTAGAATGATGGAAAGTATCTTGAGAAGAGGTGAGGAAAAAATTGCAAAGCTTTCCGGAGCTTCTTTTGCAAGGCTTTTAGGTGAAATTTCACCAAAAATAAGAACGAGAACTGTCATTACAATGGTCGAAATCGTGATGCCGGCATCACCGAAATATTCTACAAACAGAACTGTTGCTAATGAGGCAGAGGCGATGTTTACAATATTATTTCCAATGAGTATTGTAGAAAGAATTTTATCATAATCTTGAGCGAGCTCCAATACGAGCATTGCTTTTTTATTGCCTTTGCTTGCCTTATTTTTTAAGCGAATTTTATTCATAGAAGAAAATGCCGTTTCCGTTGCAGAAAAATATGCTGACATTATAATCATACAGACTAAAATAGCAATGAGAATTAAGTGATTATCGTTCATGTTTATAAAGCCTCCTAGTGATACAAGCCTAAGTTTTGTATGTATTCTTTTAGTATTGCCAATAAAAAACAAAAAAGCATACTCTTTTTCAATGAGAAAAAAAGAGAGTGCTTTTTATTGGTCTATATAATTTGAATTTTTCACGCAACTGTGGCTACTATCGCTTTCCATAATGTTAAAAACCTTCTTGTAAGTTAGATAATTGTCACTAATTATACCGAAATTATAGAGGGAAATCAAGAGAATTTTTCCTTGAGTGCATACAGTTTTCTTTGATGGAATACCTCATCCTTAAAAAAAAATTTTAAGATGAATTTTTATAACGTAATTTAAAGAAAACGATAAATTACACTATTTTTGATATAATAAAGGTGATACATTATATCAAAAATTATTTCTATACAGGGTGCTTTCCTATGTTAAACTGATATTAAATAAAGAGGTGAAAAAGTATGTTGAAAATAGCGTTATGCGACGATAATTGCGAGGCAGTAAAACGATACGCGGAGTTGCTATCCCAAATTGCAGAAAAATGGAAGATGGAAATAGAAATTTCTTGTTTCTACAGTGGGGAATCTTTGCTGTTTCATTATACTGAGGCGCCCAAACAGGTTGATATCATTTATCTAGATATTTTGATGGACCAGACAGATGGGATGGAAACTGCAAGAAAATTACGCGAATGCAGCTGTGAAGCACAAATTGTGTTTTTAACAAGCTATGAGGATTATGTTTATGAGGCATTTGATGTAAATGCGGTTCAATATCTGCTGAAAGAAGAAACAAGCATTGAAAAATTTGAAAAGGTTTTTCTAAAAGCAGCGGAGCTTGCTTCAGAAAAGGAAGATGAATTGTTTATTTTTGAATTTGACGGGAAAACACATGCAATCCCGATCCAGCATATTTCTTATTTTGAAATTTGGAAAAGGCTCGTAACAGTCCATTACCAAGGCGAAAAAACGGGGAAATTTTATGGGACAATGGAGCAATTGGAAAATCAGCTTTTTGAGAAAAACTTTGTAAGGGTGCACCGCTCTTATTTGGTGAACCTCCCTTATATTTCAGTTTTTCAAAATCAGGCAATCCGGCTAAAGACAGAAGAGGTGATTCCTGTAGGGGTTACCTTTGTTCGCCTGCTTAAGAAGCGGTTTTCTGACTATATTTCTGATTTTCACATTTACAATACCTGCAATTTGCTCGAGCGGGAGGAGAAGCTGTGATTTATACATTTATCGCACTTTTTATGATTACGGGATACTATTGCGCATTTTTATTTTATTATTATAAGATATTGGAAGTGAAAGCGCTTAAATTTTCTTTCGTTCTTTTAACGCTGATCTGCATTTTAGGTGCATATATACTTCTTACTATTTATGATTTAAATTACTGGAATATCGTTGTTATACTATTTGTCATGACAATGGGTCTTCGCGGAAGTATTGGAATGAATTGGATGCAGGCATTCTATGGAGCAAGTATTTGTGTACTGAGTGCCTATTGTTTTCGAGGGATGTTCACTGCAATCAGTGTATTTTTATTTCCAGGGCGTGACTTTTTATTTGATGATGTATTGTATTACAAGATTACACTTGTCGCATTTCCTTTTGCTTTCTTATTTTTTATGATTTTAAGGAAGACAATTCTTCCGGATGACAAATTCAAAGTGTTTTTGATGGATAAAAGGCAACTCAGACCCGTTGTCATATATGAGATGGCAGCTTCCGCAAACCTTGCAACGATGAATGCAGGACGTTATATATTATCAAATAATATATGGTATATGGGGGTTGTACTTGGCGCCAGTGTTTTAACGTTAAGCATGTTGATTTATGCAATCTATCAGTCGATTCAAAACGCGGAGCTTGTTGAATCTCAATGGACGAATAAAATGCTGGAAGAGCAGTATGCCAGACAACTGCGCCACTATAAGTCTTACCAAAAATATACGGAAAGCTTTCAAATGTTTAAGCATGACTATAAGACTATGATGGCGTCAGTAAAGGCGTTGATTCGGGGTGGAGACGGTGAAAAAGCAATTCTGCTTATTGATAACATCTATGATGACATGCAAAAAAGGGTAAAAGTCCATAAAAAATATTCAAATGATGTTGTGCTGGATGCGATGCTGCAGGATTTGGCGAATTTCTGTGAAGAAAAACAAATTAAATTTTCTTTTAATGTTTTTGCACCAAAACATACAGGCTTGACATTAATGGATGCAATTCGTGTTTTTGCAAATGTCACAAATAATGCGATTGAGGCATGCCTGGAAGTTCCTGCCGAAAAGCGTTTTTTCACAGTAAGCAGCAGCAAGGATAAAGATTGGGTGACTTTGGAAGTGGCCAATTCTTACAATGGAAAAGTGCTGATGGATGACGGGAAATTACTGACAACGAAAAAAAACGGAGAGAACCACGGATTTGGAATGGATATTGTAAAAGAAATTATAGAAAGATTAGGGGGTTTTATTTTTTATGAAGAAAATAAGGAAGAAGGAGTTTTTCTTCTGAGAGTACATATCCCTCAGGTTGAAAAAAATAAGGAGTAATTATTTTAAATAATTATCCCTTATTTTTTTCAGGGGATTTAACATTTGTAAAAAAAGTAAGTTTTTTTTGCGCTTCTTCCTTTGACGCATAAAATTTTATGTCTTGAAGCGGCTGCATATCTGCCTTCCAATCTGATCCTGCTTTCATAGAATCCCAAAATAAACTGAGGCATTCTGAAATAAGAAAGCAATTTTTTTGTAGATCAATATAACAGATTGGTGCTTCCACGTCAAAATCGGTTATTTGTTCAACCGTTCCAAACCAACCACCTAGACTGTCTCCCGCAAAAATATCAATGTGAGGCACTGCATAAAAATCCATATAAGGTATATTATCATCAAATATAAATTTTATATCGTGCTCTTTTTCGTATCTTTGATATTCTGCATTATTCTCCTTCACACTCATTACATATACTGTTGTTCCAGCAGGGATGAGCTTGGCATCCTTAGAAAAAATTCCAAGTGCTCCTTTATTCTCTGTTCTGTCAAAATATATGTTTTCCATTGTAAGTCTTCTTTCTTCACTATATATCGGTGAACTATATATGAAAAATCAATTCTTTTATGAATCAAAAATTTTCATTTAATAGTTACATCAATTTTTTATCAACATCTACTTAAATGATTTATAGAATAAAAACCCCATCATTGAAAAAAGGGCAAGGCTCACAGCTCCCAACCATAGGGAATCAAACCAAAATAATAGACTATCAGTGATAAGCATAAGAAGAACGAGTAGAATAAGCAGTGATTTTTGATAAATATTTAACTTTCTCCAATTGTTTTTCATTATCTCTCCCTTTGCAAAGTAACAATAGATCCTTAATAATTTCATGTATGTTATTAAGGTGCATGTCATTCATTATAACATGATTCCTATATTTATCCTACTTTTATAAAAGGTTTTATAGGAAACAAAGGAGCTTGGTTTCATTTTACAGAAAGGTGTAAAACCGTTGATTGATATAGGGTTTAGGCATAGAAAAAGGTACAAAATGTCGAACCTAATTAGTGCGTATATAATGTGGTAATTTATACCGTCTCTTCGGAGCGTTTTTTTTATTCCCACCCAATTTTCATGTTGCATTTCGTGTTGCATTTTGCTAAAAAACATGCAACATGAGTAATTTTTTTGTGAAAAAATATAACAAAATTGTTATTTAATAAAGCTGTGTATCCGTTGGAAAATAAAGAAAAACCGCTATTTACAGCGGTTTTCATTTTGCGAGCCACGTCAATACTGGATATCATCCTATTTTCAAATGAGGATTTGAACTATCATCATATAAACATTAGATGCAATTAAATATAGTGTCACATGCCTTGTTATGGCAACGCTGTCTTTAATACAATGAGATTTTAATTTACACTCGGATGTTTCGCCTATAAACTCTAAAATTTTCGGTTGTCTAAACGCCGCGGTTAAAGAAATCAATCTAACGGACTACGGTTTAATCTCCTAACGAGATTATTTTATTTTTAATTTTCTCTGTCAAAGTCTCTCCCACGTTTTTTATAAATTCAATATAGACTTCTTTGTTCCATAAATCATTACCGATATCCGTGTTATATTCTTGAAACAGTAACGGAAGAATCTCTAAATAAACAGTTAGGTACAATTTAGCAATTTTTTGTTCTGCAACATCTTCATGTTCAAAACTGCCACTGTAATCCTCTAGCAATGCATTAACAGTACCCTTTTGCAAAACTAAACTTATATTAGCATGACCAGTATAATTCAAATCCAACTTAACTTGGTTAAGATTGCTGCTTTCCAACAAGAACGATAATGTACTAATAATATTCATTACCGTTTCTCCGCTTGCAGACACCTTAGTTTGCATATCTTCCGTATCACCCTTAAAACCTTTAATAGCATCAAGTTTCAATGCTTTATCATCTGGCGATATTTCAATATTGTAGTTTGAATTATAAACTCTGAAAATAAGCCAAATTAAAAAATCATTTGAAAAATCGAATGAGTTTCTTTCAATTTCGTTTTTCTTATTGTATGTTAGTAACTTTCGTAATAATTTTTGAGCAGAGGAGTTTTGGTCAATGATATAATTTATACCAGAGGCCGAAGTGTACACAATTATAAAACCTTCACGACTTACAACACGATCTTCTACAGAAACATCACCTAATGTTGTTTGATCGTAAGAAAATTTTATATAATTATACTCAATATTTTTTCCATTTAAAGATATCGTTTGATTTACACCAAAGATTTTACTCAAATTCCAATTATCCCATGTAATATTTGTCGCTTTATCATCAGAAAGCACATCATCAATCAATCTATCTATCGATACATTAATATCTTTAGATACAGTATCTCTCCATCTGGTAGTTGCTGCCATTATCTTCTCACCGCCTTTAAATTCGCATTGTTATGTTTATAAATCAAACCAATTCTTTTTTTGCTCAATTCTGGAGTTAATACCATAGATGTATCTCCGTCAACTGCATCTTGAATCATGACAATTCTAAAAGTTTGGCTACTGTCTATAGTGCTACTGTTGCCAAATAAATCAGCTAATTTAATACGATAATTATCGCTATCAACGATTACTTCCTGTCTTTTATAGGCACTCTGTATTTCAGCAAATGCAGGTTTTTTTATAATTAGATCAGTATTTTGAAAATGAATCTTTTTTCCTTTGATCTTCAAAAGGATATTTGCTTGGGTTAGACCATCAGTATTAAACTCTAAATTAATATCCGTATTTGAATTGATAACTGTCCCTTGATGGGATATAACCACTTCTAACTCCGAGATAAAGATTGGTTTTAAGAATATTGAAATTGCATTCAATAATGTATCTATAATAACATCCGCAATTACAAAATATGTAGTTATACATACTTCGTAAGTATAATCTTTTGGAACGAATGTTATTAATTCAAAGATATTAAACTTATTTGCTGCCCAAATACCCATTATTGCACTTAAAATTGGAGTCAACACTTTCCATATCTTTTTTATCATCCGCGTAAGCACCTCTCAACAAAGGCGCCAATTTCTTTAGATAAATCATTGAAAGATTCATTATTGATTCCGAGAATACCATTGGACTGCAAATAAAAATTAGGTGCATATTCTCCGTTGTATTTCCCTTTTATATAAATTCGTCTTATATCTATAGATGACTGCTCTGATAGAAATTTAATTTTGGCTAACAAATCACCAAAATAAGCTGGTTTTTTCTCAATTAAATGAAGAAGATTTTTAACTTCTTCTTCTAACTCGTGGTCTTCTTCAGCAAATTCGATTTTATACACAGCGAATTCTTTTTCTATAACAGCCATTCTAATCACTTGTAGCATAATTTCTGCGGTAACAATGACTTGTCGGTAACCCTCAGACTTATATTTGCGCAAGAAGGTATAGTATTCCGTGTTATCATCATATAGAACGCAATTTATTGTTTCTTTAGTTGCTTCATTTTTCCAAAACAATTTAGCTTTTTTAAAAACCATAACTATCCCTCCTATTTAATTTCTAGTATATTATTATACATGATTTTTTACAATTTGCATGCATTTGATTCGCTTTTTCATGATAAAATTAAAAATCTAAAATCAATCTTGTAATAATGCCTAACTCCCTATTTTTTAATTTCAGTCCTATCTTTGAATATAAATCCTATATTCTTTAATTTTTAATCTTTTAGCCCCAAAAATTATTCATTGCTTAAGTTTTAGTAATCACCCTTGTGGGAATCTATAAATTAACCAATTACCCACGCTTGCTACAACGCACAGTTTCATCTATAAGCTATTCACATGAGAAAAAACATCGCATCCAACAATTGGCTTATGGTTGTTCTTGTAAAGATATCGTTCACGTTGTCCGGTATTGTGCTTCTGCTTGCCTGTAAAAAAGTCCTCTATATAGGTCTTTTGCAGCATCACTGAGCCGGTGTATTTCTCGTTGCAAAGTATTTTTCGGATGCATTCACGACTCCAAACTGGCTTACCATTTGGTGAGGGAATCTCTCTTTTTGCTAGTTCTGTTGAAATTTTGCCAAGGCTATAGCCTTGCAGGCGCAAGTCAAAAATCATTCGAACAACGTTCGCTTCCTTTGAAACAATTTTCAACATCTGCTTTTCTTTATCGTAGTAATACCCATAGCAAGGAAAGTTTTGATAACCCGAGGTTCCTGATTGAAACCCCTCATGAATCCCCCAACGAATGTTGTGGCTTTTGTTTTCGCTCTCATTCTGTGCCAGCGCACAGTGTATCTCAATAATGTGCTGTGCGGCAAGGTCAAGTAGATGGATATTCTCTTGTTCAAAATAAACATCAATGTTCCGGCTGCGAAGTTCCCGTAATCGCTGAATGGTTTCCAAGGAATTTCTTCCGAAGCGGCTGATAGACTTTGTAAGAATGAGATCCACTTTACCGGCTCGACATTTTGCCATAAGCTTCTTAAACGCCGTACGCTGCCGAATATTCCGGCCTGTGCCTGCATCTGAAAACACCCCAGCATTCTCTCCGAAGGTACAAGTCTCAATTTTATCTGTATAATATCGAATCTGCGTTTCAAGGCTTAATTCCTGGGTCTCTTTGAGGCTACTAACCCTGCAATAGGCCGCAATCCGGAGAGGTTTATCCATAGCCCAATTGTACTGCTTAGTAGGAATATTAGTAATAGTTCTATGATTCATAGGCTCCGCCGCTTTCTTTGTTAATAGTATACCATATTTTGATTTATTTGAATATATTTCCTGTTAAAACGACAGCGTCATTTTCATTTCTTGAACTGGGGCCTTTGCACGCTCACGTTTCATTTGCTGCACCGTTTCAAAATCCTGAGCTGAAATAAGTGCCTCATGGTGGTGAGTAATCAACACCTGATCAAGTTCTCCTTCGTTTTTAAGCTGCGTACCGCAAATGCTCATCGTCTTTTGTAGCAGAACCGAGCCTGTATATTTTTCATTTGAGAGTAGTTTGGAAATCGCTTCACGATTCCATTTCGCTTTTCCGGTAGGGGAAAGTACTCCTTGTTGTTCAAGGCCGGCAGCGATTTTACCCAAGCTGTCTCCTGCAAAATACCGCTTGAAAATCCATCGGACAACTTCTACCTCAGCCAGATTGGCAGTGAGGTCACCATTGGGCAAAATATCATAGCCATAGCACCGACGATTTGCCATCTTGCAGTCTGTACCTTGAAAGGATTTGCGCAAGCCTTCTGTAATCACATTTGCTTTGTCTATATAATTCATCATAGTTAGATCCTCACATTCTTAATTTGGGTACGAAAAAAGCACGATAGCTTTGATAGCCATCGTGCTCATATAATTAATATATTTTGATCGCGTGTAGGTTCAAATCCATTCTTTCAGGAAAGTCACGAACTATTTAAAATGCTGCAACCCGCATAAACAAAAGAAAGTTGACAAGTTTTCCTCTAAAAAACTTGTCAACTTATCTTGCTAGAAGTGAAGAGATTTGAACCCGCACACAACTCACTTTTATGCATATTTATTCTGATTTTTCTTTTCATAATATGTGTTTTTATCAAAATTATATATCGCGATGAATAAATACTCATATTAAAAATGGATATCATAATGTAAAGTTGTTTTCTTGTGTATAAAAACAGGATTTGAACCCTTACTCATAGTGAGGCGAGCACCCGATAACCCTATCAAAAAAGAGCTTTCACTTTTCACAGCGAAAGCCCTCGAGTAGCTCCAATTTTTCGACTTAGAAATCTTTATCTTGTTCATTTTTAGGATGCTTCACCTTTACACGCATCAATAGATGTCGTCGCCTCTTTATCCAAGTAACCGCACAATTGCTCTGCAATTGCTTTAGCCAGCATTGGTGGGACTGCATTTCCTACTTGTTGATATTGAGAATCTTTAGGTCCACAAAATACAAAACTATCAGGGAATGTTTGTAATCGTGCAGCTTCCCGAATACTCAATGCTCGGTGTAGCACAGGATGAATCCACATAGATTTACGAACATTCACTACAGTGCCCGAAGGTTCATCATATATTAATCGAAGATATATAGTGTTTTGTGTGCGCTTGGAATCAGAATAACTTTTCTTGAGTTCTTCAGGAAGGTTATGAAAATTTTGTCCCTGCTTAATTGCCTTAAATCTCTTAAGCGCAAGCTCGGTCGTTTCAGTAGATATATGGTTACGTAATATAGAAGAGTCTCTCAATGCCAATCCTAATTTGCATGTCCCTTCAGGTGCCTGTTCCAAATAAACACCTTTGTTACCCTCATTAATATTAGTTGTTGTATTAACTCCCTCTAAATCCCATATGGCATCGTGGACAGTTCTAAATTTCCCATCTAGAATTTTTCCTTTAGGCAATTCAATACTGTCTGCAATGTTTTTCTTTACTCCTAAAACTACATAACGCATACGCTTCTGAGGTACGGCAAATGTAGCTGCTGATAAAACGCCTTTTTCAATGGTATACCCATTGCATCCAGCTCCTAAAATAGATACTATATAATCTAAGACAGACATGGATTTAACATGAGCCACTAATCCATCATCAACAGAAAACCGCTCAACTGCAATGGTATTATCTTTAATTTCCTTTGCCTTTGAGAGCATACGTTGAAGTAAAATGGACGGTTTTATCGCTTCGCAAAGTCCTTCAATCATATTGTTATCATAATAATGTTGTAGTGCATTTCCTGCAATTTGCCCCTGTTCAATAATAAAGTTATTGCCCTGACAGGCAATCAACTTCGCAGCAAAAGCAGCCAATCTACGCTGGTGCTTTGTTAATGCCGCCTTGAGCTTTTCCTCGTTGTTGCGGTTTTTGAAGATCACATTTAGTGCAAGATAATCATTTTCTTCCCACAAATAATTAGCAATTAAAGTTGAATCCGACACGATGTCAATTACACCATTAAAAATGAACTCTTGTTCAAGAAGCTGTATTTGTGAATCGGCTGTGGAAATGCCATATTTTTCAATGTCATCTGCGTCCTCATCGGAAACAAAAAAACGATGAACCTCCGATTGAAGCATGCTGACGTTTTCCATTAAAAACGCTTTGGGTTCCAAATGAAGAACCGCTTTAACAAACTTCTTTACAAGAGAGTTGTTAAGGCTTATTGCATGATTCTTTTGGCGATTGGCATTAGAAAAGCCTTGACATGGTGGGCCTCCAATAACGACATCTATTTGTCCCAACCGCTGCTTTGTTTCTTCTAATAGAGCATCCTTGACGTCGCTGTACATACAATCTTTATCAATTTTATGGTTGCGAAGATAGGTTTGCTGCGCATTAGGGTTCATTTCAAATGCCGCTTTCACAGTAAAGCGACCAGTTTGGAGGAATCCGTAACTGAGTCCGCCTGCACCTGCAAATAAGTCTACTATACTATATTTATGCGATAGCTGTTCACTCATAGCTTGAATCCCTCCTCATATAATCTTTCCAACAGTGCAATAAGCTTTTTACTCTGTGCCGGTGTTGGAACTATTAACGGTAACTGACAGGCGATGCGCAACGCCATGCCTTCTTCTCGCGTAATCATCTTTTTGCTTGCGGCAAAATCCATTACGCCCCGCCATTGGGCAGGGAGGATTTCTACTACCTTTGTCATTGCGTCAGCATCCAGTTCAACACGCCGGTCTGCTTTCGCATCTCTCACGACAGTTCTCATCGTTTCCTGTCCAACTAAACAATCGAAAATTTCACCGGACAACTTGTATTCAATATTTTGAACGCTACTCCAGCAACCCTCTCGTTTACACCATTGGGTTACATTTTCTATGCCACGTTTTGGGTCCGTTAGTTTGTTGTATACATACTCTGATAATTCTGTAAGCGCATTCTGCACCGCAACCGGAACGGTTTGCCGAGTCCATATTCCAATCAAGTCCAAGTCTCTCTTTTGGAACTGCACTTGTATTAGTTTATGTAACATTGCCATAGTGTACGTCACAATGTTAGCTCTATATCCCTGTTGATACCATGGCTGACGCGGTATCATCATTTCAGTATACCTAAAAATCAGGCATAACGCAACGGATTCTTGAAAATATTTGTCACCGAAAAGCAATCCTTCATCCTTGTCCCATGCATCACTAATTTTCTGTGCAAACTCTGTAAAATTGGTCTGTGCCCCCTTGCTGACGATGTGTGGTAGCCCTTCCCACGTATTGCGCACTTTTGCAAGATCAGTTTTAGTAATGAGTTGATTTTTGGGATTTTGCAACAAAAATTTCTTCTTTTCACTCGGGCTCATACACATTTGCTTCTGGAGATATTGGCCACGTGCCCTTTCATAAAACCACTTGGTTTCAAACTGTAGTCCGCCAGTACCTCTTGCACCTAAGCGGAGAGAACAACGCTCCATCTGAACATGGAACGGATGGGTAGAGAAGAAGTCCGCATCACTAACTTTATTTTGGCTATTTGAAGATCGAGAGATGTTCTGAACCAGCGTGGTTGCGTCATCCTCGTCCAGAGCGCGTTCAATCACAGTCAGCTTCATCTGTACAAAAATTGCTCCCAGATTCGCTTTATCCTTATAGTTATACCTTGCACTTGAGAGAGAAGCTGTCGTTTGTCCACCGTTAATTATTTGAAAATCGCGTGCTGACACAAGAAACAAGCCTTGCTCAGTATTTTCAAACTGCACATCCATTGCAGTTGCCGATATTCCGTTATTATAAGCGAAGAACCGTTCTGGCTGTTGCAAAATAGTGGTGCGTATCTTCTTGTTTACCGCTACCTTTGTAGAGAGAAATGAGCGAACATTGCCTTCCAACAACGAACTACCATATTTATCATAGATATCTGCAAGCATGATACCTGGTATGATACATAGATAGCTTTTGAAGTCATCGGTGGCGATGCCACTCGCTTCCAAGCAGGGAATACCCTTTTCAGAGTGATCCTTGAAGTTAATCTCTATGATATGGCGTCCAGTATCAGAGCCACAAAGCTGAAACAGACGATCAATATCCCAAATCTGACACTCCGAGGGAACACCGTCAATATCATCAGATTCAAGCACTTTGATAGTTGAGCTAATATTGGCTGTTGTAAGAATTAATAGCTGGTATTTGCGGATTTCCTTACGTTTTTCACGCAACAAGTCAACTAAGTCTGAACACGGGCGACTCATCTCTACATTTCGATGAAGTTGGGTATTAAGAGCGTTGTCAATAAAATAAATCAGCCGGTTCTGCAACTGACCCGCCTGTGTTTTCGCAAGGGTGCGCTTATCATCAGATACGTCATAGTCTGCAATAACTAAAGTCAAGGTATTGTCAAATTCATCGTAGGCATATCCATCTACACGCAGTTTGCGATTCTGCTTTCCTGTTCCTTCAAAGTACGATGAGGTAAAGTCCATGAGATATTCGGATTCCTGTAAATAGCGGGCAAATGAGCTGACAAAAGAAGCGCAAGAACCCTCACCAGTTGCTAAGGCATCAGCTTTAATGTCTTCGAGAAAGTCTTTCCTGAAATCTTGCGCTTCCATCTGATTACTCCTTCCGCCAATTTGCTAAAGAGGGCAAATCTAATTCATAATGCAACGATGACACTTGTGGTGGTACGCTGTTTTTTATAAGTTTCGGGAAATCCTTGTCTACCACATACCGTAGCGTACCAGAATAGAAATACTTCTGTTCTGAATATTCCTGTAAATCCATATATCCGTAGGCACTAAGTTTGGCGCGAAGCAAGTCAAGTGCTTCAACGTCATCAATAAGCATTGTTCCGATTCTACGAACTACATCATTAAGCGAAAATGCCCCTTGCTTGTCTGGCGCAACCTTATCAATTTGTTGGAGCACCAATTCTCCTTCATCAATACAATCAAGCTGTTCTAAGGACGATATTGTGACACTAGTTGCAGACACACCGATGCTCTTTATCTCAAACCAACCATCAGAATACGCGAAGTCTTGATCGGCACCATCCGCTCCTGACCATCCTTGTATCGTAGATAAGTTTGCACCAGCGGTTTTGATTCGTTGTTCTAAAAATAAAAGCTCACCAAGTAACCCCTTGCGACTATGCTCATCCATCAGACCATTCCGTTGCGTTTCCAGTAGCTTGCTCCACTGCTTATAACGGCTGATGACTAATTTAAGAGCTTCCGTCTTGTTGGTTGCAGAGCGGGAATGTTCTATAATGTCACAACAAAGAATTGCAAACACATCCTGTTGCTCATTGCGCAGCAACTCAAAAGATAATGTCCAACAGTTATCAGATTCACGTCTGCGACGGCTTACTATCATAGACTTTGAGGACTCAATTATGCCAAATTCCGTGTCACTGACAAGCAGAAGTGTGCGTTGGCTGATAGACTGATAACCAATATGCCACTCCAGCGGATGTTGTGTATCAATCTGTAAAAATCCACCATCTTTGTACCTAATACTGTTCCATTGATTTTCAAGGAGTTCAGGCGTTATTTTCATTCGTCTTCATCCTCCTCTGTATCATAGTAGCTGCGAAGTTCAACCAAATTCACCATATAATTGGCGATTCTCTCAGCTCCATTATCGGGTATTCCGATGCCTAATGCAAAGAGATAGTCAGGGACTTGCACGCCCTCATCAATTTGGCTACGAAGATTTCCTTTTTCGGCAGTCCCGGTTTTATCAACAGCAACAATATGCAATACTAAAATTGGTGGACGATCTATCTCAAGGTATGCCTTATCAGGCATATTACGCGCTCCAGAGTTGTTATCCCGAAACTTCCTTATAGCTATTTCTCGGGCCTTTTCAGACAAACCAATCTTGGCAGCTCCTCCCGCACCAACACGAACCTTGGTTCCACTTATGCTGATTTGTCCACTTGTTGCCTTAACAGTACGTTTTTCTGTTTTTATCTGCAATATTTCATCACTACAAACCAGCTCATTGTAGATGCATCCATCACCTTCGGCAATAAAAACATCCCAATTACCCATATCATCGGTATCTCTAATGAAATCAGCCAATGCTGTACCTTGAAAGTTCAACTGCCATGGATGAGTTTTGAAGTCACGCAGGAGCTGCTCAACTTCATCTTTTTTGACACCCGACCAGAAATATCGTGAATCCGCTCTAATTATTCTCTGCCCAATCGAAGAGAGATTTCTTACGAATTCTTTGAATACCCTCTCATTTGTGGCCAAAATGTTTGCATCCGTTCTCAATCGAGGGGTTTCAAGCAGACGACCGGATATAGTAATGGGACGACTAACAAGCGTAGCTGATCGCATTTTATTCCTCGCCGTAACAATAAGTGAGGCGGGGTCTTGACGAACCTTTAACCCGAATTCCATAGGCGTAAGATTCGCATCCCTCATTCTAACAATTTCACGTTTTAATTCCTCAGCGGCAGCTGTTATATATCCATACCAGTCAATGGCCTCAATGCTGATCCATATTTTGAAAAGGTCATCGTAATCTGGACGGTAACCAAACCAGCGACCCATTTGAAGAAGAGTATCATACATAAGAGATCGACGATAAAAATAGCTAACGCACAATCCCTCAAGTGTGAGCCCCCTTGAAAGACTATTTCCGCCAACAGCGATTACTCGTAATCCTTCCGCTTTATGACTATAATAATCCAAGCCAGTAGAGCTACTTTTTTGGTTTACCGAACGAACTACAATTGGAGCAACCGAAGCAAAAAGATACTCGGATAAAAATTTATGCCACGGCATAGGACTGTCTTTTGAACCAGCTTTTTCTGAGAGGTAGTGCTTAATCCATACTGCTTTTAGGAATGCAATATTATCGATCTCATCACTTTTGTTTTCAGCTAAGCAGGCATAGTTTTGCAGATCCGAACGGATATCCTCTACCCACCTATAAACTAAATCACTAATCTGGTTCTGAACATCAGTAAATCTACTGACATGAATCATCATAGAACGATGCTCTTTTCTGTCGCCACGAACATCACGGATACCATTAGCAAGCAAAAAATATGCAATAGCCTCTCGCATGCTTGGTGGCAATTCATAAACAACGAGATCCTTCTTATGGTTGAAAGGGAAGAAGGCATCCATCTCTTGGGGATATAGTTCTTCAAGCGCATCTTTGAATTGAGCTTCTTCACCAAAGATACTTTCTGCTCCGATATAATTTGTCGGTGGTGCAAGTGAATAAATAAAGTCTCTCGGGAATAAATCATCATCCCGCATTTCATCCGTTGTTTCAGGATTGATAAAAATATTTGCATAGGGCGTGGCCGTAATGCCAAGATACGATGCTTGCCTGAACAGTTTCAAGAGGCGACGTATCGCGTCGTTGATTGCTGTAGGGTCTTCATCTTCCTTCTTGGTATTAACAGAAGCATTATCGGCTTCATCGTCAATTAACAGCATGGGGAGGTTAATGGCACCTCTTGCATCAAGATTATTGCTTTTTAACCATTTGATAAGATTGTTGAGAATGCTTTTGTTTTTCTTGATGACGAATAAAACGGTAGTATTCACGTTATGCAGTGACAATTTTAATGCACGAAGAATGTTTTTATCAAAATCTTTCGTAACGGAGGTAAATGTCGCAATCTGCTTTTCCTGTCCATATTTGCCTACGCCAACAGGCACATTTTCAATCTCTTGCTTAGGATCTAAAAGGTATTGGCTCATCCTTCCCGAAAATTCGGCATCAAGACGTTCCTGCGTTTGCTGACGTAAGTTTTCCATCGTTCCTGCCAGAATAATAATTACACGGTAGCCGGTATCTGCAGCCTTGTTGCAAATTGCGGTGTAGTTAGCTGTTTTTCCGGACTGAACATCGCCAAGTACAAGTCCACGTCGTTGAAATGGAGCATCGCTTTTGGGATCTCCAAGGTAATCAACAATCTCATCCGAAACGCGTCCAAGATTTCCTGTTACACGAGGATTCCAGTGCTTTACCTCCTCAAGGAATTTCTTATATCTGTTCCAAAAGAAGAAATCTAATGTCGAACGCCGCGCCGAAAGCCATGGCAGATGTTGTTGCCTGTCTTTTATGAGAACGCCTAAGTCCATTTGTACGACAATATTAGCTTTGAGTTTCCGTTTGATTTCTGCAAATTCTTCATCACTAACAGGATACAAAACGGCCAGTGAATGACGCAACGCATTCACTTCAGAATCAAATTCCGCTTCGGTAGGCGGAATATCCGGATATTTTGTATTTATTGTTGTAGAAATAATGCCTTCAAGCAATTCAGTACTAGTTCCCGCCATGAGTGTTTCCTCCTACCTTGTATCTTTCAATAAGCTGAGGGTAATGTACGAATGGCTCTGAAACAGAAAGCCGATCCAGTAGCTCTGCCTTTCCAGCATTAGTTGGAATTTGGGTAAGCAAGTCTTGTATCAGTGCCCCGACAACTTGCATCGTAACTTCCGTTTCATTTTCCACGGGCTTATCAGAATTCAAATCCAAATATAGTGAACTGAGAGGAAGTTCGCTCTCAATCGCTCTTAGCAGATTTTCTATATTTTTCTTTACCTGTTGCGATTCGCCTTCAAATATTTCAAGTAGCGGATGGTCTCTATTTATGGTGTAATACGTTCCGCCTTGTTTTCCCTTAAACCGTTGCCACACATGGACTATAGAGTCATTAGTTTCTTTCTTCCCCCGAAATACCCACGTTCTCTTGCTATTTTCGGCAAGTCTTTCAACTACTGAATCAAGATTGTTTCGCACTTCTTCTGGTGGCATTGCAGTGGATTTCTTTATATCAAGTGTCCAGAGGTTATCCAGTTCATTGGGAATATCAACTTGAACACGAGCCAGTTTAGAGAGCTCAGCCTGCCTCATCATCCGAAACCATGTACCCCATACCAACAAACGTTTATTTCTATAAATATAAAAACCTTGGCTTTTACGCAACCCATCTTTGCCGCCAAGTGCTAATATTTCCTCGTTGGTTAAGTTTGAGATATGGGGGAGTATATAGGGACGGACAATAACCTTTGAACCTTCAATATTCATAATTTCATCAGACATTATCTGTGTATTCCGTTTTAAAAGGAATGGGTCAGCAGGTTCGACAGGAGTGTTATTCATCATTAGTTGCATTTTTTTAAGGCCTGGCTCTCCACTTATATATCGGTGAAAAACCAAAGAGAGATGACTACGCACATCATCCATCTTTTTTCCCATTGAACGGCTAAAGTCCAATTCACCGACTTTAAGCCTATCGAGATTTTGCCAAACCACAAGAGTTCCTGATTCTAGTTTTCGCAACTCCTCAATTTGAGGGATTGCGTTGAAATCTTCCTCCGAATCAAGAATTAATAGTGACCAATCGTGAGCATCGATCACATGGTCAATGTCCCAACAACAAGCTTCTATATGGTTATGTTGTTTACTAACGACAGTTAGCGTCCGGCATTGCGATAATGATGCGGTTTTCAATCCTAACCCAAAACGTCCCAAGTCATTTACGGCACGTTTCTCGTTGGGATTTTGACTGCCATAACGCATTGCGGTTTCAAGTGCATCCGAATTCATACCGTGTCCATCATCTAGAATAGCGATGTAAGAATCTCCCACTGGAAAGAAGAAAATTTCAATGCATGAAGCTGATGCCGATATACTGTTATCGACTATATCAGCAATCGCCGTCTCTAATGTGTAGCCAATGGCACGAGTAGATTCTATTAGTGTTGGCGCATACGGCGGGAGAGGCTTCGTCTTCATATAATGACTCCTTTCGCAATGAAAGTTAATTGCAAACCACTGGTAAAACCAGTCATTTCAATAGATTATTACAAATAAATTATAGCATATTATGGAATAAATACAATAAACGAATTGGTCGTTTCGTGGTTTTTTGACAATTACGAGCACGAGCAAACTAATTCTTTAGCATTATTCGCATTTGATACTCGAATGTATATAAGGCGCCATCTCTGAAAACTTTTACTTTGAAGTTTAAGTTCCATTAGTAAGGAAGCATTTACATAAATATTTATATAGAAGATGGTTTTTGTAGTAACGAGCTCTTTTTGTTGCGAGGCCTAAAAAAGCACAGTCCGCATGTCTTATACTACTGTTTTCTTTATAGCTCCCAGCAATTCTTTCCGATGCTTCATGTGCGTACCTTTTTTCTGTTGCTTCTATTTTTTTCCAAATACAAAAAGCGCCGCTTTCTTTTCGACATTTCTGCCGTATCGGAAAGAGCGCTGATAGTATGCTTTTATTCTTTTTCTGCCGTAAAAGGGCATAGGTGTGGGTTCAAATCCATGGACACATCAAATTCACCCCTATGATATCTACGAAATCGCAATCTTTTTTGACGGGCATTTTGAGGGTAAAAAAGCCCGGAAATGGCGGATGTCCTGCGGTTTTCACCGCAGGACATCCATTTCTGACATTAATTATGGTCGAGGCAGCAGGATTCGAACCTGTGGCCTTTGCGTCCCGAACGCAACGCTCTACCAAGCTGAGCTATGCCTCGCTAACTAATAATTTATTATATACCTTTCGCATAAAAAATAAAAGAGGGTAAAAGGGGATATTTTCAATTTTATGCATTCATACAAAAGAAAAGAACAAGATGATAGATAAAATAGCATGTTTTAAATATTTAAAATATTCTGTGCTGTTTTTGATTTTTTTTGATGAAAAATGATGTGGGAATTTTATAATGCATCCAGTGTTAGTGGCCACAGCACAAAAGGAATAATAAGGAGGAAAAGGAATGGATTTATTAACAATAACTGGGGAAATCAGCGGTTACTTATGGGGAACCGTATTTATTGCACTCTGTTTGGGTGTCGGCATTTATTTTTCTGTTTTTATGAAATTTCCACAGATTCGATTGATTAAAGACATGTTGGCTCAACTATTCCAGGGAAAAAGTTCTGACAGTGGTGTTTCTTCTTTCCAAGGGTTCGCAATGGCTCTCGGCGGGCGCATCGGCGTTGGTAATATTGCCGGTGTAGCAACTGCCATTTGCTTCGGAGGACCGGGCGCAGTTTTCTGGATGTGGATTATTGCATTTTTAGGAGCGGGTGCCGCTTTTGCAGAATCTACTTTAGCGCAGGTCTGGAAAGAAGAAATCAACGGAGAATACCGTGGTGGTCCGGCTTATTATATTCAAAAAGGAACCGGATTGAAATTCTTCGCTGTACTGTTTGCAATTGCATCTATTATAGCAAATGGATTTACCGGGCCGACGATTCAGGCATTTAACATTGCCGATTCTGTAAAAAATGCATTTGGTGTTGACCCCTTGATTACTGGGATTTGCGTTTCCGTTATTTTCGCCGCAATTATCTTTGGAGGAATGAAGCGCATCGGTAAATTTGCAGAGCTAGTTGTACCTTTTATGGCAATTATTTATATTATTTTAGCCTTAGTAATTTTAGGAGTAAATTATCAGCAGGTCCCTTCGATGTTTGCATTGATTTTCCGAAGTGCATTCAATGCAGAGGCTGCTTTTGGCGGTGTATTCGGCGGTACTATCATGTGGGGTGTAAAAAGAGGTATTTATTCCAGTGAAGCTGGTATGGGAAGCGGTGCACAAGCTGCGGCTGCCGCTGAGGTTTCTCACCCTGCGAAGCAAGGCCTGGCACAATCATTTTCTGTATATGTAGACACCTTGTTTGTATGTACTGCAACGGCACTGATGATTTTATCGACCGGCCGTTATAATGTAGTCGATACAAATAGTAATTTTATTGTTCAAAACGTTCCGAACGTTGAAGCTGGAACAGGTTATACACAGGCAGCAATCGATACTTTGCTTCCTGGTTTTGGTTCTGCATTCATTGCAATCGCAATTTTCTTCTTTGCATTTACTACCCTTCTATCCTTTAGTTTCTACACGGAATCCAATGTGGCATATTTATTTAAAGGAAAGCCTTATTTAAAGCAGGCGGCACTGATTATGAAGTTTCTTTTAATCGGTATGATTATATTCGGGAGCGTAAAAAGTGCTGGGGTTGCCTGGAATATGGCAGACATCGGAGTGGGTTTGTCGGCTTGGCTGAATCTGATTGCGTTAATTATGCTTAGAAAACCAGTAATTACGATTTTAAAAGACTATGAAAAACAGAAAGCAATGGGACTAGACCCTGTGTTTAATCCAGATGACTGTGGAATTAAGGGTGCGGATTTATGGCATGATATTGCAAAGAAAAAATATGCACATTTAAATGATTCAAACTCTTCAAAAGCTGGATGAAGTGCTTATCATTATTCTATGATTTATCATAACAAAAAAATCGAAGCTCACTCCCGAGCTTCGATTTTTTTATAAAAATACGACTTGTCTTGTGATTTGAAATACTATACTATTATATAAAAGATTTTAGTATATGAAAAATTAAGGATTTGGTGCGTTATGAAAAGATGGAAGCAAGCTGCCATCATGGCTTTTGGCGTTTCACTTGGCTCTCAAATTTATTTTAATTTCTTTACTGACGGCTTCATTGTCGCGATGTCGCCTTTATTATTTTCTATTTTTCTCTATATTTTTAAAGAACTACATCCCGTGAAGGCAGGGATTTTGACAGGACTGGCATCGCCGGCATTTCGTGCAATCATGCTGTTTCTTCACTTACATAATATTCATCTGGTCTGGACGATGGTTTGGCCGGATGCGGTTTTCTTTTTTTCCTACGGATTCTTTTTCTATTTATTTTTTTATCGCTCACACCGTTTTTACCCCCATTCCAATACCGGATTTTTTGCAGCTATTTTTTTATGTGACTTTTTATCGAATGTCATGGAGCTTACCGCCCGAACCGGGGTTCCCTTTTTAGGAGAGGGCGTCTTTAAGGGGTTATTTGCGATTGCAGGTGTGCGTACACTGATTTCCCTGGCAATTGGAATCAGCGTTGATGGGTATAAATCTTTTTTAGCAAATCAAGATCATGAACTTCGCTATAAAAAACTCATGGTAATGGCATCTGTATTTAATGCAGAGGTTTACTTTATGAATAAAAATATGGTGGAGATAGAGGATGTGATGCAGAAAGCATTTACGCTCTATCGAACCGTTGAAAAAGAAAATTATCCGGAAGAAATGCGCTGTTTGAGCTTGGATATTGCAAAAGATGTGCATGAAATCAAAAAAGACTACATACGGGTTATAAAGGGGCTACAGGATAATTTTTTGGCAGATATTGATGTGAAGGGGATGAGCATTAAAGACATTGTTCGGATTTTAGATATGGACCTCCGGGAACAAATTCATGAACATAAGTTGGATATTTATTTTTCATTTTTAATTAAAGCACATTTTTATGTGGCAGATCATTTCAGCCTGATGTCGGTCTTGAGAAATTTGGTAATGAACAGCGTGGATGCGATCGACAAAAGAAAGAAGGGTAAAATTTTTCTCTCAATACGGGAAGGTGAAATGACAAGAACAGCGTCCGCAACGGAAGCGAATTCGTCAAATGTTATTCCGGCCTATTTGTTTGAGATTTCGGATAATGGGCCGGGGATTCGCAAGGCAGATATGGATGTTATTTTTGCTCCTGGTTATTCTACAAAATTTAATCAGGAGACCGGTGATATTAGCAGGGGGGTTGGATTAACGCTGGTACGGGATTTAATACAGGATAAGTTTCATGGCGCTATTTTTGTGCAATCGGAGGAAGGTGTACAGACAAAGTTTCGGATTGAAATTCCAAAAGAGATGTTTATAGGAGAAGAAACATGAAGTATTACATCGTGGACGACGTACTTAGTATCGTAAAAATACTAAACCGTATTATTGAACAAAAGGGATTAGGAGAGGTCATTGGATTTTCAACCGATGCGGAGGTGGCATTGGCAGAGATTGTAGCATTGAACCCCGATATTGTTCTAGTCGATCTTCTCATGCCGGTCAAAGATGGAATTAACCTTGTTTCCGAAGTGAAAAGACTGCGCAGTAGCATCAGTTTTATTATGATTTCGCAGGTTTCAAACAAAGAAATGATTTCCGATTCTTATCGGGCAGGCGTTGAATTCTTCATCCACAAGCCGATTAATATCATTGAAGTGGAAACGGTAGTAAAAAGAGTTGCGGAAAAAATCCGTATGGAAACTGTCCTATCTGGGATTAAGGGAATGTTTCAGGATGGCTCAGTTGTCAGCACGAGAGCAGTAAAAAAAGACCCGTTGAAGGACATTAAATATCTCTTGGGTGTTCTGGGAATGATTGGGGAACGGGGTACAAAAGATATCATGGCCATCTGTGAAGAATGTTTGATTTTAGAGCGTCAATATGACCGGCAGACGATCAGCTCTTATTGCAAGAGTAATAATGAAGATGTAAAAATGGTAAAGCAGCGCATGCGCCGTGCCGTTAAAAAAGGACTTTTAAATATTGCGAACATGGGGCTGGAGGATTATTATAGTGAGGTGTTTCAGAGCTACTCACAACTAGTCTTTGATTTTGAAAGCATCCGTGCAGAAATGGCATTTTTGAAAGGGAAGAATAATAGCGGTGGAAAAGCAAATTTAGATAAATTTTTGGAAGGCCTTCTGATTTTCAGTGAGATGGATTCTTAAATAAAATAAAATTATATTTTTACAATTCAAACAATTCGGAATTATTTTTCGAATTGTTTTGATGTTTTTTGAAGCGTTCTGAAGCGGAAGCGTATAATCACCAGTACATGGTAGCTCTATGTTTTTCGAATATTTTAATTTTAACTACATAGGGATAAGCAGAAGATTTTTTAGGAGGTAGCTATGAAAAGGAAGTTAGCCGTATTTGTTAGTATTATCTTGGTGCTTGTACTTACGTTCACCGGCTGCGGAGGCGGAGGTGGTAATTCCGGAGCCGAAACAATTAAAATCGGCTGGATTGGTTCCTTAACTGGTGACCAGGCAGTATGGGGAAAATGCGAATCTCAAACTTTACAGATGCTGATTGATCAAAAAAATGAAGAGGGCGGTATTTTAGGAAAACAAATTGAACTGGTTTCTTATGATACACGCGGTGATGCAAATGAAGCGGTGAACGCAGTAAAGCGTTTGGTTTCACAGGATAAAGTAGTTGCGATTTTAGGGCCAAATGCAAGCGGGCAGGCATTGGCAATTTCTGCGGCACTGGAATCCGCAAAAGTAGCAGACATCGCCACGGTAGCGACAAACCCTAAGGTTACAGTGGATGATGACGGGAACGTAAAGCCATACAATTTCCGTATTTGCTTTATTGACCCATATCAGGGAGCTGTCTGCGCTGGCTATGCGGCAGATAAGCTCAACTATAAAAAGGCAGCGATTCTTTACGATGTAGCAAGCGATTATTCGCAAGGATTCTCCCAATTCTTTGAAGAAACCTTTAAAGAAAAGGGCGGTACGATTGTAGCTAAGGAAGGCTTTAAAAGTGGAGACGTAGATTTTAGACCACAGCTTTCAAAGATCAAAGCAGCAAATCCGGACGTAATCTTAATGCCATATTACTATAAGGAAGTCGCACTTTCTGCAAATCAGGCTAGAGAGCTTGGAATTAAGGCAACCTTAATGGGCGGCGACGGATGGCCTTCCGACCAGTTGATGGAAATGGCTGGTGAGGCGATTGAAGGCAGCTACGTTGTAAATCATTTGGATTTCAATGATCCGGAAGTGAAACCGCTTCAGGAATCCTACAAAGAAAAATTTGGAACTGCTTTGGAGTTGAACGGCTACATGGTAAACGATGCCTTCTTACTGTTGGCAGCGGCGATTGAGAAAGCAGATACGACGACAGATTCCGATGCGATTGCAAAAGCGTTGACCGAAGTAGAAGTAAAAGGCGTTACCGGAACGATTAAGATTTCACCGGAAACACACAATCCAGACGGGAAAGAAGCCGCTATCGTAAAAATCGAAAACAAGAATTATGTATTCCAAGAAAAATATGGAGTGAACTAGTTAAGCGGATGGAGTAAGGGCGGCCAGACTGCCCTTACTTTTTCTAAAATACGATAGGAGGTCATGCAATTGAGTAGTTTTTTACAGCAAGTGATTAATGGTTTGTCAATTGGAAGTGTCTATGCTCTGATGGCCGTCGGCTATTCGCTCGTTTACAGTATCATGAATTTTTCAAATTTTGCACACGGTGGTGTTATCATGCTGGGTGCTTATATCGGCTTATATGCGTTATCACTTTTATCGCTCCCTTTTGCAGCCGCGTTAGTGGTTGCTGCATTTGGCGCAGGATTGATTGCAGTTGTGCTGGAACGAATTGCATACAGTCCGCTTCGACGAAGAAATGCACCGGGGCTCTACTTTATTATTTCTGCAATGGGTGCATCTATCTTTCTCGAAAATTTTGTAGTGGCTACGATTGGCCCTACCTTTCGAACCTACCCCCAAATCTTTGACAGTAAGCCGTTCATGTTCGGAGATATCGCACTTGGGCGAATTGATGTATTGATGTTTGTTATTTCTGCGATTAGTTTGGGCATTCTTATGTTCATTATTGAAAAGACAAAAGTAGGGTTGGCAATTCGTGCAACGTCCTACAGCGCAAAAGGAAGCGCATTTATGGGTGTAAATGTAGATTGGATTATTTTTGTTATTTTTATCTTAGGCGGAATGCTAGCCGGTGTGGCAGGAATGCTATTTGGCATGAAATATACAGTATACCCGCAAATCGGAATTATAACGAATAAATCCTTTATAGCAGCGGTATTCGGCGGACTTGGAAGCTTGCCGGGAGCAGTCGTCGGTTCAATACTTCTGGGATTAATCGAAACCTTTGCATCGGTAGCTGGATATTCCACTTATAGGGATTTAATTGCGTTTGCGTTGCTGATTCTCATTCTCGTGGTAAGGCCGACTGGACTTATGGGCAAAACCACGGAAGATAAAGCATAGGAGGTGGCGTGAATGTTTAGCTGGTATTATATATCGGGAATTTTGATTTTAACAGGAATCAACCTACTAACGGTCTTGGGGCTGTCGTTGCTGACAGGCTTCACTGGGCTTTTCTCCTTCGGCCATGCCGGTTTTATGGCAATCGGAGCCTATACGGCAGCTACCATGACCATGCAGTTTCATATGCCTCTCATTCTTGCCTTGATTGCGGGAGGCCTTGTTGCTGCAGTAATCAGCTTAGTGATAGGAAGGTTAACCTTAAATTTGAAAGGAGATTACTTTTGCATTGCCACGTTAGGGTTTGGTGAAGCAACACGATTGATTTTAGATAACGTGCAATATTTCGGAGGGTCGCGTGGTCTTCCGGGTATTCCGACCTATGGAAATAACGAATACCTAACGATTGTAGTCATTATTAACGTAATTGCAATCGTAGCAATGGTATTTTTAATCCGATCCAGACACGGAAGGAATATGATTGCAATCAGAGAAGAGGAACTGGCTTCACAGGCAATTGGTATCAATGTATTTCGTTATAAAATGACATCCCTTTCCATCAGTGCCTTTTATGCCGGCATCGCAGGTGGATTGATGGCACACTATCTGGGATACATTCAGCCGATTATGTTCCAGCTGATTAAGTCGACGGAATTAACAATTATCGTTATTTTCGGAGGTCTTGGAAGCATTACCGGAAGTGTGGTCGGTGCCATTATTTTGACCTTTCTACCGGAAGCACTTCGAAGCTTTTCACAATGGAGACTGGTCGTGTATGGGGCAGCGGTTATCTTGATTATGATAACGAGGCCACAGGGACTGATGGGAGGAAAAGAATTAAACTTAAAGGCAATTTACAGACGGATTGCAAGCCGAAAAGGAGGTGCGCCGGATGACAGCAGTGCTATCTCTTAAGAATGTGACAAAGCGGTTTGGAGGGCTAACGGCGGTCGGAGATGTCAGCTTTGAAATTGAAAAAGGGGAAATTTTCGGTCTGATTGGTCCAAACGGGGCCGGAAAGACAACGATTTTCAATCTGATTACGGCAGTGTACTCCTTGACTGAAGGTGAAATTCTATTTGAAGGACAGAATCTAAAAGGAAAAGAACCTTATCAGATTGCGGACTTTGGAATTACGAGAACCTTCCAAAATATCCGCCTTTTTAAGAAACTATCTGCTTATGACAATGTTTTGACCGCTTGCCATAAGTTGGCGAACTATAAAATTCTGGACAGCGTATTTTTGAGATTCGGGAAAGGATACCGGGGGCAAGAGCGGGCGCTGCATGCGAAGACAGAATCCCTGTTAAAGCTTATGGGCCTGTGGGAGGTGCGGAGTATGGTTGCCTCAAACCTGCCGTATGGAATGCAGAGAAAGCTTGAGATTGCAAGAGCCTTAGCCCTTGAGCCAAAGCTGCTGCTTTTGGATGAACCGGCTGCCGGCATGAACCCCGAAGAAACCATACAGCTCATGGAGCTGATTCGGCAGATTCGAGATGAATTTCATTTAACCGTCTTAATCATTGAACACCATATGGATTTAATTATGGGGCTATGTGACCGTATCTTTGTGCTGAATTTCGGAAAAGCACTTGCACAGGGAACCCCTTTGGAGATTCAAGAAGACAAGAGAGTTGTAGAAGCTTATCTCGGAAAGGAGGAGGACGCACTTGCTTAGAGTAGAAGACTTAAACGTATATTATGGCGGTATTCATGCATTGCGGGGCGTATCCATCGATGTGTCACAGGGTCAAATTGTTACGATCATAGGAAGTAACGGCGCAGGAAAATCCTCCTTGCTCAATGCAATCAGCGGTATGATTAAATACAATGGGTTGATTGAATATGAGGGAAAAGCACTTGCACACCACGCACATAAAGTGGTGAAATCAGGGATTTGTCAGGTGCCGGAAGGGCGCGTCATTTTTGCAAATTTAACTGTCCATGAAAATTTAAAGATGGGAGCTTATCTGCGAAATGACACGAAAAAAATTCAAGAAGATTTTACGCGTGTTTATGAGCTTTTTCCGCGCCTAAAGGAAAGAGAAAAACAAATTGCCGGTACGCTTTCCGGAGGAGAGCAGCAGATGCTGGCAATGGGAAGAGGGCTGATGTCAGCACCGGAACTAATTCTTTTAGACGAGCCGTCTCTCGGCCTTGCTCCGTTACTGATTAATACTATTTTTGAGATTATATTAGAAATCAAAGCAATGGGAAAAACAATCCTTTTAGTAGAGCAGAATGCATTTAAAGCGCTATCCATTGCGGATAAAGCTTATGTACTGGAACAAGGGAAAATCACTTCTCAAGGGAGTGCGGCAGAGCTGTTAAAGGATAAAACAATCCAAGAAGCCTATTTAGGCAGAAAAAATAAGTAATTCCATCACATTCATATAAAAACTGAATTTAGCGGTATTTTGCCGCAAATTCAGTTTTTATTTTTTGATGATGAGAAACTGTGTTTGCTGATCTGCTTTGGGAGCAATCTGCCTTTAAATAAAAATCTCGAGAAGGCCTAAAAGAATCATAATCAAGCCAGATAGGGGTTCAGCGTAGTCTCCGATTAGATGTGCTACATGGCCGTTTCCTACCTTGTTTCCCAGCGTTAAAAGAAGAAGCGCACACAGAAAGGAGATGAAGGAAGTCAAGAGAAGATTGAGTCCTGTAATACTTGCACCGATTCCTAAACCTACATTATTAATGGAAAGTGCAAAGCCTAAAAGAATCGCTTCTTTCAAGCGTAAAGCCGAAGAAACAGCCTTTTTTTCTATCGTATTCTCTATCGGTTTTAAGCTGTCAATTAAGGGGAATCCTTGTAAATTTTCAGTTGCATCAGTTTTTTTATATTTTTTTATGAACTTATAGAAAAATATGCCCAGATAATAAACTCCCATGCAGAGGATAAAGATGCCTCCGAGCAGCCCTCCTGTTTTTGCAGGAATAAGACATAGCAGACTTTTGCCAAATGCCATTGCTGCAATGGTTCCTGCAAAAGTCATAAAGCTAATCAACAAAGCACTTTTACAGGGAATATATATTTTTTTTATACCATAAGTCATACCTACGGCAAAGCTGTCAATGTTAGAGGAAAGAGAATACAAAAATATGGAAAGAAAATGCATAAACAGTCTCCTTTTTCTACAAAAATATAATTTCTAAACTAAATATTTTTATATCTGCTGAAAATATTTTTAGAGTGTATGCTTATAAAAAATAAAAACTCTTTCGTAAAAAATAAAAGAGTAAGTTCTTTTTACACGTTATTCAGTATATTTATAAAGAGTATTTTTGCTACTATAAGCAGGAAGAACGCTTCTATTTTCTTGTGGCCAAGCTATAATTAAAAAATTTAGAAAAGTAAGAAAATAAGATTGACATTGGAGTAGGTCCATCGTTTATTCTAAATGCAAAGAACTGGTACCGGAAGAAGGCGCATAAATTGCAGACGTGCAAGTATGCATGATGTAGAAATCATTTCATAAAAAGGGAGGAAGTATGATGAAAGATGTACTGCAAACAAAAGTGAAAGAGCAAAAAGAATTTCCTCATATACTCGTGATACTACTGGTAGTTTTAGCAATTTCTGCAATCTGCACATGGATTGTTCCCGCAGGGGCCTATGAGCGCGTAATGGATGAAGCAAGCGGAAAAATGATTATTGACCCCGGTAGCTTCCATTATCTAGAGAAAACACCGGTTGGATTGTTTCAAATGTTTGTATGTTTAGAAGAAGGATTAATTCAGGCTGCAAATATTACCTTTCTGATTTTTTGCGCATTTTCCAGTTTGTATTTATTAGAAAAGACAGGTGCCATTGATGCCGCAATTGCATTAATGGTAAGAAAAACGCAAAAGCATCCGAGGTATGCCACCAGTATTATTGTAATCGTTATGATTATTTTAGCTGTTTGGGGATCGACCGGAACGATGTCTTATGAAGAAATCATTGCATTTATTCCAATTTTTGTGGCTGTAAGCATGGCACTGGGATACGATGCTATGGTGGGTGTTGCAATTTCTGTTGTACCGGTGGGAATTGGATTTGCATCAGCGACTGTGAATCCCTTCACAATCGGAGTCGCGCAAACGATTGCAGAGCTTCCAATGTTTTCCGGATTAGGCTACCGAATTTTAGTGCTTACTGTAATGACAATCTATACGGTTATTTATGTACTGCTCTATGCAGCTAAGATAAAAAAAGACCCGGCTAAAAGCCTTACTTATAATATTGATTATTCAGATATGCTTGTAGATGAGGAACGCTTAAATACTCCAATGACGACTGCGCGTAAAGTATCGCTTCTCTTATTGCTTGCCAGTGTTGGAATTATGGCATGGGGGCTGATTACACAAGGTTGGTACATCAATCAAGTAGCTGCTATTTTTATGATTATGGCCATTGCAGTGGGAATGGTCAATCGCTGGAAAGCAAATAAAATAGCGGAGACTTTAGTGGAAGGGCTTGCAAAAGGCGTATTGTCTGCCATCATTGTTGGGGTAGCGAGAGGTGTTTTAGTCATTCTTACAATGGGAAATATCATAGATACTATCATTCATGGATGCGTATCTCTAATTGAAAATTTGTCTTTATATGCAAGCTCGGTTGGTATGTTGGTGTTTCAAACACTTCTCAATTTCTTGGTTCCATCCGGTTCCGGTCAGGCGGCTGTTTCCATGCCGATTATGACGCCGATTGCAGATTTAATCGGTATGAACCGCCAGATTGCCGTACTAATCTTTCAATTCGGTGACGGATTTTCGAACCTGCTTTGGCCGACAAGCTTTATGGTAATTGCTTGTGCGATGGCTAAGATTCCTCTCAATAAATATTACAAGTGGGTTCTGCCATTCTTAGGAATCGGATTTCTGATTCAGATTGCTTTCGTATTTGGAGCAATTGCAATTGATTACGGTCCAATGTAAGGGGGGAGAATCGTGGGAGAAGTAAAAGAGATTTTCCAAGAATTTAATGGAAGATTAGAAGAAAAAATCCAAAATATGAAAGAAGAAATTATTACAAACCGAAGGTATTTTCATATGCATCCCGAAATTGGATTTGATACGATGAATACGGAAAAAAAGGTAAGAGAGCTTCTTGAAAAAGAAGGAATAGAAGTGATTTCAAGTAAAATTGGAGTTCTGGGAAAAATAGAAGGAAGAGATCACAGCCGCATGATTGCGTTAAGAGCGGATCTGGATGCGCTTTGTTTGCAGGAAGAAAATGAGGTACCGTATAAATCCATCTACCCTAACAAAATGCATGCGTGCGGCCATGACGGGCATACCGCAATGCTGTTAGCCGCAGCGAAGCTATTACAGTCTATACGCAGTGATTTGCCCGTGGATGTCTTGTTAGTATTTCAGCCGGCAGAGGAGGGGCCAAATCTCGGAGGCGCGCGTATCATTATGAATGATTTGGAAAAGCAGGGAATTGCCGATAAAGTTTCATACATTTTCGGACTCCATCTCTTTAATGATTTTGAGGTGGGGAGCGTCGGAATCCGCTATGGGAGCATGATGTCGTCTACCGATGAATTTGATATAAAAATTAAGGGGAAGGGAGGGCATGCCGGTCAGCCGCATACGACCATTGATGCCTTGTCCATCGGTGCAAAATTTGTATCAGCAGTGGAAAGCTTTATGAGCAGAAGAAAAGATCCATTTGACCCGGCAGTTTGCTCCATCGGCATTTTTCATTCCGGGTCAGCGAAAAACATCGTGGCAGAAAGCGCAGTGATTTCAGGGACGATCCGCTGTCAGGCAGAAGAAACAAGGGGATATATTTTAGAGAATGCCGAAAAAATACTGAAAGGAATCTGCGAAGGCTTTGGGGCAAGTTATCGGATGGAGGTATTGAGAGGAATTCCGGTGTTGATAAACGATAAAGAGGCGACCGCTTATGCGGAAGAAATGACACGCCAAGCAGTGGGGGAGGAGAATGTATTTTACATTAAGGAGCCGACGATGGGGGCAGAGGATTTTGCCTACTATGCACAAAAAATTCCAGCTTCCTTCTTGTGGATTGGATCAGGAAATAAGAAAAAAGGCTACGTAAACCTTGCACACCATCCACGCTTTGATTTTGATGAGGAGGTGCTTCTCACAGGCGTAAAAGTGCTTTGCAGCCTCGCCATGGGTATTCAATAATTAACACAAATCGTAAATAACATATAAACGATACAATAAAAAGAATCACGATTCCTTACAAGAAAACGTGATTTTTTTTATTGTGAACCTGCATGGGCGTAACGGACGGAAGGCAATCCAGAGACGCCCGGATAAGGTTGGTGGCGTTATTATTTGATGGAGTTTGCTTTCTGAACTGCCTTGCAAACAGAAGTTAGAACATTTGCGGAGAAGCCTTCTTCCTGCAAGGATTTAAAACCTTCAATTGTAATCCCTCCGGGAGAACACATTTCATCAATCTTTAACTTTGGATGAGCTCCTGTTGTATCTAGGACTTGTGCAACCCCCAGCATGTTCTTGATAACAATATTACGAGCGTCCGCACGGCTGAATCCAACATATACCCCTGCGTCCATAAGGGCTTCTGCTGCCTGGTAGATCCATAAAGGGCCGGAACAGCTGAACGCCGTGAAGGTATTAAACATTTCTTCATTGATGTACATCGTCTGTCCTAATGCATCAAGAATCTGAGTTATAAACGCTCTGTCTGTTTCATCAATATTTGTATTTACACAAGCGGCACTGTGTCCGTTTCCTGACTGGCTTAGAGTATTCGGCATTACTCTGACAATTTTTCTGAGATTGCCAAGTTGATCTTCCAGTGTTTTAATGGTTGTGCCTGCAGCGATCGACATGACAATCGCCTTTTCATTAATAAGGGACTTTACTTCCGTTGTAACAGATTGAACATGCTGAGGAAGCACTGCAATAATAACCATATCTGCCTCTTTCAGCGCATCATTAGCAGACGGATGCGCAGAGACTCCATAGGTTGCAGCTAAATAGTCACATCTCTGCGGAGATAGCTCTTTCACCATAACCTTATCAACGGTTGCAGCACCTTTATTTAAAAGGGATTTTATAATGCCCTCTGCCATGTTTCCGCCGCCGCAAAAAACAATTCTCTTATTCATTTGATTTCTCCTTTGATTGTGATTTGAATTATAAAATATTTTTTATTTTACCGGGCTAGAGGCTGAATACTCCTCTTACAAATGCTTCATCGGTTTTTGTTTCTGCTGCGAGAAATGCAATGTCATCTGCCGTCAAATTTTCCGGTTCAACACCAGCACCTTTGCATGCTTTTTTAATCATGGATTTTCTAAAATGTACGATATCTGCTTCTTGATGTTTAATGAATCCAAGATTTTTCGGCAGGATAATGTTTTCGCCCGGGATATCTTCCTCTTGTGGATTTCCAAATCGGATTTCTACTCCATTGTCTCTCGCAAATGAGAGCTGCGGCTGAATATGCTTGCCTGCACCGGTGTATTCTGTTTCGCTAATCACAATGACAGCGTCCTCAGGCAGCTCCTGCGCCAGAGAAAATGCGGCTGCAAGGGCGGTATTCCCTGCCGGACCTCGTTCTAAGCCTTCTACGTTTGCCAGCGCCTCTGTCATATACATTACCTCGCCTTGCTTCACCGTAACGTAACGATCTGCGTATCGAAGAATTCTTGTGGCTGCGCGCGGCACATCAGAAAGGTCAGGTGCGGTTGCATGAGGGACACCAAACCCCGTATGGCCCGTTGTGCATGATTTTTTATTGAATTGTGTATCGGAGGCCATATGCAAACCTGTTAAGTCAATGGAAGCTGCGACAATCTTCGTGTTTGTTGAGCCGGCTTTGATTAAGCCTCTTGCAGTTCCGGTAATCATACCTCCGCCAGCCGTTGTGCATACAACCATATCCGGATCTTTTCCCGTGATTTCTCTGCACTGCACAGCGATTTCATATCCAAGTGTTTCAACGCCTGCAATACCGTAGGGTGAATACAAAGAGGCATTGAAATATCCGGTATCTTCAAGAATGGATAAAAAAGAGTAGAAAAGCTCAGGCCCTACGGTAAGTTGAACAACCTCAGCACCGTAAGCCTCACACTTTCTTGCTTTCTCGACAATCTCTGGCTGTCCGATGCCTTTCGAGTCGTAGCATTCTTGAACAACAATACACTTTAAACCCTGCATCGCGGCCTGAGAAGCTACGGCAGCGCCGTAATTGCCCGAAGTCGCTGCCATTACGCCCTTATAACCCATTTTTTTTGCGTGAGCAACTGCGCAGGCAGCTCTTCTTGCTTTAAAACTTCCGGAAGCATTTGCAGCTTCATCTTTTGCAAAAATACGCGCACCGTATCCTGATTTTGCATATCTCCTTGACAATTCTGTCAGGTTTTTCAGTTCGATTAAAGGGGTGTTACCCACTGCGGTTTTTGCTTGAATTTTTGCAACTTCTTCAACGGTATATCCCGTAGACGCCATAAGCGCTTCATAGTCAAAGGCAACGGAGCCTGATTCAAATTCATTATAGTCAAGACCCAGTGCCTTCTGATTAATCTCATTTGATCTAGCCATGACTGAATCATAATCTTTTGCTAAAACCATTTACTTCTTACCTCCAAACATCATTTCTCTCAGCTGTTTATCCATTTCAATAATCTCAGGGACAAATTTCCCGTAGCTGTGTGTGTAGTAAGGGCCGACTTCAATTAAAATACCCTTTACAAGACGTCCTACAACGGTTTCAACGGTCACTTCGTCTCCGATGCTTGCAGTTTCCTCCTGCAAAAATCCTTTTGTCCACTGCTCCAGGTCGCACCCTTGTGTATCAGCAGGTAGCTTTGCAGTTCTTTCCTCTGCTTTTAATACGATGGAGTGTATACGAACCCAATCTCCTTTTTTAGCCATATTATTGTCTCCTTCCAATCCTCTTATATAGATACATTCATGTGGGAAGCAATGGCGCTTACCATGGTATCGATATCGTTATCTGCGTTTATCTTCATTTTTTTCAATCTTTCTGTCACATCGATCGGAACATCGCTGCCGTCAAGAGACTCGTTCAACCGTCCGCCCATCAGCACATAGGTTTGTGCCAGCCCTGCATCTTCCAGATTTGCTAAAAGATCCTTCGCAAAACTATATGCCATTCCGTTATAAGTGCTCATACACACGATAGTACTCCCTGTTTCTATCAGCGTATCTGCAATTTCATGGATGGATACGGAGGTCCCTATGTCAAACACAGTTGCGCCTGCTTTTCTGAGGATATTCCTTACCACTTCTTTTCCAAATTCGTGAACATCAGTCGAACCGACTACTATGTTTATCCCTGTCAGAGGGCCTTTTTCTTCAAAGTTCTGCTTTGCAAGTGCGTTGTCTTGAATCTTATTGATTGTCTGAACAATACTAGTCGGCCGGATTGGGATTCTTCCTCTCATGGCATTTTGATCACTCAGCCCCGCGCCAAATGCGGCTTCAAGCTGTTCTGAACCGATTGCCTTGACCACAGATACAATCTGGCCTGCGTGTTCAATATCCACACCAAGGTCATCCAAGGCATTCATAATTCTTTCAAAGAATATATTGGCGCCGACGACCAGCAGCTCTGCATCCGCGTTTATCTTGTTCCAATCCATATAGCGCGCATAGTATGGCGCTTTTTCAATGACCATGTCCATGGTTAATTGTGCTTCGATGATTTCTTCCGGAGCCGGGATTCGAATTGCCTCTGTAAAAGGTACCGGCGCAACTGCATATCCTGTGGGGTATGTCAGCTGGCAAGCACAATCTGCAAGCGCATAGGAGCAAAGTGCCGCATAATTTTTTGGCATAGTGACACCATAGTCAATGGTATTCCCGTTAACAAAGGTGCCAGGCGTATCATACTTATCAATCATGCTGAGTGCTCTGTTGAATACGACGCGCAGCATCGAATCACTAAAAAGATTTCCGTAGCAATGGGCAAGTCTTCCACCCATAAGCTCTTCTGCAATGTATCTTTCCAGCTTTGCCCATCCTAAAAGATTTGCAACATCGTGAAACTGCGCTCCGTAACCATCGTCAAGATTGCAGTGCATACAGACCCCTTGCTCTTTAAATTCACCCATAATCGCCATTGCCTTGACATAATCCTCGGTACGATATGCTTCTAAATCAAGTCCCGGATACTCATAGGTAAAGTACTGTGCAAGGTTACCGATTGTTGTAACACCAGCCGTTAATCCATTTATTACATTCTCAATGCTATTCAGGGAGCCGATCATGTGATCCCCTAAATGCGGATTTACAGGAACAACCTGACCAATTGCATTCCATTCTTGTTGGGAATTAAAAATAAGACTGCCGCTGGGCTGGAATTTATCTCTATATTTCTCAGGTACGCCCATAATCCAGTCACAGGCGATACCAAGACGATCGATCGAAGAGCCTGCTTCTGTCAAAGTATTATATACTTTTTTTATCCCTTCCTCGGTTACCGACCATGAATTCCAGCCAATGACGCTGTGTTTCATTATTTTCCCGATTTCTGCCATTTTTCGCTTATATTCAACTTCTGATTTGACACCATACTTTTTCATAAATAATGTTTCGCCGCGAGTTATGTTTGATGCTATTTTTTTCGCGTCAGACAAGATGGTTTTCATATCGGGAAGCTCTTTTTCGTTGAATCTTCTTTTTATCTGAATATCCATTCTAAATACTCCTTTTAAGCTAATCTGAGACTCTGTTTTATGATTGCAAGAGCGGCATCTTCATCATATTTTCTAAGAAGACCTGCAGCAAAGAGAACGTAGTCTTTATCCACAAAGATATCCACTGTTTCCGGAAGTAATCGGTGGCTTGACTCAGTCGCCTCTGCTTTTACCGTTTCCAAGATATCGAATGCTTTGCTTTCATTTACGATAATCCCTCCGGTCCCTACAATTGTTTTTATTTCTGTTAGATTTTTCCCATACTGCACGAAGCGGCAGCCGTCATTAAATTCTTTTGTAACATAACCTGCATGACGTCTTGCAGAAATACTTACCGCGGCACATGCAATGTTGTAATCAATTCTTTTTTCCAGCTCGCTGTCTGACAAATACGATTTTGCAGTGATGCGTCGATTGATTGCAGTTTCAAGCGTCTCCTCTGAAACTCCGCACTTTATGGAAAAGGATTCCTTTCCAACTTCTTTCAGAAGGCAGATGGAGGATTCTCTCATTCCCATATCTCCTTCTACTGTCCGTTTCGCATAAGGCTCTGGTGCACCAATGCATTTTGCGCCTTGATAACTGCTGTTTTGGATATAGGAATAGATATCGGTAGTTGCACCTCCAATATCAACCATCATCAAAGGCCCGATTCCAGCCTGCCTATCCGTGCCTACACTAAGTAATTCACCTGCGGATAGGACTGCGGCAGGCGTTGGAACAATCGCTTCATTCATTTCTTGCTGTACAATACCAACGCCTTTCATATTCGTAATCCGCTTCATAAAGAGATTACGGATTATTTCCGCCGTAGGAGCAATATTTAAAGAGCCTATGGCAGGGATTATATTTTCTGCGAGGAAACATTCTTTTCCCTTGCTTGTAAACAGTCTTCGTATGTCTTGGTTCAGAAAGGAATTCCCTGCAAAGATTACCGGTATGGATAGCTTGCTTTCACACAACATTTCGGCATTGTGTAGAAGGCCCTTGAAATTCCCGCCTTCATAGCCGCCGCATAACAAAAGAATTTCTGCATCTGCGGCTTCTATTGCTGCCACTTCTGTTTCGGAAAGGAGGCCCGCTGCACTGTAAACAATCTTTGCGCCGGCACTAAAGCTGGCGTTTCTTCCGGCGATGCTGCTTACTGATTTTGTCAGCCCCACGACAGCCATCCTCAAACCTCCGGCAGCACTGCTGGTGGCAAGCTTTAAAGAACTTGCAAAATTATGAGGTCCAATGGCAGCTTTTGCAGTTTCAAAGCATCTGTGGAGTCCGAGCGAAGCATCAATAAGAACAGTAGAAGGGCATTTGTCCATAACAATAACCTTGCGTTTCGTCAAGTCTATACATGTCATTTTCGTATAGGTACTCCCAAAATCCACAAGAACTGCAAAATTCAAAGTGATTCCTCCTTTATCAAACGATAAATTACGTTTCGTAATCAATCTCACCTGTTTAAAAAAGCGTGAGAAGAGATGTAACTGCAAAATATAAAAAAGCAGGGCAGGCAATGTACTTATAGAGTACATCCACCCAACTGCCATATTGAATGCGTGAGGTGGGGTTATACCATTCTTCTCTTATCGTTTTTGCACCAACGAACCAGGCAAGGAAGATCGCAAGCGCCGCTGCAGTGATACAGTAAAATATGTTTCCGATCAGGTTATCAAAGAATGTGAAGAAAGCATCACTCCAAACACAAGGAATAGCAAGAGTAGTGGTTAGTCCTGTTACAATTGCAATGGATTTGTTTCGCGAAAGATGAAGGCTTTCTTTTAAGCTTGTCACAGGAACTTCCACCTGAGCAATGGTTGCTGAAATTCCAGAAAACAGTAAAGCGACCATAAAGATGAAAAACCAGATCATCCCTCCTGGAATTTTAGAAAACACCAGCGGAAGCGTTTGAAATAGGATACCTTTTCCTGCAGCATTTTCAATTTGGAATAGTACGGTTGCCGGAACAATGGTAAAGCCAAACAACAGGCAAGTAATCAGCTGTGCAAGATTGACGGTCAGAAAATCGCTTGCAAGGTCTGCTGTCTCATCCAAATAGCTTCCGTAAGTCAGTAAGAATCCGGGGCCAAGGCCTACCGCAAACAATGCCATACCAGCTGCTGATGTCCAAAGTGCGGGATTTTTCAGCTGTGCAAAATCTGGTTTTAGGTAATAACGAACCCCGTCACCTATTCCATCAAGTGTCAGTACACGAATCGAAATAATCATTGCTACGACTAACATGAGAGGCAGCATAATTTTACAACATTTTTCAATTCCTTTTTGGATTCCTTTCACACTGATTAGAGCGGTTATCCCATTTACTGCAATAACGAGAAGGAATAAGAACGCTCTGCGGTCATTCACCATTTCAAAGAATCCGTCTACATCATTAAGAAAAGGCGCACCAGCGATTGTGTAGAAAATATATACTAGAATGTTCGCAATAATAATAGGATAGTATGCCATCAAGCCAATTGGTGTAATGGTCATAAGCCACCCTAACGCCTTTCCCTTTTTACCGCCGGCTTCCTCTAAAGTCGGGAGCACTCCTTTTCTGTATTTCCTGCCGAAAGCACTTTCTGCCCAGCCGGCAGGGAGGACTACGAGAATTGTAATTATTATAAATGCAAGTACGAATGCTCCTCCACCATACTGCGAGGTCATCATTGGGAAGCGCCATACCGCACCCACACCAACGGACATTCCTAAGGTAGATAAAATATACCCTAGCCTGGAACCCCATTGCTCTCGATTCGCGATTTGGGCATCGTCAGTCATATATTCTCCTTATTCTCCTTAATCATAGTAAGTTTTTAAATCGGGACAGTAAGAAGTACACTGTTCCATACTGCGTTTTCATATCCTTCTTGTTTTATTTTAAGGAGGCATTATATTTTTTAATATTTTCAATTACTTTTTGCCCTAATCGTTCCTTTGCCAAAGAGGTAAGTCCTGCGGAACGGGGGCCGTAAAAAGCATTTTCAGAAGAAGCGATTTCAGCCCCTAATCCCGCTAATGTATCAGAAAGTGCATAGTTTTCCGGATTTTGCAGCCATGTTTTTAAAGCTGGTATCTCATGGGAAGGGCTAATAGAGGTATTGATAAGAATCTTTCCGGAGCCAAACTGTTCAAATTCGTGCGCACCTAAAAGGACAACATTTTTGTTAAGGCATGTAATTAGGATATCTACGCGTTCTAAAAGCACTTCTAATGGCAGATAGGTATAGCCATTCTTTTCTTCCAGCTCTTCTTTTCTGCTGCGGCTGAAATAAAATATATTTGCATTGAAGAAATCTAATGTATGCGCAAGTAAGGTGCCTACTGTTCCCATCCCCACAATCCCGATTTTGAGATCGGTCAGCTCTGTTGGCTCCTCTTTCCACATGACATTTCCTCTCCCGTGGAGTAGTCTCACAAGTTCGCTTATCACATATTCTGCAACCCCGGCATCACCATAGTCACGGACACCGGTGACAACAATCCCTTTTTTTTCGGCGCAGTCAATATCAACATTTGCACTTTCACGCCCATAAAGGCTGCAGCACATGCCTATGTACTTAAGGTTCGGGCAGGCATTTATGACTTTTTCATTAATAAAGCTACCGATGCTCAACATTGCACAGTCGGCATCGCCGATTCTGCGTATGATCTCTGCCTCTTCTTTTGGAATATCCTCATAAAATACAGCGTCTTGTGCAAATTCTTTTAAGTGTTCATCCCATGCGGCGGGTAATCGAGTCGGTTCGATTGCAACCATTTTATAAAATGTTTTATTGGTGCTGCCATTCATTATTTTCAGTTCCTTTCTATTTCATTTTGCCGTTACAGCATCGTTTCTCAGGTATTCCTCAATTTCTTCTTTTACTTTCAGCAGCGCGGCTTTATCAGTTATTTTGCCGGTCCAAATTTCTTGCGCTTTTATTGCCTGATAAAATAACATAGAAAATCCGTTGATGCATTTACAGCCTTCTTTTTTTGCATAATCAAGCAATAAAGTACGTTCCGGGTTATAAATTAAATCAAAGACAAAATTGCTTCCTTTTAAAATAGGCTCTTCAATAGGGGCGTTTCCAATATCCGGAGCCATCCCGATGGGAGTCGCATTCACAATCCCGAAATACCCACAAGTCAAATCATCCATTTCGCAGATGGTGACTTGTTCTTGGTTAAAATATTGCAAAAGGTCATCTTTTAGTTTAAGCGCATTTTTTAGGCTTCTGTTTGTAATTGTAAGCTTTCCGCCCAACCGTAATATTTCAAAGGCAAGAACTCTTGAAGCACCTCCTGCACCGATTAAAAGAATTTTCTTACCGTCGATATCTATATTGTGTAATTCAAGGCTTTTGACAAAGCCATAGCCGTCTGTGTTGTAGCCTTTTAGAAGGCCATTTTCAATCTTCACTGCATTTACAGCCTGAAATTTTGCTGCATCTTCATCAATTTGGTCTAAATAAGGGATAATACTTTGCTTATGCGGCTTTGTAACACTTATCCCTGAAAAGTTATTTCGAATAATATGAATGTAGTTTTCCAAATCGCCTTCGGCAATCTTAAATGTAAGGTGGATATTGTTTAAATGATTTAAACTGAATATGCTGTTGTGTATTTGCGGTGACAAACTGTACTTGACTGGATCTCCGATACTTGCAAAAATATGAGTATCTCCCTTTACTCTTGTATCCATCGTAATTGTTATCCTCCTTTATTTCGCAGGGTGTTATTGTTTCAAAGATTGCCTCCAGCCCGCGAGGATCCACGCCATTTGCAAAGATGGTGTCGTTTGCATTGGCATGTACCCTTTGTGCGGAAGGCAGTCATTTGAGATGAAAAGATGAAAATTTTAATTTTGGTTGCTTTTAAGACAGTTTTTCTTGCATATCTACATTTTCTTTGACAATTTCTTTTTGATTGTTTTTATAGAATATGCCGATTCCAGTATAGGCTAAAATGATTGCGAAAACTGGGGTTAATAGGCCTAAGAATGCATATGGAAGATAGTTAATGGTCGCAACACCTAAGGTAGTCGCCATAAATACTCCGTTTGAATTCCATGGAATCAAAGGTGCGAGCATAGTGCCGGCATCCTCTAAGCTTCTGGACAGCACTTTTCGATCTAAGTTTAAATCATCGTAAGCAGGAGCAAACAATTTGGAGGTTACCAGCATGGAGCTTTCCAGTGAACCGGTAAAGACGCACATTGAGAAAGAAGAGGCCAATGTTGCAGTAACAAGGCTTCCAACTGACTTTGTTACACCGGCTAATTTTTCAAGTAAGACTCGTAATACACCCGTATGGTCTAATATAGACCCTAGCACGCATGCCATAAAGTAGAAGCTTACCGTCCATAGCATATTATAAAGACCGCCTCTGTTTAAGAGGGAATCAATCTGAGCAACTCCTGTCTCTATAGAATACCCGTTAAACATATAATGTCCGATATCCGAAAAGGATACTTTTTGAAAGAACACCGCGAAAACGGCACCGACGAGTGCGGAGCCGACAAGGCCCGGTAAGGCGGGGCTTTTCTTTACGATTACGATGATTAGGATTGCAATCGGTAATAATAAAATAGGGGATAAATTAAAATTTGCTTCTAAATTAGATAAATACATATCAACGGTTGCCGTGTTATCCATAGAATTCACGGAACTGGTAAAGCCTAAAATTCCGTAAACTGCGAGGCTGATAATCAGAGAAGGGGTAGTGGTCCATACCATGGAAGACATGTGCTCGAACAAGGTAGTGCCCGATAATGCAGAAGCCAAATTTGTAGTATCAGAGAAAGGGGATTGTTTATCTCCAAAATAAGCACCGCTGACAATTGCACCTGCTGTCATTGCGGGACTGACACCTAAGCCTGCACCGATGCCCATAAAGGCGATACCTACTGTTCCTGCAGAAGACCAGGAGCTTCCGGTCGCCATTGACATAAAGGCGCAGGTTAGACAGGCAGAGAGCAGGAAGAATTTTGGAGAAATAAGCTTTAGGCCCATATAAATAATATAGGGAATGGTTCCGGATGCGATCCAGGTTGCAATTACGATACCGATAAGCATAAGAATCAACACGGCAATCAGGATGCTGTGAATGCCATCGGTAATCATCTTTTCAATCTTTATCCATTTGTACCCTAAGTAGGAAGCATAACTTGCGGTAATAATTACACAAGCGAATAATGCCAACTGAATATCTAGATCAAAAACTGTAACACTTAATAATAAGATAAGTATTAATAGTATCGACAAAACTAAAGATTGGAAAAAACTTGGAACTTTGATATTTTTGCTAATATTCATGGTTACCTCCCGAATTTTAATTTACTTATAGTCGAAATACTCTGATTGTTCTGGGGGTATTTATATTATCTCATAGAGGGCACCTCCTTTCAAGGTTAGAATTGCCCGTGTGGCAGAGGTCTGCCACACGGGATGAAGGATAGAGATGTTACATACATCGGTTCAGGGAATTATAGGGATGTTTGTAAGGTCCTCGAGATAATGTTATCTTGAATGTCCTTTTCAAGATCGACGAAATACGCGGAGTAGCCTGCTACACGTACCATGATGTTGCGGTAGGATTGAGGGTCCTTTTGTGCAGCACGAAGGGTCTCATTGTCTACTACGTTAATCTGAATGTGCTGCCCATGCTTGTCAAAGAAGGTGCGAATTACCGTTTCTAATATATTCAGGCCTTTTTCTCCTTTGATAACAGCTGGGTCAAAGCGTTGATTGACCAATACGCCACTCTGCGGAATTAACGGGTCAAGGGAGCTGATAGAGTTCACAACGGCAGTAGGGCCATTTAAATCCATCCCAATCATAGGTGACGCATTGTCTGCAAGATCTTCAAAGGCCCGTCTTCCGTCCGGTGTCGCTCCAATTAAGCGGCCCAGGACTACGTTGTAAGACTGTGACGATATTACAATCGTGTACTGCCCATCCCGCCCGTCTTTATACTGTACAACTTGTTCGTTGCAGAGGTCGGCAAGCCAACGTGCATACTCATCTGCCGATTCGATGTTATTACCGTATTTTGGGGCCTTGTTAATCAATAGCTGGCGCATATTTTCTTTGCCTTCAAAATTTGTTTCCAAAAGCTCCATCAGCTGTGCCATGGTCAAATATTTTTTATTAAATACACATTCTTCAATTGCAGACAGGGAATCCACAACATTGGCAACCCCGGATATCGCAACAGCAGAATAGCGGTGATCTGCGCCTTTACGCTGCAAGATTCTTCCTTTTTCGATGCATCCATAAGTGAAGCAGGAGCCTGTGATTGTCGGCAAAGCCTGTGCATGCATGGATACGATTCGGTTGAACAGGACGATAAACTTTTTCATAAAAAAGGCCTGCTGGGCTTCGTAAGCATCCATGAGCTGCTGAATTGAGGTGAATGTTCTGACATCACCGGTGTGCGGGCCAATCTGCACTTTCGTGACAGGATCCATTCCATCGTTCATTGTGAGCTCAAATACTTTAATTGGATTAAAGTAACCTGCATTGGACTGAAAATCAGTAATTCCCGGTACACTCGGCTCGATGCACCCACAGATTCCCCAATCTCTGGCTTCTTTTAATGTGTGGCCTAGGCCCAAAAGGTGTGAGATATTGGTACTGTCATTAAAGAAAGCGGGATGGCTCCCTCCTTTTCTGGCGACGGCCAAAGCTAAGCGGAACGTTTCTTCATTTACACCGTCGTGGTAGCGGAAGGAAATGCAAGGCTCTTTGGTCTGCAAATCATCCATACAGTGCAGTATCAGGTCTGTAAGCGCATTGCAGCCGTCTTTGCCGTTCGGAAGAATGCCCCCAATCATCATGTGTATCCAAAGAGGACAACCCGGATAGGCTTGCGATTCTCGATTTGTCCGAAGCACCCAGAGTTCTCCGAATTTCAGCTTAAATTCGTGTACAATATCAGAGATAAACGCTTCGCTTACTCCATTTTCCAAATCCTTTTTATAGAAAGGATACATGTATTGGTCGAAGCGACCGATGCAGTGGTCGCCACCGTTTACCTCCATCATCAATGCAAGGTGTGTAAACCATACGAGCTGTGCAGCTTGCTGAAAATTCTGAGGTGGATTTTCCGGAACGAGACGGCAGTTTTCAGCCATGGTAAGAAGCTGTGCCTTTCTTTCGTTATCCGAGCATTCCTCCGCCATTTTCTCTGCTAAGTCGGCGTATCTATGGGCGAATTTGATAATGGATTCCATTACGATAATCATGCTCTGCCATGTAAGCTGGCTTTCCATAGTATCAATATCCATATCTTCCAGAGCCGCAATCTTTTCTTTGCATTGGTTGATATAGTAACGATATCCACGATTTACCATGTCGTAGTATGCTGGTGCATGGTTCATAGTAGATAGATTAGAAACGCCCTTTGTGAAGATGCCGATCTCAATCATCGTGCTCATATCTTCATCCACCAAGGCGCCGGTCAAATCCCCAAAGGTTCTGCCTTTCCAGCTTTCAACGATGCTTCGCAATTCGTCTTTTTCTCCGGGCATAAACTCAAAGTGATCCGAGCTTCTTGTATCGATTGTATCCAAATCGTCGTACAGCCATGCTGTTACCTCTGGATATAGAGGGACTGCGTGAAGACGTGATGCTAAATGTCCGGCTAAGATGGAGTCGTCATCAATAAATATTTCCTTATTTTCTAATACATATTGAAAGGATTTTGCTCTTCGAAGTATAAATGGTTCCATAGATGGAGCACTGTAAAATTTTGTAATTAAACGCGCGCGGTCTAGGCAAATGGCAGCGGGTGTATTACGAACCTTTTCGGCAAGTCTGACTATTCTTTCTGAAATCATATGAATCCTCCTTTTGGCAGGTAGCAAATAAATTAAATTCTTGAAAAATGAAGCAATTTAGATGCGTGTGCCGATATTTTGATGTTTTAAATTATTTATTTGAAACTGATGTACAGTTCTTTTGTGAAATCTTTTTAAACGATGACTTCTTTTTTATTATTTTTTGTCCAGTAGCACTCTTTTTTTAACGGTTGCAGTATTCGATTTGCACATCGGACAAGGTCATTCATTTCTTGATCGGATGGTGCTTTGACTTCTTTGAGCGCATAAGGTCTTCCAAGTGCGTGGTATTTCGGCTCTCCGAAGTTGTGGTATTGCAGAAGCTCGTATTCTCTTACGGTAGGTAATGTGCTGATAAATTTTGAAATTCCTTCTATATTTTCCTGAGAATCCGTATAGCCCGGAACAACAGGGGTGCGTATCGTGATAGGGATGCCGAATTCTGAGATACGCTTTATGTTGTCGAGGATTAGTTCATTACTTACTCCCGTCAGGGTTTTATGTGTTTCTGCGTGGATATGCTTGATATCCATAAACATAGAATCGATATAGGGAAGCGCTGATTTAAACATTTCGTATTCGCCGTAACCGCAGCTTTCTACCACAACATTGATTCGATTGTTATGGCATTTTTCTGCAATTTCCTTTAAATACTTTGGATGTGTCAATGGCTCGCCTCCGGAAAAGGTTACCCCTCCTCCGTGTATGGAATAAAAGGAACGATCCTTTTGTATTTCCTTGTAAAGCTCTGCGACGGAATACTCTCTTCCTGCGATACGCTTTGCTTCCGCGTAGCAACAGTCTGTACATCGATAGCAATGCGTGCAGAGGTCTCTGTCTATTCTATAATCATCTGAGATTGCGAATTGCGGACAAGCTGTCTTGCATGCACCGCAGGCGATACATCTTACCGGAGATTCCATAATATCTGCTTGGTACGACTGTGATTCAGGATTGGAACACCAGGGGCATCTTAGAGGGCAGCCCTTAAAAAATACTAATGTTCGCAGTCCGTTTCCGTCGTGAATGGAACACCGTTGGATGTTAAATATCATCAAATAACGCCTCCTTCCTTTCTGCCATTATATAAAGCAAAATATGTGCCAAGTAAAAACGAGGTGGTTTGTGGGAGATTCTGTGCTAAAATAAGTATAATAGAGGCAAAACGCTTGATAAGTAGCCCTAAAGCACTTATGAAAAGCAGTATTAATAAAAAGGGAGAATAATAAGTGTATAGTAATTGACACATTTATGGCGGCGTTTTTACAGTTTTCGACATGAAAACGCAGGAAAAGACCAGAATACTGCTTGTCTCAAAATAAAAATAGATTAAATGTGTCTTTTATGATACATAAAAAATGGCAGTGTATCATTTTTGACACTTATACCGGTGCATCTACACAATTATTTCGGCTTAATGCAGGAATTAGCCTGCTTTACTCTGTAATTTTTCGGTTGGCATATTTTTTGCTCTTTATTTTACTGAAATATTGGAAGCACTAAAAAGTGCATTTGGAAGAAAGGGAATGGTGTAAGAATGAAGGCAAGAAAGCTATTCAGAACGGTTGAAACGCACACACTTGGGCAGCCTACGCGTAATGTTGTAAGTGGTTTTCGAAATATTCCGGGGAAGACGATGGCAGAGAAGTACTCCTATATGAAGGAAAACGAGGATTGGTTTCGCAGGCTGTTATGTGACGAGCCGAGAGGGAGCGAAATTATGTCGGCTACTTTGATTACAGAACCATGCACGCCGGGGACGGATGTGGGAGTCTTGTATTTTGAAGCCAGCGGGTGGATGCCTATGTGCGGTCACGATACGATGGGGGTATCAGTGGCTTTGATTGAATCCGGTTTGGTTGAGGTCAAAGAGCCTATTACTGTCATTAAGCTGGATACCGCTGCCGGGGTTGTCGTCGTAGAAGCAAAGGTGGAGGATGGAGTTGTGCAGGAGGTTTCCTTCCTCAATGCGCCGTCGCTGGTATTGAAGAGAAATATTGAAGTGAACACAAAAGAATTTGGTAAGCTGACGTTGGATATTTCATGGGGTGGGAACGTATATGCAATTCTGCCGGCTTCCAGTGTAGGGCTGACAATAGAACCTAGAAATTGTGGGAAAATGATAGAAGCGGCCCAGTCAATTGCAAAGGATATCAACGAACAAGTGGAGATTCGTCATCCGGAGCTGAGCTTTGTGGACCGCGTAACGCATGTGGAATTCTCGGGGCCGCCGAAGAGTGCAGAAGCGGACATTCAGAATTGTGTGGTAGGCTTGCCGAAGGTTGTGGATCGTTCTCCCTGCGGTACAGGGACTTCCGCAAAAGCAGCACTTCTATTTGAGGAAGGAAAATTAAAAGTGGGAGACAGCTTTGTCCACGAAAGTGTCATCGGTTCTTTATTTAAGTGCGAGATTGTCGAAGAGACTACGGTTGGAGGAGTGGCTGCCATTTGTCCAAGAATTACAGGAAATGCCTGTGTAACTGGTTTTGCCACTTGGATACTCGATCCGAAGGATCCGTTTCCGCAGGGATTTGTGCTCGATTAATAATAGAGACTGAAAACCAATAAAAAAGTTGTGCATCATATCAGGTGCACAACTTTTTTTATCAGTTAATTACATGGATTGCATAATACATACCTGGGTTGTCTTTATCCCAATTGCGTTTCTTGCTTCTTCGGCAAGTGCTTCCATATCCTCTTCTGAAGGTTTTTCAATCTGAGGTAGGGTATATTTACGCCCCAGCTGTCCGTATTTACTTTCTCCAAAATCATGGTAAGGAAGCAATTCCATACAGGGGATAGAGAGAGAAGCGGCATATGCCGCAGTCTCTCGGATATTTTCTGCGCTGTCATTCAAACCCGGAATGACCGGAATGCGAACCACAATATTATCATGCTTTTTTGAGATGAGAGCGAGATTTTCAAGGATTTTATCATTTGGTACGCCAGTAAGTTTTATATGCGTGTCTCTATCCATATGCTTTAAATCAAAATAGATTAAATCCACATATTTTAAAACTTCCATAAACTTAAGAATGTCTGCCATACCGGTTGTTTCAATTGCCGTATGAATTCCATTCTCTTTACATATTTTCAGCATTTCTATGAGAAAGTCTGCTTGCATAAGCGGTTCACCGCCGGAAAAGGTGACGCCGCCGCCGGAGGAATCATAAAAAGGTTTGTCTTTCAAAATTTCTTGGTATAATTCTTCCACTGCATAGCGCTGTCCAATTGCTTTCTTTGCATTTGTACAGCATTCCTCCACGCATTGCATACACATATCACAGTCTTGGCGTTTTAAGATTGAATAGCTGCCGCCGTGCTCGATAATTTGTTTTGGGCAAACCTCGGCGCAGTAACCACATTGCACGCATCGGTTTTCGAAGCAGGCGATTTCTTCCTCTCTTTTTTGACTCTCTGGATTGGAGCACCACAAACATGTTAAAGGGCATCCTTTTAAAAATACAGTGGAGCGGATTCCCGGACCATCGTGAATGGACATTTTTTGAATGCTGAATACGGTACCGTCTATTTTTCTATTAGCAGCATCCGACATTGGTGTGTGCAGTCCTTTCTATGATATTGTTTTGGACTTCTCTGTCAAGCTCGATAAAATATGCAGAATATCCTGCAACGCGTACAAGTAAATCTCCGTGTTCCGCTGGATTTTCCTGTGCATCCTTTAATACCTTGGTATCCACTACATTCACTTGAATATGTTCCCCGTTCATTGCAAAGTAAGAGCGGATACAGTTTTTCAAGATTTCAATTCCCTGCTGCCCCTGTATTACGTTCGGGCTGAATTTAATGTTAAATAACGCGCCGTTGTTGCAGTCGGTTTGATCAATGGATGCGAGCGATTTTATTACAGCTGTCGGACTGGTAATGTCACGTCCTACCATTGGAGAGGCATTGTCGGAAACCGGCTCGGCTGCCAGTCTTCCGTCTGGAGTTGCACCGATTGTTTTTCCCTGCAATACGTTAAATGAAGTGGAAAGGATACAGTTTTCATAAGTACCGCCGCGGCTGTCACGGTATTTTACCATTTCCTTATTGTATTCACGAATCATGCGGTTTGCATAAGCGTCAACCTCGGAATTGTCATTTCCGTATTTCGGAATCTTATTTAAGATGATGTTGCGCAGTCGTTCATTGCCTTCGAAATTTTCTAGCAATACTTGGTTAAATGCATTGGCATCCATGCGCTTTTCCTTAAATACGACGTAATCGATTGCCTCTAAGCTGTCTGCGCCATTTGCCATGGCGACGAGGAATACGCCGGAGGAGTTATAAAGAGCGCCGCCTTCTTCCACCGATTTTCCTCTTGCAATACAATCGGTAACGAGAGCAGAGGCATAGCCCTTCGGAACATAGATTGCGTGCATTGCACACACTTTCGTGTAGGCCTCGCACATAAGCTTGACAAAATATTGGATTTGCTTATGAAGTGCTTTTTCAAAGTCTTCAATACTTGTAAATGTGTTTGGATCGCCGGTTTTAAGTCCCATTTCACAGTTTGCGACCGGATCCCAGCCATTGTTCATTACTAATTCAATGCATTTTGCTGCATTGACGTATCCAACATTTGGTCTTCCGTCTGATTTTCCCTGTACATATGGCTCTACACATCCGTGAACCGTCCAATCTCTGGAGTCCTCCACCGTTGCACCTTTATTCTGAATCAGCTTAGTGACTAAATCATCGTTGTAAAAGGCCGGGATCGCGTAACCTTTTTGGACAAATTCCAAAGCAAGATTCATCAGCTCATCCGGAGTATTTTTATTTACCCGCATTGCCATTGTCGGCTGCACTGTTTTTACAAGGTCCCAAGCACGAAATACTGAATAAGTAAGCTCGTTGGTTGCATCGCTTCCGTCTCGTTTTAATCCGCCGATTGCCATTTGCTGCCACATTGGGTAAGCGGCAAACGCAAGAGAATCAAAGCTGTCTCTAAGCTTGAGCACTTCTGTACATTTTATATAAAGGGCGGCGAGTAATTCTTCTGCATCCTCAGCGGCCATGTCGCCATCAAGGACAGATTTTTTATAATAAGGATACAAGTTTTGGTCTAGGCGAGCGAGTGCAATGGAATGGCCGTTATCTTCAATCAAAATAGTCAATTGCAGGAACCATGCAAACTGAATTGCTTCCCAGAAATCTCTTGGTTCATTTTCAGGCACATTAGAGCACACATCAGAAATTTTCAGAAGCTCTGCTTTTCTTTTTGCATCTGCTTCTTTTTCGGCAAGCTCTGCAGCATAATCCGAAAATTTATGCGCAAATCGAATAACTGCCTCACAGGAAATGATATTTGCATTCCAAAAATCTACTTTCTTTATATCTTCCGGAGTCTGTACGGGAGTGCTTTCAATCATATTTTTTGAGCGGTCAATTATGCCCCGCAGTCCAGTTGGGAGAATTTTTGGATAGTCTGGCGAAATGTGACCCATTCCGGTCGTTCTTGCACCGACGGATAATACACCGCATTCCTGCGCTTTTAATACATAAGGGTCAATCAGCTCCGTCGACTGCACATCAAACGTGTTGTCGCCCCATTTCTCTAGGATTGATACCAATTCTTCTTTGTCTTTGGGATCTACAATAATGGGGTCTGTTGTACGAACCGGAAACAAGTCGATTTCATCAATGACCCATTTCGCGCCGAATTCAGGAAAAACCGGAACACCTCTTACTCTTCCAGTCTGACTTCCTACTATAAGTTCACCGGGTTGCATATTGGGTTTCATATTGTCTAGTATATACGCAAAAGCTTTCGCTCTGCGAAGCACGGGAGGATTGTTCGAATATAGAGCATAAGCCTCAGTTACCAGCCTGGCACGTTCCACGTCAAGCTGTGGGTTAGCCTCTTTCATTCTTGAATTCATCATATCCAGTCTGTTTTTGTCCATAAAAATTACCTCTTTCTGTATGCCTCTTAACTTATAGATTGTTAATTATAATACAGCATATTAAAGAAAGCGGTAATTGGGTAGTGGATAAATGACATGCCGAGCTTGCCAAAATGGAAACATGAAGGTTGCAGAGATTTTGCTCCACTGCAGGAAATAAAAAGAGAAGCAATTGAAAAGTAACGGCTTCTCCGGAACGGGCTTAAAGCATGGCATTCTTTGCGTGTTCTATAAATTTTTTAATTGCAGGAGAGACCCGGTCTATATACTTTACCGCCATGCCGATTTCTCTTGAAACATCTACATCAATCGGGCGGTATACGACTTCAAATAAGTCAACCGCATAGTCTGCAATCAGCTTAGGCAGAATCGTAACAAACTGATTTTGTTCGACCATGCGTATTACGGTAAAATCAGAGTTTGTTGTATAGCTTGGAGTTACCTTTATATCAACGTGAGCCATCAGGCCGACCACATCTTGGTCAAGGCCCTCATGTGACTTGAATAGTATCATTTTTTCTTTGAACAAATCCTTAATCGGAATCATTGCCTTCTTTTCTAATGGATGCGATTTAGGAAGTAACGCTACGTAAGGATCTTTTTTTATACTAATCCAGTTAAAATTATGATGCGGTTGGTAGCTGAACAATCCAATATCAATGATTCCCTGGTTCAGCCATTGTTCTAGCAGCTTTAAGCTGTTTTCTTCAACAACCTCTACCTGAATATGGGGGTGCTCTGCGTGAAAGCTGCGGAGGATTTGAGACATCCATGCAAATGCAGTAGTGGGGAAGCTGCCGATGCGGACCATACCACTTTCGATGCCGCGTATAAATGAAAATTCTTCTTCCAGCGCTTCATTATCCTTTACCAGTTGTCGGATAAGGGGGAGCACTCTTTCGCCCTCGGAGGTGAGAGAAATCCCTTTGTTATTTCTCACAATAAGCGGAAAACCGATTTCATTTTCCATACTGCTCATCATCTTGGATATACCGGATTGTGTATAGCCTAAATCCTCGCACACCTTATTAAAGCATCCTCGATCCACTGTGTTTAAAAAAACTTTATACTTTATAATATCCAACGGCTTCTCCTCTCTCATTTCATGATGATCAATAAAAATAGGAATTGGAACATATAACGCAAATCCATTATAATGACCAGTATAGTCTATGCCGCTTTCGATGTCTATAGGATTGCAGAGGTATCCTTCTGACTGCGTTGCGGTGTCTGTCAAAAACCTTGAAGCGCTAAAGCGGTCATGTTAGAATGGCATCAAGATGACAGCGAAATTGGGGTACCATTGAACTTTAAGGAGGAGTTATGCCAGAAATGAAACGCATTGTGAACAAGATTAAAGGCCTTGCACTTCATAGCAGCAGGCAAAAAATAGTGAATAAAAATGCACTGGCAAAGAATCTATTTGATTTTTTTTGTATGCGCGCTGACTTACAATGTGAGCTGTTACTATTTTGTACGAAACGCGGGCTGATTTTGAACTTCTCTGCCGTTGAAGCAAAATTGGATTTATCTGGATACTCCATTTCTCCCGAGGAGATTCGCCCGCATACAGATAAACTCTTGTTCCATGAAAGCCTAAAGGAATATATCATAATTTCACCAAATCGGAAGGAATTAGTACCTGTTATAAATCATTTGCAAAGAGATCTAGGCGAGATATTGCAAATTTTTGATGCAGGGGAACGCCATAATCAATATTTGTTAAATTGCCTGGACTCCGTGCAGCACGCCATTTCAATCTATGATAAAGAGGCAAGATTACTGTTTGCAAACCATAATTTCTGTAATTATCTTTACATAGATAATCGGGATGACGTAATTGGGATGGATATTCGTGACATAATGAAGCATTCCGGGATTAAGATCCACGATATGGAAAACAATTCAAGCAATTTAAAAATGCTGGATGTTTTAAAAGAGGGGAAGGAAGCCTTGGATTGGGAAATCAGGCTGGAGTCGGAACGAGCTCCGAATGCAGTACAGCGTGCGTCGAACGATATGTACCCCGTCATAAATGAAAAGGGAGAAGTAGAAGGTATGGTGGAGCTTGCGCGTTCCCACCAGCAGGATATGAAGCGTACCAGGAAAATCATGGGACTTGCAGCCGAATATTCTTTTAATGACATTATCGGCGCTAGCTTTGCAATCAGAGAAAAAATTAGAGAAGCAAAGGAATTTGCCAATACACCCTTTAACTTTCTTATAACCGGTGAAAGCGGGGTGGGGAAGGAACTGTTTGCGCAGTCAACTCATAATTACAGTGCAAGAAGAAAAGGGCCTTTCGTTGCATTAAACTGTGCAAGCTTTCCGGATGGGCTGATTGAAAGCGAGCTGTTTGGTTATGTTGCGGGCGCGTTTACGGGCGCGTCGAAGAATGGGCAGGTTGGTAAATTTGAATTGGCGGATGGAGGAACTTTATTTTTAGATGAAATCGGAGAGCTTCCCTACCATTTTCAGTCAAAGCTGCTTCGCGTCCTTGAAACGTGGATGGTTACAAGGATTGGGAGCACGCGCCAAACCGCAGTGAATGTACGTCTAATTGCCGCCACAAACAGGGACTTAGAGGAAATGGTAACCGCAGGACTGTTTCGAAAGGATTTGTATTACCGCTTACAGATCTTGAGTATTGAAATTCCGCCGCTGCGAGAACGCGGCGAGGATTTGTTGTTACTGGCAGATTCTTTTCTCAAGCAGTCGATGAATCCGAACGTCGGTGAACTAAAAACTTTGAGTGTAGATGCGAAGAAAGCACTCATGGAATACGATTGGCCGGGTAATGTACGGGAATTAAGGAATGTTATGAATCGGATAACGATATTATCAAAGGAAAAGGTGATAACGAGACAGATGATTGAAGTCTCCATTTATTCGAAAGGCTATCTGATAAAACACAATACAAATGAAGCACCAGAAGAACGATTAAATAAAAGAAAAGCGGAGGTGGATACCTCTTATGCTAATCTGTTGAAAGAGGCACTTTCCATTACGGAGGGAAATAAAAAGAAGGCGGCAGAATTGCTTGGCGTGTCGAGAAAGACTTTCTATCGGATGTTGGAGAAATATAATTAGGGGAATGGGGAGAATCATTTAGCGATGAAAAAAACAACGATTGAAAACATTATGTTTTTATTACTAATTGGCATTGTAGTATTACAATTTATTTCATCCTTTTTGGCTAAGCCATATAGATTTATTTTGATGATATGTTGCATTTTACTGTTTGTTGTCTTACTCTTCTTCAGAAAAATAAAAAAATAGATTCACATTAATCTTTTTCATAGATGGAAGGTGATTTAGATATGAAAAAAACAATAATCGAAAATAGCTTATTTATAGTACTGGTTTGTATGGTAGTGCTGCTAATTATTTCCTTCTTTTTAGGGGCAAAATCCCCATATAAGTCAATTTTGCAGAATGGTTCCAGCATTCTTATTGTTATTTTAATCATCGGTGCAAAAATAAAAAATAGATAAACTCTCATTTACTGCAAATTTGATTTAAAAATTTTGAGCATGTGGTTTATAGGGAGAATATTTTTAATGTATTTCACCCTGTGAATTTTTTGTGAATTTGAATATTTCGTAAACAAATAAATTCCATAACGACAAAACCCACAACTTCTAAAGCTGTGGGTTTTTCTCTTGGTACACCATCACGGGCTCGAACCGTGGACACCCTGATTAAGAGTCAGGTGCTCTACCAACTGAGCTAATGATGCACATCATTTTGTTTCCGACGCAAGAATTATTTTAGCATCACAGGGAAAGCTTGTCAATTGTTTTTGTTAAAAAATCACTGATATATTTTAATAGAATGAGAGATTGTCTAAATAATTATGCAAAAAAGAAGAAAACTTCTATAAATTCCTATAAAAAAAGAGATAATAAAAATAAAAGCAAGTGCTAAATTCGATTAAAAAAATTTTCTAATTTTACTAATTTTTTTTTCTATATTCCGCAATTTCCCTGACATAGTATTTGCGAGTTTGAGCAAAATATTTTATGTAGAGGAGGGATTGAAAATGAGAAATGAAACAAACAGATTCAATGAAAGTGAGCGCATGAACGACACAAGAGCTACGAATGAAACAAGCAGCAGAAAGTCTAGCAAATCAAAACGTTCAAACGCAACAAGCAAAGCAAGTAATTCAACGAACTCAACAAATGCTACAAACTGCGGACATTAATCAACAACCAATGTAACCAAAAGTGTCAAAAAAGAGCGAAAAGAAAAAAGTTTTTCGCTCTTTTTTGCGTGAAATTTCTTTGCGCGCTATCGTAGAATGAACGGAAGAATACATTGCTATTGCAAGGTTTGTGTATTATACTATAGGTGTATACTTATTTTTAAAACATTTCTCCGAGAATCTATTTTTTCGGACTACTATATCATTCTAACAATAATTAAGAATTCGCAATTTTGGAATGGAGGAACAAAAAGCATGTATTGTAAGATATGCGGAGCAGAAATCAATTCTACAGATTTATTTTGCAGAGCTTGCGGAACGAAGATTGAGGAGCTAAGTCCGGAAGGAACGATTAGTTCTGAAGAACCGAAGCATGAAGACTTTACTTGGAATATTTATGAATTCCCCAAGCCGCGCAGAACTGAAGAGATTGATTTTCAATGGAACTTAAATGCTTTAAAAGAGAAAAAACAACAAGAAGAAAACCTCTTAAAAAAAGAAGAATTCTTAAAGTCGGAAGAAAGTAATTCTCAGCAGGAAGTTTTAGAGAAAGAAGAACCTAATGAGCCGATAGAGGAGACCAAAATCGTATGGGAGATACCGAAAAAAGAAGCGCTCCCAAGTGATATCGTTGTTTCCAATTTTTCTGATTTGCCGGGCGCAGAGGTGAAAAAAGAAATTGCGGAGAAGATAACAGAGACGGCTGAGGCAGAGATTCCGGAAAAAGATTTAGAAACAAATGAGGCAGAGAAATTCTTTACCTTTAGCAAAAAGAATGAAGAATTTCAGCAATTGCTTGACCGGGAGTATGAAAAAATAAGAAAGAAAAATAGGGAGCTGCCTTCTTTGAAGGAAAGCCATTTATCCACTGTGATGGAGCCGCCGGAGCTGCCTCAGAAGGAGAAAGAAGCAGTTTTCGCGGAAGAGGCAGAAAAAACAGAGGATGATACCAAGCGTGTTGACTTAAAAGCGATTAAGAAAACTTGTGAAGAAGCATTTAAATCTTCGGCTTGTATCCCGGCGCAGCCATTGGAGGAAACGAAAGAGTCTGAGTCTGAGGCGGAGATGGCAGGAAGACTTGCTGCACACGCTAACCATTTAGGAGAGATGATTGCAGCCCGCGCCAGTTTCTTTGCAGAAATACCGGAACCGGTGTGTGAAGCAGAGGAAAAGGAGTTGGCGCAGATACCGACTTCCGGTCCGAGTGAAACGATTGTCGGACCGAATACAGAAGTCTTAGTGACGGTTGAAGTAAAATCTAATGGCAAATCTGAAACGGTGACGCGTCAGACGATTGCGATGGACGGTGCACTGATTGCGGAAGCCGCCCGACAGGGAGCGATGCCAGAAAAAAAACCATTGCCTCTTTCTGTAACATTGGACGAACGGGAAGCGGATTTCGCCAAAGCAGTACCTGTCAAGGAAGAAATAAATATAGAAGAAGTACATATAAAAGAGGACAAGCCCGAGAAGTTGCCCTTTCTGGAGAAAATACAAGAGGAAAAGTTAACCGACATAGAAAATGACGAAAAAATTCAGGATGCAGAGATTGAAGTGGAAGCGCAAGAAGAACCTGAAAAGAGAGAGCTTCCTGATTTAGACAATACCCTTTCTCAAGAAGATTTAACAAAATTCTGGCAGATGAATACTTTTGGAATGGAAGAGAAAAAGAAGGTCAATATTCCAAAGATAGCACTGGGAGTGATTGCTGCACTATTAGTGCTTGAAATTGGTGCCTTGGGAATTCAGTTCTTCTTCCCAAAAAGCGCGGCGGCGCAAGGGATTTATTCTGTGCAGTCAAAAGTTGTACAGGCTTTCAGTAAAGTTGGTGATGACATAACTAGCGTATTCCAGTCAGATAAAAATGAGAAAGAACAAAAGGAAGATCGTGAAAACAAGGATGAAGAACAAGAAGAGCAGGAAGTGGTTCCGGAAGAGCCAAACCCACTTCCGATGAGTGATAAAAATGCTTTGATTGAGAGCCAGCTTATAAACAACAAAAACATTCAAGTAGTCAGCAAGGCAGATTCCCTGCTATTTAATGAAACACGCGATTACGGCGTTAAGGATTTAAATAAATCTACGCCAATTGACAATAATATCTGGTATACGGGGGAGGATGGGGTTACTGTTTATTACGACCAAGCTGTAGTAGGCACCTTGATTTCCTTTAATTCACAGTGGATTGATTATGTGAATAAGAAAGATGAATCCATCTTATCTTTGTTAAAACCAAAGAGCAGAGCTTATAATAACGTTGCATCTTTTTCCAAAGCCGGTAAAATTACAGAGGTTTTCGAAAGTTTTTCCATAGGAGAAATTAGGAAGGGTGAAAAGGGCTACTATGTTTTTACGGAGGAGCAAATCAAGAAGACGGAAAAGGGAAAAGACAGCATGATTTCAAACCATTGGATCTATTACCTGGAGCCGGTTGAACAGAAAATGATGATTGTAAATTATTTCTAGCCGGGTAAATTATAATATACACGATAAAACTTAAAGAAAAAGGAACAGGAACAAAAATAAAAATGGCGACAAATTCAAACTTTAAACGAGAAGACATTAGTATCAATAATATCGCATTTTCTCAATCAAGAACCACGATTGAAACAGCTTTTTACGGAAACAATGTAAAGAGGATTTTTAATCTGGAGGAAGCGTATCAGATTGCAAAGGAATCCGAAGGGACGATTGTGACCGATATGTCTGTTTATGAACCTGAAAAATTGGGACTGCCTAAGGACTCTCGGGTTCTTCTTTTTAATGATGGAGAAACCGTCGGCAGATTTGCGGGCGCACGCGTTATATTGGGAGAAAAGGGTATTTTAGAAGCGGAGGTAGCTGCCGTTTTAAGGGAAGCTGTATATAAAACCAGATATAAGACAATGCTTCATTCAAAAGCATACATTGGCTTGAACGAAGATTTTATGGTGAAAGCGAATTTGTTAGTTCCCAAAACCTATGAAAACACACTGTATAACTGGTTGTTGAACTTTCAATATATGAATCCTTTCTATGATGAGATGTATAAAAAGTCAAAGACCATTGCAGATGAACCAGATATTTTTATTCTTTCTGACCCCGATTGGAAGGATGAACGTTATCCAAACGGACTTGCTTATTTTGACCCAGAGCATAATTGTGCTGCAATTTTGGGGCTTCGATATTTTGGAGAACATAAAAAAGGGACGTTAACACTCGCTTGGGGAATCGCCAATCGCAACGGATATGCCGCCTGTCACGGCGGGTTGAAACGCATGGTTCGTAAAGACGGAAAGAAACATGTAATGGGTGTGTTCGGTCTTTCCGGCTCTGGAAAATCTACATTGACACATGCAAAGCACGCGGGAAAATATGATGTTACGGTGCTCCATGACGATGCTTATATTATTTCCACTGAAAATGGGTCAACGGTTGCACTGGAACCGTCTTATTTTGATAAAACACAAGATTACCCTTTGACTTCAAAGGATAACAAATATTTAATTACAATGCAAAATTGCGGAGCTACTATCGATGCGGACGGGAAGCTGGTCCCTGTGACAGAGGATGTTCGAAACGGTAATGGGCGTGCGATTAAATCAAAGCTTTGGGCATCCAACCGAGTAGATAAATTAGAAGAGCCGATTAATACTATCATTTGGCTGATGAAGGATAATTCGCTTCCTCCTGTACTGAAATTGGAAGATGCGACCTTGGCGTCGGTAATGGGCGCGTGTCTGGCTACAAAGAGAAGTACTGCTGAAAAAGTTTTACACGGCATTGACCGAAATAAGCTGGTATTTGAGCCATATGCAAACCCGTTTCGTACCTATGCATTAAAAGAAGACTACTTCAAATTTAAAGCGCTCTTTGAAAAAAGAAGAGTGGAATGCTACATTTTGAATACGGGGCATTTTTTAGATAAAAAAATTCCAAAAGAAGTGACAATCAGCATTATCGAAAAGATTGTGGACGGAAGCGGAAAGCTGGAGCCGTTTGGGAGATTTGAAGGAATGCGTACAATGGAGATTGAGGGTTTTGAATTAAATTTTGCAAGCAGAGCTTATAAAGAACTGCTGAGAGGCAGCATTGAAAACCGTATAAAGTATTTGGATTCATTAAAAGAATTAAAAGGAGGTCGGGATGCGCTTCCGGAAGAAGCGATTGATTCTTTGGAGAAGTTATTATAAGTGTAATACAGTGAATGAGGTGATTATTTGAGAAAGAACAGGATAGGACTTGGAATCGTTGTCATAGTGTTGATGCTTTTGATTGCCGGATTTGGAACTTTGATCCGTTTTGGAATTGACTATTTATGGTTTAGCGAAATGGGCTACAAAAGTGTATTCTTTACACAGCTGCTGACACAATTGAAAATAGGGATTCCTACCTTTGTCATTTTAACAATTGTGACACATTTATACCTTCAATCGTTAAAGAAAGCATATTACAAAAAAGTTAAAATTTCAGGCTATAGTGCGGGAGAAGAGAAAACACTGAATCGGATTACGCTGGGATTGAGTGCTTTGTTCGGATTGCTGGTGACCTTATCCACAGTGACCGCTCTATGGTTTCAGATTTTGCAATACCAAAACAGTACCTCTTTTGGTTTAGCAGACCCAATTTTTAAGAATGATATTTCTTTCTATATCTTTAAGATGGAATTTCTATCGCAGCTAAATCAGATTGCCCTAGGGCTTGTTATCGCCTTTTTCATTGTTACGATGCTATTTTATTTTATTCTGTTGGGTATGCGTAAACCGCAGATCTTTGAAGAAGAACCGCAGACATTTACGCAAGAAGATGATGGAACACGTAGATTTACCGGCAATTTCAATAGCTTCGGACCATTTGGAGATATGTTTGGAGAAGTGATTAACGGAAAATTTGGAAGCCGGAGACCGAAAAAACAATTCGATAAAAATAACTTTGGACAGCTTCTATCCATTGCATCAAATCAGATTGCAATTATGGGTGTTGTTTTCTTCTTAATGCTGGGTGCAAATTTATTCATCAAGCAATTCAGCCTGCTGTATTCGCAAACCGGATTGCTCTATGGTGCGGGATTTACGGATATTAATGTTACCTTATGGATTTACCGCCTTCTTATGGGCATGTCCGTACTTGCCGCAGTTTTCTTTGCTGTCGGCTTTAAAAAACATAAATATAAGACGATGCTTATTGTGCCCGTTCTTATGATTTTACTTTCCATCGGAGGAACCGTTGCTACCGGATTGGTGCAGAGTTTAGTGGTATCCCCGGATGAAATAAAAAAAGAAAGCAAATACTTGAAGAACAACATTGCATTTACACAAAATGCATACAATCTGCAGGATATTGATATCAAAGAATTCCCGGCGACCAACACCTTGACCAAGGACGATATTTTAAACAACATGGGCACAATCTCAAATATTCGAATTAATGATTTTAGCCCTGTTGAACAGTTTTATAACCAGACGCAAAGTATTCGTTCTTATTACACCTTCAATGATGTTGATGTAGACCGGTATATGATTAACGGCGAATATACGCAGACCTTTTTATCGGCTCGTGAAATTGATGAGTCTAAGATTAAAGAGCAGTGGCTGACACGACACATTAAATACACGCATGGATACGGCATCACCCTGTCGCGTGTGGATAAAGTGACGGCAAGCGGTCAGCCGGACATGCTGATTGATAATATTCCTCCTGTTTCTGAGGTAGACGAGATTGGGATTACAAGACCGGAAATCTATTTTGGTGAAAAAACAAATAACTATATCATTACCAATACAACAGAAAAGGAGTTTGACTATCCGTCTGGCACAAAGAATAAGTACTCTACCTATGAGGGCAATGCAGGAATTAAGCTGAATCTGTTTAATCGTATTCTCTTTGCAATCAGAGAACAAAATCTGAAAATCCTGGTTTCGGGAAATATTGACAGTAATTCCAAAATTATGATTAACCGAGATATCAAGACTCGGGCGCAGAAAATTGCACCGTTCCTTGCCTATGATAAGGACCCTTATATTGTAACCACAGAAGGAAGACTTTACTGGATTTTGGACGCTTATACGGCAAGTCAGTATTATCCGTATTCTGAACCGTTTTCAGAGGATTCCAAAGCAAATTATATTCGAAATTCCGTGAAAGTGGTCATTGATGCTTATAATGGCGATACGAATTTTTACCTGGTGGACGATGAAGATCCAATTGCAAACACCTTGGCAAAAATCTATCCGAAGCTGTTTAAAACCTTTGATCAAATGCCGGAAGGATTACAATCCCATATTCGCTATCCGAATTTCTTGTTTGATATTCAGGCTAATGTCTATAAGAAATACCACATGAGCGATGTAAACGTGTTCTATCAGAGTGAAGACTTATGGGCAATTGCAAACGAAGTGTTTGGCACAGAGGAAATTACGATGGAGCCGACTTACTACGTTATGAAGCTGCCGGGAGAAGAGAAGGTGGAATTCATCAATTCCATTCCTTATACACCAAATGGGAAACAGAATATGACAGGGCTTCTCGTCGCGAGAAACGATGGCGATAACTACGGAGATTTAATCCTGTATCGCCTGCCGAAGGACCGCGTAATTTATGGACCGCGTCAGATTGAAGCACAGATTGACCAGGATACTACTATTTCAAAAGAATTTTCGCTTTGGAGCACCGCCGGTTCGAACTACAGCCGCGGCAACATGTTTGTAATTCCAATTGAAAACTCTATCATGTACGTTGAGCCGGTTTATCTTGAAGCTTCAAATAACAGCTTGCCAGAAGTGAAACGTGTTATTCTCTACTATGGAGACCGCATTGCTTACGAGCCAACTTTAGCGCAGGCATTGGATAAAATGTTTGGCGAAGGAGCCGGAGCGCCGTTGGGCTCATTGACACCGGGAGCGGAAGGAAATGAAAAGAGCAGCGGTGTAGATGAAAGCGTCTTGTCACAATCGGAGCTGGCTGTTTATGCAAACGAAGCCTTTAATAAGGCCGTTGCGGCACAGAAGAACGGCGATTGGGCAACGTATGGGGAATATTTGAAGGAACTGCAGAAATACTTGACTTTGCTCAACCCAACCGGAGAAGTACCGAAACAGGAAGCGCAGACTGATATATCACTGGATTGATTTCGAAAATAAAGCAGAAGCACTGGTCTTAAGCCCCACATCAATAAGGATGTTTTCAGTTTTTAAGAGTTGCCGTAGGATTTTAAGTCCTACGGCTTTTCTCTTCTCCTAAACCCTGCCCACAAAGTTAAAATAGACATCAACCTGCTGGGTGTAGTTTTTCTTCTTGTACGGCTCGGAACGCTCATGCACCACAATCTTCTCGATAAACTCCCTCACGATTTCAGGTGTCAGCTTCTGAATATCGGTGTACCTGTCCACAACTGCCATAAAGCGGTCGGCATTCAGTATGGTGTCCTTTCCAGAATGGATTTCCTGTTCCAGCTTGCCGAAACGCTGGATAAACTCTTGCCGTTCCGTCTCATAGTTTCCGGTTAAGGCCCTAAACTGTGTTTCAGACAGGTTTTCCAGTGCCAGCTGTTCAAAAGCCTTTTGCAAGAGCTTATCCAAGTCCGCAAGACGTTTCTGCACCTTTTCCAGCTCCTTTGTTTTAGTGGAAAGTTCCTGCTTTATCTGGCTTTGGTGCTTATCCATCGCCCGTCTCAGAAACTGCTCGGTATGCTCCTTGGCTTCGACTGTCACTCGCTGGATTTCCGCCAGCACAATCTGGTGCAGTGCCATGACCTTGATGGTATGCGGGGTACACTCGTCCTTGTGCGCGTGGTACTTTCCGCAGGTGTAAGTATACTGTTCCTCATTCCAGCTCCCGCAGCGGCATAGGTAGTGCTTTGTTCCGCAAGTCTCGCATTCCACCAAACCCGAAAGCATATCCTGTTCGCCCATCTTATTGGGTCTGCGCCTGCCTTGCCGTACCCTCTGGACAATGTCCCATGTTTCCCGGTCAATCAGTGGTTCATGGGTGTTTTCAAACCGAAGCCATTTTTCAGGGGGATTCTCCTTGGACCTTTTGCTCTTGAAAGAGGGGGTGTACTCCCTGCAATTTACCGTTGTGCCAATGTACTCTTCATGCTCTAAAATGCTGGATACGGTGGTAGAACTCCACGCATAAGGTTTATCTGATTTGAGAAACACATGGTTTGTGCCATAGGTACGGTAATCATAAACCGTGGGCGTAAACACCTGTTCCTCCGTCAGAATACGGGCAATCTTGCTGGGGCCTAACCCGCTGGCACACAGGGAGAAGATACGGCGAACGATGGGTGCGATGTCCTCATTGGGAATAATCCGCTTCGGGTCATTCGGGTCTTTTTTGTAGCCATAAGGCGGTTTGGAGCCAATACGCTCCCCGCGCTTTGCGGCTGCCATTTTCACTGCCTTGATTTTTTTGCTGGTATCCCGGGCGTGCCACTCGTTGAATAAGTCACGGATGGCAAGGCTTTCGTCTACTCCCTTGTCGGTGTCAACCCCGTCATTGATGGCAATGTAGCGGATGCCGTAATCAGGAAATTTTTCTTCCATTAAGTAGCCCATTACAAGACGGTTTCTGCCAAGCCGTGAATGGTCTTTGACAATGATGGTGGATACATTCCCGGCTTCCACCTCTGCCATCATTTCGTTATAGGCAGGGCGGTCAAAGGTAACACCACTAAATCCATCATCTGCCCATATTTTGGGGTTGGGAAAGCCGTTTTTCTCGGCATATTCAGCCAGTATCTGCTTCTGGTGTTGGATACTGCCCGATTCGCCCGCAAGTTCGTCCTCTTGACTTAAACGGCAGTAAAGTGCCGTGATTTTTTCATTTTGCTGTAACAATTCTTTTGCTCCTTTCCTCCGTACAGCCAAAACGATTCCGAATAAATTGTATGAATCTATTCTACTCAGAATCGCTTTGCGCGTCCAGACATTTTATTCTTTGTTCTGGTTATCCTCTATGTCATGCTCAATCAGGCGGGTAATTTTATCCTCCGCAGATAATGCGGACTCTTCTTTGAAATAAGCGTTTACGAGGTATTTGACACCGTCGATGATATAGCAAAGAGCCGGACGTTTGCCCGGCTCTTCTCGTTCCCATGTACCTTTTTTACTCTCAAACAAACGGCGCAGTCTTTGAAAAAACAGCTTGATGTAGTTACAGTTCATATTCATTCTCCTCCTCATATTCGGTGTAATAATCGTGATAGGGTGCATTTTTCTGTTGTTCCTCCTGCCAGCGCAGTACCTCGGTAAGGGTAGCCGCTATGGTAGCCAGAAGCAGTCCAGCTTGTTGGCTTTCTGCCTGTGCTTTCTCGTGCGCCTGCCGTGCTTTTTCCAGCATGGAATCCAGTGCCTTGCGGGAGAGGGCAATTTCGATTTCCTGCTTCGTCATGCTGTCAAAGGGAATGTCCCGCAAATACATATCCTGATAACGGTTTGGGGTATTCGGACAGTGTAGCTGCCCCAGTTCCAATAAAACCTCCTGTAACAGCTGCATATCACTGCCCCCGATTCTTGCCAGCCCGGCATTGCAGTTCCATGTGTTGCGCATATTTTCAGTAGTAAAATCACCATAAGACATCAATTTCCAGTTGGAACATTTTCGTTCGGATTGCAAGCCATATACACCAGAAGGAATGGTAAAGAGAATGCTTTTCTGACCAACATCAGCATCTATCCCGATATTTGCCATACCGTGTATGAAATCCGCACGGCTATGACTAAGGGCAAGGTTATTTGCAATGTCCTGTGCCAGCTGCCGTTTCCAGCTTGCTGTTTGGGAATACTCCCCATAGGAACGGTGTCCCTTTCTGCCATGCTCAATAACGGACAAGCCATGTTCCAGACAGAGTTCATCAGAAAGGGAGCGCATTCGTTTTAAATCCTCTGGGCTGGACTGCCATTTCGAGCCGTTCTCATGGCTGACGGAATTGATGATGTAATGTATGTGCATATGCTGTTCATTGGTATGCACCGCCATCACAACTTGAAAGCCTTTAAAATGCTCATACCGCTTGATAAACTCCTGACCGATTTTGTATGCCAGGTCGGGGGTTACGTTATCTCTTGGGTCAAAGCTCTGCACAAAATGGGCATACTGCCGCCCTGTGTCCTTGTGGAAGGCTCGCTTAGTAATAACCATCTGCTGGTATTCCTTGCCCTTTAGCAAGTCCTTGCAGTAGACCAATGCCCCGTATTGGGTCTTGTGGTCGTCTTTGATATAGTCCAGCACCGCCCGCAGTCCTGCAAGGTTGCCGACACGTACCTTAATCGGCTTGACAATCGCCATCGTCATCACCTCCCAAAACGGTATAAATGCGTTCGAGCACCGCGGAAAGCTGTATCTGCATTGCTTCAAGGTTCGGATTCTGTACTGCCCTCTGGTGGCAAAGTACAGTAAGTTGATTGAGGTTGTTGCCGATTTTATTCAGCTCATAACTACATCTATCCAGTCCCTTGACGGCTCGGACTTCTTTTCCCAACACAGCATGACGGCAGAAATCGGACATTCGGATACCCGACTTTTTGACCTTGGACTGAACGAGCTTATGTTCATAGTCCGATACCCGAAATGAAATTTTGTGGGTTCTGTTCATGATAACACTCCTCCCTGAATGGAGTCCCAAGGGTGCAAAAGCATTTGCGTTTTTACCTCTGCGGAGCAGGAAAACTATCTGCGCACCACAGGGGCGAGGACGGATGTCCGACAGATAGGACGCTTGCCACACCCTTTGGGTGTGAATCCGTCCCCGCCCACTGACGCTCTCCGCAAAAAGAAAAGAGGGCAAGAGTGCAAAATTACCTAATATAGGCATTTTGCACCCTTGCCCTCAAATAGACGCAAAAATAGCTCTGTGCGAGAAATCACACAGAGCTATTTGGTCACAATTCTATTCTGCAAATGAACATAATATCCCCTTGGAACCGGCTGTTTCTTTTTAAAAATTTGACATTCATAAAATAATAAAAGCGTAATAAAAAGGTTTTCCAGTCCACAATGCCGATTTGCCGGTTACGCAAATCCCATAACAGCCGCCCCCGATTCTTTCTCAAACCAGGGTGATGCATGTTGCCATCTTTCAGGCCTGCCGCCATGGCAGAAGTATCATGATTACGCATGGGGGTCGTTGCAATTCTGCTGTACCACACAGCAGTAACCGCCGCAAGGTTTATCGCCGGAAATGAACTTCCGTCAGCGCCCTTCGGCTCGTCGCTCGCCCAATGCTCACGTTGCATTGTGGGATACGATGTTCATTTGTCAAAGTTCAAGGTTGTAAGTTCATAGTACTGCAAAAATTGAAGTTTGTAAAGAATGTTTTAAAAGCAAAAAAGCAAGTAATAGACCTCGGTTATACCGGTGAAGGTATTCCTTTTTCTGCCCCTGTCGGCAGGGATAACTCTGCGTGGAAGCCCTTTTCATCGGCGTACAGATTGATTACACCGTTATACCGCTCCACGGTTTCCAAGA
>CAUQTI010000011.1:0-109529 GCA_963521065.1 uncultured Anaerovorax sp. | reverse complement strand
TAAGATGTTTATATGAGACATCCGTAGGGAGAGCGTGGATTGAAATCTATATTCTTGATTTGAATCTAATAAATTATCCTGTCGCTCTCCGTAGGGAGAGCGTGGATTGAAATAACCTCTATATATTTTATAGATAGATGGAGAAGTCGTCGCTCTCCGTAGGGAGAGCGTGGATTGAAATCCATTTTTGCAGATACCCGCATTTTTTCCCGTAGTCGCTCTCCGTAGGGAGAGCGTGGATTGAAATTTAATTAAATTATGGTAAAATTATTACATATTAGTCGCTCTCCGTAGGGAGAGCGTGGATTGAAATAATTTCAGCATTCGGATGGGCATTAATAAAGTCAAGTCGCTCTCCGTAGGGAGAGCGTGGATTGAAATAGAATAAAGTTGCAATTGATTTAGTGGGTAATAAGTCGCTCTCCGTAGGGAGAGCGTGGATTGAAATCGAAAATCCTCAGCGTGACGATGAATACGGCACAAGTCGCTCTCCGTAGGGAGAGCGTGGATTGAAATCTCTATTCCAACTATATACTTTTTCATAATGGTTTTGTCGCTCTCCGCAAGGAGGGCGTGGATTGAAATTCCTGGTGCGCTATTTGTGCATACAGGTAGTTATTGACCGATTGTTAACTTACGAATGTTAAGCATTACTCCATTCGTTCTATTTCTTTGCGCAGGATGATTGTAAATTTTTATTTAGAAATTTTTTTATTTTATTATTGACATATGTCATAAACGGTGTATAATAAAAACATAAATGACATATGTCAATAACTAATAAGGAGGTAGATGGTATGCCAAGAAGAGATGGAACCGGACCTTTTGGAACTAGAGTTGATTGCAACGTTATGCCCGGAAGTGGCTGCAGAATTGGAATGGGCATTCGAAGAAAATATGGAAGCGGAATCGGAAGAGGTTTCGGATGTGCTTTTGGCTCTGGAAGAGGATTTAGTTCAAATCAAGATCTAAAAAAAGTAGGAAGACAGGGACTTCAAGAAGAAAAAGTTTTGCTTCAAAATCGTTTAAAATCTATTGAGGAGCGATTGAAAAATGATTAATGGGAAATAGTAAAGAGAGCAGAGAGGACTTAGAATATGCCAAGACCAAGAAAATGGAGGAAGGTTTGTTGTTTACCGGAGAGCAACCGATTTGGACCGCTTGATTTACCGCCAAATGCAGAAAATTTTGTTCATATGACAGTAGATGAATACGAAACGATCCGATTGATTGATTTAGAAGGGATGAACCAAGAGGAATGTGCAAAGCAAATGAACATTGCACGCACAACTGTTCAGGGGATATATAATGAGGCAAGGAAAAAGCTTGCGGAATCCTTGGTAAATGGTAAAGTACTTCGAATCGAAGGCGGTGAATATCAGCTCTGCAACAGCGATCAGACATCATGCGGAAGAGGCAGCTGCCATAGGCGCAGATGTGAAAGAATTATGGAGGAATGTAATGAAGATAGCAATACCGGTAAATGAGAATGATGTAAAAACAACAGTATGTCCATCCTTTGGGCGTACTCCATATTTTCTCATTTATAATACAGAGACAAGAGAAAGCAGCTTCTTGAATAATAGTGCAGCAGCGAGTCAGGGCGGCGCAGGAATTCTGGCAGCGCAAACATTAGTGGATCAAAATGTAGAATCCGTTTTGACTCCAAGATGCGGAAAAAATGCCGCAGACGTTTTACAAGCCGCTCAGGTGAAATTGTATCGGACAATGAACGATTCCATTGAAGATAATCTTACGGCTTTTCAAGCGAAGGCTCTTTCGCCGTTAGCGGAAATTCACCCAGGCTTTCACAATCATGGAGGAAAGTAATATGAAGATAGCTGTACTGAGCGGAAAAGGAGGCACCGGAAAAACATTGGTATCGGTTAATCTGGCTTCCGTAGCGGGTACGTGTTTTTATATGGATTGTGATGTAGAAGAGCCGAATGGTCACTTCTTTTTTAAGCCGAAAGAGGTGAAAGAAAAAGAGGTATCGGTTTGTATTCCTGTCTTTGACAATACAAAATGCAATGGCTGTCGCAAATGCGTTGATTTTTGTAAGTTTAATGCATTAGCGTACATTAAGGATCGTGTATTTATCTTTGAAGAAGTCTGTCATTCTTGCGGAGGATGCGTATTGCTTTGTTCAGAAGATGCGGTTTCAGAAAAAAAGAAAGTAATTGGAACGCTAGAAGCAGGCGTGTCAGAGCAGGTACATGTTCATACGGGAACGATGAAAACAGGAGAAGTATCCGGTGTTCCGATTATAAAAGAGATGCTTGAAAATCCATTGATTCCAAAAGATGTTATGACTTTCATTGATTGCCCGCCGGGAAGTGCCTGCATCGTAATGGAAAGCATAAAGGATGCAGATTTTTGTGTACTTGTAGCAGAACCGACGGTATTTGGTGTTCATAATTTAAGTATGGTTTATGAACTGGTAAAATTATTTAAAAAGCCACATGGCGTAGTACTAAATAAATGTATGGATGCAGAAAATCCGGCTGAAGCGTATTGTCTTGAACATCAGATCCCAATTTTAGGACGTATCCCATTTGATAAAGAACTCGGTGCTTTAAACTCAGATGCAAAGATAGTATCCAGAGAGAGTGAAAAATACCATAGCTTGTTTTCATCGCTGCTTCAAAATATAATGAAGGAGGTGGCACAATGAAACAACTGTTGATTTTAAGCGGAAAAGGTGGAACCGGGAAAACGACGATTGCAAGTGCATTTATTCGCTTAACTGAGGTGGAGGCTTATGCAGACTGTGATGTGGATGCGCCGAACCTTCATTTGATTATGAATCAGGATATGCCTTCCCGTGAAACAGATTATTATGGAATGCCAAAAGCGGAAATTGATGCAGAACTTTGCATTCAGTGCGGCCAGTGCAGACAAAATTGCCGTTTTGGTGCCATCAAAGTAGAGCAAGAGTATCAGGTGGATCCTTTTGCCTGTGAAGGGTGCGGTGTTTGTGAAGCAATTTGTCCGGTTGAGGCGATTTCCTTGAAACCTCACATCGCCGGGGAATTGAACCTGTATAAGGATGAAACGCATGTCTTCTCGACGGCACAATTAAAAATGGGAAGTGGAACTTCTGGAAAATTAGTCACTGAAGTAAAAAATCAAATGAAATCATCCGCTAAAAATGCAGAATTTGCAATTATAGATGGATCTCCGGGTATTGGGTGCCCTGTAATCGCATCTTTAAGCGGTGTGGATATGGTGTTGATTGTGGCCGAACCATCAATTTCAGGAATCAGTGACATGAAACGTATATTGGAAACTGCAAAAATCTTTCAGATTAAAACAACTGTTTGTATCAATAAGTATGATACGAATCAAGCAAACTCGGAAAAGATTGAAAAATTCTGCAAGGAGCAGCAGATTCCGTTTATTGGTAAGGTACCTTTTGATTCCAAGGCAGTGGAGGCGATCAATAAGGGAAAAACCATTGCAGATATAAATTGTATATCGGGAGATGCAGTTAAAGAGATTTACCGGAATGCAGTTCATTTACTTTTCAATAATAATTGAAGAGAGAATGCATAAAATATAGGAAAAATAAAAAGAAACGAAACAGGGATGTCAGAAAGACAGACTCTGGTAAAACAAAAAAATGAAGATGTAGAAAATGGAGGAATGAAACATGAGAATCGCAGTAGCAAGTGAAAAAGGTATGGTTACAGGTCATTTTGGACATTGTGAAGGATTTATAATTTTCGATGAAAAGAATAATGAGATCATTGCAGAGGAAATGGTGCCAAACCCTGGACATAAACCTGGATTTTTACCAAATTTTTTAGCAGATCGAGGTGTTGATGTCATTATATCCGGCGGAATGGGCGGCGGAGCTGTTGATATATTTAATGAAAGAAATGTAGAAGTAATTATAGGGGCAAGCGGCGATGCGAAAAAAGCAGCAGAATCCTATTTAGCAGGTGAATTAAAATCAACCGGTTCTATTTGTCATGAGCATGCACATCACGATGAATGTGGGAATGAATAAGAATCAATATAACACAAAAATGAATATTAAAATGAAAAAATCCAGAATGAAAATCTGGATTTTTTTGATGTACTTGTTTAAGAGGAAATTCCAATCAAATAATTGATGAACTGCTGAGCGGTACGTCCTGAAATTCCGCCATGACGCATTTCCCATTTTCGCGCCAAGTCGATTAGTTCGTCTTCTGTCAGTGTGATTTCTGGATTTTTTGCAGCCAACACTTTTACAATATTGAAAAATTCCTCCTGTAAAGGCTTATAATAGCCAATGGTTACGCCGAATCTTCCGACTAAAGACAGTTTTTCCTGCATCGTATCGGAGCGGTGTAATTCATCCTGGGATAAATCGGACCGGTCGCTCCACGTCTCACGGATTAGATGGCGTCGATTGGAGGTCGCATAAATCAATACGTTTTCCGGCTTTACTTCTAAACCACCTTCAATCACGGCTTTCAAATACTTATATTCAATCTCAAATTCTTCAAAAGAGAGGTCATCCATATAAATGATAAAACGATAATTACGATTTTTTATTTCATTGATAATTTTGGACAGACCTTTAAACTCGTGCTTATATATTTCAATCATTCGAAGGCCCTGGTCATAATATTGATTTAAAATTGCCTTAATACTTGTGGATTTTCCGGTTCCGGCATCCCCGTATAAAAGCACGTTATTTGCCTTTTTTCCAGTCACAAACGCTTCAGTGTTTTGGAGAAGCTGTGCTTTCTGGTCTTCGTATCCGACTAAATCGGATAAAACTACATCGCCAATTGCTGTAATAGGAACGAGAAAATCTGTATTTTCTTCGCCGGAAATTCGAAAGGCTTTGTTTAATCCAAATTTACCGACGCCATAAGCTTGATAGAAGCCGGTAACAATGGAATATATCTCTTTTTCACTCTTTGCCTCTTCAATCATAAGGCTGAGCTTTTGCACCTTTTCGCTGACACTTTTATTAAAGATCTGTTCTTTTTTTGCGACGGCTGTATAGTTTTGCAGTGTAGTGAAGCAACGCAAATTCAAGGCTTGCTCAATTTCAGTAAAATCATAATCAAAGAGTTGTTTAAAAATAGAAAAATCATTTTTTGAAAACTCGTTGACGCTGCCTTCAATTGCTCCGACTTTTTCTGAAACGAGCGAAAAAGGATTTTCCGTCATGGCCAGTAAAAATGCCAAGTAATTATGCCATAAGTTTTTATTAAAGCCATAACGGGTTGCCAGCTCTAAAAGACGGTTTATTTGCGCTAAAATATTTGTAGTCAGTTTTTCTTCTTCGTAATTTCCTGCTGCATACTCGCGGAAAAGATCGGATAGCTGAAACAAGATGCTATCCTTGCCAATATTTCTGTAGAGAACCAATTTAGATGTTAAATGATGCATGCTTCTTTTCCTTTCTATTTCTTTTTAGTTCATTTCTTTGAATTGAAAGGTCTTCTTTCCCTGTGCATAATCGTCGACAATCTCACCGTTCCCAAACAGCTTATATTTATATGTAACAAGGCCCTCTAAACCGACCGGACCTCTCGCATGAAGCTTTCCGGTGCTGATACCCACTTCTGCGCCGAAGCCGTAGCGGAAGCCGTCAGCAAAACGCGTAGAGCAATTTTGATAGACTCCAGCGGAATCGACCAGCAGCATGAAACGGTCTGCGCTTGCTTTATCTTCTGTGAGAATACAGTCTGTATGGTGCGAGCCGTGCTGATTAATGTGTAAAATGGCTTCTTCCAAATTGCTAACAATTTTAATTGCTACAATATAGTCTGAGTATTCGTTTCTGAAACTCGGAATCTCTTTATTCTCTAAAGAAAGAATTGCATTCGTTTTTTCACAGCCAAGAATAGAAACCTTGTGCTTTTCTAAGTATGCTTGCAGCTGCGGCAAGAACTTTTCAGCGATGGCTTCATGAATTAGTACGGTTTCTACCGTGTTGCAGGCAACGACATATTGTGTTTTTGCATCTAAAATAATCGGCAGCGCTTTTTCAAAATTAGCAGTTTGATCTACGAAAATGTGACAGATTCCGTCGGAATGTCCCATAACTGGAATTTTTGTGTTTTCCATAATATATTGCACAAAAGAATTAGAACCTCTTGGGATTAAGAGATCAATGGACTCGTTGCATTTTAACAGGTCTGCAATCTCTGCACGGTTTTCAATTAGTGTTAGGAATCCTTTTGGTATTCCTGCGGCGGTTCCGGCTTCATGAATGAGTTCAAAAAGGATGCGGTTTGTGTGAGCGGTCTCGCTTCCGCCTTTTAAAATCGCACAATTACCACTTTTTAAGCACAGAGAAGCGATTTGAACCAGCGCATCTGGGCGGGATTCAAATATGACACCGATTACACCGATTGGACAGGTTACCTTTTCTAATATGAAATCTTTGTCCAGCTCTCTTTTGAATAACGTTTGAAAGAGAGGATCGGGCAGTGCGATGAGGCTGGCGATGCCATTTAAAACATCTTGGAGCTTTTGCTCATCAAATTTTAGACGCTTCAGTACAGGCGTAGGTATTTGATTGTCTTCGGCTGCTTTTAAGTCAAGAGCATTGGCAACTTGAATTTTAAGGCGATTTTCCCAAAGCGCATTAGAAATGGCTTCAAGTGCTTTATTTCTTAATTCTGTCGTTAAAGCGGCCATATGAAAGCTGTCTTTTTTTATACCGAATGTAATCTCCTGAATTGATTGTGTGTTTGTTGACATTTTATTCACCTGTAAGTCCTTCCTTATTTGGTTCTTTTTTATAAAAACAAGAGAGTGGCTTTGGACCCTGAATAACCGTTCTGCGGATATAGAGTGTGCCGTCTGGTCTGCTGTGCACGCGCCAAGAAACGTAGCTGATTTCACCGTTTGATACTTCTAGGCATGTGATACCTCGAGGGTGCATACAGCAACCGGTATTGAAGTAAGCCGGTTCGCTCGGCTTAGGGAATTTCGGGCGGTGGGTGTGACCGCAAATCAGCATGATGCCATGCCGTTCATTCCATTTATTATAATTAATTTCTACTTTGTGACGCTTGTACTTGTTTTTTGCAGGGCTGGCCGCATAATTAACACCAACTAAGTGTAGGAAACGCCAGATATATTGAATCATAAAACGTGAGACCCACCAAAATTGATCGTTCAGCATATCTCCCTGATTGCCATGAACCACAAAAATCTCCTGATTGGTAATCCGGTGTTTTAAAATTAATGCTTCATGAACTGAAATACCGGGGAATAAGGGAACCATCTCATCCGATTGTTCGTCATAAGTATAGTATAGATTTTTTTTTACGTAATTTGGGTCACGGAGCTGAATATTATGGTTGCCGAAAAGCATTAGTAGTCGGCCGGCATCAAAAAATTTTTTCAATAGCTCGAAGGTGTTTCGGTGTGCTGCCAAAATGTGCTCATACTTAGGGTGTTCCCACAATTCATCGCCGTCACCCACTTCAATATAAGTGTAGTCGTGGCGGTAATAGTAATCAAGCGCATGTTCATAGATATGCCGATTGCGCCCGAATTCATCCGATAGGCTGTCATCACCGCGATGTACATCGCTAAAAAACACAAAATGAGATTGATCATCAAATGGTACAGGAAAGGCAGATTTAAATACCTGATCCAGACGTTTGTTTGTTTGCAATACGATTCACCTCTTCTTTGACCTTTTTCTTAGTATACCATAAAAATATTTCTAAAGTTAGTATGATTCAATTACAGTTGTTTTAATATTTCTTTTAAGAAAATTTTTAAAGTATGATTGATTTCCATATAATTGGGTGAATTGCCGTCGCGAAGTACCAAATAGCCGCTTTGATAGCCGTTATATCGTTCGATTGGTGAAAAATCAATGCCAAAGGCTTCTAAATCAAGATAGAGAAAGTCTTTTTCACAAAGGTACGGAATGTGTAGCTCAAACGATTGATTTTTGGCATCGAAATGTAGGTGATGCGTCATCTCATAACTTTGATAGGATTGCAAAATATTTTTACTGGTACCACTGATGTATAAGGTGCCCTTGTCAAAATGAATCTGCTCAATTTTTGCTTTTTTATCTTCTGAGGCGCATAAAAAACCTCTCTGAAACATGATGTGATGCAGGTCCAATTTATCTAGAATTTTCAAGAGAGCAGCTAGTTGGAACACATCATCCTGATTGTGAAGGCGGATAAGCTGTTCAAGTTCCTGTGAGGGGTGCTTTAAATATTGTTCATATAATAAAACGCTTTCTTTTCCGGAAATTTGATCCGTGCGGCTGTCTTGGAGATTCAAAAAAGCTTCTACTGTTTTTTGTTTCAGGTTCGGAAGCAGCGAAGCAACGGATGACTGTCTCAAAACGCGGTATAGGTCAAAGGAATAGTGAAATGGCAAGGTGTCAGAAATTCCAAGCCTTCTCATGCGTTTGAAAATAAATGGTATATCAAAGGAATCTCCGTTATAAGAAACCCATATTTCCTGCTGTGCAAGGAGAGAAATATATTCTTCCAAGCAGTCTCGCTCTTCTTTTGTGTTTGAAGCAAAGGCTTGTGCGAGAAGCGGGGCTTCCCCGTCGGGGCTTGTTTTTTGGCAGAGAAGACCGCCTAATATAAAATGGTCCTGATTCGGAGACAGGCCGGTTGTTTCGATATCAAAAAAACCTAATATAAAATCCTGCATGTACAATGACCATGATTTTGACGTATAAACATAATTTTGATTTGTTTTTATTTTTGTAAACATAGATTCACCACCTTTTTCAGTATACCATGGATTTTTAAGAAAGCACAATTCTTGTAAACGGCATTCTTAATTCAGTAGATATAAAAAGAGGAAAGGAAAAGAGGCTTTGAAGAGGGATTAATCAGTGGGGCATAGCCAGAAAGTGAAAATAAAAACAGGATTTCTATGAATTAAAATTGACAAAAAACAAAACAAACTGCAGGGGAGCAGTTTGTTTTGTTCAAAAGGGGTATTGGGATTAGAGATTAATGAGGTTATCAGGGGGATAACCACGTCCATATTATAAACAATTCCGAGAAAAAATGCAAGCGTTCGACAAAAAATTATGAAAAAAATATTTCTTTAGGGTTTTTATGTCGAAGAGTTTTTATGAAAAAATAAAGGAAGGCAAGTATTGGAAGCGAATATTATATTGGAAGTATTTTATGAAGTATTAACATGAAATCCAATCAAAAGGGAATTCAAAAGAAGCATTTTAGGGAGGAAACAAGAATGGAAGTATTAAAAGTATCAGCGAAGTCAAATCCTAACTCGGTAGCAGGGGCTTTGGCAGGGGTTTTGAGAGAAAAAGGAGGAGCTGAAATTCAGGCAATTGGAGCAGGCGCATTAAATCAAGCAGTCAAAGCGGTTGCAATTGCAAGAGGATTCGTCGCTCCAAGCGGGATTGATCTTATATGCATTCCGGCGTTTACTGACATTTTGATTGATGGAGAAGAACGGACTGCGATTAAATTAATTATTGAACCTAGATAAACAATCTATCTTAACCCATGGACAAGAGTAGGGGCCTGTCCATGGGTTTTTCATTATAAGGCCTTCATTATAAACAGCATGCATAAGTCTGACGCAGAATAAAAGAAGCGTTGAGACTTTTCTTTTTTTTATAGCGTATTTTTATAGTGAAGCAATGTGTAAGAAGACGGCGGCGATTTCCTGTAATCTTTCTCATATATTTAATTATTAAAAAATTTTGAAAATGATGACTTGCGGTATTTAAAAGAAAAGTAAGAGTATGATATAATAGGAAAACTGGTCTTACCACCAAATACAAATTAGAATAAATTATTTTTGGAGGTGAAAAGGATGGATATACTGTCGATGAAATACGGAAAGGGTTATATAGAGCTTCCACTGTATGAACTGGATCACTACGAAGTTTTGGAAAATACAGAAAGTGCACATAGTAGCGTTGAGAAAATCGTGAGAGATGCTCTTTTGCATCCAATCGGGACGCCGCGTCTTTCTCAGATTGTAAAAAAAGGAGAACGTGTCTGCATCGTTATTTCAGATAGCTCAAGATACTATCAGCGTATGGATTTGTTTCTGCCAGAGATTATAAAGGAATTGCACGAAGGCGGTATCGCTGATCATGAAATTACTGTTTTATGTGCAACCGGCGCGCATGCGCCGCAAACAGAAGAAGAGCACGCTTTGCTTCTCGGTGAAAAGCTCAAGGATACCTTTCAGGTGATTGACCATGACTGTCATAAAAAAGAAGAGCTTCTCAAGATGGGGACGACACGGCATGGAACAGAAGTCTTTGTAAATCGGAGAGCCGTTGAGTGTGACCGTTTAATTTTGACAGGATGTATTACATACCATGATATGGCAGGCTATGGCGGCGGGAGGAAGTCACTTCTTCCCGGAATTTCCAGCTATGCTTCAGTTGCGGAAAATCACAGCCGGGTATTTGCAAAAACGGTTGGTGAGGGGATGAACCCTTTTTGCCGGATGGGAAATTTGAAAAACAATCCGATGCATGAAGATATGTTAGATGCTTGTGAAATGATAAAAACGGACTTTCTCTTTAATGTTATCTTAGATAGTAAGGGAAACTATTACAAGGCAGTTGCAGGTGACGTGAAGCAAGCCTTTTTGCAAGGAACAAAATATCTTGATGAAGCGGGAGCGGTTTGGATTGAGAAGAAGGCGGATGCTGTCATTGCAGGCTGCGGTGGCTTTCCGAAGGATTTGGATCTCTATCAGGCGTCAAAGGCATTTTCGGCAGCGGCAGAGGCTGTACGGGAGCAGGGAACAATCTTAGTGATTGCAAAGTGCGATAATAATATGGGAACACAGGAATCTGTTTCAATTATTACTGATTTTGAAACTAATTTACAGCGAGAAGAATATCTGAGAAAAGATTTTTTACCAGAAGCTTTTTCCGGTTATCTGCTTTGCGAACTTGCACAAAAATATCGTTTATTGATGGTCTCGGATTACGAACCGAAGGCAGAGCTTGCACAGTGCGGGATTCAGGTGTTTCGCGGGATTTCAGAAGCGCTTCTCTCTATGAAAGAAAACCTTGAGGAGTCTGAAAAGCTTCTTTATATTCTCCCCAGTGCAATGTCTGTATTGCCGAAGTTGAAATAATTAAATAATTCTGACAAAATCTATTGAAAAATGAAAAAAAATATGTTTAACTGTACGTGAGGTCTTACCACTGTATGGAATCACTATGGATAATAAGGAGGTGGATGGTTTTGAAACATAAATTTATAGCAAAACGCTACTGGAAGGATCAGTCAACCCCGATGGGGAAAGTGGATGCACTGGCAAAGGAATTTGATGATGTTATCAATCTAAGTTTAGGCGACCCCGATTTGATTACGGACGAAATTATAATTAATCATGCCTTTTCAGATGCTTTAGCTGGGCACACAAAATATACTGATTTTCGGGGAGATCCGGAGCTTCGAGAGGAAATCGTAAAGTATTACAAACAAGAATACGATATGGAGATTTGTGACGAAGAAGTATTTGTTGCCGCCAGTGGGTGTCTTGCCATGTATTTGGCACTGGAAGCAATTTTGGATGACGGGGATGAAGTAATTCTCCAAGCACCGTTTTTTACACCGTATCCGCAGCAGGTGGAGCTGGCAAGGGGGATACCGGTAGAGCTTGCAACTTACGAGGACGAAGATTTTCAAATAAATATGGAGCGTTTGGAAGGCCTTATTAACGAGAGAACGAAGGCGTTGGTAATCAACACGCCAAGCAATCCGACCGGAAGCTGCCTGACTCCTGAAACAATGGAGAAGATTGCAAAGATTGCCCAAAAGCACGATTTAATTGTAATTGCAGACGATATTTATACTTCCTTTAGTTATCAGCATCCGTTTGTTCCGATTGCGGCTTTGCCGGGAATGAAAGAGCGGACGATTATTATTAACAGCTTTTCAAAGAACTTTACGATGACGGGATGGCGGATTGGGAACATTATCGCACCGGAGTATATTGTCCAGACGATTCAGATGATCAACGAAAATGTCGTGTTTACAGCACCGTCTGTTTCGCAGCGTGCTGCAATCCATGCACTGCAAAACCGTGAAAAAATACAGCCGCAAATGATTGAAGAATATCGAAAGCGCATGTTCTATGCGGCAGAGAGAATCAACGCGATTCCTCATATGTCAGTCATTTACCCTCCAAGAGGGACTTTCTATCTGTTTGTAAATATAAAGGAAACCGGTCTTAACTCCATTGAAGCAAGTGACTGTATCCTTCGAGAAGCGCACGTTCTGAGTATACCGGGGATTTCATTTGGAATGTGCGGAGAAGGGTATATCCGATTAGCTTGCACTGTGGGTGTAGATACTTTAAAGGAAGCCTTTGACCGTTTGGAAAAGGTGTCTATTTTTAAAAAGTAAAGGAGGACTATTTCATGGAAGAGCAAACTAGAACGATGAATGTAGAATCGCAGCAAGAGCAGGCTTTAAGCGGCTTAGTGCAGCATCCGACATCCAAACAGAAAATGAAATTTATTATCCCTTCTGCAATTGGTGTTTTCCTGTTCCTCTGCCCAATTTGGTACCATGGAAACATGAACATTCCGCTTGGCGTTATTTCCGAATGGGTGGCAGCCTTCATCAAGCCGTGGGCATATGAAGCAATCTTGGGAATTGTGGTCATTTCAGCAATTATGTCTCTTATTACTACTATTTTTAAACCTAAAATGATTACAGAAGGGAAAATGATTTCCAAGTTATTTGTCACTTCCCCGATTTATCTCGTGATTCGTATCATTGGAGCTGTAATTGCAGCTTGTGTATTTTTTAAGGTGGGGCCGGAATGGATCTATTCCGGAGATACCGGCGGAACCATGATGAGCTTGATGGCGACCTTAATTGCCTGGTTCTTTGCTGCATCCTTTTTGATTCCGCTTTTAATGGATTACGGAATTATGGACTACACGGGGACTTTGATTCGAAACTTGCTTTGGCCGCTGTTTCGCCTTCCGGGAAGAGCTGCAATTGACCTTTGCGCATCCTGGGTCGGCAATTGTAATGTAGGCGTTGTTTTAACGAGCACGCAGTACGAACAAGGGTATTATACAGCAAGAGAATCTGTTCTAATTGCAACCTGTTTTTCTGCTGTATCCCTTCCGTTTTGCTTAGTAATTGCGGCGATGCTGAGCGTAGAGCAGTACTTTATTCCATTTTATCTGATTATGACATTCACAGGGATTTCCAGTGTAGTAATCATGTCGCGTATTTGGCCATTGGGAAAGAAATATCCGGATGAATATTATGCGCCGGCCGGAAAGCAGATTAATGAGATTGAGCCGCAGGGAATCAGCAAAACACGTTGGGCATATCTGCAGGCTGTAACAAAAGCAGAGAGTGCACCTGGCTTTGGTGAATTGATGTATAAGGGCATTGATATGTTCTTAGGAATTATTTTTACACTTGTACCGGTTACGATGTGCGTAGGTACGCTGGCACTTGTACTTTCTACCTATACACCGATCTTTGACTGGATTTCTATGCCGTTTGGATATTATCTGCAGGTATTAGGAGTAGAGGATGCGTTTGCCGCTGCCCCGGGAACTGTTGTTGGTTTTGCTGACATGTTTATTCCGGCTGTAATTTGTGCAAACATACCGTCTATCGAAACCAGATTCATCATCGGTATTTTATCCTTGGTTCAGATTATTTACATGAGTGAAGTTGGTTCGATTATGCTGGCATCCAAAATGCCGGTCAAAATCACAGACTTGATTATCATTTTTCTTCAAAAAACAATCATATCGATTCCAATTATTGTATTGCTTACAAAGCTGTTCCTGCCGTTTTAAGTTTGGATTAGGACTGTAAACACGAAGATAATTGCTTTGAAAAGGAAGCCGAAGAAAAGGAGAAGCATCCCCCTATCCTTTCTCTTTTAAGGCTTCTTTTTCGTATTTTCCGAACTGGATGGTATTAAAAAATCAGCACGAAAGAATAAAATTTACGAAATAAAAAATCCCCTAAAAAGAAATAGGGGAAAAATTATCGTTGCGTCAAATTTGATGAAGGCGATCTGCACGGATATTGTTTAGGTGTGCTACGATAAAGGAAACAGCGGTTTCCTCGTCCTTTTTTGCAATGGCATCAATGATATTTTGATGCTCTTCATAGATACGCTCCACTGAGTCTTCCTCTGAAAAATAAGAAAGGTGGACGGTTTGGTCGATGAAGTTGTCTAGCAGGTACGAAGCATTTTCGAAGGTCAGTAAAATCAAGCCGTTATTGCAGATACGCGCAATCTCAAAATGAAAATTTCGATCACACTGTGATTTTTCCGCCGGTGTCTTTGCCTCAATCATCTCTCTTTGTGTTTGGTTTAAGGAGGAAATATCCTCCGGTGTTGCCAGCTTTGCGGCTTCCCTGACTGTAAAAGTTTCAATCAAGTAACGAAGCTGGAGGATCTCATGAACATTGCCGTTGCTGAGTTTGAAAGAAAGTGAGAGTGGTTTGAAAAAGTTTGATTCCACATTGTTTACAATGTAGTTTCCAAGACCGTGGCGGCGTTCGACAAGTCCGAGAACCTCTAACGCTTTTAAGGCTTCTCTCAAGGCCGGGCGGCCGATTTGAAACTGCTCTGTCATAACACGTTCCGGCGGAAGCTGGTCCCCATCCTTTAATTCACCTCGCATAATCATTTCTTGAATTTGCTCGATGACAATCTGAGATATCTTTTTATTCTCTATAGCCATAAACATGGAAATTTCTCCTTTGTATTCATACAGAATAAGAATCGTATAAGAGTATTCTAAAGGAATTGAAGAAAAACTGCAATTTAAAAAAATATCAGAAAATTAAAAAAGTAATTGCACCTTTTCCATAAAGAGTGTATGATTTAAGTGGTAAGACCAGAGGATGAGTTGAAAATGAAAGTATGCAAGAGGAACGAGGGAGAATCATGAACATACTTGTTTTAGTAAAAGAAGTTCCGGATATGGAAAGAGTTAAGTTTGACAGGGAGAAAGGGGTTGTGGACCGTTCATCAGCAGAGGCAGAAATCAATCCTTTTGATGAAAATGCGTTGCAGGCAGCTCTGGATTTAAAAAAACGGAATCTGTCAGAACTTACAGTGACGGTGATGACGATGGGGCCGCAGCGCGCAGAAAAAACGCTGCGTGACACCTATTCAAGAGGGGCTGACCGCGTTGTTCTTTTGAGTGACCGAAAGTTTGGAGGTGCAGATACTTGTGCAACCGCGAGAACTCTGGCAGCCGCAATCAAGAAGACCGGGCCCTTTGATTTGATTTTGTGTGGTGAAAAATCTGTGGATGGTGATACGGCACAGGTCGGCGCAGAGGTTGCAGAATTTTTGGATATTCCGCATGCTTATTATGTAGAAGAAATCCAAGCCTTAAATAAGGAATCCATTCAGGTAGCTGTCGAAAACATTGGCGGCAGCTGTCAGATACGGAGTATGGAGCTGCCGGCGTTGATTGGCGTAACAAAAAATATCAGCCGTCCAAAGCTTCCGACCGTAAAGCGAAAATTAGAATCGTTAGAGATTACGGTAGAACAATGTTCAATGCAGGATTTAGAAGGCTTTCTGAGCGAGGAGGAAACCGGATTTAAAGGCTCGCCGACAAAGGTTTCAAAAATTGAAATACCAAAGGCAATTGAAAAAAGCAACCGCGTATACCGTGAAGAATTTGCAGGATTTTTGAAAGCAGTGACAGAAGCGTTAGCGGAGAAAGGGGTTGTGTAAAAACGATGAGTGAAAAGAAGCAAAGAGGAGTCCTCATTCTTGCAGAACAAAACAACGGAGAGATACACAAAGTCAGTTATGAACTGCTGAATAAAGGAAGAGAACTGGCGGAAAAAAAGAAGATGCCGCTGAACTGTCTTTTAATAGGGGGAGAAGAGGTTTCCGCAAGAGAATTGAACTACCGGGGGGCAGAAACGGTTTATTTCATAAAGGATTCAGAATTAGAAACCTTGGAGGAATATACTTACAAAGAAAATGCGGTTGCATTTATAAAAGAGATGGAACCGGAGATTGTTTTGATTGGAGCGACAAATTTCGGACGCTCACTGGCACCGCGGATTGCGGCGGCACTGAACACAGGCTTGACTGCAGATTGCACTGATTTACAGATCAATGAAGAAGGGCGTTTAATTCAGATTCGTCCGGCATTCAGCGACCACTTATTTGCACATATCAAGACGGTGAAAAACCCGCAGATGGCGACGGTGCGCTATAAAGAATTTGCAGAGGCAAAACGAGACACAACGATACCGGAAAAGATTGTGACGTTAAGACCCTATTGCAAAGCAAACACAAGAAGTACGGTTGATCAGCTAATTCCGATGAATGACTTTGACATTACAGAAGCAGAAGTAATTGTGGCCGGAGGGCGCGGAATCCGCAAAAAAGAAGATCTGGCTCTGCTTGAAGAATTGGCACACACTTTGGGCGGAAAGGTCGGTGTATCGAGAGCTTTAGTTGATGCAGGGCTGGCAGAAAGTGCAGCACAGGTAGGCTACAGCGGAAACCGTGTGAAACCAAAGGTGTATATCGCCTGTGGAATTTCAGGTGCACCGCAGCATTTGGCGGGAATGAAGGATTCACAGACAATCATTGCCGTAAACAACGACCCTTCCGCACCGATTTTTCAAATCGCAGACTACGGATATGTGGGAGACTTGTACGAAATTGTACCGCAGTTGATTCGTGCATGGAGAAGGGAGGAAGCTTAAAATGAGAGAAGCGATCTTAGACGCGTTGAAAAATATTGTCGGAACGGATTACGTTTTAACAAACAAAGAGCAGACGGCCTCCTATCTTTATGATGAAGTAGAAGAAGCCTATCGTCCAAAGGCGAATCGGGATTCTATTGTGGCGAAGCCGAAAAATACACAAGAGGTGGCTGCCATTATGAAGCTGGCCAACGAGTCACGGACGCCTGTCGTGGTGCGCGGCGGGGCAACCGGACTTTGCGGAGGCTGTACACCGGTAGAGGAAAGTATCGTTTTGACCATGGAGCGCATGAATAAAATCGTGGAAGTAGACCGTAAAAATATGGTAGCCGTTTTAGAAGCCGGTGTGACGCTCATGGATTTGCTGGAAGAGCTAGATCAATCAAACGGGTTAAGCTTTCCGGTACACCCCGGAGATGAAGGGGCACAGATGGGCGGTATGGCAGTGACCAATGCAGGCGGAGCGAGAGCCGTGCGTCACGGTGTGATGCGAAAGCACATTATGGGTGTCGAAGCAGTGCTTCCGAGCGGAGAAATACTGGAGCTTGGCGGAAAACTCGTAAAAAATAATGCAGGCTATAATATTATGCAGCTCTTGCTTGGCAGTGAGGGAACCTTAGCTGTTATCACTAAGATTATATTGAAGATTTATCCGAAGGACCGCTGTTCTGCAACGATTGTAGCTCCGTTTGAACGCTTTGAGGATGCTTGTCAGGCGGTAATGGATATTTTGCAAAGTGGCAGCCTTCCGCTGGCGGTGGAGTATATGGATAAGCATTTATTTGTAGGAACGGCAAAAATGCTTGGCTTGGAATGGCAGGCCAAGGCAGGAAATGCAGACCTACTGATTATCCTTTCGGAAAAGAATGAAAGCCGGCTTTATGAGGCCTGCAGAGAAATCAATTCAATCTGTGAGAAAAATAACTGCTATGAGACCTTGTATGCCGGAAAAGCAAAGGAGCAGGAAGAGCTTCTGTTGATTCGAAGCCAGCACTACGAATACATTAAAGAGACAATTTGCGATTCCTTTGATATGGCGGTGCCGGTCTCAGAAATACCTGCTTTTATCAGTGATTTGAAACGACTTGTAAAAGAATATAATACCAATACAAATGTCATAGCCCATATTGCAGATGGAAACGTTCATCACGACATTTTATATTTAGAAGATGGAAGCATTCCGCCTTACGCAGCAGAGCTAAAGCAAAAAATGTATGATATCTGCTTTTCCTACGGTGGAACGATTACGGGTGAACACGGAATCGGGAAAATCAGAACAGAGGATTTGACGCTTCAAAAATCAGCCGTAGAATTAGAGCTTATGAAGAATATAAAAAAGGTATTTGATCCAAACAATATCATGAATCCCAAAACGGTATTGCTGTAAATGAAATAAGCCGCAACCTTTAGAAAAAAGATAAGATAAGTAAAAGGGAATCTGCCAAGTCAGGGAAACCGCAATGACGCAGATTCCTTTTTATTGCAGAGAACATGCGGAGTGTAACAGGAAGCACAATAGATTTGAGGATGTATGTCTTTTTATAATATAGGAAATAGTTAGAAGTTTTTGCTTGCAATCGATAATTGAAGCTGATAAGATGAATTTAAATTAAGACAATTAAAAATTACATACTACAATTCATGTTCTGTCGGTGAAAACCGGCAGCTAAGAGGGAAGCCGGCGCAAATCCGGCACGGACCCGCCGCTGTAAGTCAGGAGCTTCGATTTGTTATCTGTATAGTTTGCAGATTGCCACTGAGTGCCAATGCATTTGGGAAGGCAGAAAAGGAGCGATGAATGATGAGTCAGAAGACCTGCATGGAGGAGAGAAAACCGGTCACGAGGTGAATGACACAGGTAAATTTCAATAAAATCAAGAATAAAAGGATTTTATTGCTTTTAATACAAAGACAGTGAAAACGGACTGCGGTATTTACCGTGGTTTTTTTGTGCTTTCAAAAAGTGCCTCTTTTGTTAAAAAGAGGTGGAAAGTATCATTGAATTTTCATAAAGGGAAGGAAGTTTCCTTTTATTTAGAAACGAGGATAAGAGATGAATACAGAGAAAAAAATTCTATTTTTAAAATCCGTAAAAGCGTTGCAAAGCAATGTAACTTCAGAAAATGAACAGAACTTTTTTAAGACATTGAAAAATTCTATGTTTTGGATTCCCGTCAGCATGGAAGAAAGTGGGGATAAAAAAGAAAGCTACGCCCTGTTGGTTTCTGCGGAGGGAAGCTCCTATCTTCCTGCCTTTTTTGAAAAAACAGATGTAATCGGGCCCTTCTCAGATAAAAAACTGAAATGCGTGTCTTACAATTATCTGAAGCATATGATTATCGATGATCCAGCAAAGCTTAAGGGAATTGCAATCAGTCCTTTTAAGGAGAATATTATTATCTCTCAAGCGCTGATTTATGCGGCGGATGAAAGAATCGACGGAATGACGGTAAATAAAGAAGAGCATCGAGGAAATGTACGTCTGTGGCAACCAAATCAGATTCCAAACGGACTAATCGGAGAATTAAAACAGTTTTTTACTTCAAAGCCGGAGGTCGAAGCTGCCTGGATTTTAATGGCACAAGGTCAGGGCGAGCAAGGGAAGCATTGGCTGCTTTTGATAGATTTTTTTGGAGACAAAAAAATTCTCTTCCCTCAGATTGCAGAAACGATGAAGCCGTTTATGAAGCCGAAGGAGTGCTTTGAGCTGATGCAGGCGGCAGGACATTTTAAAGAAGAGGTGGAAGCAGTTTCACAACCCATCTATACAAAGAAGTCGATTTATATCTCGTGAAAACAAGAAAAAATAATAAATTCGTCTTGAAAAGGAGAAAAAAGAATGCTAATATAAAAACATAAAACACGAAATATTATGAAAAAAATAATATTTTCGACAGTATTCGACAAAAATAAATTAAATACATATCCATGTTCTGCCGGGTAACGCCGGGAGCTAAGAGGGAAGCCGGTGAAAATCCGGCACGGACCCGCCGCTGTATGCGCGGAGTTTCCTGCTTGTGTGAAGTATGCACAAATGCCACTGAAAGAGAGTTAGTATTTTTGGGAAGGCAGCCGGAAATGAAGATGCGTAAGTCAGAAGACCTGCATGGATAGAAGGCAAAAATGGTCACGAGGTAAATGACCTGCGAAGTTCTTTTTGGAACAATAAAAAGAACGGAAATAAAAATGAGAAACAGTGAAAACGGACTGTGGCATATCGCCGCGGTCTTTTTTTTATTGCATGAAAATAAGGGAAAGGGGGTGAGCAGGATTGAAATTAGAAAATACGGCAATCCAGCCGTATGGAGTACGGTTCAATTATTTAAACTAAAGGAGGAGAGAAACAAATGATGAAATTCAATTTGAGAAAACCGATGGCGGCCTTAGTAACGGCGGCAATGGTAGCAAGCATGGGGATGCCAGCTTTCGCAACAGACTGGCCTACTTATCAGGGGAATGATATCCACAATGGAATTCTGACAGATGGAGCACCGATTTCGGCAAGTCCTGATGTGACAAAGATTGTTCTGCCGCATAATGGCTCCGGCTGGGACGGTGTCGATTCCGCCGCTGTCATGGAGACGACGGACGATGGTGATACCTACGCGTATGTGCTGTATGACGGCTATACACCGAAAGAGGATGGAAGCGGCGGAGGGCGGCTTGCAAAGATTGACTGTACCGCGTCGACACCGTATGTCGTTTGGGATACAACGATTACACGGAGCTCCGGATTTCAGCTTTCCAGCCCGTATCTGGATGTGGAAGACAGGAGCATCTATGTGGGCGCTTCCGGCTACAACCAGAAAGCAACAAACGACAATTTAGCCTTAGAAGCAGGTGTAACGAAGGATTGGGCGGTATCTGCATCCGGAACTGCAATGGCAGCCAATAAGGTGATCGTGTCTGGGGATGAGACGGTTACGATGACACAGTCAAATGTAAATCTAAACAACGGGAAAAAGCACCGTTCGGCTACCGGGGTAAAGATCAACGGAAGCGGTGTGGGCATGACCATTACGGCAAAGCTGAACGGAACTGTAGTGGGAGAAAAGACCTTCACGTCTACAGATTTGATCGACGGCCACTACTACTTAAACAAAAACTTTGATGACCAGTCTTCCGCAGCAGAAGCGGCAGTGCTTACCGGAGCGAATACGCTGGAATTCATCTATGAGGTATCCGGAAATACGGGAAATACTGTGGAAATCGAATACTGCAGCCTGTATGAGCAAAACAGTGCAATCACGAAGGTTGTAGATATTGATGAAGATATACCAACCACAGATTGGTCGCTGACTGTTCCAAACAATGCACAGATTAATACACCAATTGTGAAGAATGGAGACTACATCTACTTCGGAACCTGGTCGGGACGTGCAGGAGCTTATTATCAGCATGATTTAAACTATACAGACGATCAAACTGGATTGAAGGAATATAATCCTGGTAACGGTGGCTTTTACTGGGCTGGTGCAGTGGTAGACGGGAGTTACGTTTACTTCGGCGGAGACAGCGGCTATCTGTATGCCCGTCCTATAGGTGCAAATTTTGGAAACACGTCACAGGGAAGTGTAATCAATCTGACGACCACCGGTAGTGTATCAGATGCCGGGAACGTACGCAGCACGATTTCTCTCGTAGACGGGCACCTCTACTTCACAAGTCAGGGCGGTTATATTTGGAGCTTTACACCGAATTCCGGTGCACCGACCTTGGATTGGAAGGCACAGCTGGCAGGAACCTCTACCTCCACACCGACTATAGTAGACAATGATATCTATGTGGGCTATTACACTGGGTTTACGGTAGGCGGCGTACAGAAGATAGACAAGACAGGAACGCATACGGTTACGACCGTTGCAACGCCGGGACCGGTACAAAGCTCGATCCTCGTATATACAACCGGAGGCGTGAACTACCTGTACTTCAATACCAATTCTGCAACCGGAGCAGGCTATTGCTATAACGGTGCCACCGGAACAAAGGTTTGGCAGACCCCTGGAGATACCTATGCTTTGCAGGGAATGGCTTCCAGTAACGGAATTTTGACCTTCGGAAACGATTATGACAATTTTTATGTTGTAAAGTAACGCGGAGCCAATATTTTGAGTAAGAAATAGAACACGAGAAGGGTGTGTCTTCGTTTTTGACTGGCACATCCTTATTTTAAGTAGAAGGCGGTAGAAACAATGAGGCATAAAAAAAGGAATTATTTTTTGAGCTTAGCACTTTGTATGGCTTTGTTTTTAGGGCAAATCCTGCCGGTGGGAGCAAGCTACGCACAGGAGGATATTGCAGTGTTATCAGGAGGAAGCGATAACCTTGTATCAGACGAGAGTAGCGCGAGCAAAGAAGCAGATTCTGCCGTGGGGGTATCAGAAGAGAGTGAGGCGAGTGACGGGGTAACAGGGGGAGAAAAAGAAGAAGCGGAAATAGACAGTGAAAATACAGAGAGAAGGATCGAAGAGGGGGAACCTGACGAGAAAGAAGCAGATGAGGCTGCACATCAGAATGAAATCGGCGAAGAAAAAGAGGAAACGGATATACCTTCAGAGGAAAACTTAGGAAATGAAGAGGAAGCCAAGCTTTCTGAAGAACAGAAAACAACAGATGGTGCAATCAAAAATCAGGAAGATAGTGAAGAGATGGTCGAAGAAGTGCTAAAGGAGATGGTACCTGCTCCGGTTGTGGAAGTACTGGAGCTTGCCTTTGAGAATGGATTGCCGAATATAATGGAGTATGAAACAACGACTCAGAGTGCCATCTATTTTATTGATGATGCGGAAGGGATGAAAAAATTAGGGGAATTGGTAAACGACGGTGTTGACTTTAAGGAAAAGACGCTGAAGCTGACGCAAGACATTGATCTGGAGATGGAAGAATGGGTTCCGATTGGAAGCGGAGAAAAACCATTTTGCGGTGTGTTTGACGGCGGCGGATGCAAGGTGAAAAATTTAAAAATAGAAACTTCAAGCCTCGAATATATCGGGCTGTTTGGATATATAAAAAATGCAGAGATTAAAAATATAGAGATTGATAAAGAAAGTATAGTTAAGGTAAGTACTGAAGAAAAAAATATATATGTTGGAAGCTTTGTCGCCTATGCAGAAGAAAGTAAACTTGTCAATTGTAGGAACATAGCTGATATGAGAATTCTAAACTTGATGAAAGATGGAATGACAAAACAGGCTTATACAGGAGGAATTGTAGGATATGCGGCAAAGAGTGATTTTATAAATTGCAGTAATGAAGGGGAAATTATCTGCGAATCGGAAGCAGAAAACAACCTGATACATAGTGGTGGATTGGGTGGTATTGCCGGTTTGGCTCTAGAAGGAAGCATTGAAAGTTGTACGAATAAAGGGAGCATCAGCGGAGGATGGAAAATGGCGAACGATGCAAAAGATTATCCTTCGGGCGGAATTTTAGGATATGCAATTGATAGTGCACTTACGGATTGTAAAAATAATGGAAAAATAACAATTACGGGTGCATGTGTCGGGGGACTAATAGGAAATGCAGAATCAATTGAAAAGACGGTATCACTTTTGAATTGTGAAAATAATGGTAAAATTGAAATAAATGGAACAAAAATGATGTATGCCGGAGGGTTGCTCGGAAGCGGCACATCAGTAGAAATGGATGCCTGTAAAAATATTGCGGATATAAAGGGAGAATGGTATATTGGGGGACTTGCAGGAAATTTAAATGGAAGCGCAAGTAAAAAATCTTATATTAAGAACAGCTCAAATGAAGGGAAAATTGTCGCTTTGTATAGAGTTGCTGGGGGCCTCGTAGGTCAGGCAAAGCAGAGCAAAATATTGCAGAGTAAGAATAGTGGGGATATAGAAACTCCGGAAACAGGAGGCGGAATTGCGGGAAGCATGGCAACTGCCAGCGAGTTAAGGGATAATTATAATATTGGCAAAGTCACGGCAAGCAAGAAGGAAGCCGGAGGGATACTGGGTAAAAATTCTAATATTAATGTTTCGAATTGTTACAATTTAGGAAAAGTAGATTCGGAAGGAAAAAGAGGAGGAATCAGCACTAACAAATCGCAGAAGTATACGATAAATTGCTATTTCTTAGAAGGCTGTGTGGAAAGCCCGGAGGATGCTTCGGTTGCGGTCAGCAAAGCGGAAGGTGCATTTTCAGATGGTGAGGTGGCTTCTCTTTTAAATACAGTAGAAGTAGATGAAGAGGAAACCTTTTCTGGAATTTGGGGACAGGGAGAGGAATATCCTGTTTTTTCGAATGAGGATATTCTTGCGGTAGGAAGGATTACCTGTAAGCTAAAGGATGAAGCAGGAGAGAGAGAAGGCGGAACAATCGTCTTTGGGAAAGATGCGGAAGCAAAGCCTTACCTTATTGAGAAAGCCTTATATTTAACAGTAACGCCGAAGGAAGGATACATTTTAAAGCTTTTGAGTCTGACGGATACAGATGGAAATAAGCTGGAAAAATCAAGAAAAGATCAAAGTGACGGCACGATTGTATTTACCTTTGAAAATCCTGGCAGAAGCGTAATTGCCGAAGCCATTTTTCAAAAAAAACCAGAGGATGCATCCGAGACTATAACTATTACATGGAATCTGGATGGAGGAACCATTACAGAAGGCGAAATTCCGAAGATGGTAAAATACGGAGCGGCACTTTCAGAGCCTGTCATTGAAAGAGAAGAATATTTTTTTGGCGGCTGGTATGCCGGAGAGCGTCCGGACACGCAAAAAGACGCCCCTTATGATTTTGAAACTGCGCTGACCGCAGACCTTATCTTAAATGCCGTATGGAATGAAGACGCACTGTATATTACCTTTGATCCTTGTGACGGTACTGAGCCGGAGGAAGCACAGCGTTTTCCATTTGAAGGGAAATTTACGCCAAAGGAAGTGAGCCGCACTGCTTCCCCGGGAATGCAGTATAAGCTTTTAGGGTGGTACACAGAAAAGGACGGAAAGGGAGAAAAATGGGAAAAGGATAGAACTATTGAGCAGCGAGGCAGTTTGACGCTGTATGCTGCATGGGAGCTGATTGATTCATTTGAAAATGGAACAACCAAAAATCCTTGTATTATTGCGGATGCGGATACTTTAGCGGCACTGGCGAAAAAAGTAAACGAAGGAACGGAAGGAAGTGCAAAGAATGGATATAAGGGGAAATACTTTGAATTGGGAAGTGATATTGATTTAAAGAAAATTGAGCAATGGAGCCCGATTGGTACAGAAGAACATTCATTTTTTGGAAAGTTCAATGGGGCGTACCATACTGTTTCTAATCTAAAGATTGATGCATCGGAGCTTGACAACCAAGGCCTTTTTGGATATGTGGGAGAAGGCAGCTTTGTTTCAAATTTGTATTTGGAGAATAGTTCAGTGCGAGGTGGAAACAATGTGGGTGCAGTCATAGGTAAAATGTTGAATTGCGGAGGCTTTCACAATTTGGGAGTTATAGGTGGAAACGTAAGTGCAAAGGGAAATGCAGGCGGTGTCATCGGTTGTGTTTCAAAAGAAAACTTTAATCAGGATGATGATTTTTATATGCTTTTTAATACCGCGGAGGTAACGGCTTCAGCCGGAAATGCAGGCGGCATTGTAGGGGGGATTGACACAAAGGATACCTTCAATCGCTGTTATAACGTGGGAACGATTTCCGGAAATGCGGTAGGAGCCATTGCCGGAAGCGATTATGAGCGAAGTAAGGGGTGTTACTATCTGGATTCGAGTGTTGAAAGTCCGGTAGATGGTAGTGTTGCGGAGGCGAAGTCTTTCGATTTCTTTGAAAGCGGAGAAGGAGCTTACACTTTGGACCTTGGAGAGACTTATTCCCGGACAAGGGAGTGGAGTCAGGGCAAAGGCTTTCCGATTTTTGCAGACGAGGAGAATGGATCGGTTTTCCGGATTTTCTTGAAGCAGGGAGAGAACGGAAGAGCTTCCATAGAAGGCTTGGATGAGGAGGGAGCCTTGTATATAAATAGTGGTACCAAGGCTATTGTAAAGGTGCTGGCGGAGGAAGGCTGGTTTTTAAAGCAGCTTTCTGTTATTGAGGTCAGAAGCGGTACTGCGGTGAAAGCAGATGGGGCAGGAAGCGGTGCTGAGGAAGTTACCTTTATTATGCCGGAAGCAAATGTGTATGTCGTTCCGATCTTTGCGCAGAACGGGGAAGGACAGGTAAAGATAACGTATGATTTAGACGGCGGAAATTGGGGGGATGTCCCTGATCCTTCTGCGAGTGTTCCTTTTGGAACTGTGGTGGAGCATCCGTCTGTCAATCCGCAAAAGACTGGTTTTACATTCCATGGCTGGTATGCCGGAAATGAGAAATACTTGTTCACAGAGGCGGTAACAGAGGATTTGGTTTTAAAAGCGAAATGGTGTACAAACGGAAAGTTCCTTGTGTCCTTTAATCTAAACAGAGAAGGCTGGGCTGAAGAAGAGCTGTCGGAAGCGTTTCGAGATCAGGAGGTGGAGAAGGACCAAAAAATAAAGAAGCCGGAGAAAAATCTGCAGTGGGTACATAAGGATGAACACACCGCTTATAAATTCGAAGGCTGGTATACCGAACCAATAGGTGGAATCCTATGGAATTTTGATGTTGCTACGGTAAAACAGGACATGGTTTTGTATGCGCATTGGAGTGAAGTGGATGCGCTGTCAGCGGGGACCAAAGAGTATCCTTATCCGATTACTTCTGCAGAAGAGCTGCAGTATCTGGCAGAGTGTGTCAATGAAGGGAATACTTATGCAGAATGCTATTTCCGCTTGGAATCGGATTTAGATTTAGGAAGTATTGCTTCCTGGATACCGATTGGAACCTCTGGGGTACCGTTTTCCGGGTACTTTGACGGAAATAAAAAGACAATTCAAAATTTAAAAATTCAGGGGAAGACGAATTATTCAGGCTTGTTCGGAGCGGTGCAAAACGGAGAAATTAAGAATCTGACGTTGGAAGATGTGAATGTTGAAGGTGGAAGCTACACCGGTGCAGTTGCAGGAAGTCTTAATAAAAGCAATCTTTCAAATTTGAGCATTCAGGGAGCAGTATCTGGGATGCATCAAGTTGGTGGTATTGTGGGCATAGCAGGAGAGCAGAATTCGAAGATCCTAAACAGTACGGATAGCTATCTTACAAATTTGTCGTTTGACGGAACGGTAAAGTCAGAAAATGAATCAGGAGGTATCGCAGGAAGTATTGTAAATAGTGCTCTTTCAGATTTGACAGTTCGTGCAGAAGTAGAAGGAAACAGTCAGGTTGGCGGGATTGCAGGAAGTTTTTACGGAGGAGTTTTAGGGAATTCCGAAGTGGACGGAGCGATAAAAGGGGAAGCTTACATTGGCGGTTTGGCTGGAAAAAACGGATATTTTAAGAATACGCAGTGGGATACAAAGCACGGAACTGAATTTTCTAGTTGCTCAAACTTTGCAGAGGTGAGCGGAGGAATGTATGTCGGCGGTTTGGCCGGCTATGGTGAAATGACCGACAAGGTATTGAAAAGCTATAATGAAGGAGCAGTATCAGGAGAAGATTTTGTCGGCGGCTTGTTCGGTATCTTGGATGCGATGTCGGAGCAAAATGGTAAGAGTATTGTTTCCGCCTGCTATAATACGGGAAGAATCAAAGCCGAGGCTTCAGAAGCATCAGGAGCCGGAGGGATGATTGGGCTTCAGAAAAATTCAGGTTCTGGTGCTGTATCTAAAATCACCGATTCCTTCAATGCCGGTATCATAGAATCTTCATCAGCTTCAAATGTCGGAGCGGTATGCGGTGTTGGTTATGAACTAAACGAAAACTGTTACCATCTGCTTTCTGATCGTTCTTTCGCGGATGCGGAGTATTCAAAATCGATGAAGCAGGAGGATTTTGAAAGCGGGTATGCCGCCTATTTGATGGACGGCGGTACAAAGACCCATAAAAACTTATGGGGGCAGGGAGCAGATCATCCTGTTTTTGCAGACAAAACACATCCTTCGGTGTATGAAATCGAGCTGAGGGTGAGTGGAAAAGGCTCAGCTGCTGGTGCAGATTTGCAGGAAGGATTCAATTATATAGCAATAGAAAATAGCAGTATCTTTGAGGTGAAACCAGAGAAAAACCACATCATCGCCCTCTTTGAGGTGGTGGATTCGGACGGTGAACGGCTGTACAGCGGAGGCGGAAAGGATACGTTACAGTACGAGCTGCCATCCGGTACTTCTATGTATATTCACGTTACCTTTGCAGAAAAATCGAATGAAGAGTTCAACGTAACCTTTGACCTTCGGGGCGGAACACTTGACGGAGAAGAGATTATAAAGCGAACAAAGGTAGCGTTTGGTACAAAAGCGGCTGACTTGAGGCCTTCTGAAAATCCGGTGAAAAAGATAGAAGGGGCGGAAGGAGAGTATGCCTTTTCCGGGTGGTACGAAGACGAGGCGTTAAGCCAAGCATTTAATTTTGACACTTTGATTACAGGTGATGTGACGATTTATGCAAAGTATAAAGAAAAGACGACGGTGCGTTTTGACTTGAATGGGCCAAAGACGGCAGCGGAAGCCAGTACAGTCCCTGCGGAGCAGAAGTTGATCGTGGGAGAGAAAGCAGTCCGGCCGGAAAATCCGACATGGGCTGCGACCGAAGAAAAGGGAATTACGGAAACACATGTCTTTTTAGGATGGTCAAGCGATTCCAAACGATGGCTGGAGTGGGATTTTACAGAGCCATTGCAGGCAGAAACAGAGGGAAAGACCATTACTCTATATGCACATTGGAAGATTACCTATGCAATTACTGACGAGATGCTGGAGGAAATTACAGATGAGGATTTATTTAAAAAACTGGCTGAAAATGTGAAAAACGGAGAGCGTTACATAGGAAAGACGTTGACGCTAGGTGACGATATCACGCTGAACGGCTGGACAAGCTCCATCGGGAGTGCAAGCACTCCGTTTGAAGGTGGATTTGACGGAAACGACCATACGATAATGGTTGAGAACGGGACGGTGCCGCTGTTCGGGTACATCGGTTCAAGTGGTAGCCTGAAAAATGCAACAGTTTCCGGAACCATGCAGGCGAGTGGCAGCGATACCTTCGGCGGACTCGTCAATATGAATCGGGGAATGATTAAGAATTGCCATGCAAAGTCATTGCGTTTGGATGGAAAGAATGCAACGGCTGTTGGTGGTATTGTCGGACAAACTATAGGATATTTGCAGGGCTGCACGACGGACAGCAAAAGCCATATTTCCGGAAAAAATAATGTCGGCGGTATTGCCGGAAATATCAATATGACTTCGGCCTCCATAAAAAATTGTGAAAATGCGGCATACGTAACCAGTACTTCGGATACAGCCGGCGGCATTGCCGGGACTGACGAAGGTAGTATGTCAGGAGGAAGAAGCCAAGTTGAAGAATGCGTAAACATCGGAAAAGTGGAAGGTAGACTTTACGCTGGGGGCATTCTAGGGAAAATGACAAAGGCCTTAACCTTAGATAGTTGTAAGAACAAAGGAAATATTTTCTCAGAGGAAGGAAGTGCAGGAGGCATTCTAGGGAGTCTTTCTGATTCATCAACAAATCCAGGAAGAAGAGAGCTTTTATCGTGTGAAAATACTGGGGAGATATCGGGAAAAGCAAGCGTTGGCGGCATTGCCGGAATGAGTAATGATAACATTTGGGGAGTCATCGAAAGTTGCAAAAACAGCGGTGCAGTGACTGCTGACGGAACAACTGCTGCGAGCGGTGGTATCGTGGGGACAATTACGAGGATGGTAAGCGTTTCAAAATGTGAAAACAGTGGAACGGTAAGCTCAACAGGCAGGTTTGCCGGAGGTATCATTGGAAATCTTGCTTTATTAGAAGAGGGAGAAACCGCAGGGAGAATTTCCCTGTGCAGCAGTGCAGGAGAAATATCCTGTACCGGAGACACGGGAGTTGCCGGGGGGATTGCCGGAGAGGCTTACAGAGTCGAAAATTCCTACAGCATCGGAAAGGTAAACAGCGCATCTTCTTACGGAGTCTGCAAAACAATGCAAGTAGGAACTAAATATGTCACAACCATAGAGAACAGCTATTGGTACAATAAAAATGGCAGCGTGGATGGGCTAACTGATCATGTGACAGAAACAACAGTGAAAAACAGCTATTACTACAGTCCGCAGTCAGAGAAAAGCAGCATGTCTGGCATGAATGGATTGCTTGGAATGCTGGGAAGCAGTGCAACAGATTTGCAAGCATACGAAGGACTGTCTGCATCCTTATCTTCCGCTTCCTCGGAGGCTGTATCGCAGTCCGAAACGGCATTTACGGGTGGCAAGATTGCTTATCTTTTAGATGGAGGTGACGAGGCACATCGTGGAATTTGGACGCAGGGAACGCAGTATCCGGAGTTTGGAGAGCCTTCCTGCTATAAAATTACCTTAGGAGAGAATCTTTCCGTGAATGGAGCATCGACAGCCTATGCAAATGCAGGCAGCACAGTCGATGTAACGGTAGCACTGCCTGTTTCAGACGATGCAGCGAAAGAATACAAGCTTACCTCTCTGAAAGTAATGAAAGAAGGAGTTGCTTCTGACATTACCGCTGTAAAACGCTTTACTTTAGGCGAGGGGAATGCAGAACTAAACGCGATTTTTGCCCTTGTGGCAAAAGAAGAAGAAAAACCGCCTCATAAACCGGGCGGAGGAGGCGGCTCCGGAAATGGAAGTGGAAATGGCAATGGAAACGGAAGCGATGATCACGGAACAGAGGGAGACGGCGGCGGCACGGGAACCGGAATCGGTGACGGAAGCGACAGCGGTGAACATGACGGGTACTATAATACCGGAGAAAAGACCACGACCACAGAACCGAATTCTACTTTTTCCGAATCGCAAAGTCAAAAAGCAGAATCCTTGCAGGCAGCTGAGCTTGATGAGCAAAAGGAAATGAAAAAGGAGGACGAGTCGATGAAAGCTTCCGGCGGAGCAACTGAAGGAGGCAACGGGATAAAGGAAGAGAAACAAAAGGAAGAAAAAGAAGCCTTAAATGTCTTTGAAATTGTAAAGAAAGCAGCACAGAAAAATCCTCTTTTAACCCTCTTCTTAACCCTCGTGCTTCTTGGAATTCTGCTCTTGGCGGCGGCATCCAGATATAGGAGGTACCGAAAAGAAAAGTAAATTGATGGAAAATACCCTTGAAAAATGGCTATGTAAATGGTATGATAAAGACATAAAATGTAGAACATTATAAAAAAATATTATTTTCGACAATGTTCGACATAATGCATGTAAATTAAATACATATTCATGTTCTGCCGGGTAACGCTGGCAGCTAAGAGGGAAGTCGGTGAAAATCCGGCACGGACCCGCCGCTGTAATCGCGGAGTTTCCAAAGAATACTTATAAAGTAGAAAAACCACTGAGGGGAGGACATGCCCTTGGGAAGGAAAATGGAAACGAAGATGCGTAAGTCAGAAGACCTGCATGGATAGAAGGCAGAATGGTCACGAGGTAATTGACCGGCGAAGCTATTTTTGCGATACGCAAAAATAGCATATAGAATAAAAAAAGCAGTGAAAACGGACTGCGGCAGTTGCCGCAGTCTTTTTTGTTTAGTAGGAAATATCGATGGATTTTCATACTAGATAAAAAAAGGAAGTGCAGAGGGGCGGAAGCCTCTTTGCCTATAAAGGAGGGTGCTCAGCGAATGAAATGAGCGCCGAAGGGAACCATAGGGTTCCATAGCGGCGTGGCGAAGCCACATTTTTGTATTTCATTTTTACAAGCTGCAATTGATTATTTTACATAAATCAATCAATTGGAAAGGGGGTAGTCCTGTGTAAACAGGAAGTGATGAAGGATACCTGTCATTTTACAGGTAAATTTTAACGCGGAATGTCTGCTATGTACAGGCAAAAAGGAGGAGAAACAAATGAGAAAAATGGCAATGGGAAGAAAAATTACGGCGTTTGCTGTAGCAATGGTTATGGTATTTGCAATGACAAGCATGGCGTTTGCAAGCAGTACCACAACGGTAACGGTCAATTTGCAGGCGGCTGAGAATGTCGGGGGAAGCTGGGTAATGAAAGATTTGACAGGAATTTTCCCTTTGGAAATTGAGGTTGCATCGACTGCGACTCTTTACGACGCGTTGGTGCAGGAGGATGCGGCAAATGCAGACCTTTCTATCACTTGGAAGGATGTAGAAATTCTAGATCCTGTTACTTGGCTGCCGACGGGAGAAATCGGAAAAGCCATCACCTCCATTACTTACGATGGAGAAACCTACACAAACCGTGACAGCTATCCGACACCAAACTCCTATGAAGGAGAATCCTGGATGTACTACCTTGGAGAAGATCAGCCGACTTCTACAAATGACTATCCAAGCTTGTATCTGAGCCAGCAGGTTGTAAGCGGGACAACAGTTCAAGATGGTGTTACCGTAAATAACAACGAATTGAACTTAAGCTTTGAGCACATGGTATTTTCCTGGTAAGAAGCACTTACAGTAAAGCAATGGGGGAGGAGTTTTGTCTCTTCTCCCCATTTTTTAGAAGAGAAGCAAAAAAAGAATCTATGATAGGAAAGCAAGATAAAGAAGCCGCACAGAATGAGGCAAAGAAGATGAGGATGCGATATGAAAAGAAAAAAAAGGTGTCTGGGGCTGCTTTTGGCAGCGCTGATGACATGTACACTGCTTCCGTCCTACACTTTTGCAGAAGTCAATGCAGGAGAGGAAGCGTTGGGGGAGAGGATAACAGAGACTGCCGGCGAGCTCAAAGAAGAGCCTTCTTTGGAAACAGGGGAAATTTCCGAGGAAGCAGGCACGCAGGAAGACGCTGAGGAGATAGAGAAAAACGCAGCCGAAGAAAGTATAGCGCTTCCTTCGGAGAAAGCGCAGGAAGGGATAAGTGAAGGCAAACCGGAAGAAACCGTGCAGCCGGAAAATCTTTCTATAACGGCAGCTGAAATGCTGCAGGCTGAAGAGGGGGAAAGTGAAGCTCTTCCGTTTGAAGTCACAACGTACGGCGCAATTAAAACGAAAGACAATACCTTTAAAGATGCCTCCAAATTGAAAGGCACATATCCTGCATTGAAGGAAGGGTATAAAAATGTATTTGTTCTTCAGCAGCCGGGGATACAAAATGGATACCAAGAGGTGATGGAGGGCTACCTTTTTTCTGAGACGGCTGAGATAAAGCTCGAGGGCAGCAATCCCGAAGAGATGGAGTATGAGGTAACACATGGCACAGGATCGGATGGGAAGCGTCCGTTTAAAGTAACACGGATTGACGCCAGCCGAGGGGGGGTTGCCACTTATAAAAATATATATGGAGATAATGCAGTGAAAGTAACGGTCACGGATCGTGGCACATCTGCAATTTATTATTTTATTTATGAAAATCTTTTAACAGGGAAAAAGGGGATTAATCAGCTTGCTTTTTACGATGCAGACTCATTGGAAGCGATTCAGGTATTCAATAAAAAAGAGCTACAAATTGAAAAGGGAAAGTCTCAGCTTTATGAATTAGATGTTCCGGATGCGATAAAATATTTAAAGCTTCAGCTTTCGCCGGATTCATATTATCTTGATAGGAACTCTTTAGCACCATTTAGTGGATATCGCTTTGCGACTTCAAACAATCAAATCAGTTTGAATGGAGACGTGATTGGAACCTTTGATGCGAGCACCTCAATACGGGGTGCAGACCGCATGAGTCAGCAAATTGCATTAAAAAAGGGTTTAAATGTGTTAGAAGTGCAGTCAGAGAGTCGGCTTTTGCGACCTATGTCATACGAGAATCGTCAGAGCGGCGAGGTAATAAACTCTGGTGTTATCGTTGAAACGCACAATCACGATGCGTTTTCTTACGTTTTTCTATTTGACTGGAACGGAGAAGAAGAGACCGTCACAGAGGGGGCCGACACCTCTTTGGATTATTTGGATGCGACCTTAGTCTCTATGGTAAATCCGGCGACAGAATATAAGACAAAATTAAATATAGCGGAAAATACGCACCAGATTACCCTTCCGAGAGAAATGCCGACATCTGCCACCTCTGCAACAGGATATAAAAAAGCGAAGGATGCATTGCTGTATGTGGGAATCCGTCCAACGGACCCGGCGGCAACGTATTCTGTCAAGGTACCGGACGGTTCTTATCTCTTAGGCGGAGAAGCGGATGAGAATAGAAATATAAACGGCAGGGTGGGGATTTATAGTAATATCTACGTTTTGGAGTTGGACGGCACGCCGATCGAGTCCTTTGAGGTTGAGGTGACGGCAGGGGATGGGAAGACTAAAACGCTGCATACGATTAAGCTAGTGCATGCCGATGACAGTACGGGGATTTCAGACTTTGTAATGGAAGGGGCAAGATTAGCGCCCGGCATGGCATTTTCCGCACAGAAGAATAGTTATAAATTCATTCCGGACAAGGATAGCACAGAGCTTACCTTTTCAGGAAAGCTACCGTCGGGAGGCGGTCTGAGCATCGGTGGCACGGCAGTGGAAGCGGAGGCAGACGGTACGTTTCGCAAGTCAATCCCTATGCCGGACTATTCAGTACGTCTTGAAGTAACGGCACAGGACGGGGTAACGAAGAGTGAGTCCTTTTTTCTTCGGATGAATGAGGACAAGACGATTCCGTACTTTGGAATCACAGAAGAGACAAAAGCAGTGGCGAGGAAGATGCTTACAGGTTATCGGAAAGATAAAGAAAAAGCAGGAGAAACGCAGACTGCAAACTATGCTTCAAGCTATTGGTCGGTGTTTATGGCAGCCAGCGCAGGCGTATCTATGGACGGCGGATATGCTTACGATGTGACAAAGCATACGTATAAGCAGACGACGGACTATGCAGCTGTCATTTTAGAGCTTGTGATGCTGGGTGAAAATCCCTATGATTTTAAAGGGCATAATTATGTACAGGAAATGATTGATAACGGCGGAGGACCATGGGCCTGCAATATTTGGTACGTCATGGCAGCAAAAGCCGCAGGAATTGACTGCAGTCAGTTTGTAGAGGAGCTGAAAGCAAATTCAGTAAATCTCACCTACGATCCGGATATGCGCTCCTGGTGCATCGCCGCACTGCGCGGTATTGTGCCGGAGGAAGAGCTGGCGAATTATGCGGATAAGCTGCAGGAGCGCTTGGTGAGAAGCGGAAACTATATTGGAGAATTTTATTACCAAAAAGGCGGCGAACCGAACGTCAATACGCAGGGCTGTATTCTTTCTGCACTCGCGACGGTCGGCGTAGATCCGGAAAAGCATTTTTCCGTAGAGGGCAATGGAACTCTCTACACACCGCTTACGATGGTGAAAGAACGCCACATGAACGAAGCGGGGATGTTCCAAAGAATGAAGAATGAATCCTTTGGTTGGAACAAGGACATCATCATTGGATTGGGTGATCTTGTCAATGGCGGCAGTGTATGGGACCGCTATGCGCTCACAAGCGAGAAATTTGATGCGCTGCTGAAAAAAGCAGAAGCGATGAAGGATGGGACACCGGAACAGCAGACGGCTTTAAGCTCTGCACTGTCCGCTGCAAAAACGGCGAAAAAGACAGTCGGAGAAGGAGAAGTCATCGGACTGGGAAAGGTTTATTACGACCTCTATGCGGCAATGAGTGCGGTGGATACCACAATGAAGGCACAGGTGAAGTATGGAACGCCGTATGCGGAATTTCAGCAAATGATGGCAGCACTTCCGGATAGCGAAACACTTACATTAGAAGACAAAGCGGATATCAAAGAATGCACTGACTTCTATGAAAAATGGTTGAAAGAGCTTGACATATACTGGGATGGCTTCATCGGAAAAGAAGCTTTGGAAATATATCGCAGCGCACAAAAGAAGATCCTTGCCTTAGAGGGGACTGAAGCGACTGCATCCGTATTTGAGAGGATGCTTGCTCTGCCGGATGCTGATGTGATTACCTTGTCAGACAAGGCGGAGGTAGAGGCCGTTACCAATGCATATGCATTGCTCAACGCAGAGCAGAAAGCTCTGATTGCATGGGCAGGAAGCTCTGTACTGGGGCATTATACTCAGGCGAAGGATATGATTGAGAAACTGGATTCCGGAGCGAAGCAAATGACAGTTTCCTTTACCCTTGCAGGCGTACCGAAGCATGGAAGCGAAGGGAAAAAGTATGTCTATGCAGAAAACCCGCAGGAATTTGAAGAATGGATTCCAAAGGCAGAGTACACATTTAACGGAGAATCCGTCAGTGTCTATAAGGTCTTTATACGCGGCCTGCAGGAATATAACCTGGATCAAGTCGGCGCAGAAAACAATTATATTTCCAAGATAAAAGGGCCGGACGGCACCTGGCTTGGAGAGTTTGATAACGGAAGCAACAGCGGCTGGATGTACATGGTTAACGGAAAGCACCCATTGGGCGGATTACTCAATGATAATATGAAGGATGGGGACAGCCTGATATGGCATTATACCGACGATTACACAAAAGAGGAAGGCTCAGAACAGTGGGAGGAAAATCATAAGCCTGGCAGCTCCGGTGGCTCCGGCGGTGGTTCTTCTGCGGTAGAGACGAAGAAGGATACAAAGGTCAGTCTTGATGTAAAAGCAACCGCAGACAGTAGCGGAAAAGCAAAGGCGGCCTTTACAGAAAAAGAAATGAAAACAGCGTTAGCGCAGGCATTAAAAAATGTGGAAGGACAAAAAAATACAGCGCCTGAGATTCAGCTGAACGTGAAGACAAACAGCGGAGCAACGGTACTGGAAACAAGCTTTGCAAAGGCATCCGCAGAAGCGCTTGCAAAGGCAGAGACAGCACTAGAAATCACTTCTGCGCTTGGAACGGTTAGGCTGGAGTATAAAGTAATGCAGGAGATTCAAAACGCAGCGAAGGGACAGGAAATCTGTCTGCGCATTGAAAAAATCGAGCCGAACACAGGAAGTGCTGCTTCGTTGAACGAAGCGCAGAAGAATGCGGCGGGAGAGAATACCGTATATGAAGTTTCTATTATCTCAGACAATCAGAAGATCACTTCATTTGGCTCCAAAAAACTTACGATTTCTCTGCCGTATACCTTGAAAGCGGAAGAAAATACAGCTGATGTCGGTGCATGGTACTTGGATGAATTAGGTGGCTTGAGTAAGCTGACAAGCAAATATGATAAGACAGCGAAGCTTGTAAGCTTTGACATCAATCATTTGTCCAGCTTTATTGTAGGAAGCGGCATTGCGGCGGACGGTACCGCAGCTGTATTCCATGATGTAAAGAGCGGACAGTGGTATTACGATTCTGTAATGTACCTGTCAAAAGCGGGAATTGTAAACGGAACCGGCGAAAATATCTTTAGTCCGAATGCAAGCGTTACTAGAGCAGAATTTGCACAGATTTTGTACGGAATGGCAAAGAGCCGTGCCGGAAAAGAAGGCAGTGCGGTGACAGCGGATTCCGTAAAAGCAGACGGAAGCAAGGCGGCAAGTCAATTCAGCGATGTAAAGCAGAACGATTGGTATGCAAGCGCGGTAGAATGGGCTTACATAAACGGAGTCGCAAAGGGAGCGGAAGGTCCCGATGGAAAGGCTGCATTCCTCGCCAATGCGAGAATCAGCCGACAGGATATGGCAGTAATGATTCAAAATTACATTGAAAAGATTGAGAAAAAAGCCATTACTGAGTTGGATACAGAGAAGAAATTTGCGGATGAAAAGGAAATTGCAAGCTATGCAAAAGAAGCCGTTTCAAAGATGCAAAAAGGAGGAATCATCAACGGAATCAAGCAGGAGGACGGAAGTCTTTCCTTTGCACCGAAGGCCAATGCCACAAGAGCAGAGGCAGCGACGATGATTGCAAACTACTTGATAAAATAAAACAGAGCAACAAAGAAAGCGTTTGAAAAGAAAGCGCCCTTCGGCATGCTGCAATGCATATCGGAGGGCGCTTTAAAAATACGCTTAAATAGCGCTGAGAGGATGATATCAATACTTTGTGCTGTAGCTTTGGGCAGGACATAGGTCATCAAAATCCATAAACGTCGCACTGGAAGATAAAGCTTGAGAATTTAGGGCAGAAGAGGGATATTCAAGGCTTGTGCTTTCTGCCAGCTGAAATTGCGTAACAAGCTCTTTCAGCAGTTGTGCCTGGCCGGACAGCTCTTCACTGGCAGCAGCACTTTCTTCCGCAGTTGCGGAGTTTGTCTGTACGACGGAAGAAATTTGATCCATACCCATGGTGACTTGATTGATGGAAGTGGCCTGTTCGTTGGTCGCATCAGAAATGTCGTTGATAAGCTGGGCTGTTTTCTGGCCGCTGTCTACGATTTTTTCCAATGCACCTGCTGTTTGATCTACGATTTGGGTTCCTTTTTCCACAGACTCAATTGCACTTTCAATCAGGCTGGTTGTATTTTTTGCTGCCTCTGCACTCTTGCCTGCGAGATTTCGCACTTCGTCTGCTACAACGGCAAAGCCTTTTCCTGCAGAGCCGGCTCTTGCAGCCTCTACCGCAGCATTGAGTGCGAGAATGTTCGTCTGAAATGCAATGTCATCAATCGTCTTAATGATTTTTCCGATTTCATTTGAGGCGTCCCGGATTTCATCCATCGCAGAAACCATATTCTTCATTTGATGGTTTGCATGCAGAACCTCCTGTGTGTTTTCCGCTGAAACACTCTTAACATGCTTTGCATTTTCTGCGTTATTTTTAATATGCTGAGAGATTTCATTGATGGAGGCAGAAAGCTCCTCGATTGAACTGGCCTGCTCCGTTGCACCCTGCGATAAGGCTTGCGCTCCGCTTGCAACCTGTTCAGCTCCCCCTGCAACCTGGTCTGCGGAAACGGAGATATCTTTAAACGTTTGAGTAAATGTCTTTTGTATATTTAGAAGTGCTGTTTTGATCTTTGCAAACTCGCCTACATAATCGTGTTTTAAATCAAATACAATGTTCCCTGTGGCGATTTGATCTAAAATTTCTGATACTTCATCGATGTATTTTACATAATCTTTTAGGCGGAGTACTGTCCGCTGCAGTGAAGAAGCGACCTGTCCGGTTTCGTCTATGGAAGAGGAAGTAATCTCGATGTCTAAATCTCCATCCGCAATCTGATTTGCAATACCGGAGAGCTGTTTCAGCGGTTTTATGATTCCTCTTGCAATCAATAAAATAATCCCGGTCAAGACAAGCATAATAATAATACAGATGAATAAGGCGAGCCTCATTAAATTATGAAAGGTGTGGTAATATTCCGCGTTTGAGATGGAAGAAAGCACGCTCCAACCTGTATCGCCGATGAGGCTGTAGTAGCCGTACGCTTTTAAATCGCCGCGTGAATAAGGTGTATAGCCTTCTGTGCGGCTGTCATACAGCCCCATAATTTCATCAGACAATCCAATCTCGGAAAGATTTTTCATAATATTCTCTTCATTGCGGTCGAAAACAATGGTCCCGTTACTAGAAATAAAGGTGAACATTCCGTCCTCACCGAGCTTATAGGCAGCCATAATCTGATTGAGCTTTTCAAGATTCAAATCCAGGCCGACGGCACCGATCATTTTATGAGTGCTTTGGTCGTAAACCGGAGCGGCTGTACTGACAATCAGATTATTGGTGGCAGTGTCTATGTAAGGGCTGGAAAGAATGACACCTTGCTTATCCGTTACGCTGATATACCATTCACGGGAAGTAACATTCCATTCCGGTGAGCTGGTAAAGCCATCCGATTGTGTGAGCTGGCTGGAATCAAAATCTGCAATCCAAGCGGCCATAATGTTATCCGTATCAAGTGCTGCAACTTGGTCTAAGCTTTTTTTAATGTTGGCGAATTGCGGACTGTCTTTAATTGCCGTTCCGGGTTTGATTTCTTTGAAATAGGCCTCCATGTTTGGATCTTGTGCCAGCGTCTCGTTTATCTTTAAATATTGCGTAAAAAATTCACTGACTTGATAGGCAGCTTGTCTCGAATTGGCGGTTAACGAATCGGTAGTAAGAACTTCGATTTCATTTTTGACCAAACTTAGAATCAGAACAAGCAGAATGGCGAGTGACACTATAACTGGAGTGACGCTTCCGAGCAGGATCTTGACTAAAATACTTTTTTTAATTGCCTTCATAAGAATTACCTTCCTTTCTGTTGCTTATCCATCAGGAGCTTACTATTTGGAGTACTAGAGAAGAGCACTTCAAACAAAATGGATATATACTGAATATTTTTTATATTCTAATATTTATATCGTCATTTTTTTCTCCTTCTTTATAAAAAATCTATTTTCTGGCATTGGAAATTACAGGATATCCTAGTTTTTAAATAGGAATATAACCTAATATAGTTAAGGAATTTAAGGTAATGCTATATAACTAAAAAATATTAATATTTAATATTGAAAAGTATAAAATTGTGTAGTACCTTATCAAGAGGGAGGACTGATTTTTTTGAAACAAAATGCCCAATTAAATAATATAAGCAGAATTTAATTACTCAAAATGGAGGGAGAAAAATGTGTAAAAGAGTTTCTGTTGCTACGATTGTTATTTTCGCCATAACAATTACAATGTTTTCATTTGAAAATTTAGCAGATACTGCAGCGGCACCTAATCATAAGGTTTCTATAAATAAAAATGGTGAAACCTATGGTTCGTTGTCTGATGTAGATATCGCAAGTGAAGAACTTGATTTGATAGCGGCGAGAGGGGTGGATGGAACCTTGGGATATATTCGTTTTAAAGATTTTAACGGAGGGGATATGCCAAAGTCACCGAGGGAAGCCATTGAACGAAATGAGCTTGCTAATGAGCCGCGTTGTATTTCTCTTTATGGGTCAGATGGTGAAACCGTATTAGGTGTTTTTGAAATTTCTAAAAGTGAGCAAAGTAGTTTTTCCAAAGAAAATATAGAGGAAGAAGAGTATCAAGAAATATTGAATAGATAATGTAATTTGAAAACTTAGTGAAAATATAAATGATTTTATATTTTCAGGTTGATGTAAAAGACGAGGCTGCAATTATACGGGTAGAATTGATTTAAATATAATAGATTTTCATAGAGGGATAAAAGGCTGTCAATTAAGATGCAGTCTTTCGTCCCTTTTTTCATTGGAAATTACAGGATATCCTAGTTTTCAGATCAAAAAAGAAAAACTGTAATTTTGTATGGAGCTGTCTTTTTCGGATTTTTTGCTGAAGATAGGAGTTGTAAAATAATAGTTTTAAATTGGATCTTGCGATTGGAAAAAATGTCAAGCTTTCGATCTTTATTTTTGACTGAGTCTGGCACTCTGTAGGATAATCCTTTCTTAAGACACTTATAGGTAGGAAAGCAATTGAAATAGCAATGAAAATGTAGTATATTATTTAAGTTATAGAAATAGAAAAATTCCGATGTTTTATAGATAAGGAGTGTAAGCATGAGCACAGATCGTTATGAGAATCCTTTAATTTCCCGCTATACGAGTAAGGAAATGTCCCATATTTTTTCTTCGGACGTGAAATTTTCTACATGGAGAAAGCTATGGATTGCATTGGCACAGGCAGAGATGGAATTAGGCTTGCCGATTCAGCAGGAGCAGATTGATGAAATGAAGGCCTTTGAATCAAATATCAATTATGAAGATGCCATAAAGAGAGAAAAAGAAACGCGGCATGACGTGATGTCTCATGTCTATGCTTTTGGGCTTCAATGTCCGAAGGCCAGACCGATTATACATCTGGGAGCAACCAGTGCTTATGTAGGCGACAATACGGATATTATAGTAATGCGCGATGCTTTGGGATTGATTCGCGAAAAATTAATCCGGTTATTATTTAGATTGAGTCGTTTTGCACTGGAATACAAAGCGATGCCGACGCTTGGGTTTACACATTTTCAAGCGGCGCAGCTAACGACCGTTGGAAAGCGTGCGGCTTTATGGCTGCAGGATTTTTATTACGATTACTTGGAAGTAGAACGTTTGATTCAGGAAATACCACTGCTTGGTGTCAAAGGAACAACGGGAACACAGGCAAGCTTCGTAGACCTTTTTGACGGAGATATGGAAAAAGTTAAGAAGCTGGACCGTATGGTGGTTGAAAAACTGGGCTTTGAAAAGGTTGTTGCCGTATCAGGGCAAACGTATACAAGAAAGATAGACTATAGAGTGTTATCAGTACTTTCTGGCATTGCACAAAGCGTGCATAAAATGACGAATGATATTCGCCTGCTTCAACATTTAAAGGAAGTGGAAGAACCGTTTGAAAAAAATCAGATTGGCTCGTCAGCGATGGCGTATAAAAGAAATCCGATGCGCAGCGAACGCGCAGCTTCCTTGGCGCGCTATGTTATAAATCTCGCACAGAATCCGGCAGACACGGCAAGCACACAATGGTTTGAAAGAACATTGGATGACTCTGCAAACCGGCGTATGTCCATTCCGGAAAGCTTTATGGCATGTGATGCAATCTTGGATATCTGCACCAATATATCAACGGGTTTCGTTGTGCATGAAAAGGTGATTCGACAGCGCATTCTCAGTGAAATCCCTTTTATGGCAACAGAAAATATTCTGATGGAAGCCGTGAAGAAGGGCGGAGATCGTCAGGAACTGCATGAAAAAATCAGAGAGCATTCTATGGCGGCTGGCAATCGTGTAAAGGAAGATGGACTTGACAATGATTTGCTGCGCCGAATTGCACAAGATTCCGCATTTGGACTGACACTGCAAGATGTGGAGACACTTTTGGCGCCGGAAGATTATATCGGACGCTCTGCACAGCAGACCGAAGAATTTGTCACAGACTATTTAGAGCCTATCTTTGCAGAAGCGCAAGAATCCTTAAACGGCGAAGTGGAGCTTCGAGTTTAGAACAATAAAAAAGCAGAGTAGAAATTCAGCAGAAAGGCAGCAGTAAACAGAATGAGTACCATAGGGGAGTTAATTGAAGACAGCCGGAAAATTGTAATAAAATTAGGCAGCAATACCTTGTCGGATGAGCACGGCGAGGTAAACCGCAAAACGCTGCATAATATTGTAGAACAGATTAACGAATTGATTCAAAAAGGAAAGCAGGTCATTGTTGTTTCCTCCGGAGCTGGAATTTGCGGCGTCGGTGCGATTAATAAATGGAGCAGAAAAGGCGACATCAATTATAAACAGGCTCTATGCGCAATTGGACAGGTAGAGCTGATGATGGCTTATAAAGAGCTTTTTATAGAATACGGCATCCATGTGGGCCAGCTTCTTCTTACCCGCGATGATTTTGCAGATTCAAAGCGAAACCTGCACATACGAAATACCTTGTTTACCCTGGTGGATGAAGGGGTAATACCGATTGTAAATGAGAACGACAGCGTAAGTGTTGATGAGATAAAAATCGGAGATAACGATACCTTAAGTGCTCTGACTGCGAACCTTTGGAATGCAGATCTTCTGATTTTATTCAGTGATATCGACGGAGTATATGAAAAAAATCCGAAAGAGGACCCAACCGCGAAGCTGATTGAAGAAATTTACGATATTGACGGACTATTAGCAGAAATCGATACAAGAGGAACAAACCAGTTTGGCACCGGCGGCATTTTGACAAAAATTGAAGCGGCAAGGAGAGTCAATGCCTATGGAATTCCAATGGTGCTTGCAAATGGGAAGAAAACGGATATTTTACGAAAGATTGCGGCAGATACGGAAAAAGGCACCGTATTTTTCGGAAAAGAATAGGGACAGAATAAGGAAAGAATAAGACAAGGCGGAAATGCAGAAGCGACGGAGGTGCGTTATGAAAATTGGTTTTATTGGAACAGGGAATATGGGAGGTGCAATTATAAGAGGTTATTTGGCTGCCCACCCGGAAAAAGCAGATTCTCTTTTTGTCTATAACCACCATATAGAAAAAGCGCAGGCTATGAGCCGGGAGCTAGGCATCCACAGTACTGAAAGCATAAAAGAACTGATTGAAAACGTGGATATTGCGGTCCTTGCAGTCAAGCCGAATGCTTTTGAGAGTGTGATGCCGCAGATTGCAGAAGCTGTAAGCGTGCAGAAGACGTTGGTTTCTATTGCGGCAGGCATCTCTATTTCTTATCTGGAACGCTTTGTCTCGCAAGAGGTTGGCGTAATTCGTGTCATGCCGAACACACCGTCCCTTGTAGGCTGCGGGATGGCTTCTGTCAGCAGGAATCAATCCGTGAGAGAAGAAGCGTTTGCAGAAGTGATTGCGCTTTTTTCCAGCATTGGAAAAGCAGAAGAAATTGATGAAAAATTGATTGATGCAGTGGTTGGAGTCAGCGGAAGCAGCCCTGCATATGCTTACCTGTTTATTGAAGCCTTAGCGGACGGTGCGGTCTTGGAGGGTATGCCGAGAAAGCAGGCCTATCATTTTGCGGCACAGGCGGTATTAGGGGCTGCCAAGATGGTATTAGAGACGGGCTTGCATCCGGGAGAATTAAAGGATCAAGTTTGCTCTCCCGGCGGGACTACGATTGAGGCCGTGCGCCTGCTTGAAAAAAAGAAATTCCGCTCTGCGGTGATTGATGCGGTGCATATTTGTGCGGAAAAATCAAAAGATATGAATCAGTAAAAAGAAAGAGAGGGGATTGCCATGACCTATGAAGAAAAGACCATTTCATCGGAAATGATTTATGAGGGAGCTATCTTGAACTTAAGAAGGGATAAGGTTACCGTAAAGGGAGAGGCAACCTCTTATCGCGAAATTGTAGAGCATAACGGTGGTGTGGGCATTGCAGCACTGACCGAAGAAGGTAAAATGCTGATGATAAAACAATTTCGTAAACCGGCGGAAAAAGTGGTTCTTGAAATTCCGGCAGGAAAGCGTGAAATTGGAGAAGACCCCATGATTACTGCGATTCGGGAACTAAAGGAAGAAACGGGATACTCTGCAGACCAAGTTACCTTTTTATCTGCCTTTTACTCGTCCATAGGCTATTCGACGGAGATCATTCACCTCTATCTTGCGACAGGACTGAAAGAGGGCGAAACAAATTTCGACGAACATGAAGCCATTGATTTATTTGAATATGATGTGGCACAATTAAAGCAAATGGTAATAGAAGGAGAGATCATTGACGGAAAGACCATCAATGCTATCCTATTAGTTGCAGCAAGATTGGGCATATAAAAGATTCGATTAGACAGCCTAAAAAAAGAAGCACAGAGAAAAGGATATAGTATAGTAGATAAGAACCTGCATTATTTGCAAGGTTCTTTTTGATTCCTGATTTTCGTGCGGAGAGCGCGTTTCTTGAAAAATTGACAGCACAAGCTGCGGCCACAAGTAAAGTAGGGATTAGAATCATATTCTGTGGCACAAGTGTGAGAAGGATCAAAAGAACCCCTTTAAAAGATAAGGTTTCAAAGAGAAGGGCGGCTGAAAAACCAAGTGTGATGCCCTTATATGCGACAGAAAGCAGTGCAACAGGAAAACCTATGATAGTAAAGCCTGAAAGTGCAATCAGGATTAACAGCCCCAGGTGATTTCCAAACGAATTCACGAAAACCTGTGGAAGGGATGCAGAAGAGAGCTCCGCGGTAAAAAGATTCGCATTCAAATATTGAAAAAGCTCATTTTTGTTTTCTGCAGAGAGCATCAGCTCCATAAAGGTTCCGATGGAAATGCCAACCAGAAAGAAAAACAGAACGAGAAAAATCGTTGTTTTTCGTTCAAGAGCAAGCGGAATTAATTTGCTGTATGTGTTTTTTCTCATGAAAATCACTCCTTTACAATCATATTTATGAACAGCCAGTCCGGGATATACTTAAAAGTTATGATTGTAAACATCATTTCAGTAAGATATACTTTTTTTAGAGAAGAAGGCGGAGGAGAAGGGGTTGTTTTTATGGAAAAGTATTTATTTGATTTTATAAGTTATCTTCAAGGGGAAAAGAAACTGAGTGAGAACTCCTTAACGGCATACCGGCGGGATATGGAAGAATTTTTTACCTTTTTTAAGGGAAAAACGGAGGCAGATATTTGTGAAGCCAGCAATACGGACGTGGTTTCTTATTTATTGAAGTTAAAGAATGAAGGAAAATCCGGTTCAACCGTTAACCGTAAGATTGCCTCCTTGCGTTCTTTTTTTCGCTTTTTATCCGAGCGGAATTTGATAAAGAATGATCCTACACTTCATATTCGCTCGCCCAAAATCGAACGAAAAACCGTGGAGTATCTAACCATTGATGAGGTGGAACGCTTGTTGAAACAGCCGGATACTTCAATAAAGGGGCTTAGAGATCAGGCAATTTTAGAGCTGCTTTATGCAGCGGGGATTCGAGTGAGTGAAATTACCGGAACCAATGTGGAAGATATCAATTTGCGTATCGGTTTTGTCACCTGTACAGGAGAGCATGGAAAAGCAAGAATTATTCCGCTTGGAAGACCGGCAAGACAAGCTTTGGAAACGTATATTTATGAAGTGCGTCCTAAATTTCTAAGAGAAAAATCACAAGAAGAGACGGCCTTGTTTTTAAACTATTACGGAGAACGCATGACGCGGCAGGGTCTTTGGAAACTGATGAAAGAATATGCGAAAGGCGCAGGGCTTGAGCATAAACTTACACCACAGATTCTCAGAAACTCCTTTGCGGTGCATATGATACAAAACGGGGCGGATTTAAAGTCCTTGCAGGATTTATTAGGACATGAAGATATCGCGGCAACGCAGATTTATCTTTCGGTCGCGAAAAATCACATTAAGGACGTTTATGACCGGACACACCCGAGAGCTTGAGCAAAGTAGTGACTTTTGACCGGATTTGATGCTAATTTTACATAGAATCAGCTTGAATGAAATAAATAATTCTTGCAAATAATAAAAGGACATGATATATTATCTAGTGATGTATTACGGGCGGTCCGCTGGATAAAGTGTGAGAATACACGTTGGGATACCAAGAACGTCTATGGAGGAAGGAGGATACAGCAATGGATATTATGAATGTAATTACACAGGACTATGCAAAAGCAGAGGTACCTGAATTTGGAGTGGGCGATACAGTAAAAGTACACATCAAAATCAAGGAAGGAACTCGTGAAAGAATCCAGATTTTTGAAGGCTTTGTTTTAAAAGAACAAAACGGTGGATTATCTAAGACTTTTACGGTAAGAAGAATCGCTTCCGGTGTTGGTGTAGAAAAAACTTTCCCGATTCACTCACCGTTGATTGCCAAGATCGAAGTAATTCGTAAGGGCAGTGTAAGACGTGCGAAGCTGAACTACATGCGTCAGAGAACCGGTAAGGCAGCAAGAATCAAGACGAAAGAAGCAAAATAAGTATAAGAAACACGATAGGGGGCCGCTAGGTACCCCTTGTTTTTTTATTGGAGTAGAAGCTGTAAACTGCAAGTGGTTTTGGAAATCGTCGAAGAGAACCTTTACTGCAGTTTCGCATGATATAGAAAAAAGAGGAATAAGGGATTTTTTCAAAGAGGAAGGAGAATAGAGATGGAGCATATTAACTGGTATCCGGGGCATATGAAAAAAACCAGAGAATTGATACAGGAAAATTTAAAGGCAGTCGATACAGTGATTGAGGTAATCGACGCACGAATTCCGATATCCAGCCGAAATCCAATCATTGATGAGCTTGTAAAAAGCAAGCAGCGTATCATCATTTTAAATAAGAGCGATTTGGCAGATCAAAGGGCGACAGAAAATTGGATTCGGCATTTTAAAGAGCAGGGGGCGTATGTGCTTACGATGAACTGCATGAGCGGCGGGGGCGTTTCTCAGCTTTTAAAGCTGCTCTCCTTTTTGCGGGATGAAAAGAATAAAGACTCACTCCGGAAAAAACCACTCCGAATGATGATTGTCGGCGTGCCGAACGTCGGAAAATCTTCCTTAATCAATCGCCTGACGGGAAAGAAAAGCGCGAGAACCGGAAACAAGCCGGGCGTAACGAGAGGAAAACAATGGCTGAATCTAGGAAATGATATGCAGCTTTTAGACACTCCCGGAATTCTCTGGCCCAAATTTGAAGATCCCAAGGCAGGACTTGATCTAGCATTTTGTGGTTCCATTAAAGATGAAGTTTTAGATATTGCAACGCTTGCACTGGAGCTGATTACAATCCTATGCAGGGATTACCCAGAACTGCTGGTTGAACGGTATAAGTTGGAGCAAATCGAAGAAACTCCTCTCGCGACGATGGAAGCGATTGCAAAGAAGCGTGGATTTATTCAATCAGGCAACCGCTTTGATTATGAGAGAACCGGAAGAACCGTCATGGATGAATTTCGCAGCGCACAGATTGGAAATATTACATTGGAGAAGTGCATATGACAAAGGAAGAACGATTCGAAGCATTGAAGGTACGCCTTGTTGAGATGAAACGGGTGGAGGCGGCGCTTTATGAGAAGGGAATTCGAAGCATTGCCGGGGTAGATGAAGTGGGACGAGGTCCGTTAGCCGGACCTGTAGTAGCTGCTGCGGTCATTTTACCGGAGAATTTTTCTGTACTTGGCGTAGACGACTCAAAGAAGCTTTCTGAGAAAAAAAGAGAAGAGCTTTTTGAGAGAATAAAAGAAGAAGCGATTTGCTATGCGATTGGTCTCATAGACAATCAACGAATTGATGAAATCAATATTTTAGAAGCGACAAAAGAAGCAATGTCACAGGCGATTGAAGGCCTGTCGAAAAAGCCGGAGCATATTTTAATTGATGCATTGACACTAAAAAATATAGATATTCCACAAACTGGGATTGTACACGGCGATAGCACCAGCGTTTCCATTGCTGCCGCATCCATTTTAGCAAAGGTGACAAGAGACCGTATGATGGGCGAATATGAGAAAGAATACCCTTACTACGCATTTGCTAAAAATAAAGGCTATGGAACAAAAGCACATTACGCAGGTCTTGACCTTTACGGAGCCTGCCCGTTACATAGAGAATCCTTTTTAAGAAAATATTATGAGAATAAAAAATAATAAAATATATTGAAAATATAAATAATGATTATATAATTAAGATAATTTGTTGATTTATATTGAAATGAAAGGAGGGGTCATGGATACCTTGCCTATTTTTAAGAAAATGAACCATAAAGCATGCTTGATTGTAATCTATTCCCTGTCGATCCTTGGTATTTATTGCTGTCTGCGCTTCCATGATTTTCTTGGGGGTCAGTACCGACGATATTTAATCGATTATTATTTTTTATATCTATCTCTAATCTATATTCTGATAGCCGTTTTCCTATATCTGTTGATTCGAGTTGGAGAAAAATTGCTGTCTTACCTTTTTTTCTTGTTTTACAATCTAGCGCTTCTGGTTGCATGGACGATCCTTACATTTTTAGACTATCCTTCTAGGGTCTTCATGATGCAGCATTATAGGATTTCAAATATTGTTTTGGGAATGGTATTATTAATGCTTGTTCAATCAGCCTTTTATCAGATAAAAAGGCGAAGCTTAAACTAAAATAACGATTTCATAGAAAATGCGGTTGAATTGGGAGAGGCTTATGTTCAGTAAATTATTACTTTTTATACCATTTCTTTTACTTGTAGGAATGATAGGAGTTTCCATTGCTGCGGTTATTTATGTTATAAAATATATGAAAAATAAATAGCGTAATTTTGGAAAGAGGTCTTGTAAGCAATTACATTGAAACCACTTGACAAAGGTCTTAGATGCGATAAAATAAAAGATAAGCTGTTTTACCATATGAACAGTAAAATTGAATAGGACGCTGTGAAAAAGAGGAGTACCGGGGAAACTGCTTTATGAGAGAACGAAATCCGTGGCTGAAAGATTTCGAAAGCCTCTGCCTTGGGAAGGTTGCTTTGGAGCGTAACAAAAAAGAGAGTCAAAGCAAGGCAAAAGCCTGCGCAGTTTTTGCGTGTCGGATGCAGCATTGCTTTGAAATAAAGGTGGTACCGCGGAAAGAATCCGTCCTTTAAGGAATGTTCCTTAAAGGGCGTTTTTAGTTAGAAGAATAATTTCAAAGAAAAGGAATCATAAATAGAAAGAGAAGAGAGGATTGCCAGATGGAAAAAAATTTAGCCAAGACCTACAGTCCAAAAGAATTTGAGGATCGAATCTATCAGGATTGGGAAAACAGCGGTGCATTTCACGCTGAAAGAGATGAAAATAAAAAGCCGTTCACCATTGTTATGCCACCGCCAAACATCACGGGCCAGCTGCACATGGGACATGCGCTAGATCAGACCTTGCAGGACGTTTTGACGCGCTTTAAGAGAATGCAAGGGTATTGTGCACTTTGGCTTCCGGGAACGGACCATGCTAGCATTGCAACAGAAGTTAAGGTTGTCGAAAAGCTGCGTGCAGAAGAAGGAAAGACAAAGGAAGAAATCGGGCGAGAAGAGTTTTTAAAGAGAGCCTGGGCATGGAAAAAGGAGTATGGCGGGCGAATTGAGAATCAGATTCGAAAGCTCGGAAGCTCGTGCGATTGGGAAAGAGAACGCTTTACGATGGATGAAGGCTGCAGTCAGGCTGTCTTAGAGCAGTTTGTGCGCTTATATGAGAAGGGCTTGATTTACAAAGGGAGCCGTATTATTAATTGGTGTCCGGAATGTAAAACCTCTTTGTCCGATGCAGAAGTAGAGCATGAAGATAAAAACGGAAAATATTGGTATTTTCGTTATCCGGGTGAAGACGGAGGGGAAGGTGTCGTTGTGGCAACTTCACGGCCGGAGACTATGTTCGGTGATGTAGCGATCGCTGTAAATCCAAGCGATGAACGATACAAGGATATCGTGGGGAAAAAGGTGATTCTTCCACTCGTAGGACGCGCGATTCCGGTGATTGCTGACCCATATCCGGATCCCGAGAAAGGAACCGGCGCGGTTAAAATTACACCGGCGCACGACCCGAATGACTTTGAAGTGGGCGAACGTCATAATCTGGAGAATTTGACTTGCATCAACGAAGATGCAACGATGAACCACGAAGCCGGAAAATATGAAGGCATGAGTCGTTATGAATGCCGGAAGGCTTGGGTTTCTGATTTGGAAAGTGCGGGTTTCCTTGTAAAAACAGAAGAGAAGGTCATTCCGTCTGGTGAATGCTACCGCTGTCATACCGTGGTAGAGCCGATGGTGAGTGATCAGTGGTTTGTTGCGATGGAAGAGCTTGCAAAGCCTGCGATTGAAGCCGCGAAAACAAAGGCACTTACACACGTTCCGGACCGTTTTGAGAAAATTTACTTACACTGGCTGGAAGAAATTCGAGATTGGTGTATTTCCAGACAGCTTTGGTGGGGCCACCGTATCCCTGCATATTACTGCGACGATTGCGGAGAGCTCATGGTTTCAAAAGAAGCGCCTGAAAGCTGCAGCAAGTGTAACAGTACACACCTCCATCAGGACGAAGATGTGCTGGATACTTGGTTTAGTTCCGCGCTGTGGCCATTTTCAACCTTAGGCTGGCCGAATGAAAGCGAAGATTTAAAATATTTCTACCCGACAGACGTTCTTGTTACCGGATATGATATCATTTTCTTCTGGGTTGTCCGTATGGTATTTTCCGGCCTGGATGTGATGGGTGAAGTGCCGTTCAAATATGTATATGTACATGGACTGGTTCGCGATGCCGAAGGTAGAAAGATGAGCAAATCACTTGGAAACGGCATTGACCCGCTAGAAATCATCGACCAGTTTGGTGCAGATGCACTGCGTTTTATGTTGATGACAGGTATCACACCGGGCAATGATATGCGCTTTCAGACAGATAAACTGGAATCGAGCCGGAACTTTGCAAATAAGCTTTGGAATGCCTCACGTTTTGTAATCATGAACCTGCAGGATGAGGACGGAAACTTCAGAGAGATGGAAGCAGAGAAAAAAGGCTTACCGCAGATTGCATTAAGAGAAGAAGACAAGTGGATTCTCTCTAAAATAAATGCCGCGGCAAAAGAGATTACTGCGAACATGGAACGGTTTGAGCTGTCCTTAGGCGCACAGAAGATTTACGAATTGATTTGGAATGAATATTGCGACTGGTATATTGAGCTTGTGAAAGCAAGACTCTATGGTGATGATGAAGAGGATAAGAAGGTTGCCCGCTTTGTTCTTGTGAGAGCACTGAAAGATATGTTAAAGCTTCTACATCCGTTTATGCCGTTTATTACCGAGGAAATTTGGAGCTTCCTTCCACGAGAAGACGATGCAGAGAAATTCCTTATGGGCGAAAACTGGCCGGTTTACAGTGAGGAACTGGCATTTGAAGAAGAAGTGGAGAATTTAGAGCTTACAATGGATGTGATTCGCAGCATCCGTAACATTCGTGCGGAAGCAGAAGCGGCACCTTCAAAGAAGCTGCATGCTGTCATCTTGGCCTCAGAAAAAGAAACAGAGGATTTAAAGAGCACGGAGCGCCATATCCGGAGTCTCGCAAATATTATAGAGCTTCACTATATTCACGATCGAAAAGAAATCCCGGAGGAAGTTATGTCCGCGGTGGTAAACCGTGTAGAGCTGTTTATCCCTCTTGATGACCTTTTAGATTATAAGGCAGAGTTTGAACGACTGCAAAAAGAAGAAAAACGTCTGACTTCTGAGGTTGCACGAGTAAAAGGAAAGCTGAACAATGAGGGGTTTGTAAGCAAGGCGCCTGAGGCGGTCATTTCTGCAGAGCGAGAAAAAATGAAAAACTATGAGGAGATGCTGGAAAAGGTTGCGGCGCGCCTGACGCTGGTGAAAAAGAAATTATCATGATGACATATGAAGAAACAATCGATAAAATACACGAATTTGGGAGATTTGGAAGCAAGCTCGGACTGGAGCGAATGAACACTCTTATGGAATATCTGGGGAATCCGCAGGATTCCCTTAAGGTGCTTCATGTGGCAGGAACGAATGGAAAAGGCTCCGTTTGCCGGTATCTCTATACCGTTTTGCTAGAGCACGGATACAAAGCGGGACTGTATACTTCCCCGTATATTGAAAAATTTACAGAGCGGATTGAAAGCGACGGACAGCCGATCGCTGAGGAAGATTTAAGCCTTTGTACAGAGGAAGTATTGAAGCAAACCGAAAAATTAATCCACGACGGATTTGAATCCCCCACCGAATTTGAAGTAATCACGGCAATTGCGTTTCTCTATTTTTGGAAGAAGAAAGTAGACTACGTTGTACTGGAAGTAGGGCTGGGGGGAAGCGGTGATTCGACAAACATTATAAAGCATCCCTTGGCTGCAGTGATTACCTCCATTTCTTTTGACCATATGGAATATTTGGGAGATACTTTGGAGAAAATTGCTTTTGAGAAAGCAGGAATTATTAAAGAAAAGGCACCTGTTGTAAGTAATGTGAAAGACTGTGCGGCCGCAAAGGTAATCTGCGATATGGCAAAAGAAAAAGATGCTCCGTTTTATAACATTGCACAGCGGGGCACTGCACTACAAGCTAGTGTTCAAAACGTAACTTTAAAGAGTGATTCCCTGGAAGGCTGTTGTTTTTCTGCAGAGATACTGGGGGAGGCGTATGAAGAGGTTGCGCTTACAATGCTTGGAGAACATCAGGTAGAAAACGCTCTGTGTGCTCTGACCCTCCTTGAAATTTTGAAAAAGGAGCATATAATAGAGTTATCGAAAGAACATATTTTAAAAGGAATGAAGAATGCGAAGCAGATTGGGCGGTTGGAAGTATTGGAGAAAAAACCGTACATCATCATTGATGGCGCACATAACGATGATGGTGCGAAAGCACTTTCCGCATTTTTGAAAAAACATTTTTCAGGACAGAAAATATTATTGGTTGCAGGGATTCTTGCAGATAAAGAAATTGGAAAAATGCTTTCTGATTTTTCGAAAACTGGAGCGGTTTTCGTCGCAACGGAACCAAATAATCCAAGAAAATTAAAGGCAGAAGCTTTATACCATGAGATGAAACAGGCAGGAATGGATTGTGTGTTTCACGGACTGCCGGAAGCGGTGGTAGTGTATGCAAAAGAACGGCGTGATGATTTTGATGCCATTGTTTTTGCCGGTTCCTTGTATTTAATTGGTGAAATTAGGGAGAGATGGATTCATGAAGAACAGTAAGGCGAATAAGGTATTGTTAATATACAATCCGAAGGCTGGAAATGGGATGTTTAAAAACAGCTTAGATTTGATTATTGAGCAGTTTCAAAAAAGGGACATGCAGATTATTCCGATTCGTGCGGATAAACCGGAGTTTCTTTTAGAGGTATTTCAAAGTCTTGACAAGAAGAAATTTCGAAAGGTGATCGCTGCCGGGGGAGACGGTACCATTAATGTGGTCGTGAACACCATGCTGAAAAGTAAGGTGGATTTACCCTTAGCTATTTTCCCGGCAGGAACGGCAAATGACTTTGCGTATTATTTTGACATTCCCCATGAGATTGAGCAAATGATTGAAGTGGCATTGGACGAAAAATATACTTATGCAGATGTAGGAAGAGTGAATGATAAGTATTTTATCAATGTTGCAGCAATGGGATTCTTAGTGGATGTAAGTCAGAAAACTGATCCGAATATTAAAAATACGCTGGGCGTCATTTCCTATTATCTAAAGGGCGTTGCGGAGATTCCGAATCTTCGACCAATTCAAATCAAAATTACGAGTGAAGAATACACCGCACAGGAGAAAATTTATTTTATGCTGGTGATGAACGGGCGTTCCGCCGGAGGGTTTAAGCGGATTGCACCGACTGCTGAAATCAACGATGGACTTTTGGATGTCATGTTGTTTCGAGAAATGCCGATTATCGACCTTCCGCCGCTTTTAATCAATGTTTTGACGGGACAGCATACGGAGAATAAAAATGTGGTTGCATTTAAAACGAAGAAGCTGTTTGTAGAATCCGATCAGCCGGTTGGCACAGACGTTGACGGCGAAAAAGGAGCAGAATTCCCGTTAGATATTGAAGTGATTGAAAACTGCCTGCGCATTAATACAATTCATGATAATATGGAGGGCGCAAAATGGTAAAAATAAGCGAGACAAAAGAATATTTGCCTGTCATGGAATTGTTTTTACGAAATGACTTGGAAATGGACGAAGATGAATTGATTTCTCCGAATATTCTTCATTGCTGGAAAGCGGAGACTGACGAAAAGCTTTTAATTGGCGGCTGCGTTCTGGCCTTTTTTGAGAATGAATACATCATTGACGGAATTGCAGTAGAGGAGCCGTTTCGGAAAAGCGGGGTTGCAAAGGATCTGTTAGATAAGGCACTTAAAAAAGCCAAGGAACTGGGAGCAAGGAGAGTGTACCTGGTGGCCCGTGCTCCGAAGTTTTTTAAGAAACAAGGCTTTAAGAGTATTGAATGGGATGAACCGCCCGCATTTTTCGATTGTTACACCTGCCCACAGCGAGGGGAAAAATGTTTTCCGGAAGTGATGAAGCTTTCTCTTTAGGCTTCTAAAGCACGGCGCCATCTGCCTTTGAAGTAATAGACAGTAAAACAGAGTGCACAGCCCAGCCAGGAAAGAATGTAGGCGTACAGAATCGCGGATATCTCCATCTGCTTCGCAGAAAAAATCCAAATGAGGAAAATACGCAAAATGCACATGTTTCCCGTTATAATCAGCATGGAGGGCAGAGAATAACCCGCTCCGCTGATAGTTCCGCTGAAGATGTGAATAATGGCTAAAAGGAAATAAAAAGGAACCATAACTCGCAGGATAATGGCGCAAAATGATAAAACGTCAGGATTTCTCGTAAAAACTTGAAATACAAAGTTTCCTGTCAGGGAAAACAGAAGCGACATAAAAATACACAGACCGCAGTTCATCAGCATGCCGACACGCACGCCTTGATAGACGCGGTCTGTTTGTTTTGCGCCTACATTTTGTCCGGTGTAAGTTGTCATAGCCAATCCAAAGCTCAGAATCGGAAGAATGAGAAAACCGTCCAGCTTGCTGAAGATTCCCCATCCGGCCATGGCTGCTGCACCAAATTTATTGATATATGCCTGAATGATTACGTTGGAAAGACTGATGACCATTTGCTGAAATCCTGTAGGAACTCCCAAGATTAGAATTCGCTTCATACGAGTAGGATGAACCTTTAAAGCCTTGAGGTCCAGTCGGAAACTTTCTTTTGACAGAACCAGTTTTCGCACTACGAGGAAAGCGGAAATAGCCTGAGAAATAAGCGTTGCAAGTGCAACTCCCATTACACCAAGATGAAACACAGTAACAAACAGAAGGTCTAAAACGATATTGGTAATGCTTGCCGCCCCCAGATAATAGAGCGGTGTTTTAGAATCTCCAACTGCTCGCAGGAGAGACGCACCCATATTATAAATCAGTAAAAACAAGATGCCTGAAAAAAAGATTTTCAGATAAAGAGAAGCTTGTGAAAACACCGAGCTTGGAGTGTGAATCCAAGTTAAAATCGGATCTGCCATGAAAACGCCTAAGATAGATAGAAAACAGCCGCATACTATGGTAAAAATGGCAGCAGTTTGAATCGTTTCTCTTACCTGTTCCTCTTTTCCTGCACCAAAAAATTGAGATATGACAACACCTGCACCGATTGTCAGTCCCATAAAAAGCGCAATTAAAACATTGATAATTGAGGTACTGGATCCAACTGCGGCGAGCGCATTGCTTCCAATAAAGTTTCCTACCACGATAGAGTCAACGGTATTATACAGCTGTTGAAAGAGATTTCCTAAAATCAAAGGAAAAGAAAAAAGAAGGAGCTGTTTCCAGATCACTCCTTTGGTCATAAGGGTAGTATGCGATTCATTTTTTTGTTCCATTTGTACCAGCTCCTAGTATCGATATTGTAAGTTTATTTGACGATATTTCTTAAAATGCCTATCTTTTCAATTTCACATTCAACGGTATCTCCGGTGTTCAGCCATTTTGGAGGTTCAAAGCCCATACCCACCCCTGCAGGAGTTCCCATAGCAATCAATGTACCGGCCTTTAACGTCATCCCTTGTGACAGCTCGTGAATAACATGCGCAATGTCGAAAATGAGCAAGTCCGTTGAACTGTTTTGGCGCAGCTCCCCGTTTACGCGAGAGGAGATGCTTAAGCACGGAGGAGATGGAATCTCATCGACAGTTGTGATGCAAGGACCCATCGGTAAAAATCCGTCTAAGCTTTTTCCAAAGTACCATTGCTTATGGCGCGTCTGTAAGTTTCTTGCACTGATATCATTGATGATTGTATAGCCAAAGACGTAGCGGTACGCGTTGTCTTTCTCTATTTGGAAGGCATCTTTGCCGATGATGACGGCAAGCTCTGCCTCATAATCCAAGCTATCCACAATCGTTTTGTGGGATGGAATTTCACAGTCCGTTCCAATTGCCTCATTTACCCGTTTGGAAAAGTAAATCGGATAAGGACGCTCACCGCCAAAGGCTTCTTCCTTATAACGTGCGGATTCTTCTGCGTGTGCCATGTAATTGATGCCTAAGCAGATGATATCCTGGCTCGGTCTTGGAATCGGTGCACAGATGGATATTTCAGAAAGAGGAAGAAGGCTCTTTGCTATCTCTTCGGACGGAGTATCTACCGCTTCTTTCAGCCGCAGAAACTCTTTTTCTGTTCCCTCAGAAATCAACTGCACCATATTTTTATAAGGAAGTCCGATTGCGGAAATCGGAAACACAGCATCTTGCTTTTTTCCAAGTACGGCAACACATTCTTCACCACGATTTTTTATGGTATATAGCTTCATCGGTTCCTCCTTAATGTATCAAGCGGCATTTCTATATTTTTTCAAAGGCTCTAAATTTATTTCAAGTTCAGAGCTTTTCTTTCTTGCTTTCGCATAAATTATGTATAGTGTATCACAAAAAAATGGAGGGAAAAAGCCCTTTGAAGTTTTCTTTGCATAAGCTGGATAAAATCAGAATAGAATGCAGTAGAAGCTTTTAGAAAGGAATATGTATTATGAGGGCATTATCAAAATTCCCTAAGCTGGCTTTTTTATTTTGCGGAGTCGCTATCGCCGCAGCAGCAATATCGATCTCTTTTTTTCATTTTCCGGTTGCTATCGGTGTCAATCGTCAATTGCCGATTTATTCAGTAGATACTTCTGAAAAAAAAGTGGCAATCAGCTTTGATGCTTCCTGGGGGAATGAACATACAAAGCCGATCTTAGAGATATTAGAGGAACATCAAGTAAAAACAACCTTTTTTTTAGTCAGTCTATGGGTGGATAAATACCCGGACGATGTCGCGGAGATTGCAAAAAATGGACATGAGATCGGGAATCATTCTACGACACATCCGGATATGGCAAAGCTCTCAGAAGAGCAAATGAGGCAAGAGCTTTCGGATTTGGCGGGGAAGGTAGAGAAAATCACAGGGAAGAAACCGGTACTTTTCCGGCCTCCTTTTGGTTCCTACAATGATAAAGTAATCCAAGTGTGCGAACAAGAAGGATACCATGTCATTCAATGGGATGTTGACAGTCTGGATTGGAAGAATATCAGTACGAATCAAATTGTAGAGCGTGTAACTCGCAATGTAAAACCGGGGTCCATTGTGCTGTTTCACAACAATGCAGAGCGTGTTGAAGAGTATCTGCCTATTATTTTAGACAAATTGCAGGGGGACGGTTACAAGATTGTTCCGGTAGGGGAGATCATTTATCAGAAGGGCTATCATATCAATCATGCGGGAAAGCAGGTTCTCGATTCAGGAGGAACTGAAAAAGCAGAAGAAAAGAAAAGCGGAGCACCCGTTACGGAATAACAGAGTGGAAACGGAAAAGTAAAAGATTTCTATTTGCAAATAATAAAAATGACAAGGGGGAAGAAAAGTGGAAAACGGCTTAGAGACAAATAGTGTGGAATTATTAGGGACGATATTGAATGAACCGGTGTTCAGTCATAAATCCTACGGAGAAATGTTTTATTGCTTTATGTTAGGAGTGGAACGAAAAAGTGGATATCGCGATGAAATACAAGTGATTGTATCAGAGCGCCTCATTTGGAAAACGCCTTTTTCTGTTGGGCAAAGGGCATATGTCAACGGGCAGATTCGCACCTACAATGAAGCGGCAGAAGGGAAAAATCGCTTGAATGTGGTTGTGTTTGCGAGAGAATTTCGCATTGATGAGGAAGAGACGGAAGATGAAAATCGAGTCTTACTGGAAGGGTTTGTATGCAAGGTGCCTGTAGGCAGAGTTTCTCCTCTGGGGCGAGAAATCTGTGACATCATGCTCGCTGTCAACCGGATGTATAATAAGTCGGATTACATACCTTGTATTGCGTGGGGAAGAAATGCAGGTTATACAAGTAAGCTGGAGGTCGGAAGCCGGCTTTCTGTTACAGGGCGCATTCAGAGCCGCGAATATCGAAAAAAGGATGAGGAAGGCAACGTGACAATTAAGACCGCTTATGAAGTTTCAATTTTAAAAATTGAAGAATAGATTTCTTTCTAAAAGGACGGATGAGCAGCCTCTGTAGAATAGAGGCTGTTTTTACTTGGGGAGAAGAATGCGAAAACGTATAAAATGCGATGAATGGATTAAAAATAAATTTAAGTCCTGATTTTGATTTATTTCCTTTGACAATTTTTTTGGTGAAAATTGCAATCAACATGGCTTTGTGATATATTTTATAATTGAAAGAAGCACAATTTCCTGGAAGAAAAGGAGAAAGAGGAAATGAAAATTGCCATTGATGGAATGGGCGGCGACCATGCACCCTTTGAAATTGTAAAAGGATGCGTACAGGCCAGCGAAAAAATAGAGCACGAGATTTATATTATCGGACGTGAAGACGAAATAGAAAATGAATTAAAAAAATATACCTACAATAAAGAGCAGATTAAGGTGGTACATGCCGCCGATGTGATTACAATGGAAGATGCGCCGGTAAAAGCGGTTCGTACAAAAACGGATTCTTCTCTTGTAAAAGGTTTGAACATGGTGAAAAACGGTGAGGCGGATTTATTGATTTCTGCCGGAAACTCTGGTGCGATTATGGCAGGAGGACTTTTTATTCTAGGAAGAATTCCAGGGATTGATCGGCCGGCGATTGCGACGACATATCCGATTTTAGGAAGAGGGATGTCGCTCATGGTGGATTCCGGTGCAAATGCAGAATGTAAACCGACCAACCTTCTTGAATTTGCAACCATGGGAAGCATCTATATGGAGCGTGTTTTCGGGATTGCAAAGCCTAAAGTAGGATTGGTCAATATTGGAACAGAGGAATCAAAGGGGACAACGGTTCTGAAGGGGGCACATGAGCTCTTATCAAAAAGCAGATTGAATTTTATCGGAAATGTAGAAGCAAGACAGGTTCCGGATGGGATTTGTGATGTCATTGTCTGTGATGGTTTTGTAGGAAATGTCATTTTGAAGCTGACAGAAGGTTTGGCATGGAGTATTTTGCAGTTGATTAAGAAGAAGTTTACGCAAGGCTTCCTTCCTAAGATGGGAGCACTGCTTTTATCAAACAAAATAAAGGAAATGAAGCAGGAATTTGACTACTCAGAATACGGAGGAGCACCAATTTTAGGCGTGAAAGGTGTTTTACTTAAAATTCACGGTTCATCCAATGCAAATGCGGTAAAAAATGCTATCATTAAAGGCATTCCATATGTAGAGAATAAGGTAATAGAAGTAATTCAGGATTCAGTACTTGAATTGGAGGAAATAACACAAAGTGAATGAGGTTGAATTTTCAAAGGCAATCGGATACACATTTAGAGATGCGTATCTTTTAAAGAATGCATTAACGCACAGCTCGTATATCAATGAAAGCAAACAATCATATAATGAAAATAACGAGCGCCTTGAATTTTTAGGTGATGCTGTTTTGGATGCAGTCATCAGCGATTATTTGTATCGGCGTTTGAGTGAAGTAGAAGAAGGGCAGCTTACAAAGCTGCGCTCCCTTGTAGTTTGTGAGCGCTCTTTAATGGAGTGTGCCCTGCGTTTGAATGTAGGCTCTTACTTGTATTTAGGCAAAGGAGAGGAAAACAGTGGAGGACGCCATCGTACTTCCATTTTAGCGGATGCGATGGAAGCCTTAATTGGTGCGGTTTACCTTGACAGAGGATGGCAGGAGGCTGCGGAGTTCATTCTGCGCATTTTTAAGGATATCATAGAAGATGCCTTGGCTGGGAAATTATATTCAGACTATAAAACGGAGCTTCAAGAGCGACTTCAGATTAATGGGGAGGTGCTGATTTCCTACGAAGTGGAAAAGGAAGAAGGACCAGATCACGATAAGACGTTCTATATCCGTCTGATAGCAGATAAAAAAGTCATTGGGCATGGACAGGGGCGGAGCAAAAAAGAAGCGGAACAACATGCTGCAAAAGCGGCGATCGAAAAAATGGGGTGGTAATTTTTGTATTTTAAGCGAATTGAATTGCATGGTTTTAAATCCTTTGCTGACCCAGTATGCATCGAGTTTCATGAAGGCATTACCTGTATTGTAGGCCCCAATGGAAGTGGAAAGAGCAATATTTCCGATGCGATTCGATGGGTACTGGGTGAGCAAAGCCCCAAAATGCTTCGGGGCGGCAAAATGGAGGAAGTAATTTTTGCGGGAACTGCGAGCCGAAAGTCCAGAGGAATGGCGGAAGTAACCCTTGTCATAGATAACAGTACCGGCGTTTTGCCGATTGACTATGCTGAGGTGGCAATCAGCCGGAGAATGTATCGTTCCGGAGAAAGCGCATATTCCATTAACAACACCTCCTGTCGTCTGCGTGACATTCGGGAATTGATTATGGATACAGGAATTGGTGTAGATGGATATTCGCTGATTGGCCAGGGAAAGATTTCAGAAATTGTCAGCAATAAACCGGAGAGCCGAAGAGAAATCTTTGAAGAAGCGGCAGGAATCGTAAAATATCGCAGTAAGAAGGCAGAAGCAGAGCGAAAGCTGGAATCTTCACAAATGAATTTAGACCGGGTCAATGATATCGTGAACGAAATTGAAGACCGAATTGATAGCTTAAAAGAAGAAAGTGAAAAGGCTACAGAATATTTGGGACTGCGTAATCGATATAAAGAAGTAGAAATTAATATTACGCTGAAAAATATTGAAGCGATTGATATAAAAAATAAACAGATCAAAGAAGACTTGCAAGAAGTTGCCGTTCAGTTGGAGCGGCAGAGTGAGCAGAAAAAGACAGTGGATGCAGAGCTATATAAAAATCGCGCTCGTAATGAGCAGCTGGAGTTTGAAACTTCGCAAAACCGAGATTTATTTTTGAGAAAAGTAGAAGAAATTAATTCTCTCGTAAATCAGAGTCAGTTAAGTGAAGAAAAGCTTTCTGCAATGGAAAAAGATATTACTCGTTTGGGAGAAGAAATTCTGGCGTTGGAAAATAAGGCGGAAAAAGAGAACGCGAACAACGAGGAGCTTCGTGAAAACCATGGAAAACTGAACAGCGAATTACAGGATCAAAAAACCTCTCTACATACGAAGAAGAAAGACTATGAAATTCTTGCAGCGAAGCTTGCAATGCGAGAAGCAGAGGCGGAAAATGGGAAAAACCGCATTTATGAATTGCATTCAATAATGAGTGCGAAAAAAGCGGAATCAAACAGCTTACTCAATTTATTAAATACATTGCAAAGCAGAAAAGAACAACTGAATACAGAGAAAGATATTTCCTTTGCTTCAAATGAGGGGATGAAACAATCTTATGCAGCGGCGGAGCAGGAAAACCGAAAAGCAATTGAAAAATTAACAGAGATTTCAGGAGAAATACAGAAGGGTAGATCACAATTCCAAATGGATTTGGAAAAAGAAAAGGCCTTAAATCAAGAACTCGCAGATTTAAGGATGTCCATCGGTCAGACTGCCACGCGTCATAAAATGATGGCGGAGATGGAGCAATCCTATGATGGATATAACCATGGCGTCCGCTTTATCATGCGTTCAAAAGAGCTCTCTGGTATTCACGGGGTTGTAGCAGATTTAATTCAGGTTCCTTCTGGATTTGAGACAGCAATTGAAACCGCACTGGGTGCTTCCGTGCAGAATATTGTTTGCGAAAATGATGCAAGTGCGCAACAGGCCGTTTCTGCATTGAAAAAAAATCGGGCAGGACGTTTGACATTCCTTCCGCTTTCCAGTATAAAGGCTGGCGGGGTTCAAAGAGACATGCGGCTGAAAAATGCAGCCGGTTTTAAAGGTTTTGCTGTAGATTGTATTGAATTCGACGTGAAGTATCAGAAGATTATGGAATACCTTCTTGGAAGGGTTATCATTGTAGAAAAACTAGAAAATGCTGTGGCTTTATCGAAAAGCGTAACAGGAGGATTTCGTTTTGTTACTTTGGAAGGGGAGGTATTGAATGCAAGCGGCGCAATTACAGGAGGAACGCATCGCAACAACACTGCAAACCTTCTTGAAAGGAAAACTGAAATTTCCAAGCTGAGAGAAGCCCTCTCTAAAATGCAGCAGAAGAAATTACAGTCTGAGAGTTTCTTAAAAGAAGTGCAAGTGTGTATTGAGCAGGGGCAGCTAACATTAGAGCAGAAGGAAAAAGAATATAGAGAAATAGAAATTGTATGCATGCGCACTGAGAATGAATTAAAGCATGTTTCGCTGCAGCTTGCGGAAGCAGAAAACAGCGACAGCCGTTGGCTGAAGGAATTAGAGCGCATTGCGAAGGAAGAAAATTCAGCACAGACCATGATCAAAGAACTATCTGAAGTAATTGAAGCGGCCGAGAAGGAGAAAATAGCATTAGAAGCCTTGATTGAGGAACAAACCGAAGAGTTGAAACTCAAAAAACAAGAATTAAATGCCGTACAGGAAGAAATTACAGAGCTCCATATTAAGGTAAATTCCTTACAAAATGAGTCGAATGGACTTGAACAGATGGAGAAGAAGATCGCAGATTATCTTCATGACTTAATGCAGGAAAAAATAGAAAAGAAAGCTTCCTTACATCAGATCGAGGAAAGCAAAGCCTTATTAAAGGATGGCGGCACTGATTTAAAATCGGCGGTATCTGAGAAGGAAAAAGAAAAATCAGAACTAGAGCATCTTCTTTCCGCTTTGCAGGAAGAGAGAGGGAAAAACCTTCACTATATAGAAGAAGTGGAAAAGAAAAAAGAACTGATGGATGCACAGCTCTTGCGTGAACAGACAAATAAGCACGATTTGGAGTTGAAGCTGGCTAAAAATGAGACACAGATGGATTCCTTTAAGGACAAGCTTTGGGAGGATTTTGAAATCTCATATCTTCAAGCAATGGACTTTTCGAAGAACGATTTCGTTATGAATACTGCGATAAAGGAAAGCCGCGAAATAAAAAACCGTATGAAAACATTAGGAGAAGTAAATATCGGTGCAATTAAGGAATATGAGTCGGTTAGAGAACGGTATGAATTTCTTTCTGAGCAGCGTTCAGATTTGTTGCAAGCCATGCAGGCATTAAAACAAATTATAGCGGATATGGATAAAACGATACGGACAAATTTTAAAGAAAGCTTCGATAAAATTGCTTCAAATTTTGAAATGGTATTTCAGGAGCTCTTCGGGGGCGGAGCCGCGCAGCTGCGTTTGGAGGATGAAATGAAGCCTCTTGAATGCGGGATTGAGATTGTTGCACAGCCGCCGGGCAAAAAACTGCAAAATATCAATTTGATGTCAGGCGGAGAAAAAACAATGACTGCCATTGCTTTGATGTTTGCAGTATTAAAGGCAAAGCCAACGCCTTTTTGCATATTGGACGAGGTAGAGGCGGCACTTGATGAGGCGAATATAGAGCGTTTTGCACGATACCTAAAGCATTTTCGTGAAATTCAATTTGCACTTGTCACTCATCAAAAAGCAACTATGGAATTTGCAGATGTATTATACGGCGTGACAATGCCGGAGCAGGGCGTTTCTAAAATCATTTCGCTTCGGTTGGGAGATCGCTTCGAGTTATAGATAGTATTTAAGGAGGGTATATGGCATTTGGAATGAAAAAGTCCTTTTTTGGACGTTTGCAGGAAAAGATAGAAGATGTTATTTTCATGCGTCCGGAGATCGATGAGGAAATGTTGGATGAGCTGGAAGAAGTTTTGATTACCTCAGACATTGGAATGGAGACAACAAATAAAATCATTGGACAGCTTCGAAACGATATTAAAAGCTTAAGAATTAACAATGCAGATGGTGTAAAGACACAAATTAAGAAAATTGTAGAAGGCTTGATTGACAAAGGGGAGGCACATTATATTTCACAGTCGACCCCCCTCGTATTGCTAATGATTGGAGTTAATGGCGCAGGGAAAACCACTTCCATTGCAAAGTTGGCGCATAAATTCCAGCAGCAAGGCAAGTCTGTTTTACTTGCAGCGGCGGATACGTTTCGTGCGGCAGCAAGTGAGCAGCTGGAAGTTTGGGGAGGTCGCCTTGGTGTAAATGTAGTAAAACATCAGGAAGGAGCCGACCCGTCCGCTGTTATTTTTGATGCAATCCAGTCTGCAAAGGCAAAGAACACAGATATTTTAATCTGTGATACTGCAGGCCGGTTACAGACAAAGAAAAATCTAATGACAGAATTAGAAAAAATGTATAAAGTGATTGAGCGTGAATATCCGGAGGCAGAGAGGGAAACCTTGCTCATTTTGGATGCGGCAACTGGTAAAAATGCGGTATCTCAGGCAAAAGAATTTGGACAAATCGCTGATGTAACGGGAATCATCCTAACAAAACTGGACGGTACCGCAAAAGGCGGAATCGTCATCACAATTTCGGATGAATATGATATGCCGGTTAAGTATATTGGTGTAGGTGAGGGTATGGAAGATTTAAAAGAATTCGATCCGAAGGAATTTGCAGAGAGCTTGTTTGAATCATAAATCTGAAAAGATTTGTTGATAAATGAAATAATACTGACATATAGTATTTTAGAGAAATTGCATGGAAAACAGGAGGGAAAAAGATGAAAGAAGTTAAGGTAAACGGAAATTTTTATGTGAAAATTTATGAGAAAAATGATGAAGAGGAATACCTGGAAATGCGTAAGAGTGCAATGGTCAAGCGTGCCAGTGGATTTGACACTTTGCGTTACCAGCCTTTAACAGAAGGACTTGCCGTTATGCTGGTAGTAGAAAAAGATGAAGAGTCTGAAATTCCTGTAGGTTATGCGGTTCTTCACAACTTAGATGATAAAGAATACCAGAAGAGCGTATCTAAAGTCTATGGAATTGAAATCAATGCAAAATATTTCGTGGGAGACTTTGTCATTTCCCAGAGCTATCGAAGAGGCGGTATCGGAAAGCATTTTATGGAATTTATCATTAATGATTACTGTAAGGAAGAGAGCTTGATGATGAATCCAAATGAGGAAGACGCGTTGTTTTGGCATTCTGTTGGATTTGCGTTTGTTGGAACAAATAAAAAGAATGGTATGCGTGTAAACTAGAAAAGCGCTGCTTTTTAAAGAAGAAAAGACAAATAGCAAAAGTACGGGGGAAATATTCCTCCATTTTATACTTATAAAATTTTTTGAAGAAGAATGATAAAAACCAGAAAAGAAGCAGCTTGTAACAACTGCTTCTTTCTATTTTTATCGTTTCATAGCACTTTGGCAGATTCTGCTGATAGCCGTCTTTTAGATTATTATGTATAATGTAGTATAAGAAGAAAATGATACCTTGCAGGCTTGTGAAAAAGCGAAAGGGTTTTCGGAATAGAAAAGAGGGAAGTCATGATTTTATTTGAGAATATGAACCTGATAACAATCATGATGATTGGAGTTTTTCTAATGCCTATTGTAAGCGGGATCTTAAATCCGATTACGGGAAGTCGAGTTTATCATTCCTTGCTTTCAGCAGCGAATAGCTTCAAATTTATTTTAGGAATTTTGCTTACAGGTTCCCTGTATAGAATATTGTTTTTGAGTGAAGAAAATCATTTTTTTAGAATATTGGCTCGCCTAAACCCTTCTTTTAAAAATGGCATGCTACGTTATGAGAATGATATTGTTGCCTATGCCATTGCTTTTTTTATAGTATTGTATTTGGTACTTTGGATTTTAGACCTTTGTTCTATCCCATTCTATAGACATTTTATATACCCGATGAAACATAAACTTTCCTCTTTGGTTCAGCCGTTGAGTGGGCGTGCTAGGAGGCTGTGGAGTATGCTGTGGGGAATTCCAAAGGCAATTGGGATTGTATTGCTATTTTCCTTATTACTTAGTTTTTATGTGAATTATGTAAATAATCCATCGGCAATTGACTATATCAATCGCTCTATGGCCTATCAAAGGGTGAATACGGCAATATGGGAGCCTCTTTTTCAGTTGCAGTCCGCGCAAAATCTTCCAGCTGCAATCTATGATTCCATTCAAAAGGCAAATAGCACAAATGCAGTATCCAGTGAGAACAAAGACTCTACGGCAGGTTATTGGAAACAAACGGTAGTCACCTATTTTAACGGAGTAACACTGGATGAAGCAGTAAAATCAAATTCTGAGATTGATAATGCAGCGGTTAGGATTACTGGTGCAGAACAGGAACCCTTAAAAAAAGCGTACCTGCTTTACGATTGGGTACGGTTAAATGTGAAATACGATCAAGGTAAAGTAGAGATGATAGAAAAGAATGCTTCGTATATCAATTCCGGAGCAATCGTCACATACGAAGAGCGAAAAGGAGTGTGCCTGGATTATGCCAGCTTGTACGCTGCAATGTGCAGAGCTGCCGGAATCAAGGTCCGCATTATTACAGGAATGGGTTATAATGGTGTACAATGGGGTGATCATGCATGGAATCAGATTTATAATCCCCAAGAAGCGAGGTGGGTTGATGTGGATACAACCTTTGGGAGCTCGGGAGTAAATTATTTTGATAACGCTGACTTTAAAGAAAGCCATAAATATCAAGTGATTCAGGGTGAATGGCAGAAGTGAAAAAGATATAAAAACAATATAAAATATAATAAGAAGAACGGAAAAGGTCATCTCTTGGGGGTAAATACCATTTTGAGATGACCTTTATTCATTTTCTTTATAAACCGAGCGGGATTAGTCAGTTCAACCAATCCGGTTTCTTTGAAGTATCACTCGGTGTGTTTGTAATAATTGGAGGTAACGCCGGATTTGTATCCGTTGGATTCTCATTATCTCCAGTAGAATCAGTTGCTCCGTTCTCTTCGTCAGACGGCTGAGTCGGTGTGAAATTAGGATCTACCGTGACACCCTCACCGACCGGATATTTCGAAGTATCCAGATTATGCAGATTGCAGTAAAGTGTAGGAACGTCATAGACGGCATCTTCTACACCAGAAACATTGCCGCCAGGTCTTTTTACGGCAACTTTATGAACCGGATTTGGGCACCATGGTGTCGCCAGTAAGCCAGAGCTTGCACAGACTGTAACTGGAACATGGACGTCATCGACGCTGGTAGGCTCCGTACCAGAAACGAAATATTCATTTTTCACAGTAACTCTTGGATCCATAGAACTGTATTCACTTGGTAATTTCCCTGACTTTGTATCAATTGCTTTCGTAATAACATTATCCGCAGTTGGGAAACTTCCAGAAGGAACGTTTGCATGAATTTGTTGCATGATTTTGCTCCACACTCTTGCTGCAGAAGCACTTCCCTGGCTCAGCTCGATGTTGACATCATTTCCAATCCAAACAGAAGCGGCATACCTTGGCGTATATCCTACAAACCAAGCATCATAATTATCTGTGGTAGTACCGGTTTTTCCGGCTACCGGCTGATTGGAGATTGCAGCGCGTTTTGCGATTCCGCTCGTTACAGTAGTTCGTAGGATGTCTGTCATAACAAAGGCAACGCCGCGGTCCATTACCTGCTCGGTAGAAGTTCCGCTCTCTAAGATGATTTCTCCTTTTTTATCCGTAACCTTTGTATAGCAGGTTGGTTCATTGTAAATGCCTTGGTTTGCAAAAACACTGTAGCCTGCACACATTTCAAGCGGAGAAATACCGTCAGACATACCACCTAAAGCTAATGCTGCGGCATTCATATCATTTACCGAACCGGATTCGACAACAGAGGTGACTCCTAATTTTTTCAAGAACCGCACAGAACGGTCAGCACCAATGTCCATCCAAACCTTAACTGCATTGACGTTAATCGACTGTTCAACAGACTCACGGAGTGTAGAAAGTCCTCGATAACTATTGTACCAGTTTTTAGGCCATTTTTTTCCTTGCACATAGAAAGGCGCATCATCGATTACGCTTGCGGCAGTCCAATTAGAGTCTCCGTCTGCTGCACTTTGCAGTGCTGGCGCATAGACTGCCATTGGCTTAATGGAAGAACCCGGCTGTCGGGTCATTGCAGTAGCACGGTTAAAGAGGAGTCTGCCTTCGATGCTTCTGCCGCCCACCATTGCTTTGATACCGCCCGTTTTATGATCCATAACGACCATAGCAGACTGCGGCTGCATAATTTTTTGACGCAATGAAAAATGCTCACTGCTTATGGTTAGGTTACCGTCTTTGTCAGATTGGAAAAAGGCCGGCCGATCTTTGAAAAAGCTTGCAGCGATGATAAGATTACCATCTGCGTCCTTGCTTTTGTATTCTGCAGGAATCTGAATGACGCCGCCTTCTATTTTATAAAAGATGCCATCTTCAATGGTATACATATTTTTAAATTCTATGTTATAGTCGATTTCATTTTGAACCTGCGTTTTAATGTAGCTTAGCCGGTTCCCTTTGAGCAGCGTCAATCCACCGTCGGAGTTGCGTTGGTAGGCACTTGCTTTTATGGTAAAGCTGTCATCCGAATTAAAATAAGAGGACTTACTGTATAAGAGAATGCGATTGCTTTTATCACGCACGTTTCCGGCTTTATCCTTGTTTAAAGAGACAACCTTTGGGAAGTTGGCACTGCTTGCAAATTCTGTCTCTGCAATTTTCTGCATGTTCACATTCATGGTTGTATAGATGCGCAATCCGCCGTTATAAAGCAGATTTCTTGCATCGGCCTCTTTCATCCCATTCTTTTCAATCAAATCCTTTAAAACCTGTTTGATTGTATAATCTGCAAAATAGGAAGAGATATCGTTCGTATTATCTTGACTTGGATTGATAGAGGAACGAATGTCATAATTAATCGCTTCTTGATATTGGGCCTGCGATATTTTTTCCTGCTCTTTCATAAATTTAAGAACGAGCTGTTGACGTGGAATAAACGAAGCGTTATACCACATCGTATATTCTTCGCCACGGCGGAGAATGTCAAGGCCTTCGATGTCTAAGAGTTCATTTTTTTCCTGCTTGACAGGTGCGTAGGCATTTGGGCTTTGCGGAAGTGTAGCTAAAAGAGCACATTCAGGCAGCGTCAAGTCCTCCACATTTTTTGAAAAGTAGGCTTGAGAGGCGGCTTGAACACCGTTTGCGTGGCTTCCGAGGAATATAGTGTTTAAGTATGCTTCAATAATTTGTTCTTTCGTCAATTTGCGTTCCAAGCAGATTGTGTAATAGGCTTCTTTAATCTTACGCGTCATAGAGCGTTGTGATTTGCTTTCTGCCAAATATAAATTTCGGGCGAGTTGCTGCGTGATGGTGCTTGTTCCGCTGATTCGATCGCCTTGTGTGACGCTTTCAAAAATAGCACCGAAAATTCGGACAAAATTAAAGCCGTGATGATCCCAGAACGTTTTATCTTCAATAGAGACAAAAGCATCAACCAGATTTGGTGGCAGCTGCTTGTAGGAAACGTTTGTGCGAAGACCATTTCCTTGGTTTAAGCTATCCACAATCTGGCCTTCGTCATCGTAGAGAACGGAGTTTTCTGACAAAAGCGCGTAGATATTATCCGGATCAATCGGAGGTGCCGTTACTATAATTGAAATAACAACTGCAATGACAATGATGCAGAATGCAAGTCCTGCGGAAAGGATAAATTTAAATAGCTGCTTTGTATTAACTTTATATTTTTTCTTTTTCTTTTTCTTGCTTGAGTCGCTCATTGCTGTCCTCATGTCACTTTCTGAACCTTGTGTTTCATCGTTATGTTCCAGAATTTTCGCTTTCATCAATAAACCGGTAAGAAAGCTTTTTGCGCGTGCGAAGAGACCTCGTTTTTCTTGTTTTGAGGATTCTTCAGAAATCTGAAACGAAGCTGCAGATGCATCCAGGTTCCTCTTTTTCTGAGTGGGTTCTGAAGAAGGTTTTAAATTTTTGTTTGCAGCGGCATCGTTTCGGTTTCCGTGCAGACGCTGCATTCGGCTTGATCTCGTTGTTTCTGCTTCAAGTTTTGCCATGTTTTTCCGAAATAATTCATCAGAATCGTTCGGTTTTTTATAATTCCGGTCAAAATCGTAGCTAATTTTATCAAAACGATCTTCAATTTTTTTACTGTGCGATTCGCTGGGATTTATATTTTGATGTTTCGCCTTCTGATTATCCAATGAGGATTCTTCAAACTGGCGAAGAAAATCATCAATTTCTTTCTCGGCGTCGTGTTTGCTCTTAAAATCATCACCCAAAAGGATCACCAACCTTTCTTGTCATATTTTATATTGTGCTGTTACTGCTATGTATTTTCTTATAAAGCAGCACAGCCGTGCGCGCATACTACACAAGTAATTCTAATATACCAACATACAGTATAGCATATTATATATTGGTTTGACAGCAAAAGCGGGCAATTTGTTCCGTGAAGCCAGTGGAATTCACATTGCAATCGATTTACGAGACATAGTATAATATTGTCGGAGCAGAAAAACGGAAAGGAAAAGAAAAAAATATGTATGATAGCATTGATGTGGCCAGAGCCGCTGTAAAATTGGCGATTACACCGAATCGAAGCGCGGAGGAACAGTTGCTTTTACGTTTGAGAGAAAAAGAAATTTATGGGGCAGCAGTCGATGTGGGGGGAGACATCGTGAACTCTATTCATATTATTATCGAAAGGGCAATTTTAGCATCCAGAAAAAATAATATAACAAAGGAATGTCATGTGGAAGATGGAGCCATTGCGGGTGCAGCGAGAGAAGCACTGACACAGATTACTGCAAAAGCTACAGGATTGAATGGTGGAGGAAAGATTGCAATCTGCCGCCATAAAGAGCACTTAAGTGTATGTATTTTTATGAGTATTGGATTACTGCATTTAAATGAAGTCGTAATTGGCTTAGGGCACCGCTCCTTACCGGAATAACAAATATACATATTTTGGTTGACAAGTTACCCCATTCAAGGTATTCTAAATGTAGAAAAATGGGGATAATTAGCAATTTTTAGTGAGTAATACATGATGACAATTATACATTATATAGCAGTATCGATTTTACTGCTGTCAGCTGCATCTTATGATTCAGTGAAACACAAGATACCTAATTTTCTAACCATGCCGTTTATGTTGATTGGAGGGGCAATTAACATGTCTTGTTACGGATTGGATGGAATAAAAGTCAGTATTGCAGGATTGGTTATACCTGCCGTTCTACTTATCTTATTTGCATTTCAAATGCTGGGAGCCGGAGATATAAAACTTTTCATGGGCATAGGAGCAATCCTAGGTGGGAAGCTTTGCATATATTCCATGGCTCTTTCTTTTTTAGTAGGAGGCATCTTAGCTTTTTTTCTTCTGATTATTCGGAAAAATGGAAAGAAAAGATTAAATAAACTTTTTCGGTATATTTGGGTATCCATTGGCATAAGAAAGTTTGAACCCTATGATACCATAGATGCAGCGAATGATGGATATTTTAGCTTTGGGCTTTGTATTTCAATTGGTACAGCTGGGGTCATGATTTTGGATTATTATGAGTTATTGACCATTATTTTTGGAGGAAGTTTTTAGTTATGTTAGAAAAATTAAAAAAAACAATTGATAAGAGTGTTGCAACAGTTAGCGTAAAATCTAATGAGTTTATTGAGATCACTAAGTTGAAAACTCAAAATGCTATGTTGGAAAAAGAAATAGATTTAATGAAGCAGCAGTTGGGAGCTGCATATTTTAACCAATGGAACGCTAATCAGATTGAAAGCTCTTCTCTTGAAGAACTTTGTCATGAGATTCAGATGAAAGAAGCAATGATTGAAGCGAATCTTCAAAAGATTGAATGTATGCAGCGCGAAAAACAGCAGATTCTTGGGATGCCAGCTCAAAATGATACAATCTTGTGTGCTTGCGGAAAAGTAAATGCCGCTACTGCTAAGTTCTGCATCAGTTGCGGCAGCAAGTTGGAACTAAGATCCAATCATGTGGATAGTGAATCCCCTGAAATGAAACCTTGTATTTGTGGAAATTCAGTCAAAAAAACAGCCAAATTCTGCTCCAAGTGCGGTAATAAGTTTGAAGATACAGAAACAGTGATACAGCTGGATCAGGAGATATTAGAGGCTTAGAAGAACGATGCAATTAAAATAAACATCTGAGGTGTGTGTATGCTAGAAAAAGGCAAGATACTCAAGGAGTCTTACCAAATTATCGAGGAAATTGGTGCGGGAGGTGCCGGAGTTGTTTATAAAGCCTATCATGAGAGGCTTCAAAAAAATGTCGTTGTAAAAAAAATCAAGGAATCTGTAAAGGGGCGTTTGGATAATCGTGCCGAAGCAGACATCCTCAAAAATATAAAACATACCTACTTACCTCAAGTCTATGACTTTTTGGAACTGGATGAAGACGTGTATACCGTCATGGACTACATTCCTGGGAAAAGCATGGCACAAGTGTTAGGTGAGAATCAAAGATTGCAGCAGAAACAAGTGTTAAAATGGGCAATCCAGCTCTGTGAAGCGCTGGATTATTTGCATGGGCAAAAACCGCCTATTATTCACAGTGACATTAAACCTGCAAATATCATGTTGACTCCTCAGGGGGATATTTGTCTCATTGATTTTAATATTTCTTTGGTATTTGATAAAAGCAATAGTCAATCCCTGGGAATCAGTGGAGGCTATTCTCCTCCAGAGCAATTTCAAAGTCGGAATAGCTACTGGACGTTTACCAGCACGGAACAAATTCAATCTCCATCGGAAGAACAAACGGAGATTCTGAGAGAGGAAATCAATACCACGGCGGTACTGGAAACCAATATGACGGAGGTTCTTCCTTTATCCCAAGCAGTTGTGCAGGATCAGCTAAGTCGTGTAGTGGCAGAGGACTGCTGGGGAAAAGGGGTTACGGAAAGGTCGGATATTTACAGTTTGGGAGCTACGCTATATCACTTGATAACAGGCATACGACCGTCCTATGAGTACGAGAAAATTGTCCCTATCAGCCAATGCAGTATTGAAATCAGTCAGGGTTTTGCCTATATTATTGAGAAGTCGATGAGCTTAAACCCAACTGAACGCTATGCCAACGCCAGTGACATGTTGGCCGATTTAAAAAACATTGTCAAACTGGATCGTAGGTATCAACAACTGATCAGAAAAAAGAGGAGAAATGCGGCATTTCTTATCTTATCTTATTGCGTATCCTTTGCTCTTATTGTTAGTGGTGCAATGGCTTGGCATCAGGAACGGGTAGCACAATATAACCGAGCGGTAGAGGCAGCGAATACAACGATTGAAATCAAAAAATTTATCGTTGCTAAGGATCACATTGAGGAGGCCTTTTCCTTATTTGATAACCGAATTGATGCGTATTATGAGGAAGCATTTTTGCTCTTTCGTTCGGGAGAGTATACTGCTTGCGTAGCGTATTGCAAAGATGTTATCAATAATCCAAAATACAGTGTCAAAACAGAACATGAACAGAAAAAGTTGGCCGATATTTGGTTTTTGGCTGGAAATGCTTATTATGAACAGAAGGATTACCCAAATGCAAATAATTGTTTTGAAGGTGCTATTGAAATAAATCAAAAGAACAGTGATTACTATAGGGATTATGCGATTTCTCTTGTTCGCGTAGGGCAGATTGAGAAAGCAGAGGCGGCCTTAGAAGAGGCAAAGATACTGGGACTTGAAAGAGATTCCATTTATATGGTATCGGGGGAAATTGCTTTTGCACAAGGGGAATTTTCAGAGGCAGAGGAGTCTTTAAAACATGCTATCGAAGCGGCCCAAACGCAAAGCTTAAAAACAAAAGCATATAAACTTTGTGCACAGGTCTACAAGGAAATGGGAGAGGCCTATTTGGAGCGCGAAATTTTTCTTCTTGAAAAAGCTACAGCAAATCAACTAACTAGTCCTCTTGATTTATTGGAAATGCTCGGGGATGCTTATGCTCGGAAAGCTCAATTTAGTGGAGAAAAAGCCTATTATACCAAGGCTTTGCAGTGCTTTAAACAACTAATAGAGGAGGGCTATACGAATTATCAAACGATGGAGAACATTGCGATTATTCAGCAGCAACTAAATCAGCTACTGGATGCAGAAAAAACCATGTTGGAGATGGTACAAAAATACCCTGGTGAGTATCGGGTATACAAAAGGCTGGCTTTTTTAGAGGCGGATAAGCAACAGTCAAAAGCAAACATAAATAGAGATTATAAAAAAGCCAGCCAATACTATGATAAAGCAAATAAGTTATATAAGCAGAGGAAAAACGATGAAGGAAGCGATGCAGAGATGCTCATGCTAGACAATATGATTCGTGAAGTCAGGCGTGGAGGATGGTTGTAAGGGAGATTTTGAATGGGAGCAGGAATCGTGATTATGGGAGCAGGAGTAGGGCTATTGTTTGCAACGGTTATAGCCAATATAGCTAGCCAATTGCATCAAAAAAAAGAAAAAGAACGTGTTTTTGAAACGTTGAAGAAAGATTACTGGTTAGGGTGAGTAATATGGAACGTACAGATATGAAAAAAAGAATGCCTGTGATCCTATCCGTTGTCCTTGTTATCTTTCTTTTGGCCGCTGTATTTATTTTTCTTCAAAGTAGGCCCAATGCGGGGGAACAGATGGATGAGCTACTGGCGTTGGGAGAAAAGTATTTATTAGCAGAAGACTATGAAAATGCCCTCATAGCATTTGAAAAGGCTATTGAGATTGATGAAAAGTGTGTGGATGCATACCTTGGTGCAGCAAAAGCCTATATTGGGCTAGATGATCTAGATAAAGCGATTAAGATTTTAAAACTAGGTTTGGAACGAACACAGGATAGTAAGATTCAGGAACTGTTGCTAGAACTTGATGGGAAAGAGGTATCGGTACAGATACAGCAGGTTGACAACTCAGAGTTTCCCAATGTAACGCTCTACCTGGCGGCTAAAGACGAAAAGGGAAAATCCATTCGTGCTTTCAACAAGGAAAATTTTGTTGTGGAGGAAAAAGTGGATGGGGAGGTGTCGATAGGAGAAATCTTATCGGTAGAAAACGTCAAAGAATCTGAACAAATCGGTGTAGACTTGGTGTTGGATCAAAGTGGCAGTATGTCGGAAAACGATAAACTGGAACAAGCGAAATATGCAGCAAAAAAATTTTTAGATGGCGTGGATTTTGCAAATGGGGATCAGGTTGCGGTGGTTTCCTTTGATAATCAGGTCTATCAAAAACAAAGCTTTACCAGTGAAAAAAGCAACTTGATCAATACAATCGAAAGTATTTCCCCAAATGGGCAAACGGCCTTTTATGATGCCTTATTTACAGCCTTGCTAGACACCCATGCAATAGACGGTGCCAAGAGCATTATTGCTTATACCGATGGCATTGAAAATGGGAGTACACATACTTATGAAGAAGTGTTGGAATTGGCTAACAAGACGGGGATTCCTATTTTTATTATTGGCATAGGTGACGATTGCGATGATGCTGTTCTAAAAGAAATTTCTACAATGACAGCGGGGGAATATTATGGTATCAGTGATAGAGAATTGGGAAAGAGCCTGAGAAAAATCTATGATACCATTTATAAAGAACAAGGGGAATGGCTGAAGGTCACTTACCGTTCCAATCAAAAAAGCCAACCATTGAAACAACGGGAAGTTACCATTAAAGCAAAAAAGGGCTATAAGGGAGAAGCGATAAGAGAGTATATTCCAAAGCCAGAAGTAGTATCTGTATTTAACTTGTCAGAGAACGAATTGGATTATGTGTTGCCAAACAGCCAAACAGTCTTGTTGGTCGAAAGTGATTTGAGTTATCTGAGCTTATCGGAACTTCAAATTGCGCGCAATGAAATATTTGCTCGTCACGGGAGAATGTTTGAAGACCCCTTGCTGAATAGATGGTTTAACTCGAAGATTTGGTATAAAAATACCTCCCCTAAATATACGCCCTCGGAGTTTAATAGTCTGCAGCCAAATCCTTTTAATGATGTGGAAAAGGAAAATGTCAAAACCCTTTCTTCCTATGAAAATAAACTATTAATGGGAAGGGATGTGTTTCCAAATAGTGGATCTAAGTTGCTTTCTGAAAAAGATGTGATTTTATCGAGGCAGACTTTGGAGCGGGCTTTACGAGAAATTTACAGACAGCAGAACGTGAATTATGGGAACAAGGATGCGTTAAATGAGACATCAAGGAACAATGTGGAACTAATTGAGCAAGCTATGAAGCAATAAAGAACAACCATTGCTTGGAGTAAACTTATTGATAAATGGAGGAATTTTATGTTTTGTGAAAATTGCGGTGCACAGACGAGTGAAGAGGCAAATGTGTGTGAGGAGTGCGGGCATACGCTCAATCCTACAGGAATTACTGTCAGCAACCAAATGGTAAGCTACGAGGAGGAAAGTGGCCTAGTTCCTATAAAAAATGTGCGAAAAAAGAAACTTGGTATAGTGGGTGGGGCGGCTGCAGTGATTTTGGTCCTTGCAGTGATTCTAGTTTCTGTTTTAAATGGTGCAGGAGATAAAGGGGCCCCGTTGCTTTATGTAAAAGATGGAGGGCTATATGCCTTGAAAGACAATGCAAAAGAGCCTTACATCATTTCTTACGATGTGAGTTCAGGTGGATCTTTAGGTGGCGATTACCACAATGGGGTTTATGTAACAGAAGATGGCACCAACATGTTCTATGTAGATTCTAAAGATCCCGGAAACTCTACCTTTGATATCTACATGAGAGATCCACGAGAGGAGAAGCCCTCGGGGAAGAACGCAGATGACAAAGGGATAAGACTTGCATCCAATGTAAGCTTGAGCAGTACGAACCAGCCATTTAAAATTGTGGAAGATGGAAAATATGTGTTCTATTATAAGGACACGGACGATGCAGGAAGAGGAAAATTGTATTTTAATGATCTCAAGGAGGAAGTAAGGCTGGATTATGATGTGGACGGATTCATCTATGGCGATGGGGTTGTTTTTTATCAAAAGAATAGCTCTGATAGTGGAAACACGTTGTACGTATGTGAATTGAAACCGGATGCGGATAAACAGAAAATAGGAGATGATATCGCAGAGTACCGAATTCAAGGCAAGACTGCGTATTATAGTATTTATGATAGCTCCAGTGGAACAAAATCTTTCTATATGAAAGAATTTGGAAAAGATAAAGTGAAAATTGATGAAGGCAGGATTGATGCCCTTTATTTGATGGGGAATGGCAGCATCTATTTCACCAAAATGTCAGAGAATGATGGAAGCCTATATAATTATGTGGAAGATGATATGCTAGCGCAGGATGAGCAGGTGACTCAGCCGGATATGGCTGACTATCAGACAGAAGAATACGTAGATGGATTTTTTTCTTATTATAGGACGGTGACAGATTATGACAGTTATTATGCAGCGAGAGATGCTTATTTTGAAAAAGCAGATCGGGATTCTTTGCGAATGTCATTACAGACTGAGAACCCTTTTGGAGCACTCTATAGTCTATATAAAGTGGAAAAGGGAAAAGCCGTTTTAGAATGTGAGACAGTATCTAATCTTCGTGTACTTAAGGGGAAAGACGGACTAAAAGGATGGGCATATGTTCAGAAAACCATGGATAGTTCAGGGCCTGTTGTTAAACTCTCAGAATTGGAGGATATATCAGACATTTACGGATACTTTGACGAAGATATCACGTCAGATCTTTGTGTTCTAATGGAAGGTGGAAAGAGCTCAGTCATCCAAAAAGATACAAAAATGAATAATGGTGCCGTGTACTTAGCTGGGGATACGGTCGTTTACTTAGATTCCAATGAAGACAGCCTGTACATAGCTCAAGTTAGTGATAAGAATGTAGGTACATTGAAGTCCTTAGATTATGATGTGTATTCCGTTGTCACGGATAGGAGCGACAGTACATTCCACTATTATAAAGACATGGATGATAAAAGAAGCGGAGATTTATATGAATATAAAGATGGAAAGAGCAAGAGGATTGCTACAGATGTTCATATAAACAGTGCGCAATTTTTGGGAAATACTTCAGATTTTGTATATTTATCCGATTATAGTGAGTATAGTGCGGAAGGTACGGCTTACCTAGTGAAGGCTGGAAAAGAGAAAGTTCGTATTGCTGATGATGTGTGTAAGTTATATTATATAAACGATTCTATCTACTTCTTGCAAGATTATAACATGGATTCTGATCGTGCTGACTTGAAGAAGTTTGTCAAAGAGGGGTCGACCGAACTAATAGATGAAGGGGTTTCCTTTGTGATTATATAAATTGAAGAAAAGCAAAGAGAAGGAGGATAGAAATGGCCAAATATCAGTTGGCGATTGCGGATCCTGATGAAGGCTATTGCAATCGTTTCCTTAACTATTTAGCAGAAAATGAGAACGGGCGCGTGAAAGCCAATTATATAACCAATGAGTCCTATCTAGCAGAATACATCGGCAAAGAGAAGACCGATATTTTGCTGATAAACCAAGGGTTTTATCGGGAGGAACAAGATTATACCAATGCCAAGACTGTTATTATTCTTTCCGAAGGGCGGAGCACTGTTGATTTAGAACATCGGCATTTTGTTCATAAATATCAGACTGGGGATGCTTTGGTTGATGAAATTCTTCACATTTTTGAAGAAGAAAATCCGATGGAGCGTTACGTGGAGAAAAAACGTGGCAAGTGTGGAATCATCGGCGTCTATTCTCCTGTGACCAAATGTGGAAAGACCACGTGCTCTCTCGTGATGGCTAAAGCGTTGGCGAGAAGTGGTAAGAATGTATTATATTTGAATTTGGAAGACTATCCGTCAACAGAAGTCTATCTGCCCTCCGCAGAGCCAAATGGGATGTCAGATGTCTTGTACTATGCCAAAACAAAGCACAATCATTTTATTTCAAAATTGGTATCCGCTTTAAATACAACAGAGAACGGATGTTTATCTTATCTAAGCTCTTCTTTGTCCATGGCCGACGTGGCAGGAGTTGAATTAGATACATGGACGTTTATCCTTAATGAATTAAGGTTAAACAGTGGATTTGATTACGTGATAACAGACTTTTCAAGCAAGTATGATGAAAAAGTCATGGCTCAGCTGGGGTTATGTGATTGGTTACTTTTCTTAGTTTCAACGGAGCTTGCGGAGAAGGCAAGATGGAAAGCATTTACCAGGACATTAGAATTGACCGATAGTGATATTTTGAGACAGCCTCAGGTTCAGATTTTAAATCAGTACAATCCCAATATAAAATTTGATACGCCAAAGGGTGGCTATGGAATCCCTTATATGAATGGTCTTGTGAATAAGGCACAGCTTCCGTATGAGGTGGAAGCGGAGTCTATCATGGGAAGGATTTTGTTGAATTTGGTGACGTCTTTTCAAGGTGATTCAATATGATGAATCAAGAGGAGAAAAAAGCGAAAATAGAATATGTAAAAAATCAAACCCTGGATTTGGTGGATTTTAAAAAGAATCCTGACGACGATGAAGTAAAAGGAATCATTGAAGATGTGGTCTTTCAATTTGCGAAAGACAACTATCTGAGCATTGAAGAAAAAGAAGAAATTATTGTTGCGGCTTTTAATTCGTTGAGAAAATTGGATGTGTTGCAGCCCTTATTGGAGGATGATTCTATCACAGAGGTGATGATAAATGGGCCAAGCTCTATTTTTATCGAAAAAAGCGGCGTGGGCGTGGTGGAAGTTGATGTGCAGTTTGAAAGCCGAGAAAAGCTTGATAACGTCATACAGAAAATTGTAGGGGAAGTCAATCGGGTAGTCAATGAAGCTAATCCAATTGTGGATGCTAGGCTATTGGATGGTTCTCGTGTAAACGCTGTGCTTCCACCAATCGCATTGAATGGGCCCATTTTAACTATACGAAAGTTTGGCAAGGAACCCATGACCATGGATCGATTGATTCATTATGGTTCGTTGACTCCCGATGTCGCTGAGCTTTTAAAGAAGATGGTGCAGGCTCGATATAACATCTTTGTCTCAGGGGGAACGGGTTCAGGGAAAACTACCTTTTTAAATGCGTTGTCCAATTTTATCCCAGAAGATGAACGAATCATAACCATTGAAGATTCAGCGGAACTGCAAATTATCAATGTAAAGAATATTGCTAAGATGGAAACAAGAAACAAGAATGTAGAAGGTGCTGGTGCAATTACCATGATGGACTTGATTAAAGCATCCTTAAGAATGCGGCCGGACAGGATTGTCGTAGGGGAGGTAAGAGGTGCAGAGGCCTTGGATATGTTACAGGCTATGAATACGGGCCATGATGGCTCGTTGTCGACAGGGCATTCCAATTCTACAAAAGATATGCTGAGCCGTTTAGAAACGATGGTTCTAATGGCTGCCCCACTTCCCTTAGAAGCTATTCGAAGTCAAATTAGTTCAGCATTAGATATTATTATCCATTTAGGGAGGTTGAGAGATAAGTCTAGGAAGGTCTTGGAAATAACAGAGGTATTAAACTACGAGAATGGAAAGATCGTTTTAAATCCTATTTTTATCTTTGAAGAGGAAGGCGTAACAGAAAAAGGGAAAATTTTAGGACGGTTGAAATATACGGGAAATAAGATGCAAGCTGTGGATAAATTTAAAGGCGCAGGCATCGACTTTGAAAGTTTAGGTGAATGGTTTGAAGGAAATCGAAAATAAGGATGAAGAGCGGCAAACGGGTGCTATTCGTTATGATCAATATCAACTATCCAGCAGTGAACGGATGAAATACCTTCTATCCGCATCATTCGTCTTGTTTACAATTGGCTATATCTTTTATCGAAGTGTGTTATTAGCCCTGATTCTTGCTGCGTTTTGTGTATTTTATCCTAGATTTAAAGTAAAGACTATTATACAAAATAGGAAAAATTTATTGAGTTTGCAGTTCAAAGAGGGATTATATTCCCTTTCGGCCGCATTGTCAGCGGGACGGTCTATTGAATCTGCATTTGAAGAGGCAATTAAAGACTTAAGGATATTGTATCAAAATGATGATGCGTTTATTGTTAAGGAATTTGATTTAATTGTCAAAAAAATCAAACTTAATTTAACAGTGGAAGAAGCCGTGCTGGATTTTGCTGAACGATCAGATGACGAAGACATTGGAAACTTCGCCGATGTCTTTATCACTTGTAAGCGTACCGGTGGTGACATCATCAGTATTATCAAAAGCACATCTGAATCGATTGGAGATAAAATTCAGATTGAGCAGGAAATAAAGACTCTTATTGCGGAGAAACGGTTTGAGCAAAAGATACTAAATATTGTTCCGATTGGGCTTGTGGCTTTTCTTACCTATTCAGCAGGGGATTTTATGGATCCGGTTTTTAAGACAGTGCTTGGACATATTGTCATGACCATAGCTTTGGGGCTTTTGGCGCTATCTTATTTCATCTCAAAGAAAATAATGAATATCGAGGTATAATTGATGACATTTATTATTACATTTATTATTGAAATAATATTGCTTGTTGTCCTATACAAGAAATGTTCGGATTTCTATTCCGGCTTTGAAGAGTTGGATGAAAAAGAATTTCGACTTAAAAAACTGTTGCCCATTGGTATTTTTATCCTACAGGATATTTTAAAATATCAATTTGATAAGCCTAAAGATGCGGTAAAACAAGGGAAACTGGCTCAGATATATGGGGCAAAACAAGCAGCAACTTATCTAAGGCTAAACGCTGCTCATCAAATCTGTATCCTTCTTGTTGGCATCGTATTGATTACATTTTTGGCGGGAGTGTCTTCTATCAGTGCAGAGCTGCAGGACGATTCTTCAAAAAATATAATTAAAATTGAGAAAAGTCAGCTTGAAAGACCTAAATATGGAGACGGAAATAAAAATATTCCTGTCACAGCTATATATATAAATGGTGATAAGGAAGAGAAAGTGGAATATGTTATTCCTGTAGGAGAACAGATTCCAAATGATCAAGGTTGTGTGGATATTGTAGAAGAAAAACTGGAAAAGACTATTCTAAATAAAAATGCGAGCTTGGATCAAGTGACGGGAGACTTGAATTTAATTTCTAAGTCCAGTGCTTTAAAAGTAAATATTAGTTGGGAAACCAGCGATTCAAACACTATTGATAGAGAAGGTGATGTGTTTCCTCCCAAGAACGGAGAAGGAAATAAGTCTGTTAAACTGACAGCACGGATAGCTAAGGGAAAGATTGAAAAAGAAAAGGTTTATAAGATTACTGTTTTACAAGCGGCGCCGCTTACGGATAAAGAGTCGATTCAAGAGGCTAAGTCTATGGTGGAACAACAGCTGAAGGAAATCAATCAAAATCAAACAAGCCAAAAAATTCAACTCCCAAGTAATATTGAGTCAACTAAGATCAATTGGAAACTGGTTCGATCAAACAATGCCAATGTGGTAGAAATCTTCATCTTCGGATTTATTGTTCTTGCTGCAGTAGTTTTTTTAAACAACAAAGTTTTAGATGATAAGATCAAACAACGTAGGCAGACAATTCAAATTGACTATCCGGAATTTTTAAATAAATTGATTATACTCTTGACTTCAGGCATGGCTATGCCGAAAGCACTGGAAAAGATTGCGTTAGATTATATGGCCATATCGCAGAGGAAAGGAATAAAAAAGCCTTTTTATGAAGAACTGTCACTTATGGTTGGAGAAATGACTGGTGGGAAAATTTTTAGTGAAGCACTGAATGATTTTGCGTTAAGATGTAAGGCTAGAGAAATTTTGAAGTTTATATCCATTGTAGAGTTAAATCATAAAAAAGGAAGTGGAGAGCTTATTACTACCTTGAAACTTCAATCCAATGAAGCGTGGGAGACTAGAAAAAATGTTGCTAAACGGTTGGGAGAAGAAGCTGGTACAAAGTTACTTTTTCCCATGATGATTATGCTGATGGCCATACTTATGATTGTTATGACACCAGCAATACTATCTATTTCAGGAATGTAAGGAGGATTAAAATGTTTACATGGTTAAAGAAATTTTTAAAGGAAGAAGATGGACTAGGGACGGTAGAAATGGTATTGCTAGTGGCGGTTCTAGTTGCTATTGCATTGATTTTTGGCCGAACAATAAAGGGTTGGGTCATCAGTTTAATTTCCACCGTGACAGGAGGAGCCGATTCTGCGGTAGATGAATTGACGAATTAGGTTAGGAGGTAAGACGATGAATATTTTAAAACGATTTTTAAAAGAAGAGGATGGACTGGGGACGGTAGAGATGGTGTTGTTAGTGGCTATTCTCGTTGCCCTTGCATTGATTTTTGGTAGAACAATCAAGATTTGGGTTCAGGATATTCTTAGCAAAGTGACCGGAAACGCTAATCAAGCAGTGTATGAAATTCAGGAATAAAAGGGATCGAATTGGTATGATTTCCTTGCCCTCCGCGGGGAGTTTGCTCCTGGTGCTTATGGTGTTGCCTTACGCAGCTTATTGGGGTTGGCAGTACAGTTTTTTTGTAATTATCTGTGCCCTAATTTGTCTTGTTCTACTGCTTGTTTCAAACAGCAAGGATTTAGTTATTGCGAAAAGCTCAAGCGCTTATTGCTTGGCAGGTTTTACGGTAAGTTGCCTTTTTTCCCTATATCAGGCATTGGATAAAAGCGTGGCATTATTGGGTGTTTTGCAGATCATCGCTACGTATCTCTTTTATTTGATCTGTATTCAATGGAAGCATCAAGCTGGTTCAGAGATGGAACGGCAGGTAAAGGAAGTTCTCGTGTCCTGTGGGTTTATCCTTTCCGGTACAGGCCTATTGTTGAGCTTTCACCCGGATACATCTTTTTTGGTGCTCACAGAAGGCAGGCTGTCTGCCGGTATTGCCTATCCCAATACCTTTGCTACGTACCTTTTAATCTGTATCATTTTATCAAATGGAATAGAAAAAAAAAGGGGAGAAATCTTTTTTATACAGATGATACTATGGGCGGCACTTTTATTGTCGTTTTCTAGGATCAACTATGTACTGGCGGGCATTTCCCTCATTGCTGTTGTGGCCTTGCATCGTGACAGGTGGTTGCCCGTGGTATCGTCTGCTATGGCAGGTTGTTTATTGGGTTGGGTGCTATCTTTGAGTAAGAATTTTATCGGATTTGCTCCGAGAGTGAGAGCCATAAACCCTATGACTACTGAATGGCTAGAACGCCTTTTTTATTATAAAGACGGGTTATGGATGATCTTGGATCATCCATTGGGCGTAGGAGCTAGAAATAGTTATTTGTTTCAAGGACAATATCAAAGTGCTTTATATTATGATGTGCCTTTGATGCACAATGGGGTTTTACAGTTAGCCGCAGATTTTGGGATTGTGGCGACGATACTGTTTTTAGCAGCTTTTGGGCGCAGTTTTTTCAAAGGCAAGAAGAAAAATGATAGAACATTGGCAATGATCATATTATTCGTCCATGGATTGGTGGATTTTGATTGGAAGTTTGTGGTTATGTTGAATCTGTTCGTTGTGTTTATAGCATTGGAAGAAGAGTGTTTTGAATTCATCAGGATGAGGTATAGCAAACCATACTTTTCCATAGCTGTACTGATTTTTATGGTAGGAGTGAGTGTATGGGCTTTCGCCTTTGATTTGAATGCCTATTTAGGCAAAAATGACAAAGCGTTGCAATGGAACCCCTATTATACGCAAGCACTCGTAGCTGACTCTCGAATTCGCGATACACAAGAGGCGATCACACAATTACAACAAGCTGAATCCGCTAGTGGATTTATGGATGAAAGTGTTTATGTTGAGCTGCTAAGACGTAATAAAGAGGCAGAATGCTGGGAAGATGCACTGTACGATGCGGAGTGCTTGATAAAGCTAAGGCCCCTGAAAATTGAATATGTGGAAGAAAAGGCGAGGTTATCCCTGCAACTTGCCCATATATCCTTTCAGCAGGGGCAATGGAAGCAGGCCGCATACTACAGTTATCGGATATTAGAAATCGAAGATTATTTACGTGAAGTGAGAAAAAAAATCCCTGAAACAGCATATGCGTTAAAGCATAAACCTAATATGGTTATGACGGAATCCTTAACACAGGCAAAGAAAGAAGCGTTGCAGTTAACGGACAAGATAAAAAATCAGAAAGAGGGTGAATGACTTGGATAACAGAGGGGAGAAAGGAAGCTATACGGTGGAAGCCACTTTAGTATTCACCTTTCTTATTCTCGTGGTATTTGCGTTTATATTTGGGATTATGGTTTTGTACCAGCATGTATTTCTACAAAAATCGGTGAACTCTGCGGTTCTTTACGCCACAGTAGAACATGGCGGAGACGGCGATACAGATGTGAAGCAGACAGATATTTATGATAAAATAAACGAGGAATTGAAGAAATCTATTTTTCCTATTGATGATGTGGAGCAAATGGTGCGTTTTGAAAGAAAAAGCTCCTTGACTGGGGATACGTTGAAAGTCACTATTTGTCAGGAGATTCATATCCCCTTGGGACAGATTAAACAATTTTTTTCCGGTAAAGATACCATCACTATAAGCGCAAATGCCACTACCATAACCGATAATTCTATTCAGACGATCCGTTATACAGACCTTGGGATTGAGCTGTTAAATAGGGGATTTCAATGAGTAAATATCAGTATTTTTTGTTAAGAGGACAGCGATGAAAAAAAGCAGCCAAAAGAAATCAGCGAGTGAAAGAGCATATGAGACGGAGCGAGGATCAGTCACCATCTTTTTTGTTATTATTTTTCTTTGTATTATTATGCTAACGGGCTCTATGATTGATCTTTCACGGATTATGGTGGCGGACAATAAGCTGGATTCTGCGATTCGAGCTTCCACAAAGTCTTTGATGGCCGAATACAATGAGGATTTGATTGGATCCTATGGAATTTTTGCGAATCAAACAGAAGAAAAAAAGCAAGTTTTTTTTGACTACCTATCTAAAAATTTGGAGTTAAGCAGTAACGGATTTATGGACTATGAAATTTTAGAAAATACGGCAAAAGTGATGGGGGACGATAATCGTACCTTAGCCAATGATGAAGTACTTCAGGGACAGATTAATGCCTATATGGAGGCGAAAGCACCGATCAATACGGGCGTTCGAGCAGCCATACGGGCTTCAAATGTCATCCAGTCTGTTTTAAATTCTAAATATTCTCAAGACTTGACGAAGAAGAAAGAATCGGATATTGATCGACTTTTGAACAAGAACAAAAGCTATGCTCTGACAACCCAAATAGGGGATATCTCTAAAGATACACCACGAGAATTATCCAAAGACGTGGATCATTTGGAAGAAGAGTTAGATATCATTATACATAATAACAAACAGATGGTCGTAGACCTGAAAAACGGAGTCCTTTCTGATTTAGCAGGAGGATCGGATGAATTTGATGAGATGAAAACTGTGTCGAGTGACAAATCAGCCTTGATTAAATTCGCCAGTGTTGAAATCAAAAAAATGGAAAGTTATGCGACGGATATTTTAAACTTAAAGGATGCGTTGGAAGCGGAATATGCTAAAGAGAAACCTAATTATGAACGAATTAAACGATTAAATCAGCAGTTGAGGCAGAAGGAAGAGAGTTATGAAGATGCTCAGAGGCAGATTGAATTGAAGATAGATGCCTTGGAAGCGGGAGAGTCTTATCCTATGCATAAACGACTTGATTGGAATACATTCAATCAATGGAAAGGTAATGACAAAATAAATGTCACAATACCGGGTTTAGAGGCAAATCCGGTTACAGAGAATCACGATATAAGTACCGTGTCGAATGGGAAGAAGCTTATCACCTTTCAAGAAAACACTCGACATATGGCAAAGGGATTAGAGCTACCTCGTGTAGGGGATAAATATATTTTGGTAGAATATGTAATGGATCGGTACACCTACGCCACTACAGGGACAGAAAGAGAACAATCACAATTTAAATATGGAGAAATAGAATATATTCTTAATGGTGATGATAATCAAGGGATTAATCTCCTTCTGACTTTTGGGAAAATCTTTCTTTTTTGTTATACCATAAATGTGCTGGATTTGTGCTTACAAGGGGTTCCGCTATGGCCAGTAGCCCTTATAGGTGCATTGGCATATACGGCAAATTCGATGTACACTATTTACTCCGGTGAGCGATATGTACCTTTTAATTTATTGTTAAGTAAAGGCGGATGGAATTCAGCAAAAGAAGTTGTTGGGCTTGGCTATTCCGACCTTCTTTATATTCAATTGTTTTTTGCGAATGAAGCAGATTTGTTGAGTAGAGTGCGCCGATTGTTAATGGCAAATATCAATGGAGGCACTTTGAACGACAGTAGTATAAGGGCATCGGATTTATATACGAAAGTAAATACAGAGGTGCAGGTCAGTGTAAATCTACTCTTTCTTCCGATGCTTCCATTAAATAATTTTCATGTCAATGGGTTTCAGAACGGAAGATATGTTATAACGAAGAGACATTCCTTTGAGTATTAATAGATATTAGAAAAGAGCAGCAGAGATATGGGAAAAAGAAAACACAATGGGGAACAGGGATCTATGACAGTGGAAGCAGTAATCGCATTACCTGCTTTCCTCTTGCTTTTCATGTGTATGATGTATTTGGTGAATGTATGCAATGCATATCTAGCGTTGAATCATGCGGTAGATCAAGCGGCAAAATACACCGCTAATGGTGTTTACGTGCATACAAAAATTGGTGAAGTACTAGATACTCAGGATGATTGGGCAGAATTTAATTCAAAAAAAGAAGAACTTATCTCAACGATTATTGAGGATATGATTTCAGGAAATCGCATAACAGAGGGCTATGGACCAGTTGAGGATTTAACCAAAAACTTCATCCGAACCAAGTTAAAGATACTCTTGTCAGATATGGCGATTGGTGCGATAGATTCCTACATGGAAAGTGCTTCGGAGAGAATGCTTATGAGGTTGATTGAGGGATCTAAAATTGATGCTGGTAGAGTCGAAATGACGTTATATAAATTGCCCAAAGGCGCTTTGTCAGGCTCTGAATCCTATGAATACCAAGATTATTTTGGAGAAGAAGATATCGTGATACAGGCTAGATATAGCATGAAAGTGGAGCTGCCACTTTTAAAGTCGTTTGATTTTCCTATTGTGTCAACCTGTGTGGAAAAAGGTTTTACGAAGGGAGCACGAGAGGAGTATATGACATTGAAAGATTCGTCGTTTTTTGAGCGAATAAAATCATAATACGAAAATAGTACGTAGGAAGGAGACTGTTATGAAATGGAACTTACTTCAGCGAATAGATCGAGATTGGGTGATCTTCACTCCAATAGCTTTACTATTGGAGGTATTTTTGTGGTATCTGTTGGGATTCACTGTAGAATTTTCCATTTATAGTTTTGCTTTCTTATTCGCCCTTGTGTTAGCTTTCATTGATTGGAAAACGCATCTCATTCCAAACAAGTATATGATGGCTACGGCGTTAATGGGAATCTTAATATTACCTGTAAATCCCTTTGTGACTTTTGCTTCTGCGGCATTAGGGGTACTCATTGTAGGCGGTCTGTTGTTTTTAGCTTCTCGTGGAACAAGAGGGCAGATCGGCATGGGAGATGCAAAATTATTTGCTGTTTTAGGATTGATTTTTGGGTTGAAGGCAAGCTTTATGATCCTTCTGTATGCCCTTGTTGTAAGTGGTTTGTTGGGCTTGATCTTAATTGTTTTTAGGCGGGTGACAAGAAAGACGGCGTTACCCTTTGCCCCTTTTGTGTTGCTTGCAATGATGACGGAGTTGTTATTAAAATTTTAATGGAGGTATCTAAAATGTTGGAAAAGCTGGGGAAAACTATATCCTATCGAGTAGAAAGGGAAGCTCTGGCCAATTATTTCGTGGTATCGTTGACAGACAGTGACGATATGATCAACTATCAGGCTGAAATGCTGGAACATAATGAAGCCTTGGGACTTATCAAGTTTGATAGGCGAAGAAGGAATGAAGAAATAGAGCTTTGGTATGATACCTCTCTTTTTGAAGAACTGGAACGACATGTGGATAGAAATAAATTAGAGGGTAAACAGTTTATCATTTTTTTTGAATCGCTTGTACATATCCTGTTAAATAGCAACAAGCTTTTTTTGGAAGAAAACCGATATGTTTTGGATAAGGATAAGATCTTTGTAGATAAAGATATGAAACCAGCACTTCTTTACTTACCAATAAAGACGGCAGAGTATCCCTTGAAAGAGAAGTTTAAGGAATTGTTTGAATATTTGAGTAATCATGTGCAGATTAGCGCTGGAGTCGGGGATGCCATTCAAATTTTGTTAAAGGAAATGAATAGCGTGCATTTTAATTTCAAAGGATTTGCTGAAAAAATCAATCAAGTGAAAGAGCAATACATGGGAATACATCAGGATGTACCTCTGAGAATAAAACCTGTTCCGTTGGAGCCAGTAAATTTTTCGAAGGAAGTTTCTTCTGTAGCAGAAGTTGAAAGTCCAATAGAGTTGAAACAAGAGTATGTAAAGCAAGATAGTGGTTTGAGTTCCGGTACAAAAGATATGCTGATTAAGAAGAGCATAGGAGATAAAACGGAGAGGCAAAAAGCAAAGAAGGGACAACGAGATAAAAGCAAACCTCAAGCGGAGAGCAATATGATCTTACGTATTGTTTTAATTCAGATTCTTGTTATGCTGGGAGTAGCAGCGCCTATCCAGTGGGGAGTATTAAAGGCTTTTGATGGAGCGCAGATTGCAGGCTTTGGTTTAATTATTCTAGTGATCGACTTCTTGATTGTCAGAAAGATTCTTTCATTAGAGGGAGAAAAACCAGCCCCCAAAAAAGAAAAGCAAGAGAAAAAAAAACCTAAACGCATGCGCCAAGAGCAAAAATTAGAGGACGTGAAAATAGAGAATACGCCTATTCAAAAACAACAAAAGTGGAAATCATCTCAGCCTATAAACGACGAGTCAGTTCACAATACGTCCGAGCAAACCATGATTAATGTGGAAAATGATTGTACGATTATCATGGATCAAGAGCAGAGCTATGCATACTTGATCCATGCGGAGGGCGGTATGGACACGAGAGTGTCGATTTCGTCCAATCCGTTTATCATGGGAAAGAGTCATCAAGGGGTTGATTTGATATGCACCAGTAAACATATCAGCAGAATGCATGCACAGATTATTCAAGAGAATGGGCAGTATTATGTAATAGATTTGAGTTCAACCAACGGAACGTGGTTGAATGAAACGAAGCTGGACCCGAACATGAAATACCCACTTTGTTCTACTGATACGATTACATTGGCGAAAGACAAATATACGTTTTTATTGCCTGGGATAGGAGCATAGCATGCCGGGGAAATATGATTTTGAAGTGGCCTCCGTCACGGACAAAGGGAAAAAAAAAGTAAACAATGAAGATGCCATTTTAATCAATACTGGTGAGAATCAATGGGGGACTTTTGGGCTGTTTATTATAGCCGATGGAGTAGGCGGGTTAGATCGAGGAAAAGAGGCAAGTGAACAGGCCGTTTTAGAGGTAAACGCCTGGTGGGATCATAAGCTTCCTGTTTTGCTAAGCCAAAAGAAAAGTATCGATTGTATTGCTAAAGATTTAAAAGTTGAAGCAGAGCTTATTAATCTAAAAATTTTTGAAGAAAGCGGTAAGAAGGAAGGTTTGATGGCCACTACGTTTTCTGTGTTAATTCTAGTGAATGATCAAGGTCGTATTATTCACATTGGTGATAGCCGGATTTATCAAATAAGGAAGAATGAACTGGAGCTACTAACGGAAGATCATACATGGGTATCTCAGCAAATTAGAAAGGGACTATTGAAAGAAGAGGAAGCCATTTTTCATAAAAACAAGCATGCGATAACACGGTGTTTGGGATATAGGGAATGGTGCGAATTCTTTCAAAATCAGGTTTCCTTAAAAAAAGATGACTTATATATTCTTTGTAGCGACGGATTCTATAATTATTACACAGATAGTGAGCTTGTCCACTTTTTTGAACAAAGAAAAAAAACGGAGCAGAGTTATCAGGAACTTCTTCAATCAATGGTGGAGAGAATTTATCAGTTGGGAGCCCACGATAATATTTCGATTATCCTTGTCAAAATTAACAAGCATGATGGTTGCAAGCGATGGTGGAATAGATGATGAGTTTGTTGAAGAAAAATCAGGTACCAATAGGACTTTTCCTTGTTTGCCTTACTATCTTTATCTCTGCTTTGATCTACAATTGCGGATATATCATAAAACCTGAACAGAGGATTACACAATCCTTATTGAGGATATTCGAAAATAGCACTAGTGCGCAGGCAAAATTTCAGGTTACTTGTACATTGGATCAAGAAGGGGAACAGGATACGGAGAAATGGATTTGGTTTATTGCAAATAATTTAGCTGTGAAGGGGCAACTTTTTTACGATGCAGAGCAACGGGTTGTTCTTGTAGAAGGAGATGCTTTTCTCGCTGAAGAGAAAGTGTTTCCGTTGAATTTTTATGTGCCTTTGGATAATCTAGATGAAACAAAAATAGATTTAGAACATATAGAAAGCGAACTGAACAGACTGCCTGATATTGAAAAGAAAAAGGAGATCAAGCGAATAATGGTACATCGCTTGGAGCTGCCGGTCTATGTTACGGCATACTCTATGGAGATAGAAACCGAAGCGTTTTTGAAGGCGGTCGGGTGGGCGGATTCCTCACAAGGTGTTCTACCAAAAAGCATAGTAGAACACTCGCAGCTAAACTTTACATTTTTTGTTGATCAAGATTGCTATTTTCGAGGAGCGGTACTAACGGTTTCCGCTGAGGGGATTGAACTGGAAGCAAACCTCACCATGGATGAGATTAATACAATATCTCCTTCTAAAACAATATCAATAGAAGGAAAAAATAATTTGATGGAGATGTCTCAGAGAGACTGGATCAAGCAGATGATAGAAAGTGGGAGCAAAGAATGAAAAAAATTCTATTAATGGTTTTATGCTTTATGATGATTCTCGGAGTAGGATGCTCTAACAACAAGCCTTATGACGAACAACTGAAGCTGGGGTATAAATATTTGCAGGAAGAGCTGTATGAAGAAGCCTTGATTGCTATGAACAAGGCTATTGAAATTGATATGAAACGTCCAGAAGCCTATATCGGGTTGGGTGATGTCTATGTGACAAGATGTGATGAAAACACGGTAGAAGATACCAATCAGGCTCTGGTTGCTGGATATGAAAAATCTGCTAGCAGCAAGATTCCTGCCGCCTACATAAGATTAGCAGATACGTTGGTTGAAAAGGATAAAGTGGACTGGGCTATTACATTGCTTCGTAAGGCCTATGAGAGACTTGGGTTGGAAGAATTGCTGACAAAGAGTAAGGAACTGGAAAAAGAATATTTGGAACCAGGTACTTCGATAGAGATGGAGGTCGAGGGCACACTCTTTAACAATGACGTATATTATGAGAAAGAATTTGATCGTCTTAGAAATCAGCATGGGCATGATGTGACTATTTACTCGTATGGAATGCGTTTTGAGAAGCCGGTGGAAGTTCTTATTGATGGAGCTATCGTTAAGATTAAAGAGTGTGGAGTTGAGGTCAATGCGGATAAAACGGAGAAGAAACTATTGCCACTATGTGGTCAAAACGGGGAAAATTGGAAATATTTTAATAGGCTGTTGAAATTTAAAGGATATTTTGTGGAAAATGAAGAAGAGACTGATGCGAATGGTTTACAGTATGAAATGATTAATGGAAGAGAAGAAGTGACTTTTAATCCGAACGGTTCTTATTCTTTTTCAGTGGAAGGATTCGAAGAACTAGAATAAGCGTTTATCAATCTCGTAAAAAGAAAGGAAATAATATGTTAGAGTCTGGAATGATTGGAAGTTTTGATAACTTATTATATCAATTTGGAACGGCGATAGCTGGAGTTATGGCCGTCATCTCTATTGTATTGGGAGTAGTAGAGTGCTATTTTGGATACAAAGTGTTTAAGCTCCTTATGGCAATCACGGGTTTTTTCGTCGGCTGTGGATTGGGTGGGGCGATTGGAACAGGATTGCTTCTGCAAAGTGGTGCCAGCGGTGGGATTGTAGTAATTTTAGCTTTAGTTGGTGGCGTGATTGGGGTTCTTGTTGCTGTTAAGGTTTACTTTTTAGGCGTGTTTTTATATGGATTCGCCGTTGGATTTTTAGTGGTTTTGATTTTCGGAGGAAGCACGGTGTCAGGGGCTATCTTAGGGATTATCGGGGGCCTTTTATTAGTCTTTTTTAACAGGGTGTTAATCATTGTTTCTACGGCTATAGCTGGAGGCACCTGCCTAGGAATGGGCCTCGGAATGCTCCTATATTCTTGTGGAATATGGATGAACTTTGCAGTTAAAATATTGACTTCAATTGTCTTTATTGCTACGGGACTTTACTATCAATTTAAAGTAAACGGAGGGTTGCCGCGTGTAAAAGGGATGGAGAAAAAAGTAGAAACATCCTCTCTTGCTACTGAGGAGGAGCTTTTATATTCAGCACCCTCTGCGGCTGTTTTTTGTGAAGAATGCGGGATGAAGCTGGATGGTGACAGTGCTTTCTGTGGAAATTGTGGAAGTAAGGTGGACTAAGACTATAGAGGGAATGTAAGAGACGGAGGTGCACATGAAAAAATTTATATGGGTTTTACTCTGTGTGGTGATTCTTGTGACAGGGGGCTGTTCTAGTGCAAACTCCTATGACCAACAATTGAATTTGGGATATAAGTATTTGCAAGAAGAAAATTATCAAAAAGCAATCATTGCTATGCATAAAGCCATTGAAATCAACCCAAAACGGCCCGACGCCTATATCGGTTTGGGAGATGTTTACGTGACAAGATGTGATGAGAGTACGGTGCAAGACACCCATCAGGCGTTGTCTACTGGATATGAAAAATCTTCTAGTGATAAGATTATCAATGCCTACATAAGATTAGCAGATGCTTTGGTTGAAAAGGATAAAGTAGACTGGGCGATCCAACTGCTTCAGATGGGATATGAAAGGCTTCAGATCGAAAAGTTACTAAATAAGAGTAAGGAGTTAGGGGAAGACTACTTAGAAGCTGGTAGGTCTTCGGAAGTTGAAGTCATCAGTACGATGTTTAACAATCAGATGTATTATCAGGAGAATTACAAGGAGCAATGGGAGCGCTTCATGAAACAGTATGAAGGTCAGAAAGTAGGAGGATATTTATACGGGATACGTTTTGAAACCCCTGTAGAGGTTCTTCTTGATGGGGAGAACGTCGTCATCAAGGAGGCTTGTATTTCGACCAATTGCATAGACGAAACTGCTTTGGGTGGATTATTTCCGGGATATGAACATTTGGCGGATGGAGAAGCTGCGAATTGGAAATATTTTAATACACCGCTGCATTTAACAGGATATTTTACAAAAGGATCAGTGGATGAGGAGGGAATTGAATATAGGATGGTTAGCGGGGAAAAGCATATTCTTTTTTGTCCCAACGGCCAATACTTTTTTTCAATTACTGCATGTGAGGAATTAAAATAGGCTTACAATAAACTGAACAGATTTTTAAAGGGGCATGTATTATTGAAATTATCAATGAAAGGAAACGTAAAAATCATGTCAAATGAAAAGCAACCCGGAAAAAAACGAACTTTTACATCTGAATTTAAAGGTCAGATTGTTCAACTTTACCAAAATGGTAAAAGTAAATTTGGAATGCTATCATTAAAGTGCAGTCGTTAAACTCACCAAATTATGCTACAGTAAAGTGGCGGAGGTGAGCAAATGCAATACGATAAAACTTTTAAAGCAGAAGATGTAGGTCTCTCTGATGAGATTGGCGTGAAAAAGGTAGCTTTCCAACTCGATATCTCATATTACACACTATCTGGTTGGCGTCAGAAACGCAGTGAATACGGACAAAGCGCTTTCCCGGGAAGTGGAAATAATTATATCCTCATTGACGTCAAGGAGCAGAGAATCCGCGACCTGGAAAAGGAAGTCAACGAGTTGAAACGATCCAATGAAATCCTCCAGGATGCCTTCAGTTTTTTCGCCGTTCGTCGAAAGAAGTAAGCGCTCATGACCGTTTCAAGTTCATTTATAGCCTGAAGCTCGGTGACCGGTAAATGCTATGTGTGAAGTCCTTGATGTCGGCGAAACCGGTTATTACATATTTAAACGAAACCTTGGTAAACCCGGTAAAGATGAGGTTCTTTCGGTGGCTATGCAAGAGATTCTGGACGAGTCTCCTTACAACGATAATTATGGCGTTCCGCGAATGCAACTGGCGCTTGAGCAAAAGAAGCCTTAAAGCAGGCATTCGTCGCCTCACCCGTATTACGAGGGAGCGTGGATGGCTTCATAAACCACGAAGGAGGCCCAAAGGTCTTACCTATGAAACTACCGAGATTCAGGAACTGGAAAACATAATCAAACAGGATTTTTCCGCTGAAAAGCCGTACATGAAAATGCTAACAGACATAAACCAGATCCAATGCCATGATGGAAAACTATACATATCGCCGATTATGGACTGCTTCAATGGAGAAATCCTGTCTCTCGAAATGAGAGAAAACATGAAAAAGGAGCTCTGCATTGATACCTTCAAAAGCCTTAAGAAACGATATCCGATATCTGGTTCTGTTTTCCATTCAGATCGGGGTAGCCAATACACTAGCGATGACTTCAAAAAGGTGGTCGGCGTCATTCAAAGTCTCAGTGGTGTAGCCCACTGCTTTGACAATGCCAGAAGGACTTCCGCCTGCGGTTTATAAGCGGCTGCAAGATATCTTCTTCTTGCAGCGTAGCAACTATCAACTTAGTGCGTTTAGGGACTGTCCTAAGATTGACAATTCCAAACGCACTTTTCCCTTTGAGATGACCCATGAAGCTGGAAACACTTAGTTTAGGTAATATGCTTACCAAAAGATGAACATAATCTGGCATCATATGTCCTTCTATTATTTATACTCCTTTGTATTTGAATAACAGCATTATGATTTCTTTCAAACTGTCGTGACATCCTTACCGGAAAACTAATTGACAATAATTTGAATTTGGAATAAAATGTAAAACGGGGAATGCAAGCTGCGAAAGGTTTTAATAAAGGGGATTTTGTCTTGAGAAGACCATTTGCTTTTTTATTTTTTTCTTTTTCTGCCGGAATGGCGGAGAGTGCTTTTATTCCGGAGGTTTTGGCATCCCTTTTTTTAAAAGTAATGAGTGCGATGTTGATTGTACGCTTCTGCTTTTTGGAAAAGAAAAAAGGAAGAGAGTCTGTAATGATAGCAGGCTTTTTTTTGTTTTGCTTTTTTATGGGAGGCTGGTGCTTTTCTATTGCAGAGATGAAGTCGTCTGCGCTTGATTCACAAATTGGAGAAGCAGTTTTGCTGAGAGGGGTCGTGAAATCCATCAGTGAAAATGAAACAAATATGCGCGTGTTGTTAGAAACAGAAGCCTTTTGCAGTAATGAAGAGGAGAATATCTGGATTCCTGTTCGGGAAAAGGTATTGTTAACTGTAAAGGAGAAGGAGGCAGTACAAGCACAAAGCTTCAATGGAAGCCGGATTCATGTAAAAGGGATCTTAGAGCTTCCACAAAGTGGGAAAAATCCGGGAGGGTTTGATTATCGCCGCTATCTGCGAAGCAGAAAAATTCGTTGGGTTATGTCCGTTGGATACGGGCATTTTCAAAATGAAGTGGGAAAGGTAAATAGAGTAGAGGCTGGGATTTTCCAGTTTAAACAAAAAGGGATTGCTATGCTGCAGGAAACGTTTTCTGAGGAAGAATGCGGTTTGTTGATCGGGATGCTTTTTGGAGATAAAAATTTTATGGAAGACACCCTGTATGAGAGCTTTCAAAGAAATGGAACAGCACATATTTTAGCAGTTTCAGGAATCCATGTACATCTGCTATATCTTTATATTAATCGTTTTTTGAGCAAAGGGACGAAGAAGAAGAGGAGCGTGATTACCTTACTGTTTTTACTGTTCTATGCAGCTTTAGCGGAATTTTCTCCATCTGTGGTGCGGGCTTCTCTTATGATTGCGATTCATATTTTGGGTTCATTACTTAAGAAGCGATATGATTTTTTTAATGCAATATGTCTTAGTGCTTTGCTCCAGCTGGTGTATAACCCGTATGTTATATATAATGTAGGATTTCAATTATCATATCTTGCGGTGTACTCTTTAGCCGTAATTTTACCCTGGTGTGACAGCCAAATTGACCGTTTGGTGCTTTTTTCGCAAAAAGAATGGATCGGAAGTGTAGGCAGGTCGCTTTCTCCGCTGCTTGTTTTGCAGCTTACGATGGCGCCTTTGACTGCGTTTTATTTTAATACTGTTTCTTTTGCCGCCTTTTTTTCAAATCCGCCGATTTTATTTCTTGCAGGAATGTTGATCCCTATTGGGATGAGCTTACTTTTTCTTTGCTGGCTTCCTTTTTCGGGAGGGGTCTTGTTTGGTATGACTGCGCAGGCAGCAGCACTGCTATTGCAGGCAATGCTCTTTTTAAACGAAGCTTTTAGCGGCTGGAAGGGTGGGTATTTGTGGGTAGTAAGTCCCCCTTACGGTAGCTTAATTTTGTTCTATGGAGTTGTTTTTTTCTTTTGTTCTGAACTGTACAGTATTTTACGGAGAAGAGGAAAGCGCCGCCGTATTTATGTGGTGTTTGCTTTGACTCTGTTTTTCTCCTGCAGTTTGCCTTGGATTGGGATGGTTGCGGATGCACCACATCCTTTCTCAAGAAAGATGCACCAGCTGACATTTGTGGACGTGGGGCAGGGCGATTGTCTTCATCTTCGGACACCGAGCGGGAAGAATATTCTGATTGACGGTGGGGGAAGCCGTGATTTCAACGTGGGAAAGAAAACGCTTTTGCCGTATTTGTTAAAGAACGGAGTCGATCATATTGATCTTGCAATCGTTACACACCTTCATACGGATCATTTTAGAGGGATTCAAGAGTTATCTGTATTTATGCCGATTACATATTTGGGGGTGTATGAGGGAAACCGCGTTCGAACAGAGGAATTGGCGTTAGGGGCTTCGTATGCAAAAAAGGAAGAAGAAATGAAATACGAATTAAAAACGGCAGAAAGGATACAGAAAGAAACCAAAGTGCTCTATCTGAAAAAAGGGGAACGGATACCGTTAGAGAAAGGAATTTGGCTTGATATTCTGGCACCGGAAGGAATGACGGACCGCGAATACAAAGAATTATTTTTAAAAGAGGATGAAAATGCGACAAGCCTGATTATTAAGGTGAGTTATAATGGAAAAACCGTGTTGATGACAGGAGATTTAGGGTTTGAGGGCGAAGAAAGCTTGATGAATACAGAGGAAAAGAGAAAAGCGCTTCAGAGTGATGTGTTGAAGGTTGGACATCACGGGAGTGCCTATTCCACCTCTGAGGAATTTTTGGGGACGGTTTTTCCTAAGATTGCCGTCATTCAAGTAGGAAAAAATAATTTTGGACATCCCGCTCCGCGTGTCATTGAATTATTTCAAAAATACGATATAATGGTAAAAAGAAACGATTTAGACGGTGCGGTTTTTTTAGATAAACTTTCACCAGATACGATAAAAATAGAAAATTTTTGTAATGAAGAAGATACCTTAAGATAAAAGAGACAGAAGGAGAAGATATGGCTTATCAACGAAAACAGCCCGCAGTTCACGCTTATCAGAAGATACAGAGCCAGATGAAAGACGGTAAGCTGAAAAAAGTGCTGTTTTTTTACGGAAGAGAAGCCTACCTTTCACATTGGGCGTTGGAGGCACTCATTGAAAAATACATCAATCCTGCCTGCAAAGAGCTGGATGTTTCTCTTTTTGACGGCAGCGTTGTTACTGTAAGAGAATTGATGAATGCCTGCGAAACACTTCCGCTTTTTTCAGAGAAAAAGCTTGTGGTTGTGAAAGATTTTATACCGCTTTCCGGGACAAAGAGAAAAGGATTTAATGAGGAGGATGAAAAGAGCCTGATTTCCTATCTTAAAGATTTGCCGGAGACGACGATGCTTATTTTTACGGCGGGCACGGCAGATAAGCGAAGAAAACTGTATAAGGGAGTAGCAGAGACAGGAGAGGCCTACGAATTCAGCCCGCTTGAAGAAAAGCAGTTGACTTCATTTATTCAGAAGCGTTTGAAAAATGCAGAGCGGATTGCGAAACCGGCAGTGATTTCACAATTTGTCCAGTATACGGGGTATTATGATAAGGACAGTGGATACGATTTATATTGCCTGGAAAATGATATAAAAAAGGCATTGCTTTTCAGCCAAAATCCTGAACTAATACTATCAGATTTTACAGGAACTGCCTCTGCAAACGTAGATACAGATATTTTTGCAATGCTGGATGCCTTAAGCAGGGTCGATAAACAGAAAGGGATTCTCCTTTTGCACAATATTTTACAGTCGGGTGAAAATACTTATAAAATACTTGCTTTGATTTGTTCGCAATTTGAATTGATGTTTTGTGTAAAGGAAATGCAGGAGGATGGGCTATCCTTTTCTGAGATTGTGCGAATGCTCGGTGTGCATGAATTCCGCATAAAAAAAGCAATCCAGTTTGCAAAGGGGTATTCCGTTTCACACTTGAGAAAAATGTTGAAACGAGCCTATGAAGTAGACAAAAATATTAAGTCCGGTATATTGGAGCAAGGCTTAGCATTGGAATTACTCATTGCAGAGAGCTGATACATAGATTAGGAGGAGAAAATGAACCTATTGATTTCTTGGGGAGCGGCGGTGTGTGCATTTGTTGCACCGGCAATCCTGACTGGGTTGCTTAAGGCAATCCGTGATAAAGAAAAGACAGAAGGCTGGACAATTGGTCTTATGGTCTGCAGTGTCATTATTGTTACGGCATTATTAAGTTTATAGCGGAAAAATAAATGAAAATTAATGCTGTATCAAAAACGAAGAAGTATATTCTTGGAGGAAAAATATGACACAACAAACGAAAGCGGACGGAATGTTGGTTTTAGTTACTCTTTTTTGGGGGGTATCGTATCTATTAATGGATATCAGTTTAAAAGCAATGGGACCCTTTACATTGAACGCATATCGATTTCTGATGGCATTTCTCATTGCGGTGATTCTCGCTTTTCCGAAAGTGAAAACGGTGAATCGCATTACCATAAAATACAGTGCGCTGTTAGGATTTACACTCGTCTTTGTCTACATCGGAGCGACTTTCGGTGTGCTTTACACGAGCCTGTCTAATGCCGGATTTCTATGTGCATTGACTGTTGTTTTAACCCCGTTATTCGGGTTTTTATTTTTACGCCAGAAAACAAGTAAGAAGCTGATTTTGGTAGTGGCGATGGCCTTTACAGGGATTGCGCTTCTCACTTTGACAGAATCCCTGAAACCTAGATTGGGGGATATTTTGTGCATTATGTGCGCAACTGCGTATGCAATTGACCTCTTATTGACAGAAAAAGCGGTGAATCAGGAAGGCGTCAATGCGTTTCAGCTGGGAGTGTTTCAATTGGGGTTTACAGGAATTTTCATGTTAATTTTAAGCTTATTGACTGAAAAACCGATGCTGCCGCAATCCCCTAAGATATGGAGTGCGGTAATCGTGCTTTCTGTTTTTTGTACAGGGATGGCATTCATTGTACAGGTGGTAGCACAGCAATATACCAGTGCTGCACATGTGGGTGTGATTTTTGCATTGGAACCAGTGTTCGCCGGAATTGTAGCATATTTTTTTGCGGGCGAAGTTTTATCGTCCCAGGCTTATTTAGGCGCATTTTTACTGGTTTGCAGTTTATTTGTGATGGAAATCGATTTTAAAAAACTATTTGGTCAAAAACAGGAATCAGACGAAGTGTGAATGATAGCTCGACAATTTATCTAAATATTTGCTCTTTTTTGACAGAATATCGAAAAAAAGGATGGCAGAAACGATTCGCCTTTCTTGTATTCCGATATTCTTTTTGATATACTTACAGCGTATGCCTTATAAAAACGGAAACTACCTGGCCACAGGTTAAGTTAAACCATTCTCATTGTTGTAGGTAACGGACAAGAATGGGAAACAACAAAAGCAATTTCTTAGAATTTAGGAGGAGAGAGTATGACTTGTAAGAAAGACGGATGTCAATGCGGTGGCAATGCTGCTGCGGACTTCTCTGAATTAGCTCCTGTACTGGAAAAATATGCAAAGGTACCGGGAAGTCTGATTACCATTTTACAAAAAGCGCAGGACATTTATGGATATCTTTCCATGGATGCGATCCATTACATTTCCGAATGTACCGGAATCAAACCGGCAAAGATCTACGGCGTAGCCACTTTTTATGCGCAGTTTCGCCTAAAACCAATCGGGAAGTATTTGATTATGCTATGTAAGGGGACGGCCTGTCATGTAAACGGTGCGGATATGATTGAAGAAGCGATCAATGAGCATCTGAATATCAAGGACGGCGAAACCACAGCGGACGAGTTGTTTACACTGAATAATGTGGCTTGTCTGGGATGCTGCAGCCTTGCACCTGTCATGATGATTAAAACCACAGACGGGGAAGAAACCTTTGGTGAACTGACAAAGGATAAGGTAAAGGCAATCCTAGATGATTACAAAAGCAGGGAAGCGTAGGAGGTAAGAAGATGAAAGTGATAATCGGACAGGGCAGCTGCGGTATCGCAACCGGTGCAAAAAAGACCTCTAACGAGTTCGAGAGGCTGATTGCCGAAAAAGGGCTTACGGACGTAACGATTGACAAGACCGGATGTATCGGAACCTGCTATTTAGAACCAATCGTCGATATTTATGATGACGAGGGAAATTTGCAGACACGCTATGTAAAAGTACAGCCGGATAAGGTTGCTGAGATTGTTGAAAAGCATCTCATCGGTGGAGCGCCGGTAAAAGAATTTGCAATTTCGGACAAGGATGAGACGTTTCTCGATCAACAGCGAAGAGTTGTTTTAAGAAATGCAGGAGTAATCAATCCGGAGCATATCGAGGAATACATTGAGGTAGGTGGCTATGAGGCAGTTAAAAAAGTAGTGACTTCAATGAGCCAGGACGAAGTAATTGAAGAAATAAAGGTTTCCGGACTGCGCGGACGAGGCGGTGCCGGTTTTCCGACATGGTTTAAATGGAATGCTGCAAAACAAAATGCGGCGAGTGATAAATATATGGTATGTAATGCGGACGAGGGAGACCCGGGTGCATTTATGGACCGAAGTGTTTTAGAGGGAGACCCTCATTCGTTAATTGAAGGAATGACAATCGGCGGCTATGCGATGGGTGCGACAGAGGGAATCATTTATGTCCGTGCAGAGTATCCTTTGGCAATTGCAAGACTTGAAATTGCGATGCAGCAGGCAAGAGAGAAGGGCTTTCTCGGAAAGAATCTATTTGGAACACCTTTCAGCTTTGACCTTCGCATAAAAGCAGGAGCGGGTGCATTTGTCTGCGGAGAAGAAACGGCACTGATTGCATCCTTAGAAGGAGAAAGAGGTATGCCTCGGCTGAAGCCTCCATTCCCGGCGGCAAAGGGATATTGGCAGAAACCTACGAATATCAACAATGTAGAAACTTTTGCGAATGTGCCGTGGATTTTGGCAAATGGCGGAGAAGCGTTCGCTGCAATGGGAACACAGCAGAGCAAAGGAACTAAAGTATTTGCTTTGGCAGGAAAAATTAAAAAAGGCGGATTGGTAGAAGTGCCGATGGGTCTTCCGCTAAAGGATGTTATTTACGGTATCGGAGGCGGTATTAAGCAGGATAAGGCATTTAAAGCGGTTCAAATGGGCGGACCTTCCGGCGGTTGTATTCCTTCGGAATTGATTGACACCCCGGTAACTTATGAAGATATTAATAAAACAGGTGCAATTGTAGGCTCCGGCGGTATGATTGTAATGGATGAAAACACTTGCATGGTAGACATGGCAAGATATTTCCTTGATTTTACAAGAAAAGAGTCCTGCGGTAAATGTAATTACTGTCGTGTCGGTACGAAAAGAATGCTTGAAATTCTTGAGAGAATTACACAGGGAAATGGCAGAGACGGCGACATTCAATTGCTTGAAGAATTGGCAGTGAAGATTAAGGACGGCTCCATGTGCGGATTGGGACAGACAGCGCCAAACCCGGTTCTGACCACGATAAAGTATTTTAGAAATGAGTATGAGGATCATATTTACAATCATAAATGTACAGCAAAGTCTTGCAAGTCATTGATTCATTTTGAAATCACAGATGCTTGTGTAGGGTGTACCGTTTGTGCGAGAAGATGTCCTGTTGATGCGATTGCAGGAAGCGTTAAAAACAAGCATGTAATCGATCAGGAAAAGTGTATTAAGTGCGGTAAATGTGAAGAGGGCTGCAAATTCGGTGCAGTCGTTAGAGACTAGGAAGAGAGGTGAGCATCTTGAATAAATTTAGACTGAATATCGACGGAAAAGAAGTGCTGGGCGTTTCAGGTCAAACTATCTTAGACGTTGCAAAAGAACATGATATTTTCATTCCTACTCTTTGCTTTGACGAAAGAACCGAAATTTATGGTTCCTGCGGACTCTGCATGGTAGAGGTAGAAGGAAATCCTAAGTTGTGTAAAGCCTGTGCGACAACCATTGCCCCAAACATGGTGATTAAAACGGGTACGGACAGAGTGATTGAATCCAGAAAGACAAATCTGGAGCTTCTTTTATCCAATCACGTAGGTGATTGCAGACCGCCATGTGTGCTTGCATGTCCTGCGCAGACTGACTGTCAGGGTTATGTCGGATTAATTGCAAATGGGCAGTTTGACGAAGCCATTGAGATGATTAAAGAAAAAATTCCTCTTCCTGGTGCAATCGGCAGAGTATGTCCGCATCCTTGTGAAGAGCATTGTCGCAGAAAGTTAGTGGATGAGCCGATTTCCATTGCTTGGCTCAAGCGGTTTGCAGCAGACACAGATATGTTTGGAGAGGATCCGTTCTTGCCGGAAATTCCGGCACCGACAGGAAAGCGTGTTGCGGTAATCGGCGGCGGTCCTTATGGACTTTCCGCGGCTTATTTCTTAAGAAGAATGGGACATGAAGTTACGATTTTTGAGGCAATGCCGAAGCTTGGAGGCATGCTCCGCTATGGAATTCCGGAATACCGTCTTCCGAAAGAAATTTTAGATGAAGAAATTTACCTGATTGAAAGAATGGGCGTAGAATTAAAGCCGAATACGAAGATTGGGGTAGATATTCCGTTTGAAACCATTCGCGAAGAATTTGATGCAGTGTGCGTTGGCATCGGTGCATGGATATCCACTGGTGTGGGCTGTAAGGGCGAAGATGCGAAAGGTGTAATCGGAGGAATTGACTTTTTAAGAAAAGTCGTCCGCAACGAAGAAATTAAGCTGGGAGAGAATGTAGCAATCGTCGGAGGCGGAAATACGGCGATGGATGCTTGCCGAACAGCGGTACGATTAGGTGCGAAAAAGGTATATAATATCTATCGTCGTACGAAGGATGAAATGCCGGCTGACCGAATTGAGATTGAGGAAGGCGAAGAAGAAGGTGTTATCTTTAAGAACTTGACAAATCCGATTGAAATCATCAAGGACGAAAATGGTCATGCAAAGCAGATTGTACTGCAAGTCATGGAGCTTGGTGAACCGGATGCCAGCGGAAGAAGAGCACCGAAGCCGATTGAAGGAAAGACAGAAACGCTGGAGATCGATACCGTAATTTTGGCGATTGGTCAAGCTGTCAACCCAGATGGATTTGACGGACTTGATTTGACGAGGAAGAAAGGTATTGTTTACGATAAAGAGACCTTTATGACCAGCATTCCGGGTGTCTTTGCAGGTGGTGATTGCGGAAATGACAAGATTTCCATCGCGATTGAATCCATTGCAGATGCGAAAAAATCGAGCTATATCATCGATGCTTATTTAGCGGGTGAGGATGTGAAATATGAAAAGCCTTATACCGTAGAGCGTCACGATATTACAGAGAAGACCTTTGAGGACAGAGAGAGACAGTGCCGTCCGAAGATGGAACAGCTGAATCCGGAAGAAAGAAAAGATAATTTTACAGAAGTTGTTCTTGGATACGATGTAGAGCAGGCAGTACAGGATGCTTCTCGTTGTTTGGAATGCGGATGTCACGACTATTTTGAATGTAAGCTGATTGACTTTGCAAATCAGTATGATGTAAAACCGGATCGTTTTGCCGGAGATGTCAATCGCATTGAATATGAGGATGATCATCCGTTTATTCTGAGAGACCCGAATAAGTGTATTCTTTGCGGACTTTGTGTACGCGTCTGCGACGAAGTGATGGGAATCGGCGCTTTGGGATTGGTTCACAGAGGCTTTGATACTGTTGTAAAACCGACATTGGAGCTTCCTCTTGCTGAGTCAGGCTGTATTTCATGTGGTCAGTGTGTCAGCGTATGCCCGACTGGTGCCTTGCAGGAAAGACTTACAATCGCAAAATCTGTACCTCTTGCAACGGAAGAGACAGAAACAACCTGCTCCTTCTGTTCGGTTGGATGCAGTATGAAATTGGAAACTTACGGAGATATGCTGATTAAAGCGACACCGGATAAAGAAGGAGCTGTCAATAAGGGCCTTCTTTGCGGAAAAGGAAAATTTGGCTTTGATTGCGTAGAGCTGGAAGGAAAGCTTCTTGATCCTATGATTAAGAAAAACGGCACATTCCAAGATGCAGATTACCATGAAGCATTGGTATTGGCTGCAAAGAAAGCACAGTCGATTGCGACAAAGTATGGAAAACAAGCCGTAGCAGTATCCGTTTCAGATCGCTATACAAATGAAGAAGCGTATGTAATCAAAAAGTTTGCGCAGGCAATTGGTGCGAAGACCTTGTGCTTTAACCATAGGGAAAGCGGAATTTCAAAAGTGCTTGGCTATGATGCTTCTCCAAACACAATTGATGAACTTCTGTCAACGGACGTGATTTTAGTTGCAGGATTTGAAACAATGAACAATCCGGTAATTGAATTGAAAATAAAGCAGGCTGCGAAAAACGGGGCGAAAGTGGTTCTCATAAATCCGGAGAAGTATAATCAGGATAAATTCTTTAACTATGCAGAAAAAGTGATTTATACAGAGAATAATTTAGACGTTCTAAAAGGAATCGCAAATGCTTTGATTGGAATGGGAAAAGGAAGCACTTTGAAAGGCTTTGACGCATTGAAGGCTTCTGTGGAAAAAGCTGTAATCAGCGATGAGATAAAAGCAGTAGCCGAGCTGTATGCGAATGCGAAAAAAGCGATGATTGTATTCCAACAGAACCTTGCGACAGTAGAGGCTGCCACCTTGCTTGCAGATATCGCTGTGATTTCGGGGCACATTGGAGCACCAAGAGACGGTATTTTGCAGGTGAAATCGAAAAATAACAGCCAGGGACTTATCGATTTGGGGATTCGTGCAGGAAAAGAGGCAATGGAAGGTGTGAAAGCACTGCTTGTATTTGGGGAAGATCCAGATGCAGACTTGTCGGATTTGGAATTCTTAATGGTTTCCGATACCCATATGACAGAGACCGCAAAAAAAGCAGATGTTATATTACCTGGAAGCGGATTTGCATCAGCAGACGGTACCTTTACGAATACCGAAAGAAGATTGCAGGCAGTTAACCAGGCAGTAAACGAGGACGTTTCCTTTAATAACTGGGAGCTTGCAGCAGAGCTTGCGCATGTATTTGAGGTTGAGATGCCGTTTGACGATGAAGTGGACATTTCCAGCGAAATGGATGATGTACTTTTAAGCTATCGTTATGGTAAGATTGGTGAAGTTTTAGGAGGTATAATCTCCTGTGAAGAACCATCCTTAGTGGCGGCTGCAGATGCTGAATTTACAAAGGAAATGAAAAATACAGATCACCTGATGAATGTCATGAGCGAAAGACTACCAAAACCAGTAAAATAAAATGATCTAAACAGGGCAGCCTATCTACACAATAGATGGGCTGCCTTGTTGTTTTTAGCGTTTTTTTTAGACACTTTATTTTAGATAGAAAATCCACTCTTATCTCTCGGGGTAACTTGAATTATTTTGGTGAAAACAAATAAATCTTGGAATTAATATAAATAAAAATGATTATTTTGTGAGATAATACTACGAATTACGACAATGCAATAATATTTAAAGTTATTGTTAAAAAAAAGACAAAAATAGCTTGAATTTATTGTTTTTTGCGGCTATACTATTTTACATACAAATGAATTCGGAAAGAGGATATTTCGCTTTTTACAGAAAAGAGCGTATCTGATTATTGCTATGTTAATAGGAGGATTTCATGTTGAACTGGAGAGAAAATTACACAAACAAACTGATGAGTGCAGATGATGCTGTTAAATTAATAAAATCAGGAGATAAAGTGGTATTGTCTCATGCGGTTTCTGAACCGCTTGCATTGGTAGATGCAATGGTCGCAAATGCAGATGCTTACCGAAATGTTGAAGTAAGCACTATGGTTACGCTTGGAAAGGGCGAATACACAAAACCAGAGTACAAAGATTGTTTTAAATTTAACGGATGGTTTTTAAGTGCCTCTACAAGAGGATGCGTAGCAGAACAGCGCGGCGATTTTACACCAGTATTTTTTCATGAAGTTCCAAACTACATAAGACGTGATCTTTTTCATGTTGATGTCTGTTTGGCTATGGTTTCACCTCCGGATGAACACGGATATTGTAATTTGGGCGTTTCTGCTGACTATTCCGTACAGGCAATACGTTCTGCTAAGACGGCAATCGCACAGGTAAACGATCAGGTTCCGATTACCTTCGGAGATACCTTCGTCCATGTAAGTGAATTTGATGCATTTGTAGAGCACTCGCAGCCGCTCCCGAATTTAAACCTCCCGCATATCGGGGAGACTGAACTGACAATTGGGGCACATTGTGCATCTTTAGTACCGGACGGTGCGACACTACAATTGGGAATTGGTGCAATACCGGATGCTGTGCTGCAATCTCTGAAAGATAAGAAGAATCTAGGGATTCATTCAGAAATGATTTCAGATGGAGTAGTTGACTTATATGAGAGTGGCGTGATCGATAATTCCCGAAAAGCTCTGCACAAAGGAAAAATGATTGTTACATTTTTAATGGGAACAAAACGTTTATATGATTTTGCGCATAAGAACCCCGTTTTAGAGATGCATACGGTGGACTATGTAAACAGTCCGATTGTAATTGCACAAAATTCCGATATGGTTTGCATCAATTCTGCATTGGCAGTTGATTTTATGGGGCAGATTGTTTCTGACAGTATTGGTGATATGCAGTTTAGTGGTGTTGGAGGTCAGGTGGACTTCATGCGTGGTGCGGCAATGTCTTTAGACCAGAGAGGAAAAGGTATCATTGCAATGCCGTCTGTTACTATAAAGAAAGACGGAACGATGATATCTAAGATTACAGGGTGTATTCAGCAGGGGGCAGCAGTAACGACTTCAAGGCAAGATGCAGATTATGTGGTTACTGAATATGGAATTGCTGAGTTAAAAGGAAAAACCCTTCGTCAAAGAGCAAAAAATTTGATTGAAATTGCACATCCTCAATTCCGTGAAGAATTAAGAGAAACTTATAAGAAAAAATTCGGTGATACTCTCTAAGTGAAAGACTTTCCTGAAGCTTTTGAAAAGAAGAGGAAGAGCCGTTTATGAAACTTCTCCTTTTGTCTGAACAATGGCGGCAGCTGGATTCAAAATAACAGATTGTTTATTTGAAATGGTAAGCCGTATTATGAGTTTGACAAAGCAGTATTGGAGCGGAGGGTTGCTAGATCATTCATCTAGTAAATAAGAAAAGCACCTTATCGGTTAAATGATGAGGTGCTTTTTCCTTTTTTTAAATCGGCTCTGTGTCAAATGTTGGGGTAAGAAAAATAAAAGTTACCAATAGGCG
>CAUQTI010000010.1:0-111217 GCA_963521065.1 uncultured Anaerovorax sp. | reverse complement strand
TTATAGTCTGAGATACAGTCGAATCACCATAGCCGGATGCTGTAATCACTACATTTGCTGTTCCTGGGGTTCTTAAAACTGCATTTCCTCCACTTGGCTTTAAAGTTACCTTTCCGCTTCCCACTACATAATCAGTGGTTACGGTCAGTGCAATACCATTGAAGCTTACTCCGGTAATTGCTCCCTCAAAAGAGGCATCTGATGCAAAGGTAATTTCTATATCATTATCCACGCTATTGCCAGTGGTATCCGCGGTCAAAATCTTCGCTACATTCTGAGTAATGTTGAACTCATCACTATCCACAGCAACCGAACCACTTGTAAAGGTGATTCGTCCGTTTCCTACTGTCGTCAAGGTACAAGTCAAATCTGTAAAGGTCGCTATCCCACCAGAGGCCGCCTTTGTTGTCGTCCCTCCGATTGTCCAAGCGCCTGTCACTGCTTTAGCTGTTGCCACTACATTCGTTGTGGCTGAAACTCCTGTCATACAATAATTTCCATATTGATCCTTTAGTTTTACAACCGGCTGGGTTCCAAAAGCATCCCCACTGGCTGTCCCTGGTACTGGCTGGGTTGTAACCTCTAGACTTGTAACTACTCCTGCGTTAATCGTTTGGGATACCGTCGAGTCATTATAGCCTGTCGATTTAATGACAACATTGGCTGTACCTGGTGTTCTCAAATAGGTATTGCCCGATACGCTTGGTTTTAATATGACTTTTCCGCTTTTTGTTGTGTCATATTGTGATGCCGTCAGTGTATTACCATTGTATGATATGGCTGTAATCCCGCTTCTAAATGCTGCATCTTCTGTAAAGGTGATTTCCAAGTCATTATCCACACTGTTGCTTGTTGTGTCTGCTGTTAAACTTTTTGCAGCATTTATCGGGTTTGCCGCTACACTAACCGTTACTGTATACTGCTGGGTACTGCTGTCTGCCGCTGTTACAGTATAGGTTACTGGGCTTGTAAAGTTTTGCGGTACCCCTGTGTTTGGAGATAGGCTTGCTCCGGTGTGGGTTATGATTGGTACCAATGACGTCACGTTTGTTCCATAAGGCACTGTGAGTGCGATGGTTTTTGCGCCTTCATTCACAGTTCCGATTACATTTGGTGTTAATCCATTAAAGTTGAAGGCGGTAATTGCCTTTGTTGTCGATGGGACAGGAGTTACTTCTACATTTATTCTATAGTAGTTTACTTTTACAGCATCCTCTGCTATCACCTTAATAATAAAGAAGTCTCCGTCAGCTATTGCCTCATTTGCATATGCTGCATCCGTTTCAAAGCCTTCTGTAGATGAACTCGAAGCATACTTCACAGCTTTCACAGTAGCATTGGAATCATTTTTCTCAAACAGCGTAACAAAGGTAGTCGCATTGCTAGTATCTGCCGCTTTTGCCGCTGTAATCGTTACTGCCCCAGCGGTTTCAGAACCTAACGTTGCGCTTGGTGTTCCAAGGCTTGTCACTGCTTCACCCTTCACCGTCGAAGATGTTTTCAATGTTGCATCACTTGAAATATAAGCATCTATATCTATCTTTAAAGGAGTACTTTCATTCCCTGCCCCATCCTTTACTATGATATAAATATCCATTGCCCCTGCTGTTAAACCAGTAGGATTTGTAATTGTTGTTTCAGACGTTGTACAGGTTGTTCCTACCCCGCCAGTATCTATCGTCGGTTCTACATCTCCGTCTTCTACCACTTTATAGTAATAGCTTCCCTCAGTGTCAGAGGTAAAATTTACAGTAGCTGTGGTATTGCTGGTTCTGTTTACGGCTCCCGCGGTCAATGTCGGCTTGGTGGTGTCACCGTTGGTGACGGTTACAGTAATTTCCCTTGTTACGACAATCTCTCCAAAATCCGCATTATCAATTCGTATATAAAAAGTATACTCTCCCGCTGTGTCTGCCTTAAAATAAATTGTTTCATCAGCTCTTTGCAGGGAATCATCCGACATAACGTCAATGTCGTCCAAATAATTCACCTCTCCAACACCTGTAGTGAAATCTGGATCAACAAAATACAACATAGCAAAATTAGAACCAGATGAAGGTTGTGTGTAACCTTGTACATATGCCCATCCTGAAGAAATGATGTCACTAAAGTTATCTAACCCAGACAATTCAGAAACATACAATTCTAGAGAATCATTTACCGTAGCAGTGTATGGACCCGACTCAGCAGCACTTACCGTAAGTGTCATTGCAGGCATAAAGCTTATCAGCATTGCAACACTCAATATACTCGCCAATAATTTCTTTCTTATGATTTTTGTCATTTTACATCCTCCTAAGATACTTATATTTACCATATTCTAATTAACCATTGCATGTAAAACAAAAATGCCCCACCTGTAGGTCAATACCGTTGGAGCAAGAAAGCTTGCCGTTGCCCGCCAGGTCGGTATAGCGCTCCAAAGGCATCTGCTCTATGAATAATTGCAGTGCCACTGCCAGCGTTCGCTCTATAGCGATGCCAAGCTCGTCAGGCACGGTTTTCTAGACTGCTTCCAATTCATTGACTAACAGGATACCGTATCGTGTCTTGTTAGCTTACCCCTCCAACAAATTGCTTTGCCCAGTAGCATACGCCCACACCCAAAGCCTTTGGCGTGTCAAGATGAAAGTCTGCATAGCGGAAATCTATGCAAATTTCCTACAAATTTCTGCTCTCATAATAGCATGTACAAAATAAAAAATGACCTTTGCGCTTAAAAGACTCATTTTTACACTTAAAAAGCTTTAATTGTATTAAATTTACTCTTGACAAACAAAATTCAGCTTATTATAAATATTGTAAACCAATTTATTTAAATTTACAATATAAATAAAAAATGGATAACGTCTTTACCCGAGTTCTCAAAAAGGTACAGTACTTCATTAAGGTATTTGTCAAAATACGATTCTTCGCTCTGTTCAAAAATTTCTATCGTATTTCCCTGAGCACTAATGCCTTTAAATAGATTTTTGTTGAACTGAACTTTAAAGACTTCATAAATTAGATATGAAAAGATTCCAACGCAAATAAGCCCCGCCAAAAATACTGTTAACGGAGCCGTTGTAAACAACAAAATATTTTTAAAGAATGTAGATGTTAGAGAGGATACAAAGCCAATTCAATTGTCCCAATTAAACAGATATATCAAAAGCACGGAAACTAGTGAAACCATCACCATTGATAACCATAGCCTCTTCGTGGAAAGCTGGCACTTTACCCTAAAATTTGTCTGAGGTATCTTCTCGGGTTCAATTTGATGTATTAATTGATTTAGGATTTTCCCTTCAAGCACATTTTCGTTTTGCTCAGTTGTCAGGCGATCACACTCAGATGCAGACTGGAAATAAGCGAGAGAGATATGCATGAATTTAATATCCGGCTTCAACTTTTTATAGGTTTCAACGATACTGCTTTTCCCTGCACTGTACGCACCTAACACACCTATATTTTTAAGATCAGGATTATCAAACACAAAATCCAGAGCGTTTTTGTAGATGCTCAACTCAGCATCGTTCATGGGCGTTAACTTTTGAAAATTGTAGTTTTCTTCAGGCATGATGATTTCAACAATATTTTATTACAAACAGTTTTCAAATTCTAATAATTAGAGTCTATCAGATAGGATCTTGCTCTTCTCGATTAGACCTGTAAAACTCAGTAATAATCACTATTTTACTGCCGAAATAATCTTTTGAAAACTTTCCAAAAAGTACTTGACAAGATTTTCAATACTCTCTCAGTTGTAAAAAATAGGCAGTGAGTTTTCAATTGCTCACTGCCTATTACTTCTATTTACAATTTATTTTGTATACATTAGGTTAGAACCCACATGTCATCTATATTTTGGCTGTTTTTTGAGGCTTGAAAAATACTGTTAAAAGGTGTCTCAAACCCGCATGGTTACTGGCTTTTAAGCCCTTGTCATCATTATTATCGCTTCTACGTGTTTTGTATGAGGGAAATTATCAAAAACCTTCCCCACCTTCACTTCATAGCCCCCAAGCCTTGCCATATCCAGATTTTCTGCCAGGGATTTAGGATTACAGGAGACATAAACAATTTGTTTGACTCCATAGCTCAAAATCTTTTGCATTGCTTTTGGATGGATGCCGACACGCGGAGGGTCTACCACAATCACATCGGGCTTTTTATGCAGCATCTCCAATACCTGAAAAACATCCCCTGCGATAAACTGACAGTTTTGCAGGCCGTTTTCTTTTGCATTTTCTCTCGCCGCTTCCACTGCTTCCTCAACAATTTCAATGCCAATGACTTCTCTCGCACGAAGTGCCAGCGCTTGTGTAATCGTTCCCGTACCACAGTAGAGATCGAAAACAACTTTTCCGTCTACGGAATCAATCATCGCGATTGCTTCTGAATATAGCTTTTCCACCGCTAAAACATTTGTTTGAAAGAAAGAAAATGCGCTGACCTTGAACTTTAAGCCCATAATCTCTTCATTATAATAATCACGCCCATACAAGATTTCCATACGATCACATTTCACTGCATCTGCAATCCCATCATTGTAGGTATGTAATACTCCAATTAATTTATTTTTTAAAGGCAATGCCTGCAGACAGGCAACATATGCAGGCTCGTCAAACGGTTCCTGTGAAGTCGTAACAACATTCACCAAAAGCTCGCCGGTGTGCTGTCCTTTTCTGACAATCAAGTTGCGCATAAGGCCTTTATGTGATTTTTTATGATAAAAGCGATATTCTTTGCTGTTGCAAAACTCTAAAGTTGTCTTCAAGATTAGATTAAAATCCGGATCGACCAGTTGACATTCATCGACTGTAATAATGGACATAAAGCGTCCCCGCTTATGCATTCCTAACGTCATCGGACCGTCTTTCACCTCATCGCCGAAGGTATATTCCATTTTATTCCGATAACCATATTGAAGAGGGCTTCCTTCAATTCCCAAAAATTTTTGCGGCATGACCTTTTTATTTTCAAACAGTCGGATGACTTCTTTTCCTTTCAGATTCAATTGCTCCGGATAGTCCATTTCTTGATAGATACAACCACCGCAATCCTCATTGTGTTTACATATTTCCACGCTCATACTCCTTTTTAAGTCTCCTTTTTCTAAAACCCTTTTTCTACTTCATAGAATCCAGCTTATTCAAATCGTAAGGAGTCTCCTGATACACATAGTTCAGCCAATTTGCAAAAAACAAATTAGCGTGACCGCTCCATTTTACAACCACCTTCTTTTTCGGGTTGTCATCTTTAAAATAGTTGATCGGAATCTTTGCATCAATTCCTCTTGCCACATCTCTCTCATATTCCAGCTTTAAGGTATCCCAATCATACTCTGCATGCCCTTGCACAAAAATCATACGTTTATTTTTCGTTTCTATAATATGTGGCCCTGCAATTTTTGATTCTGCTAAAATCTTCAACTCCGGAACTGCAAGAATATCCTCTTTTCTGATCTGCGTATGCCTGGAATGCGGTGCGTAAAAAATCTCATCAAATCCTCGTACCAGCTCAGACTTTTTGTCTTTTACCACATGCTCAAATACACCGAAAAGTTTTTCTGAAAGCTCCTGCTTCGGAACGTTAAAATGATGGTAAAGTGCAGCCTGCGCTCCCCAGCAGATATGGAGTGTACTGAATACATTCCCTTTTGTATAATCCATGATTTCAGAAAGCTCCTTCCAGTAGTCCACCTTCTCATAGGGCATGGTTTCTACCGGAGCTCCCGTGATAATCATTCCATCAAAACGCTTGTTTTTAATTTCTTCATACGTCTTATAAAAATTATCTAAATGTCTGGAATCTGTATTTTTTGATTCATGGCTTCCCATCGTCAATAAATGTAAATTCACTTGAAGCGGCGTATTTGCAAGTAAGCGTATCATTTGTGTTTCTGTTACTTCTTTCGTCGGCATCAAATTTACAATGGCAATGCTTAAAGGACGAATATCCTGCTTTTGCGCCTTATGCTCATACATCACAAATACATTCTCTTCTCTTAATGTTCTATAAGCCGGCAATCCTTTTGGTACTAATATTGGCATGATAATCCTCCTTAATTTTTCTCCTGTATTTCATTCTCTTCTCACTGATTTTTCAGTTTTTTCGAAATGATTTTATCTAAGATAGTTTTTCTTTGTTTTCATTGTCTGTCATCGGGCTTCTTGATCAAAAACAATTTCTGCAAAATCCTTTAAAATTTCCCGTAGGAATCGAAGAATTCTTTTTTATATGCAAGGAAACGCCCCTCCTCAATGGAAGTTCGTATCTTCTCCATTGTATGCACTAAAAAATGCAAATTATGATTCGTAAGAAGCATTGATGATAAAATTTCATTGGATTTAAATAAATGGCGCAGGTAAGCTTTTGAATAATTCTTGCAGGTATAGCAGTCACAATTTGGATCAAGCGGTGAAAAGTCTCTTTCATGTGCCGCATTTTTAATGACAACTCTTCCGAGTGAAGTCATCGCAGTTCCGTTTCTTGCAATCCGCGTCGGCAGCACGCAATCAAACATGTCAATCCCCCGCTCCACACCTTCAAAAAGGCAATCCGGACTTCCAACACCCATTAAGTAACGCGGCTTCTCCTTCGGAAGATGCTCTACACAATCGTCAAGCACCTCATACATCAAATCTTTGGGCTCACCAACGCTAAGACCTCCAATCGAGTACCCAGGGAGATCCATCTCCACAATCTGCATCGCACTCTCATAACGCAGGTCCTTATACATTCCGCCCTGCATAATCCCAAACAAAGATTGCTGTTCTGTATTTCGATGCGCCTCTTTACAACGTGCTAGCCAGCGTGTCGTTCGTTCCAATGAATTTTTTACATAGCTTCGGTCTGCCGGATAAGGTGCGCATTCATCAAATGCCATGATAATATCTGACCCTAAGGCATTTTGTACCTCCATAGATTTTTCGGGCGTAAAGAAATGCTTGGACCCGTCAATATGAGAGCGAAATTCCACGCCCTCTTCCTTAATCTTACGCAAAGCTCCCAAGCTGAATACCTGAAATCCGCCGCTGTCTGTCAAAATAGCGCGGTCCCAGTTCATAAACTTATGCAGTCCGCCTGCTTCCTTTACAATATTGTGTCCCGGCCGCAAATAGAGATGATAGGTGTTAGACAAAATAATTTGTGCTCCCATCTCCTTTACCTGCTCCGGGCGCATCGCTTTCACCGTTGCCGCAGTACCGACCGGCATAAATACCGGTGTTTCTATCACCCCGTGCGGGGTGTGTACTCTGCCTCTTCTTGCCCTGCTTTTTTCATCTGTTTTCAGCAATTCATAGGTAACAGCATGTTTCATATGTTGTAATCCCTTTCTCTCCCGACAGGCAAATTCCTGACAGGCTCTATATTTTCAAATTATACTAAACTCTTTTTTGCTTATCGCTCTTTTCAATCCATTTTCCCTTTATTTTTCAGAGTATATACCAACGATTGAATAAAGACGCTCCTTTATTCAATGAACATCGCATCTCCATAGCTAAAAAATCGATATTCTTTTTGTACCGCATCCTGGTATATTTTTATCATCTTTTCCCTGTCATACAAAGCGGAAATCAACATAAGTAAGGTGGATTTCGGCAAATGAAAATTCGTAATCAAGCAATCAATGATCTTAAACTGATACCCCGGATAAATAAAAATATCCGTATTCCCATGGCCAGCTTGTACCACGCCGCTTACCTGTGCCGCACTTTCCAAGGTTCTGGTGGAAGTCGTTCCAACGGAAATAATTCTCCCTCCGTTCTTCTTTGTCTCATTGATTAACTGCGCATTTTTTTCATCAATGTGGTATTCTTCAAAATGCATCTGATGCTCTTCTACTACATCACACTTTACCGGACGAAACGTACCGATACCAACATGAAGTGTAACATAAGCAATCTTTACACCTTTTTTCTGTACCTTTTCCAAAAGCTCTTCTGTAAAGTGCAGGCCTGCTGTCGGCGCAGCTACGGACCCCTCTTCCTTACAATAAACCGTTTGGTACCTCTCCTTGTCCTCTTCCTCGCTTTTTCTGTCAATATAGGGCGGAAGCGGAATAGAACCAATTTCATCTAGCAGTGTCAAAAAATCGCCGCTATAATGAAAATTTACCATGCGAGTTCCATCTTCTCCATAGCTTAGAACTTCAGCCTCAAGAGTTTTTCCGCTTTCTCCCGTAAATAAAACGGAATCTCCCGGATGCAGCTTTTTCCCCGGCTTGACCAAGGTTTCCCAAATGTCACCGGCTTTTCTTTTTATTAATAAAAACTCAATCTTTGCTCCCGTGTTTTTCTTTATACCAAACAACCTGGCTGGAATAACCTTTGAATTATTCATAACCAAGCAGTCCCCTTCACGCAGATAGTCTAAAATATCGTAAAAATGCTTATCCTCAACGGTATCCTTCTTGCGGTTTACCACCAAGAGACGCGAAGCATCTCTTCGGTCTTTCGGATGCTGCGCAATCAGCCGTTGCGGCAGTTCATATTCAAAATCGCTTACTTGCATATAATTCAGCCTTTCCTTTTCTTTAATAAACCTCTGTTCCGGTATAGAAATACTTTAGTATTTCATCATAACGCATTCCTTTATTGGCCATAACCATGGCACTGTCCTGCGCCATGCCAATCCCATGTCCGTATCCTTTTCCGGTAAAAGTAACACTTCCATTTGTCACCGTCTCCGTCGCTGCTGATTGTGCACCGGAAACAGTCCGCTTCGAGCTTCCGTTTGATACGACCAGCCCTTCCACCTTGCGCGACTGCGTTCCTCCTGAAGCAGAAACGAGGTAGAGAGACTGATTTGAATCCGCAGAGCTTGAAGCGCTGTGGATAGAAACACCCTCTCCTGCTGTGCCGTTTGAGGCTGCCGCAGCAATGGAAAATTGAGTTGATTTTAAAGAAGTTCCTCCCAATACCGTACGGACCGATTCTTTTTTCAAAACAACTGTGTTCTTATTCCCTGCAACAGTCAATTCAGAGACGGCACCCGATTCGTTTCGTGCAGTAATACTTACCGACTGAACACTTCCAGGATCATAACCACAGGTTTCTAGACGTGATTGAATCTGCGCAAAGCTCATTGTTGCTGTCCATGGATAATCTGGGCTGTATTCATCTTTTACCGCAGTCAGATATGGAAGCTGGGAAGACCAAACATCTTTGCTGTTTTGCGTATACCCGCCGCTGTTTTTATGATAGTAGGCAGCCGCAGGTTTTCCTTCTGAGTAGAGAATCTGTCCGCTTGTCTCATCCACTGCACGGTTCGTTTTCTCTGTCTCCCAAGAATATCCTTTATATACTTGGCAGTGCGTCGTCGTACAGACATGAAACCCGTAGCTTTTATGTACATATAGATTTGTCATTGCGTAGCTTCTGGCCGCAACCGCCTGTGCTTTCAGTGCTTCTAACGGCGCAGACTGTCCCATTTCTCCTTGCAGCACTCCATAAAGATAATGGTCCATTGTGATATAATTTAATACCATCATCTTATTATTTCCATCCGCAATCAGCTGTATCCCATCGCGGTATGGATTCCCTCCATATCGAATCAGTCCATCGCCATTGTAATCCATTGCCATAATACAGTCATTTTCGCCCAAGCTTGCCGAAACGACCGTCCCATCCTCACTGCGCAGCACGACCATTCCATTTTCAATCGAAGCATTTAATTCGGTATATGCAGAAATCGGAAGAGTCTCTTCAAACGCACCGTCCGTGACATTGATGATTTGAAACCCGTTTTCACTTGTCAGGCGGCAGCTGGAAACTGCTGTACTTCCATAATTTAATCCTACTTTTATGTATTCAGGAATTTCTGCCGCAAAGGTATCCAACGGTACGAGACAAAAGGTGAAAACCAATAGGATACACAATATTTTCTGAAATCTTTTTTTCATTTCTCTCATAATTGATCTACCTCTCCTCCGGCTGCGGAATGCCCAGATGCTTATAGGCATCTGCGGAAACCATTCTTCCTTTTTGCGTTCGGTGCAATAACCCCACTTGAATTAGATACGGCTCATACACATCCTCAATTGTAATTCGCTCTTCTCCAATGGCTGCGGCAATCGTGTCAATTCCAACAGGGCCGCCTCTAAAACGTTCAATAATCAGCTTCAAAATTTCACGATCAAGCCCCTCAAGCCCTAACGCATCAATCCCAAGCGACTGTAAGGTTTTCTTCGTGATTTTTCGGTCAATTACACCGCTTCCCTTCACTTGGCAGAAGTCACGCACACGCTTCAATAAACGATTGGCTACACGAGGTGTTCCTCGTGAACAACGGGCTAATTCAAGGAGGCAATCCGGCTCAATCCGCACATTCAGAATATCCGCCGACCGCTTTATGATTTCTGCCAATTCATCATTTTGATACATCTCAAATTTGCAAATCACTCCAAAACGATCGCGAAGTGGAGCGGATAGACTTCCCGCCCTCGTCGTTGCTCCGATCAAGGTAAATTTCGATAAATCCAAACGAATAGAACGGGCAGAAGGCCCTTTTCCAATGATAATATCAAGTGCATAATCTTCCATAGCTGAATATAGCACTTCTTCTACAGAACGGTTTAACCTATGAATTTCATCGATAAACAGCACATCACCGTCTTTTAAATTTGTCAGAATTGCCGCCAAATCCCCCGCACGCTCAATCGCAGGGCCGGAAGTAATACGCAAGTCTACCCCCAGCTCATTTGCAATGATTCCCGCAAGCGTTGTCTTTCCAAGCCCCGGAGGTCCGTAAAACAAAACATGGTCCAGCGGTTCTTTTCGTATTTGAGCCGCTTCAATAAAAATTTTAAGGTTTTCAGTAACGCTTTTTTGCCCGATGTATTCTGAAAGGCGTTTTGGCCGAAGGTTCAACTCCATTTCTTCCTCATTAAGATTCAGATCTGCCGCCGTGATTCTTTCCTCAAATTCCATTTACCTTCCTCTTTCATCAAAATAATTTTTTCAATGCTATTTTTATATACGCTTCCACAGACAAATCCGTTTCTTCAATCGACGCAATTGCACCGACGGCTTCGCCTTTGCTGTAGCCAAGCGCAATCAAACCATTTGTTGCCTCTGTTCTTGCATTATCTCCCGATACAACGTCTACCGCGTTTTCCAATTCCGTAACACCGCCAATTTTTTCTTTCAGTTCCAAAACAATTCGCTGCGCTGTCTTCTTCCCAATCCCATTTGCTTTTGTCAAAGTCATCGCATCTTCAAATGCAATTGCCTTTTTTAATTCCCCTATAGTCAAAGCGGATAACAATGCCATCGCCGCCTTAGCACCTACGCCGCTCACTGTCATCAATTTTCGGAAAAGACCAATCGCTTCCTCATCAGAAAACCCATAAAGGCTAATATCATCTTCTTTTACAATCATCGCTGTATAGACCGATGCAGTCTCTCCTGCGTCAAGCAGGTATAGTGCCGAATTATCCGGTACATAGATTTCATAACCGATTCCATTGTTCTCAATTACAATGCCTCCGGTAAACCGCATCGCAACGGTTCCCTTTATATAATGCAACATAATTTATCCCCATTTCCATTCGCAAATTCTTTTTTCCTTCAGTTGCCCGTTTCCTTGTTTTATTTTAAAGACAGCCCTGAAAAACGGTTGTGAAATTCCGCACAATGCCCATGGCAGATGGCCGCAGCCAACGCATCGGCAGTGTCATCCAATTTAGGAATCTGCTTTAAATTCAATATCGTTTTTACCATGTGCTGAATCTGCTTCTTTTCAGCCCTTCCATATCCAATCAGTCCCTGCTTAATTTGGAGGGGTGTATACTCAAAGATTTCAAGCCCCGAATTGGCACAAGCCAAAATGGCCACTCCTCTTGCCTGCCCTACCAATATCGCAGTCGTTGTATTTGTGTTAAAAAATAATTGCTCGATGGAAACCACGTCAGGAGCAAACTCAGAAATGACCTCCATGAGGCCTGTATACAAATGCTTTAATCGATCCGGCATAGCCATGTCTTTATCTGTCGTTACCGCGCCGTAGGCAATTGGTTTAAAATGGTTTCCTTTCATTTCAACAATGCCATAGCCCATAATTGCATAACCCGGATCAATCCCTAAAATTTTCATACGCTTCCCGCCCCAAACACTTTCTTCTCATTTATTCCTATCTATTGTAGCATATTTTAAAGAGCTTGTCTTTGAAAAAATGGTGTCTTTTCCTTGCTACAAAACAAATATATGGTATAATAAATACGAATATATACAATAGAATTAATTGATTTTATCCTAGTTTTATTCATTGCACTGATGTAACGAAGTTCTATTTTTTAAGAGAATCCCTTCGGGACATTAAAACAGCCAAAATTAAATAATTACAAGGTAAGCCATTTCTTGATTTTAAGTAATGCTTTAAGGAGAATCTCATGCGCTATTCAAGACAAAATAAAATTCTTGATATTATTAATCAGCACGAAGTTGAAACCCAAGACAAGCTCGTGGAGCTGTTAAAAGAAGCAGGATATCAAGTGACGCAAGCTACCATTTCCAGAGATATTAAAGAACTGCAATTAGTAAAGACACTTTCTTCAAAGGGTCATTATAAATATGCAGTCAACACAAGCCTTGACCTGCCGATTTCAGATCGGTTCGTTAAGATTTTCAAAGAAACGATTCAAAATATTACTTCCTCAGGGAACATTATTTTAATAAAGACATTAAGCGGATGCGCTCCGGCCGCAGCAGAAGCGGTCGATACCTTGAACCTTCCAAATGTAATCGGTTCGATTGCGGGTGACAACACCTTCATGCTCGTTGCCGATGATCCGGAAAACGTCCCGTATATTATAGAAAAATTTGATGAAATGATGAAATAAGAGGTCTTTTTATGATTTCTCATATCCATATTCGAGATTTTGCAATTATTCATGAATTAAACGTTGATTTTCACTCTGGTTTCAATGTAATCACAGGCGAAACCGGAGCCGGTAAATCCATTATTATAGAAGCAGTCAGCCTTGCACTGGGAAGCCGTGCAGATACTGCTTTTATTCGTTCTGGAAAAGAAAAAGCCGTCATTGAGCTGATTCTTGACGGAAAAAACGAGGCGACCGCCGCGCTTTTAAAAGAAAACGGCTTAGAGGCCGAAGATCAATTAATTATTCGAAGGGAACTGTTGGCAAGTGGAAAAAGCACCTGCCGCATTAATGGTTCTCTTGTTTCTGTTTCTTTTCTCAATAAACTCTGTAAATATGAAGTGGATATCCACGGTCAGTACGACCATCAGTCATTGCTGAATCCAGAGCTTCACATCACGCTTCTCGACCTCTATGATGAAGCACAAATTGCTCCGGTCAAAGAAAGTGTCCGCACTCTTTTTTCCGAATACAACAAAGTAAAGCAAACACTTGCATCTCTCTGCCGCTCGGAAAAAGAAACACAGAGAAAACGAGATTTTATGCAGTTTGAATGGGAGGAAATCACTTCTGCCAATTTAACGCCGGAAGAGGATGCTGAACTTGAACAGCGGATTACCCTGCTTCAAAACAGCGAACGCATTTATCAGAACCTTTCGTCCTCTTACGCCCTTCTATATGACGGCACTCCTTCCTCGCTTGATGGAATCGGAAAAAGTAAGCAGTATTTAGATGAAATTTCATTGTTTTCAAAAGAGATTTCAGAATTGGCCGAAGCACTTTCCGACTGTTATTATAAATTAGAGGATCTTTCCTCTCAAATTCGTCATTCTTTGGATTCCATTTCTTTTTCTGAAAAGGAACTGGATGAAGCCATAAGCAGAATGGATTTGATTACTGGATTGAAACGAAAATACGGAGATTCCATTGGCGAAATTCTAACATACCGTGAAAAGCTTCAGCAGGATTTAGAAGGAATCGAGCAGAATGCTTCGCAAAAAGAAGCACTGACGCAACAGCTCTCTTCTATAGAATCTGCGCTTATAAGAGAAAGCGAGAAGCTCTCTGCTTTGCGAAAGTCTGCTGCAAGAAAAATGGAACTGCAAATCAATAAAGAACTGAAAGAATTAAATTTCAACGAAGCAAAGCTATCCGTTGCGTTCCAAACCAATACAGCGGCATTTACCGCAGAAGGAACGGATCAGGTGGAATTTCTGATTTCTACAAATAAAGGGGAAACCGAAAAACCATTAGTAAAAATCGCTTCCGGAGGAGAAATTTCTCGCATTATGCTGGCTTTCAAACGCATTGTCGGCAAGCTTGACAAGATACCTTCTATGATTTTTGATGAAATTGACAGCGGCATCAGCGGCATTACCGCAAGTATTGTTGGAAAAAAATTGATGCAGATTGCGACAGAACATCAAATCATCTGCATCACACATTTACCACAAATCGCCGCCTTTGGACGATACCACTATCAGATTCAAAAAACAACAGAAAATGATATTACGCAAACCACGGTTCTTCCGCTCTCCGAAGAAGAGCGTATCAACGAAATCGCGAGACTTTTAGGCGGTATCAATATCACAGATACGACTTTAAAAAGTGCGCAAGAGCTTCTTGAACTGTCACAAAAATAATCTGTGCTGCTCAATCTTATGGCAGCGTAACCAAACAGGCTTTTCCGTTTTGATCCACATAGAAAAGCCTTCCCTTTTCTACATCAACTTGCTGTGCAACATCTGCGGTACAAAATACAAGCTTCCCGCTTTTATCAAATACCATCAATCGATACTCGCATTGTGCCTCTTCCTTAAAGGTTGCATAAAAATAACTTTCTCCCGCAATCCCCATAGAGACCAGCTTTCCTTTCGGATTCAATGATTTATCAGCACCCAGCCGATAAAGAACTTGATTCTGACTGCTTCCGCTCGTATAATATACATTCCCATCTAAAATAGAAAACTGAGGCGCATCCTTTACCAACGCAGCTACTTTTTTTTGATTTACCCCTTCCAAATTCATGGAATATAAACTGCGTTCTATAAACTCTCCATTCTGTAATTTTCCCGTCACAGCATAAAGCGTTTTACTCTTCTCTTCGAGCTTAATTTCACTGACATACAAATCGTTCTGCGTCAATTGCTGTACTTCATTGGTTGCCATATTAATTTTATATAACGAGGAACGCTCCGTCTCTCCTTCTGCAATTTCAGGCCTTCCGATAACAAAAACAGATTCTCCCGCGATGACCGGTGTTCCCATATAACGCGTTGTCGAATCTCCTAACAAAATACTCTCTCCATCCTTTACGGACAATTTCAGATTCTCCGTATCGGAAAACATTCCGTAATAAACAGAAACCTCTTTTTTTTCTTGCGTAACCAAATCTACGAAAGAAGCACGGTACAAATAATCCTCCGTTTCTTCTTTATATGTACCATCCGATGCAAACGTAAGCTTCATATCTGAGCCCATCGTCGCTCCACCCTGGTGGTAGCGCAGTACAGCATTGCCGTGTTCATTACTCAAAGAGGCATAAACAAGCTGCTTGCCATCTCCATAGGAGAAAACCGGGAGTTGATATACTTTTTTCGCATCCGCCGGATTGGTCGTTGAGGTCATATAGATTATCCCGTTTTGGCCCTGATAAAAATATCGTTCTCCCGCTAAAACAAAGTTATATTCACCGTCTGCAAGCTTCTCGACCGGCAAAGTCAAACTCGTTACTGATGCGTTTTTCGAACGAATCACCAGTCCATTCGTCTGGTCAAATTGATAATTCCATCCAAAGCTATTCACGCCGTATTTCCAAGTCATAGGAAAGTAAGTTACATCACGAAACAGCAACACCGGGTACGGCTCTTTCCGATTATCAATTGCAGCTCCATTTACGTTCAATGCCGCATTAGAAATTTGTGCCTGATAGGCATTTTTATTTTTCAAATTGGTCTTGTAGTCCTGATATGCCCCTCCAACTGCGGATTGTTTAACAGACAGCACACGACTTTTCTCATTCCATTGGGATTCCACTCCTAAAAATCGGCAATCGTAATAGGTCATCGGAAAATAGGTAATCTCCTTATAGACTAAAAAAGGATACTTCCGGTATGTATTATCTACTTTGATTCCATTTAATTGTACTGTAAACTGCGGTATTGTTACATTCACAGCACTTGAAGCCCCATACCCCACAACAGTTGCCGATACCAATACAGTTAAAGTAAACAATACAGCCAGCCACGCTTTTCGGCAGGTCTGTTGTTTTTTCTTTCTTTTCTCCATTTTAAATTTCCCCTTTTTAAATTATAGAATCCATGTATTGTATCACAAGTATAAATCATTACTGATTCGCTTCTCCCTCATGAGATCAATATATACAAGATAACGGTATGTACGCTGTCACACAATTTGTATTGATTATATCATAGTGAATATCCAAAAAAATTACAAGCCGGTTACATTGTGATTATAATTCCTGTCAATTGCAGTGGTTTTATAAATGCAGGTCCCAGATTAATTTTAACACAATCCCAGTCAATACCACCACTAAAACCAGTTTGATAAATGGCGCGCCATTGCGAATTGCCATTCCACTGCCGAGCCAACCGCCAAGTATACTGCATAAGGTAGCAGGAACCGCCAAGGCAAAATAGATTTTCCCTGCCAAGAGGTACACAATCAGACTTGATACATTGGAGGCCAGATTAGCGACCTTTGCATTCCCGCTGGCAGTAACATAATCAAAACCAATTAGGGAAGTATACGCGAGAATAAAAAATGTTCCCATGCCGGGTCCAATGAGGCCATCATACATACCCACGAAAAAACCAATTAAGCTGCAGGTTATATAAAGCATCGGTCCCTCCAAGAGTCTCTCACGCAAAGGTGCTTTGTTCCCGCCAAAAAGTACGATAACAGCAACCACCGGTATCAAAAAGATGCAGATTTGTTTTAAAAGCAACGTTGAAATCAACAGGTTTACCTTTGAACCAATCGCGGCTCCAATCAAAGAAAAAATTGCTGAAGCCGCTGCACTTTTGACATTTATTTTTCCATTTTTATAATAGCGCAGTGTCGAAAAAAATGTACCGACGCTGGCTGAAAATTTATTGCATCCAAAAGCAAAGTGTACCGGAATCCCCGTAATCATATAGGCAGGTAAACTAATTAAGCCACCGCCTCCAGCAATACTGTCTACAAAACTAGATAAAAAAATCAGCGGGCAAACAATTGCTATCATTTCAAAATAATTCAATGTGCGCTCTCCCGTTACAACTTTTTAAGAATTTCTTCCACTGTTTCTTCCGCCGTCATGTTCTCACACTCTAAAATAATATCTGCTTCCTTCTCGTATAACACGCTTCTTCTCTGATATAAACTTTCTAACGTTTCTCCCTTTGCCATCGTGATTCCTCTGGTGCTGATATTATCCAAACGTGCTTCAATCACAAAAAGAGGGAGTTTAAAATAAATAATCTTTCCAGATTTTCTTAAATGATCCATCGCATTTGTATAATAAACGGCACTTCCGCCTGTGGAAATCACTGTATTTTTAACATCAATTCCGCAAAGAACCTTTTCTTCTAGCTCTTTAAAATATGCGTTTCCTTTTTCGTTGATAATATCCTGTAGAAGTTCGCCCTCTTTTTCTTGAATCAGCAAGTCCGTATCTATAAAGCTCTTTCCCACGGTTTTTGCCAATATAACACCGACCGTACTCTTTCCGCAAGCCGGCATTCCAATTAAAATAATATTACTCATGTGTCACCCTCATATCCATAAAATAATCTTTAAAACAAAAGGTATTTTTATATTTTATTTGGCTTATAAAAAAGCAGAGCCGAAAGGCTCTGCTTCTCTTACATCTGGAAAACCTAAATGCGCATTATGCTTCTTCAGAAGTATTTTCTGTTTCTGCTTCAGGCTCTTCCGCACCTTCTTCAAAAATAGGTGGTTCTAAAGTTTCTTTGATACTCAAGCTGATTCTTTTTCTCTCTTTATCAATTTCAAGAATCTTTGCATCCACTTCCTGTCCTACAGAAAGCTCGTCTGCAATATTCGTCACACGCTTATAAGCCACTTCAGAAATGTGCACTAAGCCGTCCAAACCTGGCTCCAACTCAACAAATGCACCGTAATCTTTAATCTGAACAACTTTTCCCTTAATAACCTGTCCAATCTGATATTTTTCATCAATAATTGACCAAGGCTCAGGCTGATTCTGCTTTAATCCAAGAGAAATCTTTCCCTTCTCTGTATTCATAGACAAAATCTTAACATTTACCTTCTGTCCAATTTCCAAAGCTTCTTGCGGATGCTTTAGCTTGCCCCAAGAAATTTCAGAAATATGCAAAAGACCATCCAAGCCGCCGATGTCTACAAATGCGCCGTAATCCGTGAAACGCATTACAGTACCTTCTACGATATCGCCTACGCTCAAACCTTCCCAGATTTCAGCAACCTTCTTTGCCTTTTCTTCAGCCAAGTATGCCTTATGAGAAAAAACAGCTTTATTTCTTCTCTGATCAACACGGCTTACCTTTACCGGCAATACTTTTCCAATAAATTCGTCTGCCTTTTCAACAAAACGGTCGGAAAGCTGAGACATCGGAATAAATCCGGATACTTCTTTATAAACGGCAATTACGCCGCCCTTTACTTCTTTTACAATTTTAGCGTTTACAACTGATTTATTTTCAAGAGCTTCATTAATCTCATCCCAGTGCTCATTTACTTCAAGCTTCTTCTTGGACAATAAAATATTTCCATCTCCGTCATCAGTTTTGATAACCTTTGCCTGGATTTCGTCACCTTCCTGGAATAAGTCCGTCAGCTCCTCATCTCCATCTAAAGTCAATTCTTCTTTTGGAATAATGCCGTCTTTTTTACAACCTAAATTTACGACAATATACCGGTTTGTCACATGAACAATCTCTCCTGTTATGACTTCTCCTCTTGACGGCAACCGTAAAGATTTTTCAATCTCGTCCATCAAGGCATCCATCCCGTTCATTTCTTCCTCGCGCAGTTCTTTGTTAGCAGTAGCTTCACTCATAGCAGCAATAACCTCCTTAATTATACGTTCAGGAGACGAGGCTCCTGCCGCAATACCTATTTTATTACATTTTGTGACTTCTTTCAATGGTAAATCTTCTTTATTTTGAACAAAATAGGTTTTTTCACAATTTTTTTTGGCTATCTCGTATAATTTTTTTGAATTAGAACTGCTTTTGCCTCCAATTACAATCATCATATCCGATTTTTGAGCCAATTCCATACAACTTTTCTGTCTGTCTTGTGTTGCCTTACAAATTGTATTCTTCACCAAAATCTCTTTTTTATTTCGAAATTCTTTAATAATTTTATCAAAGTAGCTCTGACGAATTGTTGTTTGAGCTACGACAAAGATTCGATCCGCAATGACCTGCTTTGCCTCTTCTTCTGAAGAAACCACAATTGCACGGCCTTTTGTCCATCCCTTAATCCCTTTTACCTCTGCATGATCCGCATCACCGACAATCACAACCTGATATCCGTCTTTTGTCGCGTCCTTCGCCAGTCTATGTATTTTTTTGACAAAAGGACAGGTCGCATCGATAAGGTTTACTTGATGCTTCTCCGCTTCGTCATAAAACCATTCTCCTTCACCATGGGAACGAATAATCACCGTATCACCCGGATTGGTCACTGCAAGATCTGAAATTGATGAAACGCCTTTTTGTTCCAGTTCTTCAATCACTGCATCATTATGAATCAACGGACCGAAGGTATAAATTTTTTCAGTCCCTCTTTCTTTTTTTTCAATCATTTCTTCCGTTTTACGCAGAGCTTCTTTTACTCCAAAGCAAAACCCTGAATGCTTTGCGACTTTAATTGTCATCTTTCTTTTTTCTCCAGTGCCTCTAAGAATTTCTTAAACGCATTTTCCTTTCCATTTTGTGTTGGATGATAATAAGTGATATTTTCTTTATATAAATCATCTGGCAGATACTGTTGCTCTACATAACCGCCGTAATCATGCGGATATCGGTATCCCTGCCCCAAGCCGCGTTCTTTTGCGCCCTTATAATGACTATCTTTCAGATGTGCAGGAATCTCTGCAGGCTTACGACGTTTCAGATCCCCCATAGCTTGCGAAATTGCAAGGACTGCCGAGTTTGATTTTGGGCAGGAGGCAAGCAGCAACACGGCTTGTGCCAAAATAATCTGCGCTTCCGGGTATCCCGTCATCTGACTCGCTTGCACACAGGAAGTAACAATGGAAATTGCACTTGGATAAGCGAGTCCAACGTCCTCGCTTGCCATTACCATAAGCCGTCTTCCAATCATTAAAATATCCGCATCAGCCTGCATCAGCCTCGCCAAATAGTGAATTGCCGCATCCGGATCACTCCCTCGAATTGACTTTTGCAACGCGGATAAAAGATTGTACTTGTCCTCGCTTTTATCATAAAAGCTGGTTTGCCGCTGCATAGCTTCCCCTACCGTCTGCAAGTCAATCTTTGCGGAAGGATTCAGGTTTTCCGCAATGAAGCCTAAAGTGTCCAAAGCCACTCTGGCATCTCCGCTGCTTCGATCGGCAATCATAAGCAGGGCTTCCTTCTCCCACTCTAACTCAAAATTGCCTAAACCGCGTTCTGAATCTGTTATCGCACGTTTTAAAATTTGAAAGAGACTTTCTTGGTCCAGCATTTTAAACTCATAGATGAGGCGCACTCTGCTTAAAATTGCATTGTTTACTGCAAAGTATGGATTTTCCGTCGTGCTCCCAATAAAACGTATGACGCCCTCCTCCAGTGCTTGTAATAGAGAGTCCTGCTGCAGCTTGTTCCATCGGTGAAATTCATCTACATACACATACGTTGTCTGTTTTTGCAGTCCGAAAAATTTCAGCTTAGATTTATCTATAATTTCCTTTAACTCTTTTATTCCCGTATTCGAGGCGTTCAACTCATAAAATTCAGCATCCATTTCTCTTGCAACGATGCGTGCCAATGTCGTTTTCCCCGTACCGGAGGGCCCGAAAAAGATAGCGGAATCGAATGTTTTATTCTTGATTGCGTTATATAATAAAGACCCTTTATATAAAAAATGCTGCTGACCGAAGAACTCCTCCAAGGATTGCGGACGCATTCGTGTTGATAATGGTATCATTTTACTGAATCCTCTCTGCTTTTATCTTTTGTATTTTTATTACGAAACCGCCTTCATTTTGTTTTTAAACGGTTTATTTTTTTATTATAAATCAATCTACATAGAAACAACATAGGTATCTTCCACAACTGTTTTTAACTGCTCCGCCGCTGCCTTTGCTTTTTCCTTTGTTTCATAAGGAATGCTCAGTACTTTAAAGCTTCCCTCCTTCTCCATCACAAACGTAGAAATGTTTTTTTGCGTCAGCTCTTGTACACACGTTTGCGCTGCCTCTTTATTCGAAAAGCTTCCAAATTGCAGGCAGAACAGACCACTTGTATTTCCCGGTACAGAAGCATTCTGGCTCACTTGCTCTGAGGTGCTTTTCTCTTCCGGTAACTCTTTTACCTCCTGCTCCCCCGTAACCACATTTTCTCCGCCTTTGTTTTCGGCTTTGCTGCCTTCCTCAGATTCCTTTTTACCCTGCACTTCATTTTCCTTTGAATCCCCCTCAGAAGCCGTGCCGGAGTTTTCCTGCTCTGGTTCCTCTTGTGATTCTTGTACGGAATAGAGAATTGGTGCAATTACATATTTCGTACCCAAATATCCTGAAAACACGGATAAGAAAACAATCGAAAGTACGAGCAGCAACCCATTAAAATTTTTTCCATAGCGACCACGTCTTCTCAAAGCCATCCCCCTCTTCTCAAATTGATTTTAACTATTTTTATGAGACGAGCTTAAGAAGTATGCCTATATTTTACCATAATCCTCGAATAATAAACATTAAAAAGTATCATACTAAATCAACGAGAAAAATTTCTTATATATAGAAGGAAGAGGATTGTATGAATTTCTTATTCAAAAAAAAGCGTGGCTTAAAAGAAAGCTCAAAAACGGCTCTGCCCGAAAAGTCTACACCATCATTTGATGATACAATAAGCATAAATTTAGAAGAAAATATCCGTAAATTTCATAAAATTTTCGGTACCGACACTACGATTAAATTTAGAAACTTTGAAAATCAGAAAAATCCAAAAATCAAATGCTGCATTTTATTCGTTGATGGCATGATTGATAACGTATTGGTCAATCAGCATATCATAGAGCCAATTATGCTGAATCAACAGCTGCGCGATAAAGAAAATCTATTAGAAGCGTTTGAGAATAAGGTCCTTTTCACAAATGAAATTATAAAAAGCAATCAAATTGAAACATTACTTCCCGAACTGCTCTCCGGGAATACGATTTTATTAATCGACGGATGCGCTTGCGCACTCTCACTTTCTACGAGGGGCTGGTCTGTACGCTCAATTGCAGAGCCGACTGCGGAAAAAGTATTATCTGGGCCACGAGAAGGTTTTACGGAAGCAATCATCTTAAATCTCTCTATGATTCGGAGAAAAATCTGCAATTCGAACCTCAAATTTGAATTTATGAGTCTGGGAGAACAAACCCAGACTAAGGTTGCCCTCTGTTATATAGAAGGAATTGCCAATGCCGGCGTTTTGAAAGAAATAAAAAAGAGGCTGGATTCTATTTCTATCGACGGTATTTTAGATACCAACTATATTGAGGAATTAATCAAGGATGCCCCGCATTCACCGTTTAAAACAACAGGCTCCACCGAACGTCCGGATATCGTTGCTGCAAAGCTGCTTGAAGGGCGTGTTGCTCTTATTGTTGACGGGACACCGGTTGCTCTCACTGCACCTTTTTTCTTCATTGAATATTTTCAATCAAATGATGATTATTATTCTAATTTTTACGTCGGCACCTTTGGGCGCTGGCTGCGCATCCTCGGTTTTTTTGCCACACTGAGTCTTCCTGCAATTTACTTAGCATTGGTGACATTCCATCCGGATCTTCTGCCTACGCGTTTTTTACTGAATCTTTCTGAATCAAGATTAGAACTGCCGTTTCCCACTCTGCTTGAAATGATTCTCCTGATTTTCTCCTTTGAGTTGATTTTAGAAAGCGGAGCAAAGGTTCCTGCCAATTTCGGACAAACCCTCTCCATCTTAGGTGGTTTAGTTTTAGGACAAGCCGCAGTGGACGCAAAGCTGGTCAGCCTCCCGGTTGTAATCATTATCGCATTTACTGGAGTCACAGGAATTATGATACCGCATTTAAAAAGTCCTTCCATCTTGTTTCGAATTTTATGGCTTATCCTTGCCTCAATATTAGGCTTTCCAGGGTATATCTTAGGTATCATCGGTGTCATGATTCATCTATGCTCCATCCGCACATTTGGGTTTCCTTATTTATCATCGCTCTCTATCAGCTTTGCTCAGAAATGCCAGGATACTTTTATTCGTTCTCCATGGTATAAAATGAAGCTGCGCCCATCCTATATTTCGCCTTATAATCGAAAACGTCAAAGGAGCCGATAATATGAAAAAGTCAACACCCAAAATTTTATCGCTTATGCTTATCCTCTTTTTTTTATTTGCATCCCTTACTGGGTGCAAAAGTATGAAAGAAATCAATGATATGTCAATCTTATCCGGTGCGGCAATCGACTATGATGCAGTCGGAAAGCGTTATCGTGTTACCGGAGAGATTGTCAATAAAAGCATCAGCACCGCTTCGGAAGACAATGTCGTCGAAACAATCTACGCGGACGGCAAATCCATTGCAGAAGCCATCGAAAGCTGCAATGAATCTGACAGCAGAGAAACGTACTGGAGCCACGCAAAGACATTTGTTATCAGCGATGCGATTGCAAAAGAACAAGGAATCGCGCCCTTCCTTGATTATGTACTCAGAAACTATAAGATGCGTCTTTCCATCAATCTGCTTATTTCTAACCTGCCAACAGCTTCACAGGTCTTGGATTTAAAAACGTCTTCAACAAATATTAAATTTCTTGATTTAGATAAAATGCTTGTTACTTCTGAAGGGGTAGCAACGGCTGCATCTACAAAAGTATACCAAGCTGTAGATGTTTTAAAAAGTGAAGGAATCCAATTATCGGCGCCTGTCGTAAGTGCGAAAGAAGATATGGCAATAATAAATGGGACTGCAATCTTTCGAGGAGACAAATTAGTAGGTGCTCTAGGCCAGGAAGAGACGATATACTTTCTCCTTTTACAAAATCGTGTAAACCAAGGTAATATTTCTACCCCAGATGGAAAAATTACTTTTCGTATAGAAAATAACCGCACAAGCTTAAACGCAAAAACAGAAAACGGAAAAACTATAATACAAATCAAACTCGGGATGAAGGCCTCCGTTTCACAAATTTCCTCTTCTGAAGAGTACAGCTCAGAAGCATTAGAGGCAGCTCTAAATAAAACCGTCTCCGAAGGATGTCAGCAGGTAATAAAAAAACTGCAACAGGAAATTAAGTCAGATGCTCTTGGGTTTGGAAAGACAATCAAAGAAGAAAATGAATCTTTATGGGAGCTACTTCGTAAAGACTGGGATACACAGCAGTTCACAACGCTTCCCGTCGAGCTCCAAACGCAAATAAAATTACAGATAGGAGAAACACATTAAATGATTGGACTACAGGAAGAACAACAACCAAGGTATATAGGCTATCTTGCTTTTCTTTATTATTTAGGAACCTTTTTCTTCATAGGACGCTGTATTCCCCTGCATCGCATGGCATGGCTTTCTTTTTTCATTGCAGCCATCGCAGCAAGCATTCTTTTGTATCTCTTTCACCAATATATAAAGCGATACTCGATTGGAAAATGGGTATTGTTAATTTCCGTACTTTTTTGTGTCTTTATCATCATCAGTACGTTTCATTGCTTCATTGATTTTTTTCATACCTGCGTACTAACCAACTCCCCTAAATGGCTATTTCCCGCCTTCTTTTTCTTGCTTTGTATCTGGATGGCAAAAAAGGATATCTGGGTTATCGAACTTTTTTCCAGATTGTTAGGGCCTGTCACCTTATTCTTTTTAATTCTGGCGAATGGTTCCAGCATTTCAAAAATAGAACTGCCCTATACGCACGATTCCCTTCGCTTTGATGGTTTTATGCAATTGTCAAACAATTCGTTTTGGAATTCTACGCTTTTATTTTTCATCATTTATTTTGCAGAAGGCTTTGTGCTTTTGACGCTGCTTTCTATGCGCAAAAAAAATCCTTCTGTATATAAAGATATAACAAAAGGACTTTTTGCAAGTGTCATTCTGGTATCTGTGACCTATTTTGTAACCGTTTTGGCACTTGGACCAGAAGTATTTGAATTGTTAACCTATCCGGTATATTATCCGCCCGGTTTGACGCAAACAGCAGAATATCTGGAACGCATTGAAGTCATTCTCCTGGCTGTATTTCTCTTTTCCGAATTTTTAAAGTTTAGCTTACTTCTTATGATGTGCAAGGAAGCAATTTCTTTTATTTATATTGCTTCTTCCAATAATTCAGTAAAAAGAACGAGAGCGTCATATCAAGCGAATACAAAACCGTTAATATCCCGTTAAAAATATGCTGTTTGTTCGTCATCTGCTTGCATACAGTAACAGGACATATTGATTTTTCATCGGAAGGGACTTTCTTTCCAAAAAAAGAATTTCCAAGGACAAAAATCCCCAAATAAAAGCCGCTGACTGCTGTCGCATGTTTTTTATAATTCCAATTCATGAGAAAATTTCTCATATTCAACCCTCCCAAGCTTTGCACAAATATAATTCTGTCTTAAAATACAGGAACCACAGCACCTTCATAGGTATCTTCTATAAATTTCTTTGCAGTGTCGGATAACAATGCTTTTGATAAAGCCTGAATTGCAGGAGAATCTTCTTCACCACTGCGTACCGCCAAAACATTCGCAAAAGTATCTGCCGCCAAGGAGTCTTTGGCTTCCATCGCCACGGCATCTTTTGACGCATTCAGTCCTGCCAATAACGCATTGTTTCCGTTAATTACACCAAACGCAACATCCGGAAGAGATTTCGACACCTGCGCAGCGTCTAATTCCTCAAATTTTAAATTTTTAGGATTTTCTACAATATCGTTCGGTGTTGCAAGCATACCTGCATCCTCTTTCAATTTTAGCAATCCCAAATCCTGCAAAAGAAGAAGCGCTCTTGCTTCATTTGTCGCATCATTCGGAACTGCAATGGAATCACCATCCGCAAGCTCATTTAAAGAAGCTTTTCTTCCGGGATATAACCCCAAAGGCTCATAATGCACTTTGATTGCTCCAACAAGGTTCATATTTCTTTCTTTATTAAAATCATCTAAATACGGTTGGTGTTGAAAATAATTCGCATCTAACGATCCGTCATTCAATGCCAGATTCGGCAATACATAATCCGTAAATTCCGTAATCTGCAGGTCATAGCCTTCTGCCGCCATCTCCTCCTTCAATGCGCCCAAAATCTCTGCATGCGGTGTAGTGGAAGCTCCCACCTTAATCACAGTTAAGTTTTCCTTTGGTACATCTTTCTTTTCTCCGCAGCCTGCGAGAGCTCCAGCAGCCAGCAGCAGAACAGCAAGAGTAATTCCGATTGTTCTTTTCATTTTGCATTCCTCCATTTCTTTTTTTTATTAATATGAAGAGTCCCTGGTCACCCTACGGTTCTCTTATCACCTTTCTTTGCAATATACATTCCGATTCCCTGCAATATCTGAACAATAATGACTAAGAGCGCTACTGTAATCAGCATGATGTCCTCCTGGTAGCGAATAAATCCAAATCTCGTTGCGATATCGCCCAGACCGCCTCCGCCAGCCACACCGGCCATCGCCGAATAGCCTAAAATGGTAGTCACCGCGATTGCAGAGCCCACCAAAAGTGATGGTCTCGCCTCGGGAAGAAGCACCTTGCAGATGATGGTCATCGGAGAGGCTCCCATGCTTTGTGCCGCTTCAATCACTCCGGCATCCACTTCTTTGATTGACTGTTCTACGACTCTCGCAACAAACGGTGCTGCTGACACAACGAGAGGAACCAGCGTCGCTGTCGATCCGATTGACGTACCTACCACGGCTCTCGTGAATGGAATCAAAGCAAACAACAGGATTAAAAACGGGATTGAGCGTAATATGTTTACAATCAGATTCAACGACGCGTTGAACCATTGCACCGGGTAAAACCCATTCTTGTCAGTAACAACTAAAATAACGCCGACTGGAAGCCCAATCAGATATGCAATGAAGGTAGCGCCCAGTGTCATATATAGTGTTTCCAAAATGCCTGTTTGTATCATAGCAATCGTCGTTTCATTTATATGTACAAAAAAATTATTGAACAAAGTTCTTTACCTCCTCCACTGAAACATTCTGTGTTGACAAAAATTGAATCATTTTATTGGCAGTCACTTCGTCATCCGGCAGTTGGATGATCATTTGCCCAAATGCTTTTCCGTCAATATTTTTTGTATCTGCAAACATAATATTGACAGGCGCTTTGCAGCTCAAAACCATCGTTCCAATCACAGGTTCAAAGGAAGAGTTCCCGTCGAAAACGATACGCAAATGAATTCCTTTTTTCTCTGTCTCAAAATCCACACGAGCTTCGGTCGGATGCACAAGCCTTTGCGCAGAAACCGTCTTGGGGTGTGAAAATATCTCCTGCACAGTACCGGTTTCCGCAATGACACTTTGATCTATGATCGCAACATGGCTGCAAATTTCTTCAATTACGCTCATCTCATGTGTGATAATGACAATAGTAATGCCCAGTCTACGATTGATGTCCTTTAATAAGGTCAAAATAGAACGCGTTGTTTTCGGATCCAAAGCACTTGTTGCCTCGTCACATAGTAAAACTTCAGGGTTTGTTGCAAGTGCCCTTGCAATTGCAACTCTTTGTTTCTGTCCTCCGGAAAGCTGCGCAGGATAAGCGTGCTTCTTATCCGCCAAATCTACGATATCCAAAAGCTCATTGACACGTTTTTGCGCTTTTTCACGGTCCACGCCTGCAATCTCCATAGGAAAGAGGATGTTTTTCTCTACAGTTCTTTGCATAAGCAAATTAAACTGCTGAAAAATCATTCCCATCTTCTGGCGAGCCAGTCTCAGTTTTCGATTGTTTAAACGTATCAAATCAACCCCATCAAAAAGAATTTTGCCTGAGGTCGGCCGTTCTAAAAGGTTCATGCAGCGGACTAAAGTGCTTTTTCCAGCCCCGCTCATTCCTATAATTCCAAAAATATCTCCGCGATGAACAGTCAAATCAACTCCATTTAATGCTTTAATCTCGGAAGCTCCGCTTTTATATATCTTTATTAAATCTTTTATTTGAATGATTTCATTCTTTTCCATTCAAAGACAATCCTCCTCCCTCATACTCCTCTTTTTAAAGAATTATGAGTGTATAATCTTATATATTATATAGCCTGTACGCCTTTCAGTCAAAGCGTTCCCGTAAAATAATAAAAATTTTTATATTTGAAGATATAATTTAAAGATTTTTCAAAAAATTTATAGACAGGGTTTATTAAATAGGTTATACTACCCATAAGATATTTAAATGTCAGTGGTCCGATCATCTTTTTGGAAAATCGCCCCCATAAGTCTATTTAAATATTGCAGGTATATTTTTTTATTATTCTGGAGGAAAATCAATGGAAGACAAAACAATGGTGTGTCAAGACTGTGGAAAAGAATTTATTTTTACTGCAGGCGAGCAGGAGTTTTACAAAGAAAAAGGTTTTGACAACGAACCAAAAAGATGTAAAGAATGCAGAGATGCGAAGAAAAACGAACGTAGACAATTCAGAAACGACCGCTAATTCATTGTTTACAACAACAACTGACCGGGCTAATTGCCCGGTTTTTCATGTGTTCCCTATCGTAAAAAATTTCCCCTTCTTCCGTTTCTTCAGTTAGAATAGAAAACCTGCTCCTTTAACTCCCTTATATAGTGTAGAATCTCTTCGGTTCCCCAATTTTCTTCCATAGAAAGCTGAATTATCTTTCTGCTGTAAACACCCCACTGTTTATCGTTCATCGCTGCATCAATCTCATTTAAAAGCTCTTTCCATTCATTGAAAAAATCACCATTTTCTTCTTTCGGTAAAAATAACAGCTCTAGTTTTTTTTCTTTTTCATTAAAAAACAATAAATCAAACGCTAATTGGTAATCCTCTAAGAATAGCAGATGTTCCTCGCCTTTTCTTATCTGCTCAAATAGATGTTCTATTAAATAGAGTCCTTCTTCAACAAAAGAATGTACACCATACTCTTTTTTCTTTTCTAGATACTTTTTTAACTCAATTCTCCGTGAAACTTCATAATAGGCTTCGCAAATTCTCTCTAGAAAAACAAAACGCATTGGAAGAAAAAATCCTGTGCCGGATAGACTCAATATTTCTCGTTGATAGCTTGGAATTTTCTCTTGATTCAACGCTACCTTTATCACCCTTTTTCCATTTATATTCTCACTGGCCCCGATTTCTTTTTTTTCACTCATTTCGCCTTACCTCCGCAAATCTGACAAGCAGTATAGCCATTACTCTCTGCCTCCGCTTTTTCCATTGGGATAAAAAAAAGCTCTATCGAAGTGCAACTTTTTCTGTGATAAACTTCTCCGCTGTCTTTAAAAATATAGATGCTGCTTCCAAGCGCTAAAGAGTCTGGATGGCATAGCTTACATGGTTTGTATCTTTTTTTCGTCTTTGCACTCAAAATCGCCCTCTGCGCACTTTTACGCAAAACCCTGCATTGGCTGCCGTGGTATCGTTCGCCTGCTCTTGGAAATACATATACCGTTTGCAGCTCTTCTGTCTCCTCCATCTCGGAAAAGCTTTTTTTTTCACCGATATCACTGCGTCCGATGAAAGCACGAAGCAGAACGGTTTCCTGTAAGTTTATTTCAGAATCAAAGATTCTCGGAACAGGAATTGGCAACGTGTAACGAAACGATATTTTAATCAAGCCGTCTCGATGATCTTGCGTATATGCATTTTTAAATTCCGTCAAATCCAAATCTTGAACCTGACTTCCTACATCTTTTTCAATCTGGTTTTTTACACGAAAATAAAAGCCTTCCTGCTGAATCCATTCCACTGCCGCTTTTTTTAGATTATCCGATTTCTCTTCTCCATCTTTTCCCAGAAAAAGATCATACCCCTGTTCTTTTATGTATCCTTCTACAGCTAATTTACGCCCTTGGCTGGAAATAGAATGCATGAGAGTCTCACTCATGCTTACGCCTCTGACGATACAAGCAATCGTAATCACCGCTATAATAAAAAGAGGTAAAAAGATAGCCGTCTCTACAATAACATGTCCTTTTTTCGCATACAACCTCCTAATAAGCATGACGTACAACCACCTTGCCTTTACGAATCAGCTTTCCAGCTTCTTTTCTTCCAAGCAATTTTTTTTTCCAAATCTCTCCGTTGAGAACAAATCCCCCTTTACAGTTGCTGAGAAGAAAGTCTTTGTTGCAGCGCTCCTGCAAATTAATCTGAATCAAATCCATCATTCGAACCAAGATAATCTGCTTTGACGAGCAAAATAGAAAAAGCTCCAAATACTGCTCGTACTTTAATCCTGTTGATTTATCTTTCACTTTGCCATTGCTGCTTTTGCCGGATAAAACAGAATCCAAGCTCAGTGCCCAGGAATCATCGTCTTTAAGAAAAGGGACACTCCCGGAATCAAGTAGGATATTCAAATCATTTTTTGCCTCTGCACAGCTCCATAGAGACGCTAGCACAAATTGCGTAATAATCGCTTCCGGCCCCGGCGTTAATGCCGCTGCCGCTTTCACTAATTCTCGTTGCTTTCCCGGATTACTATATAGGTAGACTAAATTTGAAGCAGAGCGTACCGCAAAAATAGAAGCTTCTGCTTTCTTTTTATTTTCGACATCTTTAAAACCCCCAAATAATAGATATTCCACTTCATTTTCAAAAAAGGTTTCTCTTTCATTTTCTGTCAACTGTGTATGGAACATGGCAAGGATGTATTGGTTTAGTAAAAATTTATTCTTAGCTTCCGTTAAGAAGTCTTTTTTTTGAAGGAATGCTTGTAGTCCTTTAAATTCCCAGCCGCTTTCTTCTATTTGATGCGAAGGCAAGTATTCTATGACGGTTTGATTTTTCAATTCTCTTCCTTTTTCATTATCATTCTTGCTCCCGGAGAAAAGGGCTTCTTTTATTCGTTTCCAAAAAGGATATCGTTTTCCCTTCCCATCCTCTTCCTCTAATGATTGAAATACATCGCCCAGGTTACCAACGGAAACCGACAGAAAATACTTGATTTTCTCCTGAATCTGATTTAGTTGCTGCATCATATTTTTCCCGCTTTCACCAAACCCATTTCCCTTTTCATATTCTTCTTGGATTTCATCCGCTTGTCTTCCTATGCTTTGAAACGTCTTTTTAATTCTGGTCCATTCTCGATTTAGCCTTTCCTCCAGCTTTGCGGCCGCTTCCGCTGCATTTTCAGAATCTGACATTTTTAATTCTTCCCACCGCTCGTAGGTTTTTTCCAATTTCTTTGTTTCATCCAATGCATCCTCATACTGTGTCAGTACAGGTTTAATCTTATCCATGAGCTCTGTCGCCTTTTCCAATTCCTCTGTTTTTTCAAGTAATCCAGAAACTGCGTTCTGCTTTTCCGATAGAACCTCTTCTGCCTCCCTGCCGCTCCAGTCTGCTAAAATATCCCCTAACACTCTGTATTTCATGTAATCTATAACCTGTTTCTCAAAAATTTCGCCATTGGTTAATACATATTCGTCTGATTCCACTCTGAAATTTTTCATCTGTAAATTCATAAGCTGCATCGTGTCATCCTTTTTCCCTTTTGAAGTTATACTTTCTTCACAATAATAAAGGACCTCCTCCTGAATTTCATCATCACTCATTAAAACGCCGAACAATCCATAATCCTCTTTTAGATTGCGATTATAGTTTGAAAGTGTAGACCTTCCTGCTAATTCTATTACCGACATCGCGTAGCTTCGTGCCGCATAAGAAGAGACGGCTTCTGTCAATACCGCAATTACAAGCAATATACTGACGAAAGCCATCATCAAAAAGACAGAAGCACCTCCTCTCCTACTTCTTACCATTGTTCTTTTACCTCTTTGCCTATTTCCACTGCATAGTCCAAATTACGGATGATCTGTGCTTCATCAACCGATTGATAACCTGCTTCCATTCCCTTTTTGATTTCCTTGCTCAATAGACCAACCCCCCCATAGCTTTTTTCTGTTCTCAAGGAAAATTGCGGATATAAACAGCGAAATGCAAAATTTCCTTCCTCTGCACTTCTTAAAATCGGAATTCCGCTCTGATTTATCCGCTCTTCCTTTTCCATCTGTAATTGTTCAGGTATATTCTTCGATGGAAACTTTTCTGGAAACGGTACCGCATCCGCATTAAAAGAAACGGTTTTCGACCACTTCCCGGCAACCTCTCTCAAGCTCATATGCGAGCAAGACAGTATAACCCCCTCTGAAAACAAACTAATCAGCATTGTAAGTACTGCAAGTACAGAAAGAATCATAAGGGGCCATACCAATGCCGCCTCAACGAATGTGCTCCCCCTTTTTTTCCTAAAATCCACTGTTCAGCAGACCGTCAAAGGTCTGTTTGACAAACTCTCCGATTTTCTCTTTGAAAATCAAGCCCAGCCCTACAGCAATTGCAACAAGAATTGCAACCTGCACCATTTCCATTCCTTTTTTGTTGGGATGCAAAATTTTGCACTGCAGTCGATACCAACTCTCAATCAATTGATTCATATTTTTTTCCTCCTTTTTAAATTTCTATCAACACTGGTGAAATTGTGATAATCACCAATATTAAAAGTAACATCATCAAGGGCAGCAGGAGCTTTGTTTCTACTTTTCTGCCCTCTTCCTCCACCTGCTTTTTTCTAGCAATCCAGATTAATTCCCCTTCTGTCTCCAGCTTCTCAGCCAATGAATTGCCTTTTTCCAAATTATCACAAACAATTGCGGAAAACCGCATCAACTCTCTCATCCCGCTTGTTCTTGCAAATATCTTTAATTCTTGTGAAAATGAGGCATTAGACTCTCTGACCTTATCGGAGATTTCTTTCATCGCCTCCATTAAAGGATGCTCTGTTTTACTTTCATCAGCTAGAGAAACACGCTCTAACGCACTGGTAATGACAAGTCCTGCATTCAAAAGAAGAACGATTTTATTGACGAACTCTGGATATTCCCTTCTCATTGCCTCTCTATAGCGTTTGATTTCTTTTTCCATTCGGTAGTATCTTCTCTTATAAAGAAAAAAAATGGATAAAATACCAATCGCAGCAAGCGGGAAGAGTGGGATTCCTCTCTTCGCATACCATTCCAACGAAGTGTTATTTACAAACTTTTTCGGCAGTATCAATTTATCCCCGTTCGTATTATTATTTAAGTCCAGCCTTATCGTTTCCAACGCTTCATTCAACTCACGTTCCAGACCCTCTTTTTCACTGGGCAGGAGCGTTAGCTGATAGGTATCTATTTGTTCAATATCATATAAAGTAAATCTGGCACTCAAATAAATCTTCTTAGGCTTGTTTAATTCAAGGCGATGCACGGTTCCATCCTCCTCAATAAAGCTTGAATCCGTAGAAGCCCAATCAATTTGGATTGGATAAATGCTATCTTGCTTCGGCAGAGTAAGGTTGTACAAAATATGCTCCTTATCCTTATTTCTACCGAGAATTTCTGTGGCAATCCTTTCCCTGCATTCTTTTATAAATGCTTCTTTCTGCGCATTCGTTAGAGCCTGTGGCTGAATTCGCACTGTAATTTTTTTGCGAAGCACTTCGTTCCCATTTCTGATTTTTGCTTCAAGCGGAACGATATCCACATTCTCTCCGTAACCGGGCCTTTTTAAGCTATGTAATGTATTGCTCTTAATAAAAATGGCTTCCATTCCAAATAGAACAAAAAGAATCATTAAAAAGACTATGATTACGGTATAACATTTAAGCAAATAGGTCTTTTCCTCCTGTATTTTTAAAATACAGTCCTTACTTGCATATTTCAAACGGAAACCGGCATCAAAAACCTCTTTTTTCCCTGTGCACCAATCTGGTAATTTTCCTAAAAGTATCAATAATTTTTTATTAACGTAATTCAATTTTTGTAAGCTTCATGCTCCATGCATAGGCCCCTCCAATCCCAATCAAAGCCGCGGTCATTAAAATTCTCCCTTCCATTGTGGTATAGAGCACTTTTAAATATTCCGGAGAAACAAGATTTAAAAAAGCAATTACCCCCAGTGGGATTATCGTCAGTAAATTTGCCTCTAAACGTTTTTGCACGGTCAGTACGCGTATCTCCCGATTCATATTCATCTTATCTATCATGATTCCTACAGTTTTCTCAATGACTCGCTGCAAATTCCCTCCTGTCTTTTTACAAATAGAATAGACTTCTACAAATTGGCAGATATCGGGAAGTGCTGTACGTTTGGCAAAATCTTTTAATAATGCTTCCGCAGTTTCTTTGCTTTCAAAAATACTTCTTACCATATAATCAAGCTCCTTACAGATAATCGCCTCCTTTGGGTAAATGAGAAGAAGGTTTTCTTTCGCCTCTCTTATGGCTTCCGGCATCTGTCTTCCTGCAGACACCGAGCCTGAAACCGAATATAAAAAATCTCGGAATTGTTCCGTCAGCTCCGTTCTTCTTTTATCTGCCAGATAATTGCTGAAAACCTTTTCTCCTTTTATTGTCAATGCACAAAAAAGCACCCCGACAAGCAAGCTTTCATAAAATAGATATCCTAAGAATAGGCAGAGCAGGCTACCATAGATATAATAGTGCTGCTTCTCTTTCTTATTTAGTTCATACTCCTTATAGGTTTTAGGAATGCTCATAGCTCAGCCTCTCATTTTTAGTTTTATTTCGTTATGTAAGATATTTTGTGATGCGACAAGTCCGCGGTTCATTTGATATTCAAAGAGAGGATTTATGATATACCGTCCGTCTCGATACCCTTCGACCTCTACAATCTGTAAAACTTTCCGTGTTTTATCCGGAAGCCTTCCTAGGTGGACAATAATATCAATGGCTTCCATTATCTGACTTCGTATTGCCTCCATGGGGAAGTCTGCCGCCGATAAAAACATAGCCTCCAAGCGTCGAAGCATTCCTTCCGGAGAATTGCCATGTCCGGTTGATAAGGAGCCATCATGCCCTGTATTCATAGCCTGTATCATATCGACGACTTCCCCACCCCTTACTTCTCCAACAATAATCCGATCCGGCCTCATACGCAGTGAGGTTTTTATCAAATCGCGTACCGTTACCGCACCTTTGCCTTGTACATTTGCATTTTTTGTTTCCATCCGGACTACGTTGTCTATTTTCGTAATCTGCAATTCTGCAGAATCTTCAATTACAATCACTCGTTCTTCTTTTGGAATGCAATCTGAAAGCACATTTAAAAAAGTAGTCTTACCCGAACTGGTCCCGCCTGAAATAAAGATGTTATAACCACTTTGTACAAGCTTTTTTAAAAACGCGGAAGCCTCTTCGGATATAGACTGTTTATCAATCAACTCCTCCATTGTAATTTTCTTTTTAGGGAATTTACGAATTGTAAGAATGGGACCGTTTAATGCGATATTGTGATATACTGCGTTGATTCTTGATCCATCCTCTAACCTCGCATCTACGATTGGGTTTAATTCATTAATTTCTCTATGTACCTTTGCGGCAAGTCTACGGATAATTTCTTCCAGTTCTTCACGGCTTTCAAATGAAATCGGAAGGCGTTCTATCTTTCCGTTTCGCTCGATAAAGATTTTTTCTGTGCCGTTCACCATGATTTCACTTACGTCATTGTCTTCGGCATAAATCTGCAATATATCCAGTTCGCGCCGTGTCTTATTAAAAATTGTAGTAATCAGCTTCTGTTTTTCAGCATAGGAATACCACAGTGTTTGATTATCATGCAGTACAAATTCCTCAATGAGGGATAACACCTCTTCATCCGTAACTTCTTCCGTCCTCTCGCTGATTACTGAGCGAACGGTGTCTGTAATTGCTTTTACTGCTATTCTCCTGCTCTCTGGTACACCTGACTCTATCTGCAATGCGCTTCACCTCCGATCCCAATGTGTAATTCACATAAATATCTACCTTATGATCCCTTTCGATAAAGCTTTCTTCGTCTTTTGAAATGCAATATTCCAAGAACCTGCTGCAATCAAAATGCTGCTGCTTTTGAAAAACCTCTAACCTCTTCTTGTTTTTTTCTGCCGATACTGCCGTTCCATTTTTTAAAAGGATACATTGGTTACATTGCCTCATCCAATAAAGGATTTCTTTTGAGAAATGACTTCCACAATCTAAAATAATATAATCATAATTTCCTATCGTGGAAATACTTTCGATAAAAAGATGCACTTCCTCAACGGACAGCTTGCACAACTCATTGCAGCCGCAGGAAGGATAAAAAAGATCTACACCATAAGAATCCTGATATTGAAACGCACTGTAAAAAGTCGAAGTTTTCCTCTTTTCATCATTGGAAAATAAATAATACAGATAATCTCCCATAAATGGATGTCCTTCTGGAAAAGAAAAATATAAAGAAGCAGACTCCACCTCTTCTAAAGAAAGAAATAATACTTTTTTCTTCTTTTTCTCGGTCAATTCTCTCGCAAGCAAGATAGATACAGAGGTGCACCCAATGCCCCCGCTTCCGCTGCATACACCAACTACAAAAGGTTCTTTCTCAAATACAGAAAATGGGCTGCTGCACCCATAAATTTTTGAATAATAATACTGCAAGGCAGCAATCAAGAGGGAAAGATTTTCATACTTATATAGAAAAAAAGGGCGACTCTTCGTCTCTCTCCAAGGCATCCTACATTTCTTTTCTGTCAAAAGGATAAGCTTATCTCTTATTTCATTTTGAACGGAGTCGGTTTCCGCTTCATTCATCAAAACCAAATCGAATTTTTCCCATTGTGAGGATGGGGCCGTATGCACATCAAATTGTTCACTTTTAAGCGTAATCGCTTTTGATAGTGCATTTGCATAACCATCATCATGATCTATAATTGCCAGACTGATTCTTTTCATTTCAACACCCTTTTTTAGTATTTTATTCCATATTTTTCTTTATTTTATTTTATCTTACATTACATTTTTTTACAATTTAATTCTTTCGACTTTTTTCGACATTTACATAACACTTGTTTATTTCAGACGATTTCTACACGCACAAAAAAAAGAGCTCTCTTCCGTGTGAAAGCTCTTTTAGTAAAAGAATTCGTGCTTAATTTTTTTATTTATCTTTGTATACTAAGCTATTTTTCCCTTTTCTTACTTACTTTGTTCCTTTTCTTTTTCGTCAATCATGGATTTCAATTTGCTTAAAGCCATGTTCAAACCGCCTATTTCATCCATCAGTCCAATTTCCACTGCATCTTTCCCGTATAGGATTGTTCCAACATCGTTTGGCATATCATCTGTCGCATTCATCAGGCGTGTAACCGTTTCACGTTCTGAATGTGAGGTACGCACAATAAAATCAATAATACGCTCCTGCATCTTTCGAAAATAGGCATAGGTCTGTTCTGCTCCGATTATCAGCCCCGCCATTCGAATTGGATGTAACGTCATCGTCGCACTTTCTGCGATAAAAGAATAATCACTTGCTGTCGCAAGTGGAATCCCTATACTATGCCCTCCACCTAAGACCAAAGACACAGTAGGCTTCGATAAAGTAGAAATCAACTCTGCAATTGCAAGTCCAGCCTCTACATCACCACCTACAGTATTTAGTATTGTAAGCAGTCCTTTGATATTTTTATTTTCCTCAACCGCTACCAACTGGGGGATAATATTCTCATACTTCGTGGTTTTATTTTGAGGCGGAAGCACTGTATGGCCCTCAACACTCCCAATAATTGTTAAATACTGAATATCACTTTGAAAATTAAATGCGTTGTTTATGACTCCAAAATCGTCAATGGAATGCTTTACTTCTGATTTTTCATCTATTTTTTCTTTATTATCCTCTTGTTCTCGTTCCGTCTCTACATCATTTTTTCTTTTACTCATTCTATTTTATCTCCTTTCGGTCATTGGTCATAAAAATAGTGTAACCAAAATATACTTTTTTATATAACGGTATCAATATTTTCATAAAGGAGTTGTTTTGATTGCGTTTAAGCGAATTAGGCGATAAAGAAATTGTTAATCTGTACAACGGAAGCCGCCACGGTCAACTTGCCGATGCGGAATTGCTTTTTGATCCAAAGCAAGGAAAGATAAAGGGCCTCATGGTTCCTGAGCTGACGGAACGGCTAAGCTTCATGGGAAGCCGTGACTATATTCAGCTTCCTTGGAGTTCTATAAAAAAAATAGGCGAGGACATCATTATTTTTGAAGCAGAATTATAATCAGGTGGGATCATAAAATAAGCAGGAAACGATAAAAAAGGCAAGGAAAAATTTCCTTGCCCTATCTGTCCCATTTCAATACTATTTTACGATTAAAAATCTATTTTATTTTTTCAGTCAAGCTGTAAGTCCGCTTTCCCTTCTCATACTTTTCTGTAATCATACCACTTTCCTTCATATGAGAAAGCATTGACTTTGCAAAAGTTTTTTCATCGGTTACGCCAATTCTTTGCTTGCTGTAAAAGAAACTCGCCTGTGTTCCCTTTACTAAAGTTTCAATTTCACGCAAAGTCATATTTCCCTTTTTACGAAGTTGTTTTTTTACCTTTCTCTCACACTTTGAATAAAGCATTGAAAGAAGATCCCGCGTCTGTCGCTGCATTTTCAGCAGTCCCCAGCCATAAATAAACATCGTAGCCAGTGCAGTGAATAAAACATAAGGCAAATATTTAAGCATGCGAATGATTCTCCTTTAACGTAACAAATTTGTGTTCTTTCAAAATCTCAAAAAATTGAATTAGCCGTTCCATTAACGGAGAAATTTTCTCACCAAATTCAGCTTCTGCTATTTGAGAAATTTCAAAGACAGTCCTCTTCCCGTCAATTTGCACCCAAACGAAACTTCCAAATTCATCAAGTTCAATCTGGCTGAACTTCGGCTTTTTGAATATTTTTTGCGCAAAACGATGGTAAAACCCTGTCCATGTTACAATTACAACGACTTTATCATTTTCATTCATTTCCCATGCGTAATCAGAGTTTCTTTTTGGAATATAATCCAAATAATTTATATTAGACCGCTTTCCCATTCCTAATCTCCTGCAATAAAAATGTAGCGACAATGAACCCCATTTTTTTCATTTTACAGTCTGTCCAAAGAGAACTTCTGATAATTTTCATGTGATTTCACTGCTGCTATTTTTATGATATTTCCTACATAATAAGAAAATTTCATGGAGCAGATACCAACGTGCGATAGTTTACTCCATGAAATAATCACCTAAGACCGTATTTTCTTAGCTATTCTTCTTTTTTCCTACGATAACATAGAGAAGGGATAGCGTTAATAAAGCAAATACCACGACTCCGCCAAGCTGCCCAATATTAAAGACATCTCCAGCTGCCGCAAGTTTATCTGCCAGGGTAAATCCGTCTGCAAATTTTATGACTGCAAAGATAGCAAGCAATACGCCGACTAAGCCTTCTCCTGCAATCAAGCCGGAAGTGTACAAAATACCGCGCTCGGTGCGGTCTTTTCTATCTCCCTCAGAGAGATTCTTCTTCTTATCAATGTACAGTCTCACAAGGCCACCTACCATAATGCCTGTAGATAATCCCAAAGGAAGGTATAAACCTACCGCAAATGGAAGCACTGGAATTCCAAGAACTTCGATTAAAATTGCAATCCCTACGCCTGCAAAGATTAAAGTCCACGGAAGCTCTGCATTCATAACGCCTTCTACAATCATCTTCATCATGCTTGCCTGCGGCGCCGGAATCTCTTTGGAACCGTAGCCCCATGCCTCATTCAACAAATAAAGTACACCACCAATTGTCAGTGCGGATACAAAAACACCTATAATTTCACCAATCTGCTGTTTCTTCGGCGTTGCGCCTAAAAGGAACCCTGTTTTTAAATCCTGTGAAGTGTCTCCTGCGATTGCAGCAACGATACAGATAATGGAACCGATTGAAATCGCACCAATCATACCGTTTGCACCATCTACGCCAGTTGCCTTTAAAAGTACCGTAGCAATCAGCAAGGTTGCAATTGCCATTCCGGAAACTGGATTATTACTGCTTCCTACAAGCCCAACCATTCTTGACGATACGGTTGCAAAGAAAAATCCAAATACTACAATAATGATAGCGCCCATCAACGTAACCGGGAAGATAGGCAACAGCCAAATAATCACTGCGATTACCGCAATACTGATTAAAATGGTCGGCATATGTAAATCCTGTTCCGTTCTGAGTTCAGAGCTTCCACTAGACTTAGAAAAACTCTTCATCGCCTGTGAAAACGTTTTAATAATGAGAGGGAGAGATTTAATCAAACTTAAAATACCTCCGGCAGCAACAGCTCCTGCACCGATGTATCTTACATAGGTTCCCCATAAGTCCCATGGTCCTAATGTGCTGATTGGATCACTTCCCGGGAAGATTACGGCCTCGCCTCCGAATAAGCTGATGAGCGGCATTAAGACAAACCATCCTAAGATACCACCGCTTAACATATAGCCGGAAATTTTAGGTCCGCAGATATATCCTACCCCAAGTAATGCCGGTAAGATATCCATCCCAAACATGGAGCCTTTATAGCCGGAAATCTCTGTTTCTACAGAGCTAGGGAAAACGTTCAGACCACCTGATACAAATTTATATCCGGCAGCAACTCCCAGTCCTGCAAATACAGTTGATGCTTTCGCACCGCCTTCTTCTCCAGCCAAAAGTACTTCTGCACAAGCCGTTCCTTCCGGATAAGGCAAAGTACCATGCTCTTCAACAATGAGAGCCTTTCGAAGCGGAATCATGAATAAAACACCAAGCAGACCGCCTACTAAAGAAATTAGGAAAATTTCAATTAAGGTCGGCATTTCGACAATGCCTTCCTGTGCCCATAGGAAAATAGCCGGTAAGGTAAAGATAGCTCCCGCAGCTACCGATTCACCCGCTGAACCAATGGTTTGCACCAAATTATTCTCCAAGATAGAGTCTTTCTTTAAAATTAAGCGAATGACTCCCATAGAAATAACGGCAGCCGGAATTGACGCGGATACGGTCATTCCAACTCTTAAGCCTAAATACGCATTTGCTGCGCCAAAAACGACAGCTAAAATAATACCTAAAAAAATCGACGTAAACGTAAATTCAGGTACAATTTTGTCTGCTGCAATGAAAGGCTTAAAATCTTTTTTGTTCGTTGCCATACTTTTTTCTTCCTTTCGTTACATAATAGTAAAATAGCATTGCTATTATACCACAAACCTTAATCATATTCCACTATTATCTATATATTGATAATATATGATAAGCTTGAAACGATTACCTAAAATTCAATTTTATGCAAATTTTAAGTTCTCAAGTACGTCTGTCAGTAACGTCCAAGTACGTTCACAAGAAGCCAAATCCATTATTTCATCCGGCGTGTGACAATTATTAATAGTAGGCCCAACTGCAATGGCATCCAATCCAGGAAGCTTTCCTGCAAAGAGGCCGCACTCTAGCCCCGCATGGATGGCTTCGATACGAAGCTCCGCATGGAATAAGCGATGAAAGCTTTCGATAAAAGTATCTCTGATTTTCGAATCTTCTGCAAAGCTCCAACCAGGATATTCTCCCGCAATTTCAGTTTCAAACCCAAGCTCTTCTGCAAGCATGGAAAGTCTTGCAACAATTTCCTCCTGCGATGAAGCAACGGAGCTTCTAGGTGCAAATACCACCGACACCCCTTCTTCTCCGCTCTCAATCACACCCATATTTAATGAAGAAACAATAAATCCCCCTTGGCGGACATTTCGTTTCTGTGCCCCGTCAGGAGCCAGGAAAATCAATTTTGCAATGCGAGCTGTCTCTTCTTGCGTCCACACCTTAATTTCCCTGCCCTCCGAGGCAGAAATTCCGATGGAAAGAGACGGTTCATCCGCAGAATATTCATTTCTTATTTTCTCTTTGAGTTCACTCAATTCCTGATTTACAAGTTCCCTTTCATCTGCATCTGAAAAAGCAAGTGTAAAGTTACCTTCTCTCGGAATGGCATTGTCTTTATTTCCACCTTTTATGGACGCTAACCGTGCATCCGCCTTTTTTAAGGCAGCAGCAAGCAGACGACCCATAAATTTATTCGCATTTCCCCGCTCAAGGTGAATATCAGAACCGGAATGTCCCCCTAAAAGCCCTTTTACCTCTACATTGAGTAAAAATGCCTCTTCTGCAGTTTCATAAGCGGCCTTCTTTTTCATCGTATAGCGCATTCCGCCCGCACAGCTTACCGTCGCAATACCCTCTTCCTCTGAATCAAGATTAATCATAATCCGGGCATCTAGAACACTGCCATCCAAAGCAGCAGCCCCATCCAGCCCCACTTCTTCTTTCACGGTAAACACACATTCCAGCGCAGGATGCTTTAAATAATCCGCATCTAAAATTGCCAGCATGAGTGCAACTGCAATTCCGTTATCAGCACCCAGGGTTGTCCCATTGGCTGTTACGATTCCATCTTTTACAATTAAGTCAATTCCGTCCTTCTCAAAATCGTGAAGCACATCATTATTTTTTTCACAGACCATATCCTGATGTCCTTGCAGCATCACAGCCGGACTTTTTTCATATCCCGGTGTCGCTGCCTTTTTAATCACAACATTATGCTCCGCATCATGGTAACAAAAAAGATTGTGTGCTTTTGCAAATGCAATCAGATATTCACTGATTTCTTTTTCATTTCCTGAACCTCTCGGTATCGCACTGATTTCTTCAAAGTATTGAAACAACGCTTTCGGTTCGTGCCCTGTAATTTTATATTCCATTTTATCACTCCTTCAATCATTTTAAGGCAGAAATATAATCCACATTCATTATATTCCTACTATTCCAAATTTTCAATGCTTTCGTTCTAAAAGAACAAATTATAACAATATTATATATCATTATTTAATAACAAAAAAATTATTCAAGAAATAATTCTCAAGAAAAAAGCCGTTTGCCAAAACAAACGGCTAAGTTCAATCATCTAACTAAGAAAGTTTAATTGCTGCCTGCGCTGCGGCCAACTTTGCAATCGGCACACGGAATGGGGAACAAGATACATAATTTAGCCCAACCTTATGGCAGAACTCTACGGAAGAAGGATCTCCTCCATGTTCGCCGCAGATTCCAAGTTTTAAATCCGGTCTTGTCTTTTGCCCTAATTCTACAGCCATCTCCACTAATTTGCCTACGCCAGTCTGATCCAATCTTGCAAATGGATCATTCTCATAAATTTTCTTTTCATAATAAGAGCCTAAAAATGCGCCTGCATCATCTCTGCTGAATCCAAATGTCATCTGTGTCAAATCGTTCGTACCGAAGGAGAAAAATTCTGCTTCTTTTGCGATTTCGTCTGCGGTCAAAGCAGCACGCGGAATTTCAATCATAGTGCCGACCATATACTTCATCTCTGTACCGGATTTTTCAATGATTGCATCCGCAGTTTGCGTCACGACATTCTTCACATATTGCAGTTCTTTAATCTCTCCGATTAACGGAATCATGATTTCAGGAACCAGATTCCATTCCGGATGTTTTTTCTGGATTGCAAGTGCCGCTTCGATCACCGCCGTTGTCTGCATTTCCGCAATTTCAGGATAAGAAACAGCGAGTCGGCAGCCTCTATGCCCCATCATCGGATTTGTTTCATGTAACGAAGTGATAACTGCATTTAATTCACTGACTTCTATCTTCATATCCTTTGCAAGTTCTTCTACATCTTCTGGATCTGTCGGTAAAAATTCATGAAGTGGAGGATCTAAGAAACGAATTGTAACAGGGAAACCTCCCATTGCTTCATAGATACCTTCAAAATCACCTCTCTGCATCGGTAAAAGCTTTGCAAGCGCTGCTCTTCTCTGCTCTTCTGTGTTGGATACAATCATTTCCCGCATCGCAGAAATTCTGGCCGCATCGAAGAACATGTGCTCTGTACGGCACAGTCCAATTCCTTCTGCGCCGAAGCTCTTTGCCTGCTTTGCATCTTTTGGCGTATCTGCGTTGGTACGCACTCTCAAGACACGATATTCATCCGCCCACTTCATCAGGCGATCGAAATTTCCAGAGATGGAAGCGTCCACTGTCTTGATTGCTTCTCCGTAAATTTTACCGGTAGAACCATCCAGCGAAATGAAATCTCCTTCATGGAATTCCTTTCCACCAAGTGTAAACAACTTCTTCTCTTCGTTTATTTTGATTTCTCCGCATCCGGATACACAGCAGGTTCCCATTCCTCTGGCAACTACCGCCGCATGAGAAGTCATTCCTCCGCGAACCGTCAAAATCCCCTGTGCATAGTGCATTCCTTCAATATCTTCCGGAGAGGTTTCCAGACGAACGAGAATTACCTTTGCACCTTTCTTTGTCGTCCACTCGGTTGCATCCTCCGCAGTGAAAACTACCTGACCACAAGCTGCACCGGGAGATGCAGGAAGTGCTTCACCAATCGGCGTTGCCGCTTTCAAAGCTGCTGCATCAAATTGTGGATGGAGCAATGCATCAAGCTGTTTCGGATCAATCATGCAAACGGCTTCTTTTTCTGTAATCATGCCCTCATCTACGAGGTCACACGCAATCTGAAGTGCCGCAGCTGCTGTACGTTTTCCATTTCTTGTCTGCAGCATGTAAAGCTTACCCTCTTCAATGGTAAACTCCATATCCTGCATATCTCTATAGTGCTTTTCCAAAGTATATACAATATTGTAAAACTCCTCATAAACCGCAGGATTTTGTTCCTTCAATTGATCAATTGTCTGAGGTGTTCTTACACCAGCAACAACATCTTCCCCCTGCGCATTCATTAAAAACTCTCCATAAAGCTTCTTTTCACCGGTAGCCGGATTTCTAGAAAAAGCAACCCCAGTTCCTGAAGTATCTCCCATGTTTCCAAATACCATCGCCTGTACATTGACAGCCGTTCCCCAAGAAGAAGGAATGTCATTCATTCTCCGGTAATAGATGGCACGAGGGTTCTCCCACGAACGGAAAACAGCCTTTACCGCTCCCATCAGCTGCTCAACAGGATCAGAAGGGAATTCTGCTCCAACCTTGTTTTTGTATTCCACTTTAAACAGCCTTGCTAGTTCTTTCAAATCCTCCGCTTCCAGCTCAGTGTCAAGTGTAACGCCCTTCTTTTCCTTCATCTCATCGATTAACTTTTCAAAATAGGATTTTCCGACTTCCATTACCACATCAGAATACATCTGAATAAAACGACGGTAAGAATCGTATGCAAAACGAGGATTTCCGGTTTTTTCTGCAAAGCTTTCTACTACTTTATCATTCAAACCTAAATTTAATATCGTATCCATCATACCAGGCATGGACGCTCTGGCTCCGGAACGGACAGAAACTAACAAAGGATTTGCTAAATCACCAAATTTTTTGCCTGAGATTTTCTCCAGCTCAGCTATGTAACTTAAGATTTCTGCTTGAATGTCGTCATTAATTTTTTCTCCATCCGCGTAATACTGTGTACATGCTTCTGTTGTAATTGTAAATCCCTGCGGAACTGGCATGCCCAAGTTCGTCATTTCCGCCAAATTTGCACCTTTACCTCCTAATAATTCGCGCATGTTTCCATTACCCTCTTTAAAAAGGTAAACGTACTTCTTTCCCATTTCTCATCTCTCCTTTAAGTTTTTAATATTGTGGTTTATGATTCAATAAAGTCATTTGTTATATCATTGAAGACAGACCTTATTTACAAAATTAAAAAAATATATGCTAAAACAAGGATTCTTATTTGCATATATCAGCAGCGCAATATTTTATCATTTTTCCGATAATCCATTTAACTATAACGAATTTTTTTATTCTTTGCTCGTATTACACACAAATTTTCTTCTGTAATAAATAAATTTGCTAGTAACAAGGACAAGCTTTTATAAGCTTGCCCTATAAAGTTAAAAAATCAATTGTTCTTCGATATAGTTTTTCAATTGGTCTATCGGTAAACGAATTTGCTGCATCGTATCTCTGTTTCGAATCGTAACGGACTGATCATTCTCTGTATCGAAATCTACAGTAATACAGAAAGGCGTTCCAATTTCATCTTGTCTCCGGTATCGCTTTCCGATGCTTCCCGGCAAATCATAGTCAATCATAAAGTATTTAGAAAGCTCGGCATGAAGTGCTTCGGCGCTTTCCGACTGCTTTTTCGTTAAAGGAAGCACAGCTGCCTTGAACGGCGCCAATGCCGGATGGAACTTCATGACAACACGAGTATCCTCCTGCCCTTTTCCGTCAACCACCGTTTCTTCGTGATAAGCGTTTACTAAAAATGCTAAAGTAACACGGTCTGCACCTAAAGACGGCTCAATACAATACGGAACATATTTTTCGTTGGTCAATGCATCCATATAGCTCATATCCTGCCCTGAATGCTCCTGATGCTGCTTCAAGTCAAAATCGGTTCGATCTGCAATTCCCCATAGTTCGCCCCAGCCAAACGGAAATAAAAATTCGATATCCGTCGTTGCGTTGCTGTAATGGGAGAGTTCTTCTTTGTCGTGGTCCCGAAGGCGAATACGCTCCATGTCCATCTGGAGTGATTCCAACCATTTCACGCACGTATTTTTCCAATAATCAAACCATTCCAAATCGGTTCCCGGCGTACAGAAAAATTCCAATTCCATCTGTTCAAATTCTCTTGTACGGAACGTGAAATTACCTGGAGTAATTTCATTTCGGAAGGATTTTCCAATCTGCGCGATTCCAAACGGCATTTTTTTCCGTGTCGTTCTCGCTACATTTTTAAAGTTTACAAAGATACCCTGCGCCGTTTCCGGACGCAAAAAAATCTCTGATTTCGAATCTTCAGTGACACCCTGAAAGGTTTTAAACATCAAGTTAAACTGCCGAATCCCTGTAAAATCGTTCTTCCCGCATTCCGGACAAGAAATTTTATTTTCTTGAATGTATCCTTCCAGCTTATCATTGGACCATCCGTCAACTGTAATCGCTTCTCCATCTTTCTTCTGCATAAAATCTTCAATCAGCTTATCTGCACGAAATCTGGCTTTACAGCTTTTGCAGTCAATCAAAGGATCCGCAAACCCGCCTACGTGGCCCGATGCCACCCAAGTTTTCGGATTCATTAAAATCGCAGCATCCAACCCCACATTATACTTTGATTCCTGTACAAACTTTCTCCACCATGCTTTTTTTACGTTATTCTTTAATTCGACACCTACCGGACCGTAATCCCACGTATTTGCAAGTCCTCCATAAATCTCAGAACCCGGATATACAAAACCGCGAGATTTTGCCAATGCTACAATTTTGTCCATTGAAAATTCGTTTTTCATCTTACCCTACCATTTCTGTTTCTTTATTTTTTATTGCTTTTCTTCCTCTTCACAGTTACAGGTCGCAGTTGATTCATTGCAACCGCACTCACACTCAGCAGACTCGTCTGCTTCCTCTTCTTCGTCTTCAAAGATTTCTGTCTCAGTATTTTTCTTCAAGGCTTCATTTGCTTTTTCCATGACGTTATTGAACACATCCGTGCCCTTCACTTTCATTTCATCCGCAATCACAGAACTCTTCTCCTTTACATTTTCAAAGGTATCTGCCGCCATTCCGCTTACATTGACAATTTCACCGTTATCTTTCAGCAATTCAATTCTGCATTTCGTACCAAATGCTGCAATTGTAGCAAATACAGCAGTCCATGGGAATAGAATCGTTCCGATAATCCCTACGTTTAAAGGAAGGCTCAGCAATACCTCATCTTCCTTCTTTATCGTAATCTTTGAAATATTTCCCTTGCGAATCATTTCTTTCATGGAATCAATGATTTCAGCACCTTGCTCGCCAAGCTTACTCTTACTGCTGAGGTCAATGGACTCTTCGATGTTAATAATCGCGTCCACTACACTTCCTTCTGCTGCTTCCAACGCCTCTTTGGCCTCTTTGTAACTAACCCCAGTTCTGTCTTTTACCAGTTCAATCTTTTCTAATGTAATTTCCATAAAAAACACCACCTTTTCTTTCTTCAGATAAACTTTCTTATTCTTTTGAAAGATTCATTACAAACCCTTCACTTTTTAATGTCTTGATGTCCAAATGATAGGCGAAGTATTCTTTTAAAATTTGCCCTAACCGCCCCTGAACAGATTCTTCTAGGGCTAAACTTTTAAAGGATTTTAAGGGATGCCGCAAAAAATATCTTAATATATCCACTATAGCAAAGTTTGATTCATAAATCAATCTATCATTCATATTCTCTTGCAAAAGGCATTTCCCGCAGACGAGACCGCCATCCTTCACACTGAAACTTTTTAAATCCTCTGTTGTACCGCAGCGCGTGCAAGCATCGAGCTTCGGCATGCTCCCAAGAAGCTGAAGCAGCTTTACCTGATAAGCAAGCACTATTGTCTCAAATTTTTTCTTTCGTTCCTCCATGATGGAAAAAAAGTCTAAGAGTAAATAAAAAATTTCAGATGCTTTTGCATCCTCCGCCAAAACTCGTTCGGTTAACTCCAAAACATAAGAACAACACATATATTTTTCTACATCCTCACCAATGCGGTAGTAGCTCTTTAAGACCTCCGCCCCATTAATGTGGTATGTATCACGGTTTTTATACAGCTCATATCTGCCGTAGGTAAACGGGCGCATTGCAAGAGCGGATTTTCCTTTGCCCTTCTCATTAATATTCGTACCTGCGCTTATTTTTCCAAATTTTTTTGAAAATAAAAGAACCATTCTGCGCCCAGATACCGTTTTTATTTGCTTGAATATGATTCCTTCCGTGTCAGTGTACATCGTTATTCCTTATAGCCGAAATTGCTGATTGCAAAGTCACTGTCCCGCCAGTTTTCTTTTACCTTCACCCAGATTTCCAAAAATACTTTCGTTCCCAGCAAGCCTTCAATTTCCAAACGGGCACTCTTTCCAATCCCTTTCAGCTTTTTCCCTTCTTTTCCAATAATAATGCCTTTATGCGATTTCTTTTCGCAGTAAATGACAACTCCTATTTTTGTAATTTTAGCCGTCTCTTTATAGCTTTCAATCTCCACTGCAACACCGTGCGGCACTTCATCATTTAAATATAAAAGCACCTTTTCACGAATCAATTCACTCACCAAAAAACGCTCAGGGTGATCCGTCACCATGTCTTCAGGAAAATACATCGGTCCTTCTGAAACCAGGCTTTCTACCTTTTCCAAAAGCGCGCCTACATTTTTCCCTTCCAACGCACAAACTCCATAGATTCCGTCAAAGACACCTGTCTCGTCATATTCCTCATAAATGCTTCGGAACACTTCCGGGGCAAGCTTGTCAATCTTATTAATCACAAGGAGCTTTGGAGTTTTTACTTCTTTAAGCATGTCCAAAATATAGGAATCTCCCGGGCCGCGTGACAGGGCATCGTCAACGAGAAAGAGAATCACATCGACCTCTTTTAACGTATTTGCCGCCATTTCCGTCATATAGCCGCCAAGCTTATTTTTCGGTTTGTGAATCCCCGGCGTATCAATAAAAACAAGCTGACAATCGTCCGGCTCTCCTTTATGTCTTGTGAAAATACCGCGTATGCTGTTTCGTGTCGTCTGCGGCTTATCTGTAGCAATTGCAATTTTTTCTCCTAAAACTGCATTCAAAAGTGTAGATTTCCCTACATTCGGTCTTCCGATAATTCCAATAAATCCTGACTTCATTCTGACTCCTACTCTTGTGTACTTTAGCTGTAAAAATATTTATTCGTAAAATGCTACAGGCGAAATCCCTTGGGAAGAAGCTCTGTAATTTCCATCACGTGCAGATGTGCTTCGTCTTCTCCTGTGATGACCTTCAGGTCATCTCCAAATTCATACATAAACTGACGACAAATACCGCAAGGAGAGGCTTCCCCCTCAGATGCAGCGACGGCCAACGCAGTAAATTCACGAAATCCTTCTGAAACGGCTTTTACAAGGGCAGTTCTTTCTGCGCAAATCGTTGCACCAAAGCTGGCATTCTCAACATTTACTCCTGTAAAAATTTCACCGGAAGCGGTAAGCAGTGCAGCCCCAACCCGAAACTTTGAATAGGGAGCATACGCATATTCCATTGCCTGCCTTGCCCTTCGGTATAATTCCTTCTCATCCATATCATGGCTCCATTCTGCACCAAAGGTAAAACGATAAATTCCAAATCATCTAGAAAGTGTTTATCTCTCCAGCCCAATTTGATTCATGATCTTTTCTTCCTGCGCGCGCATTTCTGCTTTTTCTTCTTCATCCATATGGTCATACCCTAAAAGGTGAAACATGCTGTGAACAAAGAGGTAGACTAACTCTCGTTCGCCGGAGTGTGCATATTCATCGGCTTGCAGCAATGCCTGCTCCGGACAAATTACAACATCTCCCAAGCATACCTCTTCTGCCTGCGGCACTTCATTCAAATCGTCATACTGCGGAAAGGATAACACATCGGTTACCGCGTCCTTTGCGCGGTATATTCGGTTGAGTTCCTTTATTTCTTCTGTGCTTACAAAGGTAACACTCACAGTGATATGCTGTGGATCCAAGCCTTCTTCTTTTACACAAAGAGCACCTGCTTGCTTCATATGATTTACAACCACCTCGCCGGGCATGCGTTCTTCACTAAAAATGATCTCCATTTGAATCCTCATTTTCTTTCTCCGGATTTTTCTCCGGATTCTTTCTGGAATAAGCATCATAAGCGTTGATAATGCGACGAACCAACGGATGGCGAACGACGTCCGTGTCTTTTAGAAAGCAGAAATCGATTCCTTCCACATTTCCAAGTACATCAATGGCATCCAGAAGGCCGGAACGTTTTCCCCGCGGCAGGTCAATCTGCGTCGTATCTCCTGTGACAATCGCTTTCGAGCCGAAGCCCAAACGCGTAAGAAACATTTTCATCTGCTCCTTTGTCGTATTTTGTGCTTCGTCCAAAATAATAAACGAGTTATCCAGTGTACGTCCTCTCATGTATGCCAGAGGAACCACTTCAATCGTTTCTCTTTCTTTCAGGCGCAGTGTACTGTCTCTTCCCAGTATATCATATAACGCATCGTAGAGAGGGCGCAGATAAGGATCTACCTTTTCCTGCAAATCACCCGGAAGAAATCCGAGCCGCTCGCCTGCTTCTACAGCAGGACGTGCCAAAATAATTTTTTCCACTTCTTTATTTTTAAATGCATTGACCGCCATCGCCACGGCCATGTATGTTTTTCCGGTTCCCGCCGGACCCACCCCAAAAACAACGTCGTGCTCCTTCATGCTCTTTGCATAAGCAGTTTGTCCCAAAGTTTTTGGTTTAATGGGCTTTCCTCTATGCGTAAAACAAATAATATCCTTCTTTACGTTACTGTCTTTATAAGAAATCCCTTTTTCCAGCAGACTGATCACATAATTTACTTTCTGCGCATCCAGCTTTTCACCGGACTCCAAAATAGAAATTAAGGTCAAGAGCACCTGCTGTGCCTTTGATGCCTCTTTTCCTCTTAGAATCAGCTCATCCTGCCGCTGTACAATATCTACTTCATAGTTTTCCTGGATAATTTTCAAGTTTATATCCAAATTACCGAACAATTCATTTGTATCTTGTTCGTGATCAATCTTTATCTTCAGTTCTTCAATTAATAGGTTCTCCAATCGGATTCATTCCTCCCTCCGCCTCCTGCCCCTCCGTTTCCGGTTTTGTTTTTACAATCGGTACTTCATATCCGATTTCTTCCAAGGCGTGAAGCATTACAGTTACTTCTATTATATTTTCTTTCGCCTCAAACTTCAAACTATTATTTATAATTTGCGCATTTTCAGCGATGTTTTCTTTCTGAAACCTGCGGACTTGAAGCTTAGCAAGCTGACGAATTTCTTCCTCGCTTCTTTCCTTTCGATATAATTCGACCTCAGATAACTTGATGAGAGAAAGCTTAAAAGGAATTGGGCGCACCGCTTTCACGATTTGCCGCTCTTCATAAACCGATGAATTGTAAGGCCAAATCCATTTTGTCGTGTCAAAATGAAAGGTGCCAAAGTTTATAGAAACACCATAAAATTCTTTTCCTGTTTTCTTTTTTATCAAGGAATATTTCTCTTGGTAGCAAGGAAATCGATACAAGATTCTCGCTTTTACTTCACCGTTTGCATGGACATAGCGGATTAATTCTTCCTCCGAACGGTTTGCATAGGCTTTATCTACAATAGGAAGTTCACCGCTGATTACAATGTCTCCTTTTTTTACAAAGGCTCCTTTTTGTGTTTGAACGATTCCCTCTCGTGCGATTACCTTTTCAATATAGCCGTCCTTTGCGGCCGCGATATGCACCGGCGTGCTTGCATCAATCGGCTGAATTTCTCTTGTTCCTTCTACAATTGTAACTTCTGCCATGCTTCCATTATATTTTATCCCAATCCAAGAGATATTATCTAATTTTTGAAACATTTGTGTTTTTATTTCATTGATATCGACATTTTTTTTGCATCCCTCATAAAATCCGACTTCTTTAAGGGCCTGACGTATTGTCGCTTCCTCAATGCGTTCATAACCCTGAACGCGGATTTCTGAAATAAAGCTTGCCTGATAAATTAAAATCGATAGAAATAAAAGAACCCCCACCAGCGTGCTCTTTCTTTGCAAAGCTCTCAAAATGAAGGGTTTATATCCATTTTCGCGCAAAATCGTCACGCGGTAACGTCGTTTTACAATTCCCAGAAAGGTATCCCAATCTTCATTGCGAAGTTCCATCGTCATGGACAAATCATTCTCAAAGCGAACCCTGCGCAATACAACCTTTTTTTTCAGGCACTGAGAAAGCAGCTTTTGCTGTTCAAACCCTTCCACCCGAATCACCTTTGTATAGGCAAAAAAGCTTCCTTTGTTTTTCATTCTTTTTTCTCCCCATAAAATTCAACGGAAGTAAGATTTCCGCTTACCAACATCCGCTCTTCCTCCAGCTGTTCCACAACCAGTTCACTTCCGTATAGCGCCAGATGCCGACTGCCGCAGTCAACAATAATTTCACCATTGCCGACCATCACAATTTTTTTTACATTATCAACCACTGCGGTCCGTCCGCTGATTAGAATCCGCGGCATACGCAAGCTAAAATCAAATAAAAGCTCTTCCTGAAACCCCATAACTGCGGCCCCCTTCCTTCCTAGTATTTTATGAAGCGCAATAAAAAAAAATAACCTGATGTCACCATCAGGTTATTTCTATTTCTTCTATGTCATAACGATTTCTATTTCAGAAAATCCTCAATTTGTTTTTTAACGTCGCCGCCATCGGCTCTTCCCTTGACCTTACTCATCACTGCTCCGATTAGTTTACCGAAGTTTTGTTTTCCACCCTCGATGTTTAAATCGGCTGCTGTCAGCCTCACAATTTCGGAAATTTCCGATTCGGTCAGCTGTGCCGGTAAGTATTCCATTAAAATCTTGATTTCTTTGTTATAAGACTCCGCTAAATCCGTTCTTCCCGCTTTTTCAAAATCAGAGAGGGCATCTTTTCTCATTTTTACTTGCTTTGTCAAGATTTCAATGATGCCTTGATTGTCAAGTTCTTTCCGATTGTCAACTTCATACTGCTTTACTGCAGCACGAGCTAAATTTATAGTATTTTTTCGCACTTCATCGCGAGCCTTCATAGACTCCTTGAAGTCAATTGATAATTGATCTTTTATAGACATAGTCTACACCTCTTTTGTGTTAGAACTTTTTCGCCTTTTTCCTTGCGGCTTCTGACTTTTTCTTTCTCTTTACACTTGGCTTTTCATAATGCTCTCTTTTACGCAGTTCGGACATAACTCCGTCTCTTGCGCAAGACCGCTTAAATCTCTTTAATGCGCTTTCCAAGCTTTCGTTTTCTCTTACAACTACTTGTGCCATATATTCATTCCCCTCCCTCCATATCCTGAAATCACATAGATGCTTATCCAAACGGGTCAGTCTATAACATGAATATTATACATTTTTTTATGGAAAGAATCAAGTTCTTTTTATAGAAAGATTTCCTATTTTGAATACTTGATAAGAATTCAGCCTCAGCCCGGGGGCCAAGTCATTTTGCGTTTCCCCAAAAGGTGAAAATGCAAATGCGGTACTGTCTGCAATCCGTCTTCTCCACAATTGCAAACGAGTCGGTATCCGTTTTCAAGATTTAAAAGCTTGGCCACATCTTTCACCTTATTCAACAGCCATCCCAGCGCTTCCATATCTTCAAATTCTGCGGCATCGAGCGATGCAATGTGTTTCTTTGGCACTAACAGGACATGAACTGGCGCCTGTGGCTCCAAATCATGAAATACCGCAATCACATCATCCTCATATACCATATTTGACGGAATTTCTTTCTTTGCAATTTTGCAAAAAATACAATCCGACATATCCTCTTTCATCTCCTCTTTTTTACATATTCAATCAAATCTCTTTAAACTAGGTTTTGACTCTGTTCCCTATCATAACACAGTATTAAAAAAAGTCAACCGCATTTCAATGAGAACTTTCCGTTAAAATTCCAAGCATTCCGGACTGGTAAAGGCCGTTCAGTTTTACCTTGGCAAAGGTGTTTGAAATATCCTTATCGCTTTCACAGAATACCTCTATAAAATTATCGCTGTGCCCTCTGTAGCATCTCGTTTTCTCATCGTATTCTTCAAACAAGACCACCCGCTCGCTTCCGATCAAAGAAGTAAAGAATGCACGGGCTGCGGCTTCTCCAATCTTTATCAATTCGTTACTGCGTTTGGTTTTTAGCTCCGGCGGCAAATGCCCCTTCATCTGCGCCGCTTTCGTCATCGGACGCTTCGAATATTTAAAAATGTGGACCTTGCAAAATCCAGCTTTTTCAATCATCTCTGCGCTTTCCCGGAAATCAGCTTCCGTTTCTCCCGGAAAACCTACGATGATATCGGTAGAAAGTCCAAATCCGGAATCTGCTTTCCGCAGTGCGCTTACCAAATCATAATATTCTTCGCGGCTGTAGTTGCGATTCATTTTGGAAAGCACCTCATTGCTCCCGCTCTGCATGGATAAATGGAAGTGATGGCAAAGCTTATCATACTGCAATAAGTGCGTTACATACTCCGCGTTGACTACGGTAGGCTCTAAGGAGCTGAGACGGATTCGAAACTCCCCGGGCAGGGCATTCAGCGCTCTTACAATGATTTCAACACCATATACTTTTCTTTGCAGTCCGCTTTCCTCCGTAACAAATTCTTCCTCCGAAGCAAATCCCGGTTCATTTCCATACAGTGCAGTATTAATCCCTGTGAGCACCAGTTCTTTAAACCCTTGCTCCAGTAATTTTTTTGCTTCTGCTATGACTTCATTCTTCGCACGGCTTCGTACGGCACCTCTCGCGTAGGGAATCACACAATAGGAGCAGTAGCGGTTGCAGCCTTCCTGAATTTTAATGAAGGCCCGTGTGCGAGATTCCATCGCGGTAATGCTGCCTGCTTCATCGTATTCACACAACTCACGGTAATCCCGAACGTGGTAGAGCGGTGCATCGTGCTTTCCTTCCAGTGCTTCCTCCACAAAAAACGGCAGGTTGTTTTTTTCATTCGTTCCGGCTACAATATCCACGCCGGAAATTGCTGCGGCTTCCTCCGGACTGACCTGCGCATAACAGCCGATTACTGCGGTGACACAGTCCGGGTTGATTCTCTTCACCCTCCGGATGTATTGGCGTGACTTTCGGTCTGCAAGCCCCGTAACGGTACAGGTATTGATGACATATACATCTGCAAACTCGGTATCCTCCACGATTTCGTATCCAAGCGTTTCAAATTTTTCCTTTAAGCCTTGTGACTCATATTGATTCACCTTGCATCCCAGCGTTTTTATGCCAATCATAAGCTTTCTTCCACGCCTTCTCACCGATGCTTTTGCCGCATCCGACCAAGCCGCATTTATTTCAATTTCATTTGTTTTTTCTTTATTCTCACTCAAGTAACTATCCTCCATTATATGCTTCATTTATCATATCGTATCTGAACTGAATTTTCAACTTTTTCTATTAAGCGGTCGCCGCAAGCAGGAATGCTCAAAAAGAACTCCTACCTTCTGACCGCTTACTGGTAATGTTCTATTTCTTTCATTAAATTCTAAACTTTAATTATATAATTGAAAAATACAAAAAAACAGAATTGTAATTCGATTCGTAACATGAAACAATTGATATGAATATAGCAAAGAAAGAAGGAATACTATGAAACGATTTTTAGCAATTTTTATGACAGTGTGTCTGCTATTTGGATTGACAACCATCAGCGCCTGGGCAACAGAAGAAGCCACATGGAAGGAAGAAACACCCATGCCTACAGAAAGAGCTGATGGAAGTGCTTGCACTGTAGGAGATAAAATCTATGTGTTTGGCGGATACGAAAGCAGCGAAGAAAAACCACTTAGCACCGTAGAAATTTATAATCCTCAATCAGACACTTGGTCTACAGGCAAATCCATGCCGACTAAAAGATATCACTTAACTTGTTCTGCAGTCGGAGATAAAATTTATGCAATTGGTGGATTCAATAGTCGCGGTCTTAGTACCTTGGAGATTTATGATACCAAAACCGATACTTGGTCTACTGGCAAAGCTATGATAACTGCAAGATATGAGTTAACCTCTTCCGTAGTGGGGGATAAAATCTATGCAATTGGCGGACGTAATAGCTCAAATAAAACAATAGCTGATGTAGAAATTTATGATACTAAAACTGATACCTGGTCTACGGGGGAATCTCTTCCTGCCGTAACATCTAGTGTAACCTCCTCCGCAATAGGAAATAGGATTTATGTCATTGGTGGAGCAAATTTAACTACTTATTTTAATACTTTGAGGATTTATAATACTCAAACTAATACCTGGTCTACCGGTCACTCTATGCCTACTGGAAGATTTGATTTAACCTCCTCTGTAATAGGAAATAAAATTTATGTCATTGGTGGAAGAGGAGGGGATTCAAGTTTAAAAACATACGACACCGTAGAAATTTACGATACACAAACAGACACTTGGTCTACGGAAAAACCTCTGGTTACTGCAAGATATGGTTTGATGTCTTCTACCGTCGGAAATAAAATTTATGCGATTGGTGGGAGAGATGATAATAATTATTCAGCAATCGTAGAATCCCTAGAAGTCGGCAGTGCAGAAACAACTTCTCCTTTACTGTCGGTATTACTAAACATTGGGGAAGCAGTACAACTCAGCACGTCTTACGATTTAGGCAACAACAAAAACTTCACTTGGAGTTCCACAAACGAGGCGGTTGCTACGGTTGACGAAAATGGCAAAGTTACCGCAATCGCAGAAGGAACTGCTAACATCTATGCGCAAAATGCAGACGGCAGCTTTAAGGAATACATTCCTGTCAAGGTAGTCGCAGGGATTGCGGATGAATTACGTCTGGCGGTTCATTTAAAAGCTGCTGAGTCCGCAAAGCTATATCTAGCAGAGGACCCCAGTTCAGTCACATGGAGCTCGATGGATGAAAGCATTGCTTCTGTCTCTGCCGACGGTAAGGTTACCGCGGTAAAGAAAGGCTTAGCTATCATCAAAGGAGAGCTTGACGGAACGACGTATCAGATATACGTCAGAGTGAATCAGTAAGTAAGAAACTATCCCTAAAAAATAACAGTCTTCTGAGATAAGATTCCTTAACTCAAAAGGCTGTTTCTATTTTAAAAAACTTATCTGTAAAATGGACTATCGCTATTTTACACTTCATTTTTTATGCTTCATTTTCAAGGGATTTTTGCAATTCTTTCATTTCTTCCTCTTCTGCCTTGATTTTTTCACAAAGCAGAGCAAGGTCCGGTGCCAGTTCTCCTCCCGCTTTATACAGCGCATACACCTTTTCCCCTATTTCAATCTGAAACTCCTTCATGATGGATTTCTTCTGGCTGATTTTTAAATTTATTTTTGCTGTTTCCATTACTTCCTCGGACTTTTTCATTGCGCTCCGGCTAAAATCCGTCATTTTATCTAAAAGTGTCATATACCTTCCTCCTTTACCTCGTCTATTATACATGAAATCAACTTATTTTGCATATGTTTTTACATAAAGTATCAATTACGGAGGTAACGCTTTGCAACAGAGAAGAAAACAAGGCTCAATCAAAAGGAAGGTTTTACTGCCGCTTCTTTTTCTTATACTTTTGTCCTTATGCAGCATATCCATTCTTCCCTTCGGTATCCCTGTGCTTTCGCCGCAGAAAAAAGAACCGATTAAATGGGTCGATTTCAACGTTCCTTACAACGTCATGGAAAAGGCAATGCAGTTGGACATCCAGACTTACGAATCGGAAACCCATATCGACTGGATTGAGGTTTTAGCCTACCTTGCTGCAAAATATGGGGGAAATTTCAAACAATATAAAGCGGCTGATATGGACCAGCTGGCATCACAGCTCAATCAAGGCGAATACACGGAGCACCTCGCAAAAAAAACAAATCCAGATCTCTATCAATACTACTACAAGGCATATACCGCTGTTTTGGGCGGATTTCTTGGCGAATATAAAGTAAAGCTCCCTAAAACGAAAGAAACAAACGAGGCTACAAGCGAAAATACAGACGAGGCTGAAATGGTCTGGCAAAAAAAATACGGTCTGAAAGCTTTTTCACCGATTGCAGCCGGTTATTATTACAGTGACTTTGATGATTTTGGAAACGGAAGAACTTACGGATATGCAAGGCGTCACTTAGGGCATGATTTAATGGTCAGTACCGGCACCCCGATTGTTGCTGTCGAAAGCGGCATTGTCGAAGCCATGGGTTGGAACCAGTACGGCGGATGGCGCATCGGCCTTCGGAGCTTTGACGGAGCCCGGTATTATTACTATGCACACCTCCAAAAAAATCGCCCCTACGCCTCCAGTCTCTATATCGGGAAAGCGGTCACTGCAGGAGATGTCATCGGTTATTCAGGGCAGACCGGCTATAGCCGAAAGGAAAATACAAACAATATTGACACGCCCCATCTTCACTACGGTCTGCAATTAATTTTTGATGAAGATAAGAAAGACAGCCCGAATCAAATATGGGTGGATCTTTACGACATTACCCGCCTCCTGTCAAACCACCGTGCAGATGTAGTAAGAGTTGAGAATTCAAAGGAAGTTACAAGAAAGTATGACTTTTACGAACTGGATACTGCAGAAAAGAAAAAAGAAAATTCAGACCCGAAGCGGAAAGAAGAAGCAACCTCCGTATCAAGCCAGCCAAGTGTCCCGGAAGATAAAATCCCCGTTCCGATTATCATGTATCACGGACTGGTCAAAGACAAGTCAATTCAGAACAAGTTTATGATTGATCCTTCCCTCTTTGAATCCGACTTGGCCTATCTCAAAGAAAAGGGTTATACGACAATGTTCGTATCGGATTTGATTCAATGTGTCAAAAACGGAAAACCCTTCCCCGAAAAACCGATTATTCTCACCTTTGATGACGGCTATTACAACAACTATCTATATGGTTTTTCTGCCTTGAAGAAATACGATATGAAAGCTGTTATCTCTATCATCGGACGCTACACAGATGAATACAGCGAAAGCGGAATCGTCCATCCAAATTACACACATATCACATGGGAGCAGATTAATGAAATGGTGAAATCCGGCAACGTAGAAATTCAAAATCACACCTACAACATGCATACTTACGATTCCGGACGAAGGGGCTCTCTTCAAAAAGGCGGAGAATCGGTTGAAGCATATGGGGTTGCACTCGATTCTGATATCGGATACCTGCAAAAACGGATTGAAGAAATGACCGGAATAAAACCGAATACCTTCACCTACCCCTTTGGCTTTTACAATAAAAATTCGGAAGAGTTTTTAAAAAATTTCGGATTTGAAGCCACATTGATTTGTGAAGAAAGAATCAATCATATTTCCATAAAAGAAAGAAACCCGGAGGAGCTATACCGTCTAGGCCGCTTCTTGCGCGATCCAAACTACTCCAGTACGGATTTCTTTAAAAAACACGCGATTGAATAAAATAAAGAAAACAATTTTAAAATTACAGCTCCAATTCGTACATCACCATCGCAAGTGCCGCAATTCCGGCAGTTTCGGTGCGTAAAATGGTTTTCCCAAGGGTAGCACAGCTTGCGCCGATTTCTTGAAAGGCGCAGGCTTCTTCCTCTGAAAAGCCACCTTCCGGTCCGATGAGCAGTGCAATCCTTTTTAAGTCACGGTTCTGCTCCCTTTTTTCTTCTGCGGCTTTTCGAAGCACTTGCTTTATTGTTGTTTTCTCTTCATTTTCATAGAGAAAGAGGACAAGGTCATGCTCTTTTTGGATCCGTTCATATACCTCTTTCGTGTAAAGCGGTTCTTCAATCTGCGGTATAATCCCCCGCTTACACTGCTTCACCGCTTCATCTGAGATTTTCTGCCATCGAGCTAATTTATTCTTAAAGTTTCCTTTTTCTGTAACCACAGTGCGCTTCATAAACACAGGAATAATGCGAGAAACCCCCAGCTCAACTGATTTTTGGATAATGGTTTCCATCTTTGCCTGTTTCGGAATGCCCTGGTATAAGCTTACTTGAATCGTCGGCTCCTTACTGAAATTTTGCTTATCATGGATTTCTCCCAAAATTCGCTCATCACTGATTTCATCTAATTTCACTTTATATTCATATTCTAAAGAATCAGATACATCAATGAAGTCACCGATTCCTAGCCTGAGTACTTTCCTGATATGCTTGATATCACTCGGATTGGTTATTTCAATAAAATGCTCTTTTACCGCACTCTTATCTACAAAAAATCGGCTCATCATCTACTCCTTTGCTTACAAATCAAACTTTTATCCGACTTTCCTTGCTGCAATTGCGCACCATTCGCCTTCTTCTGCAATTTCAACGATTTCAAATCCACAATCCTTAATCACAGCAGCCACAGTTTCTTTCTTCTCAATCAAGATTCCCGAAGAGATATAAAGGCCGCTTTCGTTTAAGTGCTTTGTTACGTCTTTCGAAAGCATCATCACCAAATCTGCCATGAGGTTTGCAAGCACAATATCCGCTTTTAAATTTAATCCTTTTGTCAAATCGCCTTGAAACACTTCGATTTGCTGCTCTAAGTGATTCACCTGCACATTTTCTCTTGCTACATCTACCGCAATCGGGTCAATTTCAACGCCCTTTACGGTTTTCATTCCAAGCAGTGCCGCTGCAATCGACAAAATACCCGAACCACAGCCAACGTCTAAAACCACCTCATCGGAAGAAGCGCTATATTTTTCAAGCAATCGAATACACAGTGACGTCGTCGGATGCGTTCCGGTTCCAAATGCCATCCCCGGGTCAATTTCAATGACAAGGTCGGTATCTTCTTGTTTCTCATACGGCTCCCATGTCGGTTTTACAACAAAGCGCTCTGTGATACGCGCCGGCTTAAAGTATTCCTTCCACTTATCGCGCCAGTCTTCATCGCAAACCTCCTGCACCGTCAGTGCGAGCCGCCCATATTCTTCACCAGTTTCTTCTGATGTATTTTTTAAATCTTGTAAGGCATTCTGAAAAATACCAAGCGTCTCCCTTCCACTTTCTGAATACTCCAGATAAAAGGTCAAATTGGGCTCCGTCTCTGAAAGACTCAGTACGCTTTCATCTACATAATCCCAGTCGTAAGAATTTTTCTTGTCCAAAAAATCTTTGAGATCTTCCGGGTCCTCTGTTACAAAATCTGTAATACCCATAGAAATCAATCGATTTCCCACCGCTTCTAGTCCTGCATGATTCGTATAAAGCCTTACTTCAAAATAATTCACTTTTTTCTCCCCTCCGGAATTTTCGATCACAGCTTTCCTGCAAATTCAAATGACATTAAAGAAAAGCAGCCTCTTCGTCCGCTTCTGTAAAGCCCAGGAACGGACAAGAAATGCTGCTTATTTTTCCAACCTTCAAGATTTAAATAATTCTTTCATTGTCTCCGAAAAGCTTTTTCGTTTTGCATAACCATCATGGCTCAATGATTCTCCAAATTCTCCAATCATCTTCTTCTGCTTCGCACTCAGCTTTGTCGGAACCTCAAGAATAATCTTTACATACAAATCACCGTTTTTCCCTGAACGAAGGCTCTTAATTCCCTTCCCCTTCAAACGAAATACGGTATCCGGCTGTGTCCCTGCGGGTATCTTATATGATACCTTATCTGAAAGCGTCGGAACGATAATCTCCGCGCCCAACGCAGCCTGCGTAAAGGTAATCGGCATATCCAGCCACAAATCGTTGGCCTTGCGTTTAAACAGCTTGTGAGGGGAAACTGCGATGACTAAATATAAATCTCCGTTCGGTCCGCCGTTTGTACCCGGTTCACCCTGCCCTCTGATTGGAATTACGCTGTCCGTATCTACGCCTGCCGGAATATCCACGGAAATCGTGACCGTTTTACGAATCTTACCGCTTCCGTTGCAGGAATGACAAGGCTTCTCCGTAATCTGTCCGCTTCCGCCGCATCGCTCACAGGAATGTGAGCTGGCAAATTGTCCAAATGGTGTATTCTGCACCGTACGCACCTGACCGGAGCCGTTACAGTTCGGACAAGTTACTTTTGAAGTCCCTTTCTCAGCACCGCTTCCGCCGCATTCTTCGCATGCAACATATTTATTCAGCTGCACCTGCTTCTTGACGCCGAATGCTGCCTCTTCAAAGGTAATCTGCATTTGCTTTTGCAAATCCTGCCCTTTTCTCGGTCCATTTCTTCTCGCCTGGGAAAATCCTCCCCCAAACGCGCCGCCGAATAAATCACCGAATATATCTTCAAAACCGCCAAATCCGGAAAACCCGCCGGAGCCTCCGCCGAATCCAGCACTTGGATCCACGCCGGCAAACCCAAAGCGATCGTATTTATCCTTCTTTTGAGGGTCGGAAAGTATCCCGTATGCTTCATTTACTTCCTTAAATTTTTCTTCTGCTACTTTATCGTCTGGGTTCCGGTCTGGGTGGAACTCCATCGCTTTCTTACGAAATGCAGATTTTATTTCTGCTTCCGTAGCCCCCTTTTTTATTCCGAGGACTTCGTAGTAGTCTCTTTTGTCTGCCATTATATCATATCCCCCGTCTCATCGTGATAACTTATTTAGTTTAAAGGGTAAAGCACTTCTCGTCAAGAGAAGTGCCCGTAATTTCCCTGTAAAATTTATTTGTTGTCATCCACAACTTCGTAATCGGCATCAACAACATTGTCTCCGGCAGGGCCTTCCTGCTTTCCACCTGCCGCCGCATTCGGGTCAAATCCACCGCCCGCTGCATTTGGATCAAAGCCAGCTGCTCCGCCTGCTGCCTGCGCCTGCTGGTACAGCTTTGTAGAAATTGCATGGAATTCATTTGTCAGCGCTTCTGTCTTTGCTTTAATTTCTTCCACATTATTTCCTTCAAGAGCCTTGGATAATGCATCCTTCGCTTCATTGATCTTTGCCTTTTCTTCTTCGGATACCTTATCACCCAGCTCGCCGACGCTCTTTTCAGTCTCATAAATCAAGGTCTCAGCACGGTTTCTTGATTCAATTTGTTCTTTCTTTTGCTTATCTTCTTCTGCATACTTCTCTGCTTCTTGAACCTTCTGTTTAATTTCATCGTCTGAAAGCTTGCTGGAAGAACTAATTGTAATACGCTGTTCTTTACCGGTTCCCATATCCTTTGCACTTACGTTTACAATGCCATTCGCATCGATGTCAAAGGTAACTTCAATCTGCGGAATGCCACGAGGTGCCGCAGGAATTCCGGAAAGCTGGAAGCGTCCTAGCGTAATGTTGTCTCCGGCCATTTCTCTTTCACCCTGCAATACATGGATATCTACTGCGGTCTGATTGTCTGCTGCGGTTGAGAAAACCTGGCTCTTCTTTGTTGGAATTGTTGTATTTCTTTCGATTAATTTTGTAGCTACACCACCTAAAGTCTCAATGGATAAGGACAGCGGTGTTACATCCAAAAGCAACACGTCTTTTACTTCACCAGTCAGAACGCCTGCCTGTACGGAAGCGCCTACAGCAACACATTCATCTGGATTGATTCCCTTGAATGGATCTTTTCCAGTTACCTTTTTCACTGCGTCCTGTACTGCCGGGATTCTTGTAGAACCACCTACCAAAATCACCCTTTCCAAATCAGACATCGTGACTCCGGCATCCTTCATTGCTTTCTGCATTGGCTCAATGGTTCTATTGACCAAATCTGCAGTGAGCTGATCGAATTTTGCTCTGGTAATATCCATATTTAAGTGAAGCGGACCGTCTGCATTGACTGTAATAAACGGAAGATTAATATTTGTTGTCTGTGAAGAAGACAGCTCTTTCTTCGCCTTCTCTGCTGCTTCCTTTAATCTTTGCAGTGCCATCTTATCTTTTCTTAAATCAATCCCGTTTTCCTTTGCAAAGCTATCTGCAATGAAATTCATAACCACATTATCAAAATCATCGCCGCCCAGTTTTGTATCACCGTTTGTCGCAAGCACTTCGAAAACGCCATCGCCTAATTCTAAGATAGACACGTCGAAAGTACCGCCTCCCAAGTCATAAACCAAAACCTTGTGGTGTTCTGTATCTTTATCTAAACCATACGCAAGTGCTGCTGCAGTCGGTTCATTGATAATTCGCTTTACCTCTAAGCCAGCAATCTTTCCAGCATCCTTAGTTGCCTGTTTTTGGCTGTCTGTAAAGTATGCAGGTACCGTGATTACTGCTTCTGTTACTTTCTCTCCCAAATAGCTTTCTGCATCTGCTTTTAATTTTGATAAAATCATAGCAGAAATATCCTGAGGAGTATATCCTTTTCCGTCAATTTCAACCTTGTGCTCAGTACCCATGTGTCTTTTAATCGACGCGATGGTTCTGTCAGGGTTCGTGATTGCCTGTCTCTTTGCTGTTTCACCAACTAAGCGTTCCCCATTTTTTGCGAAACCAACTACTGATGGTGTTGTTCTGTTTCCTTCTGCATTCGTGATAACGGTTGGCTCTCCGCCTTCCAATACTGCAACGCACGAATTTGTTGTACCTAAGTCTATACCGATTACTTTACCCATAATAAACATCTCCTTTTCTCTTTGCTTTATTCTACTTATTTTTCACTTCTACACATTTTTAAGTTCTTTTTATTCAGCAACTTTTACCATAGACGGCCGAATTACTTTTCCATTCAGTAAATACCCCTTTTGCAAAACAGCGGATACCTTTCCGCTTTCGTATTCAACTGAATTTTCGGTCATCACCGCATGGTGGTAATTGGGATCAAATTCCTCACCAAGTGCTTCTATTTCCTTTAGATTACTTTTTTCAAGTACCCCCTTAAACTGTTTGAAAATCATAGCCATGCCTTCCAGCATTTTCGGATCTTTGCAATCCTCACCGTGCGCAATGGCCCGTTCAAAATTATCTATTACATCAAGCAATTCTGTCACGATGTTCTCGTTGGCATATGCATAAATGTCACTTTTTTCTTTTTCGACTCTGCGTTTATAATTCTGAAAATCTGCCGCGAGACGCAAATAACGTGTCTGGAGGTCCCCATCATCTTCTTTCTTTTCAGACTCAGCTGCCGCTTCATTTTCCTGTCTTTCTTCTCCGGCTTCCTGCTTCGTGTTCTCTGTGTCTTCTTCTCTCTCTTTTTGGGTTTCCTCCGCCCCCTCCTCTTTTGGGGTGCCCTGCTCCTTCACTTCTTCCTGATCATGTTTCATCCTCATCTTCTCCTCCCTCTAATTGAAATGCTTTACTGATATTTTCTGTCATATATTTTATAACAGAAGTCACTTCATCATATCTCATTCTTGTAGGTCCGATTACCCCCAACTTACCCACCAGCTTTCCGTTAATCCGGTAATCTGCCGTAATCAGGCTGCAATCATTCATAATTTCATCACTGTTTTCATCACCGATGGTAATTACCATTCCATTGTCGCGGTTGACAAGAACCTCGGTAAAATGCTGCTTTTGATGGAGCATTTGTAAAAACACCTTTGCTTTTTCAATGTCATTGTACTCCGGTATTGAAAAAATATTTGTAAGTCCCTCTAAATATAAATCTACATTCAACATATTTTCCAATGTTGACATAAAGTCCGGCATAATGCTCTCTGCCAGCTTTGAAAGAGCTTGCAAATCCTTTTCAAACGATTTTATGATATCAAGGGTGAGGATGTCACTTAATGCCCGCCCCTTATAATTGTGTGTCATAACCTTAGAAAGTAAAATCAAATTCTCTTCGGTATAAGGTACCTTTATCTTCAATGCGGTATTCGAAACTTTTCCGCTTTCTGCAACAATCATCAAAACCACAGTCGTTTCATCCACCGGTAAAAGGTTGATGTATTTCAGATGGTCGGCATCCTGCTTCGGGCTAATTGCAAACGAGGTCAAGTTTGTCAGCTCGGAAAGCAAGGCTGCTGCATGCTCAATCGTTCGGTCCAGCTCCGTAATATTTGCTGTCAGCTTCTGTGAAATTACAAGTTTTTCATTTTCCGGAAGCTCATAGTCGTTCATCAGCTGGTTTACATACAAACGGTATGCTTTCGCCGACGGCACACGGCCTGCCGATGTATGGGGATGGGTCAAATATCCCATTTCCTCTAAATCTGACATCTCATTGCGTATCGTCGCCGGGCTGATTCCCATATCGTATTTTTTCGAAAGTGTACGGGAGCCAATCGGCTCTGCAGAGCGAATGAAATCTCCGACGATAGCCTGTAATATTTTCAATTTTCTTTCGCTTAAATCCATCTTCACTCACCGCATTTCAAATATATTTTCCATATTGTTAGCACTCTGTTTGAGTGAGTGCTAACTCTGATATAAATTTACCATCGCCGTATTATATTGTCAATAGCTTTACAAAATATTTTTTAATTTTTTTGTTGTTTTCTTTCTGTATCCGCAGTTTATGTTATAATAAAGAAGAAAAATCAATCTATATAACCAGCTTCAATTTGTTTTTCTGGAAATGAATTGAAGAAAGAGTACACTACTATTATGAATCATTCTTTTGATTTTATAACTTTATAAAAAAACAGGAGGAAAACCATATGAATGATAAAATCATCGTAACCATTGCTCGAGAGTACGGAAGCGGCGGCCGTGAAATTGGAAAACAGCTGGCAGAACGCTTAAACGTCCCATTCTACGATAAAGAATTGATTACACGCGCCGCAGAAGAAAGCGGGATTGACGCCGATTTATTTGAAAACGCAGATGAAAAGCCGTCTAATCCGTTTTGGACTTCCTTAGCTTTTAATATTGGCACATTTGGCAGCCACACACCAACCTTGAACGACCTACCGATGAACGACCGCCTCTTTCTGCTGCAGTCAAAAACCATACAAAAAATTGTGCAGGAAGGCTCCTGTGTCATTGTCGGAAGGTGCGCAGACTATCTTTTAGAAAAAGAAGAGAACGCGGTTCATTTTTTCATACATGCAAACCAAGAAGATAAGCTTGAACGGGTCATCACTTCCTACGGAATCCCTTCCGAAGGCGCGCAGGAATTTATGAAAAAGACAGACCGCCGCCGCGCTGCTTATTACGGCTATTATGCTGGTGAAAAATGGGGTCAAATCAATCGTTACGATCTTTGTATTAACAGCAGTACGCTTGGCATTGATGCAACGGTTGCATTCCTCTTCGAATTTATAAAACAGAAAAAAGGACTTTAACACAACACAAAAGAGGTAAGGCGATACACTTTACCTCTTTTTTATTAGAAATGATTCTTTTTTAATCACTCTGACTTCTTCATTCCTCTTTCCGCTGCAGCAGTACTGCGGCAATCACAATCCCGCCTTTGAATGCCTCTCGGAGAAACGGCGGAACACCAAGCAGATTCAATAAATTATTCATAACGGCTATAATAAGCATCCCTAGCACAGTGCCGCCAATGGAACCTCTTCCACCGGACATGCTGGTACCTCCAACGATAACCGCAGCAATCGCATCTAATTCATATCCGCTTCCTGCATTCGCATAATCCATTGATCCAATACGTGCCACCTGAATGACTGCGGCAACTCCTACAAGAAGACCCATCAACGCATATACCTGACGCTTTACTCTGTTTACATTTACCCCTGACAGCCTTGTTGTTCTTTCGTTTGACCCAATCGCAAATACATAGCGTCCAAATGTTGTTCTTTTCGAAACCATATATAAAATGAATGCGATGGCAATCCAGTAAAGAATCGGCATAATGAGCTGCCCGCCGATTCGAAAGCTTGCAATTTGCAAAAAGCTCCTAGGTACGGTCGGTGTATAGCCCTGCATAAAATGCTGTGTTACACTGCGAATAATCTTCATCGTTCCCAAGGTCGCTATAAATGGCGGGATTTTTCCCTTTGTAATGAAAAGACCTGTGGCCTCTCCCAAAGCGACACCAAAAATCATGCTCAAGATAATTCCTATCAGGTAAGCCGGCGCTCCGGTAATTCCCAAATTTAATAAAATTCCATTTGGGCCAGAATCAATCAGCACCATCATCACAGCTCCGATTCCAACCAGTGTAGAGCCTACTGCCAAATCAATACCGCCTGAGATAATGACAAAGGTCATCCCCAGTGCAATGATTCCAATTCCGGCATTATTACGAAGGATATTCAGCCAATTCTGAAACCATGCGTAAAACCAGTCTCCAAAGGATGGGTAGTCAAAACCCAGGGCCAAAGTCTGCAAAAATACCATAATCAGCAATGCAATTCCAGTACTAAAAATCGGTTGTGTCATCCAAAGATGCTTTAATTGCAGCAGTACGCTTTTTTTCTCGTGCTTCGCCGCTTCATTCATTATCTTTGCCTCCTGTTTCATCTAAATGCCCCCCTGTTGCCAAACGCATAATGTCCTGTTCATTCATTTGCTGCCCTACCAATTCGCCCATTATTTGTCCGTGGTACATGACTAAGGTCCTGTCGCAGGTGCGGATAATTTCATGTGCTTCACTGGAAAGGACGATGACTGCAACTCCTAAATCCGCCAGCTTTAAAATAATATCATAGATCTCTTCTTTCGCTCCCACGTCAACACCTTGTGTCGGATTATCTAAAATCAGCACCTTAGGATTTGCACTCAGCCATTTTGCCAGCACCACTTTTTGCTGATTTCCCCCTGAGAGACTTCCAATTAAATCACAGGCAGAGCCCATTTTTATTCTCAGCCTTTCAACCTGTGTGTAAAACTCTTCTTTTTGTTTCACACGGTTGATGAAACCAAGTTGTAACAAACGAGGCCATGTAACAATCGACCCGTTTTCAAGAATATTCATATCTCTAATGATTCCATTTTCTTTCCGATTTCTCGGTACATAGCCAATGCCCAGCTTCAATGCCTGCATTGTTGTTTTTACCTTAACCGGTTTTTCTTCAATGAAAATTTCACCGGTGTATTTTTTATTTGAAAACCCAAATATCGTATGGAATAATTCACTTCGTCCATCGCCCAGAAGTCCGGTAATACCCAGTACTTCTCCCTGCTTAACCGAAAAAGACACGTTTTGATACTGTGTGTCGCAACTAAGTTTTTCTACACGCAATACCTCTTGCCCGGTCTTTTTTTCACGCTGTAACGATTCTGTACGAACCTCATGGCCTACCATATGTTTTGCCAGTTCATCAATTGTGGTATCCTTTACATCACCAAATGCGACCATATTTCCGTCGCGAAGCACTGTGTATCTTGTGCAGATTTCCATTACTTCCTTCAATTTATGCGAAATAAATATGATACCGACTCCCTGGTTTTGCAGATTCCGCATCATGTCAAATACACGTTCAATCTCCGGATCCGTTAAGGAAGTCGTCGGTTCATCCATAATGATAAGAGAAGCATTCATCATAAGCGCCCGAGCAATTTCTACAATTTGCTTGTAAGAAGCATCTAAGTCCCGAACCATTGCTTTCGGATCTAACGTGATGTTCATTCGCTCAAATACCTCTTCTGTCGCTCTACACATACGCTGCGCGTCCAAAAGCCCTCTTTTCGTCTTGAGCTCACACCCGATAAACATATTTTCGTAAATCATTAAATCATTAATGAGGTTTAATTCCTGATGAATAAAACCAATCCCTGCATGTATTGAATCTGCCGGTTTCAAAAATTGCACTCTCTGCCCATCAATGAGAATCTCACCCGAATCATTTGGCAAAACCCCGCCTAAAATATTCATGAGCGTTGATTTACCGGCACCGTTTTCGCCCAAAAGTGCGCATATTTCTCCGCCCTGCAGTGAAAAATCCACATCTTTCAAAACCAGATTGCTGCCGAAAGCCTTAACAATATTATGCATTTCCAGCTTCATGAAAGTCACATCCTTTAAGAAAAGGCTATGGCAAAATTGGCCATAGCCTTGAAATGAAACGTATTTTATATCTTTTATACTAAATTAGTACGGAGAATTTTCATCCAAAAATTCAGTATAGTTTTCTCTGTCAACAACAGTAGTAGGGATGATTTTTACCTTTTCTACTTCTTTGCCGTTCAGAATGTCCAGTGCCATGTCTACCGCATCGCGTACCATTGCAGGACTGTAAAGAGCAGATTCAATCCAAATATCTTCGTTTTCAGGCATCATCTTGAAGTATTCCTGACACCCGCCGCCGCCGGTAACTACCTTAATATCTGTACGACCAGCTTCTTTGATTGCCTGTAATACGCCGATTGAAGTTTCATCATCCATGGAATAAACTGCATCAATGGTTTTATTTGCTGCCAGAATATCCGCGAAGTCTTTCAGACCGTCTTCACGCGTAAACTTCGTTGCATAAGTAACCGTCTTCATATCCGGTGCAATTTTTGATAAAGTCTCAATGAATCCTTCTTCGCGCAGCTGAGATACAGAACCGGAGGAAGGAACATTCAACACAGCAACTGTACCTTCTTTGCCGACCTTATCCACGATGTAGTTTGCACCCTGCACACCCATATCCTTGTTGTCTCCGGATACGCGGTATACTCCATCTGCAGCGATTTCAATGTCAAAGTTTACTACTGTAACACCGCTGTCAATGGCATTCTGAATCGGAACTTCCATTCCTTCCCACTGCGGGAATGCAACAATTGCTTCCACACCCCAAGTCAATAAGTCGTCAAGTTGTGTTGTCATTTCTTCTGCCGTGTTGCTGGTGTATAACTTGTACTCTACCTGGTCGCTCAATTCCTTGCAACGCTGTTCTGCATTGTAAGCTACCGCAGCTACCCAGCCGTGAGTTACAGCCGGCGCTAAAATACCGATTTTGTGCATTTTCGCCGCATCACCATTTTCATTGTTTGCATCGTTGCCGCAACCTACCAGCATTGTACTGCAAACCAGCACAACCATCAAAACGACGCTCAAAACTTTCTTCATATTGTCTCCTCCTCTTATTAGGATATATTCCCTTGATTTACTATCAAAGTTAAACTAATTATAGCACAACCGCTTTTCTTTATTCAATCGTTTTCAATCCATTTAAAGGAATTTGTGTGATTCCTGTTATAACTGTTCCGCATTCCACTGCAAGGTAGCTGCACCCAAAATTCCGGCATTGTTTCCAAGCTGCGCAGGAACGATTTGATTCTTTCCTTTAAAAAAGCTTTTTTCGTTCACCATCTTCCGGAGAGGTCGGTATAAAAAGTCACCGGCAAGGCTGACTCCGCCTCCCAAAGCAATTACCTCCGGCCCTAGCAGGACGCAAATAGAGACAATGGCCGAGCTCAAATAATCCAGATAGGAATGAAAAATATCTTTTGCGATATAATCGCCTACTTTTGCACAATCCACAACCATTTTAGCCGTCACCTTTTTCATTTCACCGCCCGCGCGCTTATGAATCAGGCTAAGAGGATGTTCCACTACGGCTTTTCGCCCCTGGCGCACCAGCCACGTTGCCGCACAGTACGCTTCGACGCACCCGCGGTTTCCACAGGAGCAGATTTCGCCTTCCTGTTTCAAAACCATATGTCCGAGTTCAATGCCGTTTCCCGTTCCGCCGTTAAACATCTTGCCGTTTAAAATAAGTCCACCGCCCACACCAGTGCCGAGCGTCATTAAAACGGCTGTCTTACAGCCTTGAAATGCTCCGCAGCGCAGCTCGGCTAAAGCGGCAACATTTGCATCGTTACCCAAAAATACAGGTATTTTAGGAAACCGTTCCTCCATCACCCTCTTCATAGGTACATTATGAAAATGTAAATTGTAGGCGTCCCGTATCATTTCACAATTTGCATCTAAGCTCCCCGGGATTGCAATTCCGATTGATTGAAATTCAGAAACAGAAACCCTTAGTTCCTCTGCCATTTCGCGAACCAGGCTCTCCATAATATCTGCAACCTTTGTATATTTTTCGCCTGTAGGAAATGGCAGTCTTCGGCTCGATACCATCTCCATTTTTTCATTGACGACACCAACCTTAATATTCGTGCCGCCAATATCAAACCCTACCTGCAGCATTTGTGCTCTCCCTTCCTTGTCATACCGTTTTATTATTTGTAATCGCTTCCAGTATCTCAACGACGGTCAGCAGCTGCTCCTCTGTCACATAAGGGGAGGACTCTCCCTTCTGAATGCACTCCATGAAGTGCGTCAGCTCAGAAAGGTAAATTCCGGTCGGCGGTACATTAATCCCTGTAGGAATCTTTATTTTTTCCTCTGTATCAAAAACATAAGGCTCTTTGTCGAATTGGTATGCAATTACTTTTGTTCCATCATTGATTACGACCGCTTCTTCAAAATAAACGCGCCATCTTGCAGTAAATGGAATTTCTGCATGAAACCATGCCGCTTCTGCCGCTACACTTAATTTCCCGAATTGATACAAAAACCGATACTGTTCCTGATAGTTCAAACCGTCTCGGCTGCAACTGGTCAACTGGTAACTGTCCGGTTTTCCAAACAGGCTTACAATTACATCCAAATCATGAATGTGTAAATCAAACGGTAAGTGTCCGCTTTTCTCTTTCTCAAAAAGCCAGCCGCCCTGTGCCCAGCGCGGGCACGCAGAAAGGCGCTCAAAAAAGGCATCCAGCACCTCCCCGTATTTTTTACTCTTTACCAGTTCTCGCAGAATCTCTACTTCTTTTGTGAACTGCAAGACCTGTCCTACAAACAGGAGTGCGCCTTTTTGTTTTGCTAAAGCAAACATCGCTTCGGCATCCTTCCGGCAAAGTGCAATCGGCTTTTCTGTGATTGTATGCTTTCCATAGCTTAAGCTCTCTGTCACATGCTGTTTATGCAAAAAAGTGGGAGTGCAGATATCCACCACATCTATCTCCTCCGTCTCTAACATTTCCGAAATGGTTTCATATAAAGGAATCCCCCATTCCTCTGCACGTTCCTTGTCTTGTTTTGACGCACCGACCAAAGCCGCCACACGGCAGCCTTCTATATGCGCATAATTGCTGTGATGGACGGTTCCCATCCCTCCTGCTCCTACGATTCCAATTTTAATCATGGCTATACTCCTAAGTATTGATGCATATAGCGGTAACTCTGTTCAATTCCGTATCTTACATCTTCAATGCACCCTTCATACGCCCGATCCTCAATCTCAATACAAGCCGCACCTTGATAGCCAATCTCATTTAATGCACTGACGAAAGCCGAAAAGTCAATTCCGCCGAGCCCGGGAAGCTTTGGAGAATGCCAAAGCGCAGGATAGGAAAAGCGTCCGTATTCGTCCACCTTATCCTGATGTATTTTAAGGTCTTTAAAATGAACATGAAAAATACGTTCTTTGAATTCATACAGCGGTTTACAAATATCCATTCCCAATAAGTAAGGATGCGACGGGTCATAATTCAATCCGATGTTTTCGCTCAGTTTAAACAGCTCTCTCCAAACGTAAGGTGTGGATGCCAAATTGTTACCGCCCGGCCATTCATCTTCTGTAAAAAACATCGGGCAGTTTTCAATCGCAACTTTGACACCTTTTTCTTCCGCCAGTTGTAAGATGGGACGCCATACTTCTCGGAATAATTCTAAATTCTGGTCAACGGTAAGATTTTTATTCTTTCCAATAAACGTGCTCACCATATTGATTCCCATTTCGGAAGAAACTTCAATCAAACGTCGGATATGCTCCTGTGCAACGTGTGCAGCTTCTTCATCGGAATCCAATGGATTCGGATAATACGCAAGTGAAGAAATTTTCACTCCTTTATCTTCTGCATACTGCAGATAATAATCCATTTTTTTTCGGTCAATATTATTGATGTCAATATGAGTTACTCCCGCATAGCGACGAGCCGCTCTTCCAACAGGCCAACAGCACAACTCCACGCACTCAAATCCAACCTTTTTTGCATAGTCAATCACCTGCTCAAACGAATCCTCTGGCAGAATCGCAGACAGCAGTCCCAATTTCATCATACGCTTTCCTCCTATTCCGATACACTGATCCAACAACGTTTTTTTGCACTTTCAAACACTTTTTCATTGATTAACATTTCACGGTATCCATCTTCAAAGGTTGCATAATCCCCATCGACTGCGACTCCATTCGAAATTGCATGGTAGACTTTATTAAAATTATGCTTAAAGGTATCCGGATAGCCTTCCACATGCCCTCCGGGATACCCAATTACCTGCTTTGCCGCTTCCGAAAGAATCGACGGGTCTTTCACTGCCTTCTGATTAAAAGTGTCTCGTCTCCCAATCCATAGCTCATTCGAATCCTCACTATCCCAATGAAGAGAGCACTTACTTCCGGAGACAGATATAACCTGCTGATTTTTCCGCCCCGCATACGCTTGGCTGATTGTAACAGCTGCTTTTGCACCTCCGTCAAAATGAAAAAGTACAGAGCAATAATCCTCTGTCGTAATTGCCGTTTCTTCATAATCCTCCGGACGAAGTGTCATTCCGGAATAGGTTGCAACTTCCTTCAATGGCTTCTTTCTCGTCTTATGAAACGTCTCAAAATCTGCAAGGACTTCAGTTACTTTCTGCCCAATGATATGTTCCACCATATCAATCCAGTGTGAGCCGATATCTGACATAGCCCTTGTATTTCCCGACAGCTCCGGTTCTAAACGCCAGCTCCAATCGGTATCATAAAACAGCCAATCCTGCAGGTAAACACCATGTACAGAAAAGATAGTTCCAACCTCTCCGCTTTTAACCATCTCGCGCATCTGGACTACCTGAGGATACATCCGCAGCGTAAAATTAACGGCACCGATTAATCCGCTTGTCTTGGCATAATCCCGAAGATCTTTTGCTTCCTGTAAAGTGAGGGTCATCGGCTTTTCGCAGATAACGTGAACGCCCTTTTTCATCGCATACATCGCCATTTCATAATGCATACTATTTGGGGTGCAAATATGTACACAATCCAGGTTTTCCATATCAATCATTTCTCTGTAATCCGCGTATCCTTTCGGAATACAAAGCCGCTCCGCTTTTTCCTGCGCACGGGATGTCGTTGCAATCGCAGCCACGTCCACATACCCTAAACGCCGGAGTGCTTCAATATGAGCTTCTCCGATGAAACCAATACCGATAATGCCTGCTCTCATCTTTTTCATTTTTCTCTCCTTACAGTTCAAATCCACACGCTTTTAAATATTCATAAGAATCTTTAACCGCTTGGTTTACTTCTTCTAAATTCTTTGGACCCTTTTCAGTAAACTCGATTTCAATGCTGAACGGACAGGTATTTTCCGCCTGGCTCAATTGTTCAAATATCTGCGGAAACTCCACATAGCCTTTCCCAAGCGCAGGAAAATTCCATTCCGTTTTTCCGCCAGCCTTGTCCTTCAAATGCATAAAGGTAACCTGCTGCATACAACCCGCAAGGTCCTCCTTTAAATCAACATCTCCGTAAAAAATTGCATTGGCTGTATCATAATTGATTCCCACTCGTTCTGAAGAAACTCGATCTACAATTTCTTTCAATATTTTTCCGCTTCCATGGTCACCATGTACTTCTAAAGCAAGCTTTAGAGAATATTCTTCTAAATACGGAACTAAATTACGAATCCGATTTGCGACTTCTTCATTGCCGATTACCGCTCGATCTTCTAAATGCGCTTCTCCAATCGAAGAAACGATATAATCACAGCCAAAAAAGCCTGCCAGTCGAATATTAGAAATAAAATCACCGATTCGACTCTCATCCATCAGATTGCAATGCCCGCTCATTGCGAAAGGAATTAATTGTGCATGTTCCAGCTTTTCCTTCACTGTATTGAGATATTCAAAACTCATATTTGGAAATATATGCTCTGTCCAGCCCTTTGTTGCGGTCAATTCAATATAGTGAAACCCAGCCTTTTGAATACCATCAATTGCCTCTTCAATGGAATAGCCGTGATAGCAATTTGAATTGACTCCAATGATACGCTTCATATCTGCTCCTCCTCATCCTCTTTCGCTGTAAAAAACAACGCCATTGTACCATAATCAATCTTTTTTTACAAGATTTCCACCGATGTATACGGCCTTTAACGAAAAATCTTTATCACAGATTAGAAAATCCGCTAGCTTCCCTTCTTCAATGCTCCCTACATAATCCAAGGCACCAATCGCTTCTGCCGGATTCCAGGTTGCCGCTCGGATTGCATCCTCCGGCACAATCCCAAAATCCATTGCCTTTTTCACACAGGAAAATAAATCAGTCGCAGAACCGGCAAGCGTCACTCCGTCTTCCAAAACGGCAGCTCCATCCTTTACGGAAATAAGATGTCCCCCAAATTCATATGCTTTCTCATCGCCGCCGCAGACACAAAGGCTATCGCTAATCAAAAGAATTCGGTCTGCGCCAAACATCTGAAACGCCGCACGCACTGCACTTTCATGCACATGAATTCCGTCACAAATCAGCTCTGCCTTTACATTCTTAGTCTCTGCGGCGGCTCCGATTACACCGGGGCTTCTGTGCAGAAGCGGCGGCATCGCATTGAAAAGATGCGTCAGCTGGGCGGCGCCTTCCTTAAAGGCTTTCACTGCGGTGTCATATTCCGCTGCCGTATGTGCGACAGAGACTGTACATAACTTGCTGATTTCCCGAATGAATTCCATCGCTCCCGGAAGCTCTGGTGCGATACAGGCAATACGAAGCAGACCTTCCGCCGCTTCATTTAAGCGCTTTACCATTTCAATGTCAGGCAGCCGTAAATACTGTTCTGCCTGTGCTCCCTTCTTTTCGGCTGAAAAAAAAGGCCCCTCCATATTGATTCCTAAAAGACGGGCAGTGTCAGTTCTTTCTTTCTTCTTAAAGTCTGCTGCATTTTTATAAGCTTTTTTCAGGGTTTCATAGGGAAGCGTCATAGATGTAATCACAAAGGAGGTAATTCCATGTAACGCCAAGTACTCTGAAATCCGGTCCAAGCCCTCCTCATCTCCGTTTGAGAAATCGTAACCTGAATTTCCATGCAGATGCACATCAATCATCCCAGGCAAAACGTAACAGCCCTCCGCATCCAGAACGATGCTGTCCTCAGCCTTATGTGCAAAATATCCATTTCTTACATGCACGTCTCGCTTGTGAAACGCAAAGTTCGGACAAAATACCTTTCCGTTAATAATCTTCATTTCGAATTCTCCTCTTTTTAGCCTTGGTACCAGCTGAGGGCTTCTTCATCCGCGACTACGATTAAATTTGGATGCATCTGCAAAATAGAACCCGGTACGGCCGGAGTCACCGGTCCAGTCAATACCTTTTGTAAAACAAAAGCCTTTCTCTCCCCACTCACGCATAGTAAAATATGTTTTGCCTGCATAATGCTTTTAATCCCCATTGTAATCGCTCTTTGCGGCACGCTGTCTGCATTTTCAAAGAAACGGGTATTCGCCTGTATTGTGCTCTCTTTGAGCTGCACATAATGTGTCAGCTTTTCAAAAGCCTCATTCGGTTCATTAAAACCAATATGCCCATTATGCCCAAGTCCTAAAAGCTGTAAATCAATGCCTCCCAGTGAGCTTATCAGATTTTCGTATCTGTGGCATTCCAACTCCAAGTTCTCTGCCATTCCATTCGGTAAATGGGTGTTCTCCGGTTTGATATTTATTTTTTGAAAAAAATTCACTTCCATGTAATGGCGGTAACTCTGTTCCTCTTTCTTAGACAATCCGATATATTCATCTAAATTGACTGTTTTTACACAGGAAAAATCAATGTCTCCTTGCAAGTACCACTGCACAAGCTGTTCATAAATTTCTAAGACAGTAGAGCCTGTAGCCAAGCCTAAAACGGCATTATTTTTCAAAATAACCTGCGCCGAAATCACATTTGCCGCCTTTCGGCTCATATCTTTATAATCCTTTGCTTTAATGATGCGCATGATGCCCTCCTTTCTTTTCTCTATTCAATCTCAGGCAGCAATTCGACATAAACATCGTGGAACTCTGCCGATAAAGCATTCTCTATTTCACACTGCACCGTTCCCCATTCGGAAATGCTTATCCGATCCTCTTTTGAGGTTACATAAATCGAAACCCAAAGCCGCCTTCCCATTCGGGTAATATCGTATGTAACAAGTGCAACCTTATCTCCAAAGGTATTCTTTCTTAAAACGCCGTCTGAAATATCTTTAATTTGGTTTACTACCGTTTCCTCCGGTGCCATCAAAAACAAATCATTCATCCCATTTAACACTAAACGAATCGGAGTCGGCAGAATAAAAAAGGTCAAAACAATCGCCGCTGCGGAGTCTAAATACGGTGTCCATTGCTGCACTGCGTCGACAGGAAAGAGCGCGGGAATGAAAAATGCAAAAGCCATACCGGCACTTGCAACCGTATCAATCCACCATCCGCTGATTTCAACATCTACCATCGGAGATTCCAGCTTGCGATTCATGCGTTTAAGCCAAGTTGATACCAGTACACCCATAGCAGCTGCAAACAATTCAAAATATGCAATCGTGGTAAAATCAACTTCGCTTCCTCCTTGTAAAATAATTTGTATATTATTTACGACAAGCCCCACCGTAACTGCAAGAAGCATCAATCCCTTTACTACAAGAAACCAAGTCTCAACCTGCGCATATCCAAACGGTCTTTTCTCAGTCAGCGGTTTATATAGTAGAGGAACCAACCGCAAGGAAATGACAATTGTAACCATCTCTGCCGCGTCATACGCTGAATCCATTAATACCGCCTGTGAATGTGTCATCAATGCCATGGTAAACTCTAGAAGAACAAAGAGTACGGCCCCCCACATCGAAACTCTTAAGGCCTTTTGTTCAAATTTTATTTTATCTGCGCTCGAATCCATAAGATACCCCCTCACACTTTGGTTTTTGCGCCTAAAATCTTATTCTGCCTGCTCTTTTGGACATGGTGTCAACTGATTTAGATTTTCAATTAATTTTTTATGAAATTCGCAATTAAAATTGCACACCCGCTTCAAGCGAATCCAGCGCATCCACAAAATAGCACAATCTGTCTTTGCGACAATCTTTGCGGCTGATTGTATGGATTTATCTTCTTCAAAACAGAATGGAAATAACTCGCCGATATCCGTCAATACCACGTTGTCTTTATAGATATTCTGCGCGATTCCAGAAAGCACCATCCCTGTAAAATACACATCTTCGCCTTCTTCTGTTATCGTCTCTCCCGCACGGTAGTTTTTAACATTTCCATCTACACATTTTAAGACCCACTCTAAGTCTTTCGATTCCTTAATCCCAAAAAATAAGGGCATCGTCTTTAATAATTCTAAATATTGTTTCATCTTTTCTTCTCCTATTTGATGTTATTTTATAAGCTCCGTTTCTTCTGCCGCCCAGGCCAACGCCGCTCTAACCGCACGCTTCCATCCTTTCAGCAACCGTTCTCTCTGCACGTTCTCCATCGAGCCCTCAAAACGTTTTCCCAGCTTCCAATTTTCACGAATATCATTTTTATCTTTCCAATATCCAACCGCAAGGCCGGCCAAATAAGCAGCTCCTAATGCCGTCGTCTCAATGCAAAGCGGCCGTTCCACCGGACACTGTGTAATATCTGTCTGAAATTGCATCAGAAAATTATTTGCACAAGCTCCGCCGTCCACTTTTAAGCTTTTTATCTCCACACCGGAGTCCTCTTTCATCAGCTGTAATACATCCTGTGTCTGATAAGCAATGGATTCTAAAGCTGCACGCACGATATGGCTTCTTCCCGCTCCCCTTGTCAGTCCAACCAGCATTCCTCTTGCATAAGGATTCCAATGCGGTGCTCCAAGTCCAACGAAGGCCGGAACTAAATATACGCCGTCGGAATCTTCCAGACGCTCTGCGAATGCTTCTGATTCTGCCGCGGACTCCAAAAGCTTACATTCATCACGCAGCCATTGAATTGCGGCACCGCCTATAAAAATAGAGCCTTCCAGTGCATATTCCACGTTTCCATTCATTCCCCATGCAATCGTAGTCAAAAGTCCATTTTTTGAATAGACCGGATGAGCCCCTGTATTCATCAGCAAAAAACAACCCGTTCCATAGGTGTTTTTTACCATCCCCTCTGAGAAACAATTCTGACCAAACAAAGATGCCTGCTGATCACCGGCGGCACCTGAAATTGGGATTTCGCCGCCAAATACAGATGCTTCTGTATTTCCAAAAATACCGCTTGAAGGCTTTACCTGCGGCAGCATTCTTTCAGGAATGGAAAAAAATGATAAAATTTCCTTATCCCACTTTAAATTTTGAATATCAAAGAGCATCGTACGAGCCGCATTTGAATAATCGGTCGCGTGAATCCTTCCTTTCGACAAGTTCCAGATTAACCAAGTATCGATGGTTCCAAACAATAGTTCTCCATTCTCCGCGCGCTCTCTTGCACCTTCAACGTGGTCCAATATCCATTTCAATTTTGTTGCCGAAAAATAAGAGTCCAGCAACAAACCTGTCTTCTTGTGAAAAAAGTCAGTCATCCCCTGCTCTTTTAATGTGTCGCAATATTGGGCGGTCCTCCTGCACTGCCATACCAAAGCCGGATGAATCGGAAGCCCTGTGCTTTTATCCCACACTACGGTTGTTTCTCTTTGATTTGTAATTCCAATCGCTGCAATGTCTTTGTAGGTTGCCTGCACTTTATGCATTGCTTCCTGTGCTACGCCAATCTGCGTTGACCAGATTTCCATTGCATCGTGCTCCACCCATCCCGCCTTTGGGTAGTACTGCCGGAATTCCTTCTGTGCCAAGGTAACCATTTCTCCCTGCCGGTTGAACAGAATGCAGCGCGAGCTTGTTGTTCCTTGGTCCAGAGCCATAATATACTTTTTCGTATTCCGTTGCATAAGCCCCTCCTAAATCAGTTCTCTTAAAACAGCATTGCTTAAGTCCAATCCCGTTTTTGTAAAATACAGCCGGGATTCTTTTTGGCTGAGAAGCCCTCTCTCCCGAAAGGATTGAATGGTGGTGCCGTAAATACTTTCTATCGGTTCTCCGAATCTGTTTTCAAATTCTTTCAGGTCAATACCTTCTGTTTTCCGAAGTCCTGTAAAAAGATAGTCTGACATGGAATCCTGCCGTGTATTCTTATGGGAAGCTTCCAGGTGATTTCCCGCAAGGTATTTTTTCATCTCTCTTGTATTGGAAAAACGGACACCCTGTACATAAGAGTGCGCTCCAAGCCCGATTCCAAGGTAGTCGTCCATCGACCAATATTTTAGGTTATGGCGGCATTCATAGCCTTTCTTTGCGGCATTGGATATTTCATAGTGAAGGTACCCGCTCTGCTTTAGCTTTTCAATCGTCATATGATACATTTCCCGATCTTCCGCATCTGCAAGCTGATCAAATTTCCCTTTTTTATAGTCGTCATAAAACGGTGTTCCCTCTTCAATTTGCAGACTGTAAAAAGACAGATGCTCCGGTTCTAAGTTTAGTATTTCCTCTATTTCCCGGGAAAACCCTCGTACTGTCTGCCCATATACTCCAAAAATCAAATCAATGTTGATATTTGTAAATCCACAGCGGCGGGCCAATAAGTAAGTCTCAACGAAATCGTTACGGGTATGTGCTCTTCCCATAAACTGCAATACGGTATCATCTAATGATTGGCAGCCGATGCTCAATCGGTTAATCCCTGCCTGACGGTATACTTTCAGCTTATGCTCTGTCAAGGTCTTCGGATTGCATTCGATTGTAATTTCTGCGTCCGTATCAATGCAAAAATTACGCTGAACACTTTGTAAAAGCAGTTCCGTCAGGTCTTCGGCAAGGAGAGACGGCGTACCGCCGCCGATAAAGATACTATCGATTTGATAATCGCTTTTCTTTAAATCATACGCCTTCATTTCTGCTTCTACCGCTTGAACATATTGAAGCTGGTCTTTATATTCATACCCACTGAAGGAAAGAAAATCACAATAATTACACTTTTTTAAACAAAATGGTATGTGAATATATAGACCTAGTTTTTGTTTTTCTGTGTACATTCTTTATCTCCCTTCTAAAATGCACCGCTTGTTTTTATTATCTTTTGCCACCCTCTTAGACAAAAAAGGATGCTTCTTCGATAAAACATCCCTTTTCGCCCCGCATACAAAAACAAGTCTTGTCTACTTATTATCATCATATTTTAATACAGCAGTGAAGGCCTCCTGCGGCACTTCAACACTGCCGAACTGTCTCATTCTCTTTTTGCCTTCTTTTTGCTTTTCAAGCAGCTTTCTCTTTCTGGAGATATCGCCTCCATAGCATTTTGCCAAAACATCCTTACGAAGCGCGCGAACCGTCTCTCTAGAAATTACCTTCTGCCCGATCGATGCCTGAATCGGTATCTCAAATTGGTGCATCGGGATAATGTCCTTCAATTTCTCACAGACAAACCGTCCTCTCGCATAGGCTTTTGATTCATGCACAATCATAGAGAAGGCATCGACAAGCTCCTTATTCAGAAGGATGTCCATCTTCACAACGTTGGATTTTTCATACCGCACAAATTCATAATCCAAAGAGCCGTAACCCCTGGTTTTCGATTTCAGCGCGTCAAAGAAGTCATAGATTACTTCGTTTAAAGGCATCTCGTAGTGAAGTACAACTCTAGTTTCCGTGATGTATTCCATATGCATCATTTTGCCGCGACGTTCCTGACAAATTTCCATAATCGCGCCGACATAATCCTTTGGAATCATAATGTCTGCTTTTACAATCGGCTCCTCAATATGATCAATTTCGATTATATTAGGCAGGTTTGAAGGATTTTGAATCATTTCCACATTTCCGTTTGTTAAAATGACCTTATAGATAACACTTGGTGAAGTGGTAATAATCCCGAGATTAAATTCCCGTTCGAGACGCTCCACGATAATTTCCATATGCAGAAGTCCTAAAAAGCCGCAGCGAAAACCGAAGCCTAAGGCAGTGGAAGTCTCTGGCTCAAACAGAAATGCCGCGTCGTTGACCTGAAGCTTTTCTAATGCATCTCTGACATTTTCATACTTTTCACCCTCGGCCGGATAGATTCCGCAATACACCATAGGCTGTACTTTTTTATAACCGGGTAAAGGCTTTTCTGTGGGATTATTCTCTAAGGTAATGGTATCGCCGACACGCGCGTCCGCAACCTGCTTGATGCTCGCACACACATAGCCAACGCAGCCTGCATTCAGCTCTTTTACAGCAACCGGTCCCGGTGCATAAACACCAACCTCTGTCACCTCATATTTTTTCTTTGTATTCATCAAGCGAATTACATCACCTTTTTTGATTCTTCCGTCAAATACTCGGGCATAAATTACAACGCCTTTATAGTTATCGTAATAGGAATCAAAAATCAAGGCTTTCAATTTTCCCTCAGGGTCTCCGTTCGGCGCAGGAATTTTCGCCACAACTGCCTCTAAGACATCTCCGATATTCAGTCCTTCTTTTGCAGAAATCAAGGGCGCATCCTGTGCCTCAATTCCAATGACATCTTCAATTTCTTCCTTAACTTCATCCGGGCTTGCACTCGGCAAATCTATTTTATTGATTACAGGCAGGATTTCCAGATTTTCATCCAACGCCAAATAGACATTGGCGAGAGTCTGCGCCTCCACACCCTGCGTTGCATCCACAACAAGCACCGCACCTTCGCAAGCAGCAAGGCTTCTGGAAACTTCATAGGTGAAGTCTACATGGCCGGGTGTGTCAATTAAGTTGAAAATATATTCATGTCCATCTTTTGCCTGATACACTAAACGGGTGGTCTGTAGTTTAATCGTAATGCCCCGCTCCCGTTCCAGGTCCATATTATCTAAAAATTGCTCCTTCATCTCACGCTGAGATACGACACCAGTTTGTTCCAACAGGCGGTCAGCCAACGTGGATTTACCGTGATCAATATGAGCAATAATGCTGAAATTTCTAATGTACTGCTGATAAGCGTCCATATTTCCTCCAAAAAATAAAGTTAGAGCAATCAAAGAATCAATTCTGATTCTTCGGCTCTAAAATTATACCATAATGCAGATTCAAATTACAAGGTTTGCGTCGGAAAATCCACTGGAATCTCTTCAATTTCTTCTTCCTCTTCTCCATCTTCATTCAAGGATTTCATTCCACTTTTTGCTAATAATTCCTGTGTTTTTTCCGCAACTCCCTGCAAGACTCCTTTTGCCCGCACCTCGAAATTCTCCAGATTTAAAAAGAATTTCTCTGAATTTATGGTCCATTCTCTGCCTAATAAGCCCACCGCCAGATGGGCTTCATCCATCCTTCGAACCTCAAGCCCCAGCTTTCCTTCCTGCATCATCATATCTTCATAGGCTGAATCCACTTGAATTAAAGCACAAACTGCTATAATAATTAAAAGTGCAAATGCAAAGGAGCGCCCTCTTCGATATTTTTTTTCTTCTGTATACATCACTTCTACTCCATTTCTTTTATGTAAGAAGCAAGCACATCGGCAAAATATTTTCCGGTTAATTTTGCCTGTTCAATTGTGTTTTCATTATTTCCGACTTCAAGAAGCAGATAGCGGTCACTGACATATTCATTAAATCGGTATTCTTTTTCTATGATTCTTCCTGAAAATCCAGGATAAATTTTATCTGCCTTGGCATTGATTTGATTTGCAAAGCCTTTCAATTGTTCATAATTTGCATTTCCTTTTCCGATTACAAGGCTGTATTTTGCAATCGTATTGCCTTGAACCTGCATTGTTTTTCCCACGTTACCCGCATAAGCAGCTGCATCTCTATGCAAATCGATTACAACTTTAATAGAAGGATTCTTTGCCAAATAGGATTGCAGGGTTTGCAAAGAACGAGCGTAAGACTGATTGTAGGAAGGAGAATCATGAATTGTTTTATCATGGATCACAGGAATTCCTTCTTTTTCCAATCCTGCTTTTAAGAGGTTCCCAACTTCCCGCACGGTTCCTTCTTCTTCAAGTCGATGGAAATTGCCTTCACTCATCGGTTGGTATGATTCTGTCGCATGCGTATGGATAATTAAAACGACTGGATTTTTGCTCTCCTCTGTATCCAAAACCGCAACCGGCTCCGTCTCTTCCGGCTTTTCTACGGCAGTATCCGGCTGAACAACCTCTTGCTGCTCTGGCTCACCATGCTCATCGACTGGTTCTTTTTCTGCAATCAACCCTTCCGCTTTCTTTTCTTCCTTCCCTTTTGCGAGAGAAGGAAAAGACAGCTTCAAAACGCCTTTCAAAGAGCGATTTATAGTATCTTCGGAATTTCGTCTGCTTTCTCCCCCTCGATTCGCAACAGATAATAAGTCTTGTACCTGAAACGTCTCTTTTGCCGGCTCCGGCTTTTCTCCGTCTTTGTCCATAAAATACAGCTCTGCTGCAGCTGCCAAGAAAAAACAAAGAAAAGCAATTACCACAATTCCGCCTCTGCTTGTGCTCCTGCCTGAATATCGTCTTCTCCTCATATATCTCTTCTCCCCCGATGTTTCCCTCTCTAAGACTTCTTAGAATCTCTTTTCTTCTAAGAGTATATGCCGGGATGGAGCGCAATATTTATAGCATCCGCAATTATCTCTGAAAAATCATGAATTGATTGATCGATGTCTGAAGTAGTAACAATCATTTCCATTCCTGCATCTTCCAAATACTTTTCCGCTTCTTTCGAATCTGTCAGATAACCGGATAGGGAATCTAGAACTAAAGTCCCGGCATCAATGACGGTAGGGACGCCGATTGCAATGACTTTTTTGCCAATGCTTTCTTCTGTCAAGTTTTTTCGCATATTTCCTGTGCCTGCCCCTGGTGAAATTCCGGTATCCGTAATTTGTATCGTCTTTCCAATTCTCGCCACATTCCTTGCCGCCAAAGCATCAATCGCTACAACGACCTCAGGCTTTGAAATTTCCGCAGCCTCTTTGATCAGTTCTGCAGATTCCATTCCGGTCGAAGCCATTACACCTGGGCAAAGTGCACTCACACAACCCTGCTCTTCGTCTCCGTCCACGTTATATAGAAGAAATAAATGACGTGTTACACGAATCTTCGATACCGTGTGAGGTCCGAGTGCATCCGGGGTCACTTTTTCATTTCCAAGCCCAATCACAAGAGCTTTTAAATAATAGTGAAACGGAATCATTCGTTTTAATTCAATTCCTACTGCTTTTGCCGCCATTTTTTTCAAATCCTCAGAACCATTTACCGCATTGGGAAGCTCGACTGTGATATAATTTCCCATTGGTTTTTGCATTACCATGCTGCCGTTTTCATCGGCGATTTTTATTCTGGTAACTTGAATTCCCTCTTCATAGCTTTCCGTGTCCACCTCAACTCCCGGAATTTCAATTTTTTGACCCTTGTTTTTGGAATCGTACATTTCTTTATTCTCAATTGCTAAGTCCGTTCGAATCATTTTTTTCTACCTCGCTTTCTTTTCTTATTTTTACCTTGCATTTTCCTTTCTATTCGTATATACTACAAGTTGCGATATTTTACGAAAGTGGGGTGAAATAATATGGCAAACATTAAATCTGCAAAGAAAAGAATCAGCGTAATCAGCAAGAAGACTGCAGCAAACAGAAGAGTAAAATCTCATCTGAAAACCATTATCAAAAATTTTGATAAGGCGATTGTTGAAAGAAACTTTGATGCTGCCGCTGAAAAGTTAGCTTTAGCTGAAAAGAGATTTATGCAAGCAGCTGCGAAAGGAACAATCCATAAGCACGCGGCTTCCAGAAAAGTATCAAGACTGACTAAAGCTTTCAACAAAGCAAAGGCAGAATAATCTCACCCGTCCCCACCAGTGCATAAGTTAAATGCACATACACAAAAACCAGGCGTGTCTCCCTGGTTTTTTTTATTTCTCATTTTAAATTTTTATCTTTTTCCTTTTACGCTTACAGAGAATGACATGTATCGGCACGCTTTCCTAACGCAAGCTTCTTTCTCCTGTGCCACTCCTTCCAAAAAGTTTGATATCCCTCACGTTCCATCTCATTCTCCGGAAGAACTTTTGGGGAACAGCTTTTGTAAAATGCCTCTACTGCGTCCGCAAACCGAAGCACTTCCTTATAATACAATGTATTTTCGATTAGAACCTCCCTGCCCGTCGCCGTAATCAGCCGAATGCCTTCCTTCTCATGGCGCACTGCCCAGTTGATTCCGTTATCACAGCCGATTATTGTAATGGCCTGCATTGCTTCATCGGCAATCATGCATTGCCCGCAGCAAGGTAGCATTTGCTCCCCGTGGTTTGTGACCTTGTGATTCTCTGTTAAACTTCTCAACATCCGCAACGCGGCTGCACTGACACAGCAGAGGTAAGCAAAGCCCTCAGCGCCGATTAGAACATGAACCATTCCATGCAGGCACAAATCCTCCGAATCATCCTCAGCGCCATTAATCCACTGGAAATTTTCATATAGAATGCGGAACCGCACCTCTGCAGCAGCAACATCTTCATAGTCAATATCGCTGATTTCATCATGTTCAATACCCAGCTGAGGGAAATAGATCCTTTCCGGCGCACTGACCCATAGGCCTCTATCGTCATAAAGATGAAACATTCTCCCAGTATCCGTATCAATAACAAATATCTTCGAATCCAAATCGTATTTGCCCCCAATGTCGCTGAGAATGATTTCTAGGAACAATCGCTGGACATCAATTGCTTTTGCTTCATACAGCCTGCGCGTGCAGGTATGGATCTCGCTATTGTTTGCAAGAGCGGCAGGATACGTTTCTTCCATCGGACGAAATTTCCATGAAAAAGAGTATGCCGCTGTATTGCCTGCGCCTTTCAAACAGCTTTCCATAAAAAGAATCTCTTCTTGATTGTTTTCACTGTAACAGTCTTCATACACGATAAGAAGTTCAGCGCTAAAATTCAGACGGCGATACATGTTGGTGGCAATGTCCATGCACTTGGTTACATAAGCTTCACTTACCCCTTCCTCATTCTCCAAATAAGGGCTGCCCTGTGCCAATCTTTTATGCAGGCAATAGGGGGAAAGAATCTGAAACAATACGTCATCCGGCATACTGTGGGAACAATTGTGTTGTTCCAATATTTTTTGAAGTTGTTCTTTTGGTGACATATAGATTCTCCTACAGTTCCTTTACTTCATTTAGAATCTTTCTTAAATTAGCAAGAGCTTCCGTGTCCTCGTCGTTGTTAAAATAGTTTGAAACCACTTCATAATACTCCAAAAATCCGTTTAAAATCAGGAGCAGCTCTTCCTTTGACAGTTCCCGTTCCGTGCACTTGTTTAATTGATTCCATAACTCTTTCGAAGACGTCGCGGCTAGCTTGGAGGCTTCATATCTAAATTCAAGCTCTTCTTTCATTTCTTCGTGATCATCAAATTCTTGCATAAAACCAACAATTGCTTTTTCTACTTCATCGCTCCATATCGTTGTCCTATTAATTGTTGATTTTACCCGCTGAAATTGCAGCTCACTAAAGTGTAACGTCTCCCCTATATCATGTAATTTTTCCTTTGCCAGCTCAAATGGATCCATTTTTTAATCTCCTTATAAAAATGTTTTTTATTAACAAAAAATGTAGTTTAATGAAAACAACTTGATTAATTATGATTATAGTACATAATATTGGTAGATACAATAAAAAGACGGAACAGAAAGATGTACAGTATGAGTATTTATCCAATCGACCGAAGCATTTATAACAAGGAATATACACAGAAAGGGCTTTAAAGGTAAAAACAGTATGCAGATAGGATACTATGCGGTATTTAATTATGATGAATACGACCCGAAAGAAGAGAGGTACGGAATCTCTATCCTTTTTCCGGATGTGCCAGAGTGTAATTCCTGCGCAAGGTCTGAGGGCGAGGGTCTTGTCATGGCAAAAGAAGTGTTGGAGCTGGTAACGGCTTTTTATAAGGTGCACGAGCTGCCTAAAGCCAGCGCACTGGAAGAAATTGATCTCTCCGAAAACGAAAAAACATTCTTTATCTCGTATTTTACGGAAGAATTGGATATGAATCAATTTACTATTTTTGAAAATCAGCCTGATAAGGCATCGCCCTATACCTTTAACCACCTCATAAACGACTTGCAAACAGGCAGGGAAATAGAGTTTATTTATAAGAATATCTCATGCGCCATTACAAACAGCGAAGGCCAGTGGTGGCTTACTCAAGGTGAGGACAGCGAATCACTTTGTACCTTTGAGGATAAAAAACAGCTTGTACGAAACGTTGAAAACAGAATGGTTTGCGGAGTCTCTGTAAAAGATATTTTTAATGAAATGCTTTACTTGCCAGAGTCTTTATACATTTTATAATTTTAAGCGTTTTAAGCAAGAGAAAAACCATAGGATAAAATGAATCACCTCCAAACGTTAGAGTAAATCTAACAAACGGGAAGTCGGTTCAAAATCCTATGGCTTTTTAGTGAGAGACAGCCTATTGATACAAGGCAGTATTCTCCGTTCTCTTTCACTTTAAATCTTTACTTTAAAATCCTTCATTTGAGCTATACATTTTTATAACGTTTTATTTTCTTAGTTGTGGTTTTCACAAACTCATCCGTACGAATCGAAAAATCACGAATCCGTTTATAGATAGGGAGCCCTTCATTCACCTTTTTAATTTCTTTTTTAATTAAGCTTTGAATGTCATCTTCTTTATAGTCTTTACCGAATTCTTCGTAAATCACATCATATGCAGGGCGAATCTGCGCACTTACCAAGGTGTCCTCTTCATATTCCACACCATGTACGAGCGATTCTTGAATGTATTTGTTGCGGTTGATATAAAGCTCTACCTCTTCCGGATAAATATTCTTACCCGTTTTTGTTACAATGACATTTTTCTTTCTACCTGTAATGTAAAGCCAGCCTTCTTTATCTAAGAATCCCAAATCACCGGTATAAAACCAACCATCTTTTATTACTTCTGCGGTTTTCTTTGGGTCATTGTAGTATCCAAGCATCACATTGGGTCCCTTAAAAATAATTTCGCCAATGCCATTGTCGTCTTTATCTATAATACGGATTTCTCCGCTGGCAACAGCCGGTCCAACCGAGCCCGCCTTCTTATACGTATTCGTATAGTCTGGAGGTCCTGAAACAAGCGGTGAACATTCCGTTAATCCATAGCCCTGCAGGACGCGGAATCCAAAGTCTTCAAATCCACGACATACCTTTGGGTCAATTCCGGCAGCGCCGGTGATGATTAAGCGCAGTTTTCCGCCAAAGCCATCATGCACGCTTTTAAAGAGTTTTTTCGATAAATCCATGCCCATTGCTTTCATCGTGTGATTAATTTTTATTCCTTTTCGAAGAATCGCTGCTTTCCCGGATTTCTCCGCTTTCTTCCATATCTTATCATAAATTGATTCAAAAATTAGTGGCACGCCGATTAAAACAGTGGCTTTCGCTTCCGCCAAATTTTTCATAATATGCTTCAACCCTTCATAATAAGCAGTTGAGGCACCACGATACAGGACCAATAGCTGTCCCATCGTACATTCAAAGGTATGGTGAATCGGTAAAATAGACAGTGTACGGTCTTCCGGAAATATATGTGCAATCCGACAGGTATCCATAATGTTAGTCGCAATATTGTTCTGGCTGAGCATTACGCCTTTTGCCGTCTCTGTCGTACCCGAAGTAAAGAGCAGAATCCGCATTTCATTTGGGTCTACCTTCGCATCGATAAAGTTTCGACTCCCCTGTGAAATTAAAGCTTCTCCTTCTTTTACTAAACTAGACCATTCATAAATCCCACCTTTTTCTTCAATAAAAGGCAGCTCTTCACTAATATCCGTCCGGTCTCCGAATAATTTCATCCGCACTTTAACCGGAATATCATATTCTTTAAAATACGCTTCATATGCGGCTGTAAAAAAGATACCCTTACAGTCAGAAATATCCAAAAGCTGATAGATTTCTTCTTGACTCAATTCTTTATCTAAAGGCACTACAATGCCAGTACCATTTGTAATCGCTAAATAAGATACAATCCATTCATAACAATTCTCTCCTATTACCGCGATTTTTTCACCCTCTAGTCCTAAATCAATTAACCTCGTACCCAAAGAATCCACATCATGCTTTAGCAATGTATAGTTGATTTCTTCGTAAGCGCCGCCCTTTTCTTTTTTGATAAGAAACGCAGGATTTTTTGCATACATCTCTGCGCTCGTGTCCAGCATTTCCTTTAAGGTGGAAATAGGACGAAGATCTTGGCTCGGTCCATTAAATTGCATCGTCATATTGTTTGTCTCCTTTGTCTGCATCTGCATCACATATATTAATCATACTCTAAATTAAAACACAAGTAAAGATAGGATAGTCTGTTTATTATTCCACCCTTTACATTTTATACAACATAAAATTGTTTCTCTTCTTTAAATTTATGGTATAATAAATGCGTTTTATGTAACAAAATCGAAAGATTTTATTTCAAATAGATTGACTGGTCTAGCAATCCGGAGCAGCGATTTATAAACGTATTAAAATAGAGTATTGAAGATGTAAGCATCGCACTGCCAATAAACAACTTAAAGCGGTATTAAATCATACTCAGTTATAGTGTGATATTTCTTGATTCTTTATGAATCTGCAACGCTGTTTTTTAAATTATTTTATATTGCCTTTCAAATAAAAGAAAAAAGGAGAATTTTCATGGGTACATTACATATCAATGGTTCAAAAGGAGATATTGCAGAAACAATCTTGCTTCCAGGAGACCCGCTTCGCGCAAAATTTATTGCAGAAACATATCTAAAGGACGTCACCTGCTATAATGAAATCCGTGGAATGCTTGGTTTTACAGGCACTTACAACGGAAAGCGCATCTCGGTACAAGGCTCTGGGATGGGTATGCCTTCGATGGGTATTTACTCCTACGAGCTGATTACACATTTCGGTGTAAAAAATCTCATCCGAATCGGCACCGCCGGTTCTTTTCAAGAACATGTAAAAACAAAGGACATCGTTTTAGGACTAAGTACCTCCACAGATTCTAACTGGGCGCATACTTACGAGCTTCCGGGAACCTTCGCTCCCTGCGCCGACTTCAATCTTTTGTTAAAGGCAAAGGAGAAAGCGGATGCATTAAAAATTCCTGTCCATGCCGGGAATATCGTTTCGTGCGATGTGTTTTATGAATCAAACCCGGATTGGTGGAAAAAATGGGCTGCACTTGGTACGCTCGCCGTTGAAATGGAAGCGGCTGCCCTCTATATGAATGCCGCAAAGCTTGGCGCGAATGCGCTGGCAATGGTTACCATCAGTGACAACTTCATTACAGGCGAAAAAGCCAGTGTCGAAGACCGTCAGAAGAATTTCAATCAGATGATGGAAATTGCTTTAGAGATTGCCTAATTATATTTACTTATGAAAATGCCCCGCATCCGTATGCAGGGCATTTTTTGTGAATAAAACTCGTATAACAAATACGCAAGGATTTTTTATGCTTCCTGTGCTTCATCTTCTGGAGAGATTCCTAACACAATTTTCTCAGCAAGTGCGCAGGCATCTTCAATGCAGCCATCGCAGGAACGAAGCTTGGGCTTTCCCGCTACTCCAAGTAAATCTGCACAGACTGTTGAGGTATTCATTTCCTTAAACGCCGCAGAAATTTCTTTTACCATCTGATAGGTATCTTTTTTTGTAACTGCCTTTTCCACATCGCCACTGCTTTTTTTCAAGCCAGCCAGCATATAGGCGCCCGTGACTGCACCACAGGTACCGTCGTGCATACCACCCATTCCGCCACCGAAGCCTTCTGCAACACGAAACGCCTCTGCTTCATTGAGTCCAAGCAAGTCACAATAAGAACAGACTACCGCCTGGCAGCAATTATACCCCTTATGGTGTAATTCTACGGCTTTCTTCTTCCGATCTTCCACTGCACTTTCCTCTTTTCTTTCTCATTTTTCTTTTTCCACTTATTTTATCGTAAAGACAAACCTTCGTTTTGATTTGCTTTGTTTCTAATATAATAAATGGATTACCAGCAAAATTTATTGATTTTGCGTCCTATGTTGTATTCATTATACCATATTCTTTTTAATATTTGTCAATGCCGCTTTCTCTATAAACTGCCTTTCTTTGTGCCCCTGTGCTTTCGTCAATGTATGTTTCAAGAAAATGTGATTCCTGATCCCCCTGGCCTGCAGCGGAACTTTCAGAGGTCTTGAATTGCTGCACCAGCGTATTTAATACGCTCGATTCATTGGATAAGCTTTCACTCGCAGCTGCGCTCTCTTCCGCAGTTGCTGCATTTGTCTGCACTACGGCAGCAATTTGTTCTACACCTAGATTAATCTGTTCAATCGCAGTGGACTGACGGCCGGATGCCTGCGCGATGGTTTCAATCAATTGAACCGCTTCTTCTGTTACCTTTACACTATCACTTAAAGTTTTTGCAGTATTATCGGCAATCCGGGATCCATTCCGCACTGCACTCACAGTCTCTTCAATTAACAAAGTTGTACTTTTCGCTGCTTGTGCAGACTTTCCTGCAAGGTTACGCACCTCATCTGCAACAACCGCAAAGCCTTTTCCCGCCGCGCCTGCACGCGCTGCTTCTACTGCCGCATTCAGTGCAAGAATGTTCGTTTGAAACGCAATGTCTTCAATCACTTGAATGATCTTGGATATCTCAGAGGATTTTAACGTAATCTGCGCCATCGCATCCAGCATTCCCTGCATCTCCGCATTACTGCCAGAAATCTCACTCCCCGCAGATTGTGCTTTTGCGCTTGCTGTAAGTGCATTTCCTGCGTTTTGCTTTACTTGTTCTGCGATTTCTGTAATGGATGCAGACAGCTCTTCAATTGCGCTTGCTTGCTGTGTCGCGCCTTGCGATAATGCCTGCGCCCCGTTTGCAACTTGTTCTGCACCATCAGAAACCTGATTTGCAGATTGTCCCATCTTCAAAAAAGTGAGATTTAAGTTTTGAAGCAACGATTCCAGACTTACTTTTATTTTTTCAAACTGGCCTGCGTAATCACGCTGCAGCTTAATATGCAAATCACCTCTTGAAATCGTTTGAAGTACACTTGCAATTTCATCAATATATCCTTGATAATTTGTGAGCTGTTCCGTAGTAAGGCGAAAAGCATCCGCAAGCTCTCCCACTTCATCGCGGGATTTTACAGATAGATCTACTTCCAAATTACCATGTGCTATTTCTTTTGCAGCAGCGGTAAGTTTATGTAAAGGCTTTGCAATGGAAGATGCGACAAAATAGCTTACCGCGCAAACAATCATTAAAAATGCTCCCATCATCAGTAAGACCGCCTGAATCGTGCTTTTCAGCCCATCATCAATGATTGCATGCACTTCTGTCATAGGCACCCCTACAAAATAAATTCCTATCACTTCTTGTTTGTCATCAAGCATAGGCTCATATTTTGTGATGTACTTTTCTCCGAGAATATCCGCTTCTCCAAAGAAAATCTCTCCCTTTAAAGCACTTTCGTATGCACCTCCGGAAGAATCCAGCTTTGTACCAACCATCCGCTTGCCACTTTCATCTTTGATCGTGGTTAAAACTCTTGTAAATTCATTTTCATTTCTAGCAAACACAGTCGCTACCAAATTCATATTTTCTGCTACGGTATCTATGGAATCGTATTTTCCTTCGATGGACTTACCCTCTGCATTAAGCAATTCTCCCCTTGAAGAAAGCTTCAGCACCCCAAATTTCTCCTTCAAATACAGTTTCAAAACGTTATTCCCACCGGTTAGCTTGTCCTCAAACTGTGTTTGAACGGCATTTTCCGTCAGTTGGTAGCTCTCAAACAAACCAATCGATACGGTTACCAGAGACGACACAACCACCATCAGCAGAATCACTGCTATCATTTTAATTTTTAAACTTCTCATTCTAGTCTCCTTTTCTCTTTGCAATTTTATAAAATATACCAATCAGATTTTGTGTAAAGAGAATTCCGATAACAGGGGTTTTTCATTAAAACTCCCCCGACAGAGCCATGGACAAAGCCTGCTGATAATCATGCGGTTTTTATACCCTGAAATTCCTGTCTTTAACAGAAAAACGCGAAGAAATATGACATATTTATTTCCGTACTGTCATATTTTTTCACGTTTTTTCCACACTCTTTTTTAGATGAAAGAACCTCCCGCAAAGGATAGGCTAAGCTTCATTTGCAGCTTTTATGATAACCAAGCTATCAGCATACGTTTACAGCCTAAGCCGTCGGTTTGCTTCCTTATAAACACGGCTCGTTCTCGCACTGCTTCTCTAAAGCTTATTCAATACGCTAAAGCTTTTTTCATTATATAATTTGTAAGCGTTATCCCCTTTCGTTCTACCTCTTGCTCTAATTGAACCCGATATCCTCTTTTTTCAAAAAAGGGTTTTGCAGTAATGGATGCATGCACGGTGATCTCTCCTGCTTTCACCTGCGCCTCCAATCCATCACAAATCTTAGAAGCAATTCCTTCTCTTTGGTATTCCTTATGTACATAAAGTCGGTTTAAATAATTACTTTTATCGATATCGCCAAATCCGACAAGCTTTCCTTGTTTTACTGCAATCAAGCTGTAATTTTTCAAGAAGGATTGATCCCACTGCGCAAACTCAATACAGCTTCCTGTCCATGCATCCAACTGTTCACTCGTATAGTCCCTTTTATTTATAACGTGTACCGTATCGTAAAATAATTTGCCTATTTCTTCAAGATCCTTCGTCTGATATTCTCTTATTACCAGTTCCTCGCGCATTGCATTCTCCTACAGTTAAAAATATAAAGTGTACACTCTATTTTACCCAACGCTTTATTTGCCAAGGTACCCCTCTACCACCTTTGCAAACTCATCTTGAGTCACATTCGTTCCCCAAAGGTTAAATCCGACATTCTCGTACAAAAATTCCGCATAATACTGCTCTCCGCTCTCATTTTTATAATGCGCAAGCAGTACGCGATTCCCATTGATGCTAGACTCTTTCAGCTTACCTTTATGTGCTTCAAAAACATCATACACAGGTAGCTTTCCGAGTGCCACGGAAACGAGAATACTTTGATTTGAATCCTTGCTTTGGTATTTTAATTCATTGGTATCATAATAAACAGTACCGTCTGCCCGCTTAAAAATACCTAAATTCCCATAAGTGACATCCTTCACCATCTTCCTTTCAATTTTGTCCGGCAACTGGGTTGGATAAATATTTGCTTTATAATACTCCTGCAATTGGGCCTCTGTCATTGTTATATAATCATCCCAGCAAAGGTCGATATCACCTGACGATTGAGGAAGCTCTACCAGTTCATTGATAAAAAGGTTCTTCGCTGCTGTCTTCGGAGAATTTGATTCCTCTTCTTTGTCTCGTTCTTTCACATTTTTCAAGCCTGCTGACTGGTTTTGCAATTCTTTATCATTCGGAACTCCGAAAAACCGAGGGTCAAAATGATTTATTAAAACAAAAAACAAAATCAATGCAGCGGCCGCGCCCATCAAGACCGGCTTTGCGCTTCTTATCCACCCATTGTTTTTCTGCGGGTACACAATTTGATTCGCTGGATCTGCCTCTTTTACTAATGTGTCCTCAATCATCCCGATCGCATAAAATAATTGTTCACGCTTCATAAACTTACCCCCTCTTTTTTTAGATATTTCTTTAATTTATTTCGCATGCGAAACAATTTCGATTTTATCTTACTTTCACTCATCTGCCATCGCTCAGAAAGTTCTTTTATCGAACATACATACCAATACCTTTGTACAAAAATAATTCTTTCTGTCTTCGGCAGTTCCAGAAGAAAATGATTCAGAAGCTTCACCAGTACCGCCCCATCAATCTCCTCTTCAAAATTTGTGTTCGGCAAAATAGATTCTTCTAATTCATGCAATACAAATTCCATTTGACCGGCGCCGCGCTTTTTCGCAGTTTGCTGGTTGTATTTATTAAAGGCAAGATTGCGGGTTATCTTTCCCAAAAAAGCAGAAAAGCACTCCGGACGCTTCGGCGGAATCGCATTCCATACACGCAGATAAGCGTCGTTTACGCATTCCTCAGAATCCTCTTTGTTATACAAAATATTATAGGCAATCTGAATGCAATACGATTGATATTTTTGAGCTGTTTGTATAATCGCGTCTTCCGAGCGCTCCCAATATAAGTCTACCATTTCTTTATCTTCCATTCGCATCCTCCTTTCGATTTGTATTGTCCCTCTATTTATATACACCGAAAAATATGCTCAAGGTTGCACGGAATAAAAAAATATTTTATCTCTTCGCTGAGAAAATAATATGGACAGCAAGCGCTTATCGATTGCCTATTGAAATAACCACCAAGTTGCTTCCTTTGAAATCTCCATCCCTAGTTTTTTCTGCAATGAAAACGACGACGCATTGTTCTTTTCCACCTGACAGAATGGCACTCTGTCAAGACGCAGGAAACGGTTGATTAAAAACGCTTCTAAAGTGTACCCATGCCCCTTTTTTCGAAAGGGTGGAAAAATTTCTAACAGTCCCATGCTTCCCTCTAAATGTTCTCCGATAAAGCCCACTAAATCTCCATGTTCAAACAGTCCCCAAAGCTGTTTCCTTTCGAGCAACTTCTTAATATAGCCGATATCTTCCGTCGCCGTATAGTGTGAGGCGATGATCTGCGTATGTACCTCGGATAATTCTTTAATGAAATCAAAGATTCCTTCCTTTGCTTCTTTTCTTCTGTAAGCTGCTTGATATGCCTCGAAGTGATAAGGAAGGTGATACTTGTCTTGGATCCATTCCGCTATCTTTTTTTGATGAACTGCAAATGAAGAATATTTTTTTGGATTAATTACCTCATGAAATCGATTTATTTCTTTCAAGGATATCATGCAAGTTTCACTTTCTTTTTCATAAAGAACGACTCCGTCACTCGCCGCATATATAATGTCAGTGCTTCCGCGCCGCAAGGCTTCCAGCATATCTATATGAGACAAGGAATCCTCTAATAAATAGAATTTTGCCGTTTCCTTCGCTTCCTCTGAAAACATATCTTACTCCATTCCGCTGATTTATTTACTCAAATCTTATTTTCACCGTTTAAACAAGCTTCCCCTGTCAGGATTTAATTCTTTTTCAATTACCGTAATCACCAATTCTTCACAGGCAGACAAGAATGCAAAGATGCATACTATAATCCCCGTTTTTTCAATCCCTAATACCCTGCATAAAACCGGTGTAAAAAATAGAAAAAATCCAGTAATTTTATTGGCATAGGTATGCAAAGAGGCAAATCGACGGTATTTGATATATCCGATTATATACGTTGTTACACGAATAAGTGAAATGCCAGCCGTGCTAATCCAAAGCCACTTCGGAACAACAACTGCAGGTAAGATGGTGAGGATTACAGAGAAAAAGAAAGCAGTATCTGAGACGCTATCAAGCTTGGCCCCAAACTCACTTTCCTGTTTCATTCTTTTTGCAATCGTCCCATCGACAAAATCGCTGATACCGCAGTAGGCATACAGCATCCAAAAGTACAGTGAAAAAGGAACTGTAAATAGCAGTGCCACCGCACAAATGAGTCGCGTCGCCGTAATTGTATTTGCCAGATTTTTAATTTAAAACCACTCCCGTCCCCTTTGCAATCGCATCATGTTCCGCCAAATCAAAGCCTACAACATATTTCTTTACATCTAGGTTACTTCGTTGTGAAAAAACGGACTAAATCCGGATATAAAATGTCTTGATTCACAATATAGCTGTCATGCTCATGCCCCTTCATTATCTTTAATTCTGCACACGGTAAAGCATTTGTAAGTTTCACAAAGGTCTCCGCTTTAAAAATATCTTGTTCCGCAGCAATCACAAATGCAGGAGTTGTTACCCCCTTCACTTCCTCTAATTCAATATTAGGCTGTTCCAGCATCAGCTGAAATAAAGGGTCCTTGGTTTCCTCATACATTTCTTTAACAAATTGGTAGCTTTCCTCCGTAAAATCATCTGGTTTCAAATTCACTCCTAAAAGTGCCATTTTATTTATCAATTCACCGTGGTTCATCGCTAGCATTAGAGAAATGATAGCTCCGTCGCTAAAGCCCAAAAGGTTTACTTTTTCTAGATTGAAAGCTTTTATAAAGGCATAAATGTCTTCAGCCATCGTGTCATATGAATAGTTTTCTGTGACTGTGCTTTCACCATGATTTCTGCTGTCAATCGCGTACACCGTGAAATCTCTTTTCAACTTAGCGGCAATCGCATCAAAGATGTGATGGTTCTCACCATTGCCGTGCAGGAGCAGGAGTGGTTCTCCCATTCCCGATTTTTCATAAGCCAGTTCAATCTTATCCGTATCTATGTTAATCTTTTTCAAAATTATCCTCCCTATTTATTTGCAGGCTGATGCCGCTTAATGATTTAAAAGTTTCGTTAAGTCTGAAACCGACACATCGATCTTTGCCGATACCGCTTCTATCGTCATGCCCGAAGCGAGAAATCGATTTATGACCATTTTCATGTCTTCCCCCACCTCGATAATATGTCCATCTAAATCATAAAAACGCACTACCCTCTGCCCCCAAGTATGCTCAATTATATCTCCCAAATATACAATACCGGGATACTGCTCTAATTTTTTTAAAAAATCATCTAAATTTTCTTCTTCAAAACAAAGCTCAATGTTATTTGAATGTTTTATGATTTTCTCTTTCGGAAGATTTACAAGCCAGTCAAACTCCTGCTGCAAAGATAGCCCACAAGTAAAAGAAATATTAATCCCATAGTCTTGATACAATTCTAATCCGAATAAGTCCTCATAAAATTTTCTCGCTTTGTTGATATCACTCACTGAAATAACCGTGCTTGCATATTTCATCTTCTCATTTCCTCCCATTTACCTCTTACGCTAGCTTTTTCAATCCTGTTCTATGCAAAAAAACAGATTTTACCTTCATAAGTAGCGCGTATCGAATGATCCGAATGGTATTCTTTCCAATCAGACTCTTCCCGTTAAATCTTTCGCAGCACTTTGCATGGGTTTCCAACTGCTACCACATCCTTAGGGATATCTTTATTTACCAAACTTCCGGCACCAATGACAGTGTTATCACCAATGGTTACTCCCGCTAAGACGGTCACACCGGCTCCAATCCATACATTGTTTCCAATGGTAATCGGATATGCATATTCAAGTCCTTCATTGCGTTTTTCCACCTCTAATGGATGAGACGCTGTCGTAAAACAACAATTCGGTGCAATGAATACGTTCGATCCGAATTTTACTTTAGCACCATCTAAGATGACACAGTTATGATTTGCATAAAAATGGTCTCCAATTTCAATATTATATCCATAATCACACCAAAACGGGGAAACAATCGTGAATTTTCCTCCAGTTTTTCCTAATAATTTCCCAATCAATGCTTCTCTTTCCTTATATTGAGATGGAAGCAATTGATTATACTGATGACATAAATCCTTACATTGAATGATTTCAAAACTGATTTCCTTGTCAGTATTTGGATTATAGAGCTGTCCAGCCTTCGCCTTTTCCTTTTCTTTCATTGTATTTTCTCCTGAATTCGATTTTCTTCTCCCCATTTACACATCATATCAAGAACAGGAATGAGAGATTTTCCACGATTCGATAAACGATATTCAACTTTTGGTGGTATCTGTGGGTATTCTTTTCGAAGAATCAATTGATCAGCTTCTAATTCTTTCAGGGTTGTTGAAAGGGTTTTAAATGAAATTGTGCCAATCGCACGTTTCAGTTCATTAAATCGCATGACTTCTTTGTATTCAGAAAGCCAGTACATGATAGTCATTTTATATTTACCACCAATGATTGATAAGGTATATCCAAATCCAGTATCCTTTATATCGCTCCCTGTAGGGCTGCAATCTTCAATCGACATCTTACACTCTCCTTTGAGATAGTATATCACTTAAATGTGCGTACTTTTTATTTATTTGATATTATACTACAATTGGCAATGAGTGAACAGGAGGTAATCTTATGAGAAAAAAAATCTTAATACTGACAGGAAGTCCACGTCAAAATGGAAACAGTGATCTTCTTGCGGAAGCTTTTATCGAAGGGGCCAAAGAATGCGGGCACGAAATAACAAAATTTGAATGTGGCCATAAAAATATTAAACCTTGTGTGGCGTGCGATAAATGTTATTCTAAAAAGGGAGCATGTGTTTTTGATGATGATTTTAACGAACTTGCACCATTATTGGAACATTCGGATATGATTGTGCTCGCAACTCCAATGTACTGGTTTACAGTTTCGGCGCAACTAAAGGCTGGGCTTGATAAAATGTATGCTTTATTAATTGGCGAGCACCAGAGTTCAATTCAAGAAAGCATGTTACTCGCTTGTGGTGAATGTGAGAATCAATCTGATTTTGACGGACTTGTGAGTACGTACCGTAAAATAGCACTCTATCAAAATTGGAAAGATAAAGGCACCCTTATTGTTCCTTCTGTTTTTAAAAAAGGAGATATCCTAAAAACCGATTTTTTAGAAAAAGCAAAACAGATGGGGCAACGGATTAAGTAAACCAAGACTCTGTGAAAAATAAAATAAGCTAAGAAAGATCTACGTTACTCTCTTTCTTAGCCTTCTATTTTTTAATGCATTCATTAAATCCCGCCACAGGCAGCAGTTGCGCTTTATGCAGGAAACTATACCTTTCGTTTTAGTATTGAGACAATTAAACGCGTCGTTCCTTGACTTTGCGCTGTCGCAACAGTACTCACCAGTTCCCATCCTTGGGCACCCAATTCATTTAACTGGCTCTGAAATGCCATTGAGTCAACCTCACCGCCCCAAAAACCTTTTACATCCGTAAGTAGTGTCTTATATTCGAATTTTTCCATACTACGCCTCCATAAATTTATCAGAACTTATTTGTATTATAACAAGCGACATTTACTTGATTCAGTATAACATAAAAACTAGTACGGCGTAAAAACAATCCGCTTATCGCACGCGGCTGACACACTGCGCGCTCTATCATTTTTAAAAATATCTTCTGACTTTGCCCTTATAGGCTAAATATTCTTTTCCAAAAACAGAGGGAAGGTATTTTTCCTCCTGCAAAATCTGCAAATGTAGCATGAGCATTGTAAAAACAGTAAAGACACAGAGAATCCAGTTGAAAAACATCATCAATATACCAATGTAGAGCAAGTCAAAACCCAGAAAGGCAGGGTTGCGGCTTAGACTGAAAATACCGGAAGTTACAATCTCGGTTTTATCATTTTGTGCGATTCCGGCTCGCCAGCTATCCCTCATGGTCCAGACGGCCAAAGTAAAGATGACATCTCCTAAAATAGCAAAAGCAAGTCCGACAATACGCACAGCTTGCGGAAAGGCAGTGGTGTTCAAGATGATGCTCCAAAGCTCTGCCCCAACAATGGTATAAGTGAATATTTTCAAAGCCAATTCAGTGTAAAAAAGGGACCCGCTTTTTTTTCGTGCCATTTGGTCGGTCTGAATGCCGCACTTACGCTGCACTAGCATTTTTCCAATGTAGATACTATAGAAAAACAGCAAAAGAAACATTGCTGCAAGCTGCCAAATCATTTCATTATCCCTCCGTGTTTTCCTCTGACTTTGTATCGGTTGTAATCTCTTAATTTTTATAAACTAATGTTAAGCCAAATAATTCATTGTCGGTCACTTCTTCCAGACAAATCACATCTGCAATCCCTAATAATCCATTTTCTAAATCTATGGCAGCCATTCTTTTTGCGACTTCTGCCGCAATCAATCCAGTAAATCTACCCTCATCATGACCCCAGGCACTGATACACGTTTCACCTGATCGAACGGTCACCATAAAGAGGTCAGTTCCATACTTAGGGTTTCTCAAAACACCCTCTGCTATATGGTAAACCGGTTTATATTTTAGCAGCTCCAATAGTCTTAGCTTATTCATCATATAGATAAAACTGGTCGCCGCTGATTGGTCAAAGCCCAAATAGGTTGTAAACGTTTTGTCTTTGTATTTTCTATTTAGCATGTGTTGGTCTACAAAATTAAAATTATAAGTGCCTAAGCTTTTCTGTGCGGTATGAATTGCGCTTTTTTGTGTGAAAGGGCGAATATAACCAAGAGTTTTATGTCGATATCTTTTCAGGAAATTATCCAAAGTCCACTGAATTGCAGCATCCCCATGCTTTTCACCCAAGCCCAAAATAAGCTCAATATTGATGGTATCTGCCTGCGGATACATGCGAACAAATTTCTCCGCTAAGAGATTCGTAAGTCCGGGCGCTAACCCAATTCCCAGCAAAATTTTACTTGTTCCCCGGAGTTTTAATTGCTGAATTTTTTCAATGTACTCAGAGTTTGCAGTTACATCCATATAATCAATCTCGTGAGCATCACAAAATTCTACCAGCTTCGTATTTGCCTGATCTACACAAACAATAACCCATCCCACGCCGTTAAGCTTTGTAAAATCAATATTATGAATATCCATAGAACAGGTTTCGGCCTGGATTTTTTCCTGATTCAAAAATCTTTTGATTTTGTCCTCATTACGTCCAACCAGAATTAAGTTATACCGTTTTAATCCTTTGGTAATATACTGTCCGACCTTGCCATGTCCTCCTATAATCATAATCTTTTTTTTTAGATCCATTTGTATTCTCCTGTGGTTTTAAATTGATTTTATTCAGATGCAAAAGCCAGATACACTTAAGTGTTGCAGATTCAATAAAGAGACGAGCTTAAAAGCATCTGCTATCTTTAGTATTGCCGCTTCGCTGTTTGGATATAGCTTGCTTCTTTCCTATTTTTATTTAGATAAAGACAGGGTGAATCCTCATTCTATTTGACCGATTGACTCTCCAAACGATCAACAATGCTCTTAAAGCTTCTTTTTACAATAAGTTATGAATTTCTTTGCCGCTGGCGGTAGCTTTTCTGTATTGGGTACAGCGATGCCAAGAGATATATACTGCTTGGGTTTCAGCGGCAACTTAGCAACATTACAGGTGCGGCCTTTTGTAATCAGCTCATTCATAATGCTCATACCCAGCCCGCATTCAATCATGGAAAGAGCAGCGTAATTTTCAAAGGTTTCGTACCGTATATTAGGTGCAATCTTTGTCCTACCGAATAATTCTACAACGTCATAGTCGTAGCCACAAGCAGGCATAATAAAATCCTCTGATTCACAGTTTTGAATCGGATATTCTTTTTCATTCGCTAAAGCGTGAGTGCTTGGCAATACAGCCAGCATAGGGTCATCTTTTAAAGGGACCCAATCAAATTTCATTCCCCGTTGATAGCTTATAAACCCTAGATCTATTTTACGTTCCTCCAGCCACTTGACTACTTCCTGCCGGATACCTTCCATTAAAGTAATTCGAATATTAGGATAATCCTCCTGAAAGCTTTTTATAATTTGCGGTAGCCAATGTACCGCAATGCTAGAATAACTTCCAATGCGAATAGTTCCCGTATTCAAGCCGTTGATTTCAGAAACGGTTTGAGAAAAGTCCTCCTCCATTCGTAATAGCTCACGAAGAAGTGGTACCAGACGTTCACCGTTTTCCGTTAACATAACACCAGTCTTACCTCTAGTTAAAATTTGAAACCCCAGTTCATCCTCCAAGCCATTCATCATATGTGTAACACCCGATGGTGTGTAGCCAAGCTGTGCGGCAGCTTTTGTAAAGCTGCCGAGGTCAATCGCGGTTAAGAATACTTTGTATTTTTTCAAATCCATAATAACCCTTTCTAAATGTGACAAAACCTCAACTTTGATTTTTAAAACTGTCATTTTACTTAATATGTTTCTCACTATATACTAAAACATATTAGATTACAAGATAATAGAACAGAAGGCAGGTACACTATATGAAATCCAGAATTATAATTAAGGTTGGAACTTCTACTCTAACAAGTGAAACCGGAAAAATAGATTTACGGAATATGGAGCATTTGGTAAGAGTTTTATCTGATATTATGGCAAAGGGTACGGAAATTATTCTTGTTACCTCAGCAGCAATTACGGTCGGCTATGAAAAAATGGGACTTCACAGCCGACCAAAAGAATTAAACCTTCGGCAGGCTGCCGCTGCCGTTGGACAATGCGAACTCATGCATCTCTATGACCGATTCTTCAACGAATATGGCAGGATTGCTGCTCAAATTTTATTAGATGAAGAAGATTTAAGCATTGAAGAAAGACGACAAAACCTGTTCCGCACTTTTTCCACTCTATTCGATTATGGAATTATTCCGATTGTTAATGAAAATGACTCTGTCAGCTATCAGGAAATCGAATCACAAGACAAGCTATTTGGTGATAACGATACCCTATCAGCCCATGTAGCACTTTTATGTGGTGCAGATAAACTAATCCTGCTTTCCGATATTGATGGGCTATACAATCAAGACCCGCGAAAAAGTAAAAATTTGGAGCTGGTTCATGAAGTATTCCATATTGATGAAAGCATAAAAAAATCAGCAGGCAAAAGCGGAAACATAAGGGGTACCGGCGGCATGATTACGAAGATTAGAGCCGCAGAATTAGTCACTGCAAATGGCTGTGAACTGTTTATCATTAATGGTTCCAATCCTGATCATATTTATTCTGTTTTAGAAGGGGTTTCCATAGGAACCTGTTTTAAAGCAACAAAAGGAGCCTAAAAAATAGTCATTCAATGAAACGCTTTGTGCTTAACATTTTAAAAAATTATGGTCACCTTGCGTTCTTAAGAAAATACATACTGTTAAGCTAGACATTACTACCACTTAAATTTATGAAAAATATTAATTTGATCTTGTGAAACCTACTAATCTATGGTAATATAGGTACATTGCGCTAAGAGGTTTCACTTTACAAATTAAACATTTTAGTGTATGATAATTTCATTGAGCGAACGATCGTTCGCACATCTTATAGGAGGTGCCTCGCAGATGGAAAAAACTGTGTGCGAATTATTCGCTGGTGTTGGTGGTTTTCGCCTAGGCCTTGAAAGAGCTGATAAAAATTGGACTACTGTCTGGGCTAATCAATGGGAACCCGGCAAAAAGTCTCAGCATGCATTTGATTGTTACTGCTCTCACTTTGGAACTAATAAAAATTATGTTAATGAAAATATTTCAACTTTTAATAAAGAAAAAATTCCAGACCATAATCTATTAGTCGGCGGGTTCCCCTGTCAAGATTATTCTGTAGCTCGTACAGGGGCTACTGGTATAAATGGAAAAAAGGGCGTTTTATGGTGGGACATAAGAGAAATTCTTGAAACAAAATCACCAAATTTTGTCATTCTTGAAAATGTTGATAGATTATTAAAATCACCTTCAGCTCAACGGGGACGTGATTTAGGGATTATTCTTACCTGCTTTAATCAGTTAAATTATAGCATCGAATGGCGTGTAATCAATGCTGCTGAATATGGATTTGCCCAACGTAGACGTAGAGTGTTTATTTTCGCATATAAGAATACCACAAAATACGCATCCCATATTAAAAAATCCGTTTCAAGTCCAGAATGTATTTTTACTAATGTTGGATTCTTTGCTCACACATTTATGATAGAGGGAATTTCTCCCGAATTACTTCGCAGTACTGAACTATCATCTGAAAATGATTTAGCTGACGTTACAGAACATTTCTCATATAATTTTGGAAATTCTGGTTTTATGTATGAAGGTAAAATATATACTTGTGATACCACTCCTATTTATGAAGAAGCAGTACCACTTCGAAACATTCTAAATAAAAATGTTGATACACGTTTCTATTTAGGTGAGAATCTTGAAAAATGGAAATATTTAAAAGGTGCAAAAAAGATAGCTCGTACCAGCAAGACAGGTCACTCGTACACATTTTCTGAAGGCCCAATTGCTTTTCCTGACCCAATCGATAAACCTGCTCGTACTATATTAACTAGCGAATCTAGCCTTAACAGAAGCACCCATGTTATCGAAGATCCTGACACCAAGCAATACCGATTGATTACACCAATGGAAGCCGAACGTATTCAAGGATTTGATGATGACTGGACTAATACTGGAATGCCTGAAAAATTTCGTTATTTTTGCATGGGAAATGCTTTAGTTGTTGGCATTATTACTCGAATGGGCAAATATTTAAATACCGTTTTCGCTCGCGAAAGCGAAGAAGTATCATCTGATAAAATCAACGAAACCCGAGAGGCTATATAAGTCTCCCGGGTTATTTTTACACTTCAGTAAAATTCATTCCTTTACCTTCATCAAATTCATATTTTATTAGCTTTACTGCATCCCAAATACATGGAGTTGAAGGTCTATACCCCTTTGTAAAATATCTTTTACATTCATTGTCTCTTCGTTGAATAACATCCGCCGAAAAATCCGCTGCAACAACATATGCCTCAATCATAGAATAATCACCATATGCATACTCTGATTGTATCCAATCAACATACTTCATTATTTGTTCGATAACATCTGTATTTGCAACATTCTTTTTTATTTCTATCACCAAATATCTTGATACGGTAGAATATCCCGAAATAAATCTATATCCGAATATATCCATTTTATCCATATAATCTACTGCTTTAAACGGTGATGCAACAACTTGATGTGAAACATAATCCCATTTACCAAACGGTGTGTTATTCTCTTTAATTAACAAGTCACATAGTGCAGCTTCAATTGCCATTTCATGCTTTATCTGCGTTTTATCTGCACAGGATTCTAAAATTCTATACGACGTCAGCCTATGGGCTTTTGTAAGATTTTTATTGATTTTGTTTTTTTCAGAATCATCATATCGAAAGACATTATCGCCATTAATCAAATTGTTTTCGTTTCTTTTAAGAATAATATCTATCAAGGCTTGATTCTCATTATCATCTATTTTAATAAAAGATACCTTCCACATCGCTCTTAGCATTTTAAATGCAGCTGGATTACTATTTAATGCATCATCCATATCAATTCCATTTTCAAAAAAATGAGGTGATGGTTCAAAAACACAAAAACATCTATTATTAGGTGTTCCATTTATTAGTAAGGGTGCTCTTTTTTTATATTCCTTTTCATTTACTTGTTCTGGAATATCTCCACCAATATAGTTGAGAAATTCACAATCGAATTGAACCTTTTTAATTCGACCAATTCCATATATTTTACGCTTTATAAAAAAATATATATTGTCGCCTTCCTTCATACTCAGGTAATCAGCAAATGTACCCTCATGATGTATCTTCCATTTACCGTTAGGCTCACTTAAATTCGTGCTATATGTACCAGTTTCTATGCACATTTCAAGCGACTCTATACTGTCTAACGTCATAATATAACCTGCCAATTCTAGTCCTCCTTAAAGTCATTATTTAGTTGTTTTAAAATATAACTATTATTCAACCAAAAACATTGTTTTGGATATTGTCTTCCGTCTGGTAATTCATAAGTATCCTTCGAATTCAGTGCATGCGGTCGCACATGACATACTGGATTTTCTGAAGCATTCGGCAAGTTATTATAATTCTTACCATTTTTTCTTGTTATCTGTAAACCCTGAATCAATACTTGCTGTGTTTGCCTCCAAACTTTTTGAACTTCTACTTCCAAATCACTGTATGGAATATTCCAGAACTGACATCCCTTTAAACGCAATTTATCATTTTCATCAAATTTATATACAACGAATAAGAACCTTGTCTCACTCAAATATGTACCAAATGTTGAATTGTCCCACTCTTCTTCTATTAGTTCTTTGAATTTAAACGTCGAGAACGACATGCTTTCCTTTATTTTATTATTTTTTCCAATACGAATTGTTTTTACAACAATATTCGCTTTCTCAAATTCTTCGGCATGATTTCCTTTAATTCCAAGCATCCGATATGCTAACATCGCCTCCAAATTCTTCGGTCTTTTTTCAAATTCTATTTGAAATTCTTGACATAACTCTTCTACTGTATAGTCTTTGTAGATATTAAGCTTTGACATTACGTAATCTTCAAAAGCATCCGTTATATCGGATTTAATAATTGGTTCATAGGTAATTTTTCCCGGAACAATATAATTATTCAAGACATATGTCATATACGAGTTTTTAAAAGCAAATGCTCTTGGTTTTGCTAGTTCATCGTTAAATGGTTGCTTTCTCCTGTCTTGAGAAGTTGCCGCCTTTGGCGCAGCTCCTAAATACATCGTATCACCTTCTGATAATTCATGAGCTTTTCCAGATTTGATTTTATTAACAATTAAATCAAAATCACGTTTGATAATTTTAATATCAGCTTCTGGCGGCGAAAACAGCTTAGCAAATCCAATTTTATAATCTAATCTACTCTCTAATTCTTGTTGATATAAATAATATATCAGCAGTATCAATTGCGCTTTGCTCCACAAATGACTCATCTCAAACTTTTCCTCTACAACACCAAAATAATCAATCATGGTTATAATTAAACGTTCTTTTGCTGCTAATGAACCGTTTTTATTGATTTTATATGGTGTCACTTTTAGCTCCACCCCAGCCTTATCAAAATCTGGACGAGAATCATTATTGCACTGGTAATGGAAAAAACGCTCTTCAATGATTTCTCCTAGACCGCCTTTTCTTTTCTTATTTTCATGATTATATGCATAATTACTGTCTTCACAAATGACCACGGTATTGTTAACATCATCTTCATAACATACATCGGCAAAAGTTTTGCCAATTAGCTTCTGTGCATATTTTTCTATCGATAATGGATTTGTTTCATCATATTCTTTTAAATAATCCAATTTTACACCTCTCTTCAAAAAGTATGCCTTCACTCTACAAATGTGATTTATTGTTTTTCTATACTAGTAATATCGTATATATCGAACAAGGCTCTTGGTTTCAAAATTTTTTATGTCTGAAAATTTTTTCTCTCCAGTTGGCTTCTCATTCCTATTTCCAAAGTTGAACCTTGGTGTTATAATCCTTATATTTCTTTGCATTTCGAATAAGGATAAAAACCTTTTCCTTATCTACCCAAAAAGAATATCAAATAGTATATTGAATTTACTCTCGTTTCACTATTTTATAGCAGAATTTATACATACTTTTAATCTATTATACTATTTATTTAAACTACTAAATTACTTTTTTTACAATTAATGCTTTTACATCATTCATGATATATCACTTATTTTTTACATTGTATAGTTTAATGGTAAAGAAATCAATCTAACTATATGAATTGTGCAAATACTTGAGATATTACTGCAATCGATTTAAAAATTATGAAATTTACGTTTCAAAAACAAACCTTATTTTTACATTCTAATTTATACAATTAAAAATTTATTAACGTTCCATCTTTTAACTTACATTAATATGTCGCACCTAGGCGGGCACTGCATACTAAAATACTATATCAGATATAAAAAGAGCTGTATTTCCATTATTTTACCACTAATTACTCATGTCATTAATATAAAATAGATGTATATCGTATTATTGTAACGGTCAGGTGTTTTTGTAACACCACCGCCTAAATCAGCAAGGTGCCATATCTCTTTTCGTATGGTGTTAAATATCTGTTGTATGAATGCGGGCGAATCTAATCGTACCAGCTATACTCAAACTGATTCACTACAACATCAAGCTCCTTATCTGTCGGAAAGTTGTAATAACGTTCCATCGGTGCATTATCATATGGAATTCCAGCATGGCTCACACTCTGCGTAATTCTCCAAAGTTCACAGAGACCTGTGGAATCAACGGATGTGAATTGGACGTCCTAATCTGAATTTTAAAGCATCACAATCACAGTGCTGCGAATGGATTGCTTTATTAAGCGTTCTGATTGCAAGGTCACTAGTTATGAATTTACCATTTTTGCTTGCAACAACACTTCTGTCATATAGATTAATGATTGTGAAGTTGTGGACTTGTGTCAATATTGTAGACTCGAAAAGTTTAACTATTTATGACTTACTTA
>CAUQTI010000009.1:0-112390 GCA_963521065.1 uncultured Anaerovorax sp. | reverse complement strand
GAGCCGCCTATTGGTAACTTTTATTTTTCTTACCCCAACATTTGACACAGAGCCAGAAAGATTCCTTTCTCTGCCTTTTTTCATTGGAAACAAAACCGCTCTGATATCTTCTTAGACAAAAAGACGAAGCATTTAATGCTCCGTCTTTTTCGTTTAAAAGGTTCTGTAAACAATTACATTTCTACAATCAGCGCAGTTCCCTGACCGCCGCCGATGCAAAGAGTTGCCAAACCAGTATGTACGTCTCTCTTCTTCATCTCATAAATCAATGAAATCAAGATTCTAGCGCCGGAAGCACCGATTGGGTGTCCAAGTGCAATCGCACCGCCATTTACATTCAGCTTTTCTTCAGGAATTCCAAGATCTTTTCCAACTGCCAAAGCCTGTGCTGCAAATGCTTCATTTGCTTCGATTAAGTCAAGATCATCCATTGTGATTCCAGCTCTTTCCATCGCTTTTCTGGAAGAAGGAATTGGTCCGATACCCATGATTGTAGGATCTACTCCTGCAGATGCATAGGACTTAATTTTGCAAAGGTAGCTTAAACCAAGCTCATCTGCCTTTTCTTTTGACATAACGACTAAAGCTGCGCCGCTATCGTTAATACCAGAAGCATTTGCTGCTGTTACAACGCCGTCCTTCTTAAATGCAGGCTTTAATTTCGCAACCTTATCAATTGTAGTTCCGAACTTAGGGAATTCGTCTGTATCAAATACGATTGGATCACCTTTTCTCTGAGGGATTTCAACCGGTACAATTTCATCTTTGAATTTTCCAGCCTTAACTGCTGCTTCTGCCTTATTCTGGGACTTTACAGAAAATTCATCAAGCTGATCTCTAGTCAGGCCCCACTGCTCTGCAACGTTCTCTGCAGTAATACCCATGTGGTAATTATTAAATGCATCGGTCAATCCGTCATGGACCATTACGTCAATCATCTTCGCATCGCCCATTCTTGCTCCCCATCTAGCAGAAGGAACAACATACGGAGCTAAACTCATGCTTTCAGCACCGCCGCAAACAATGATGTCTGCATCGCCGGATTTAATCATCTGCGCAGCAAGACTTACTGAGCGAAGTCCAGATCCGCAAACCTTATTCAGTGTCATAGCAGGGACTTCTTGCGGAATTCCAGCAGCCATGGAAATCTGTCTTGCGATATTCTGTCCAAGCCCAGCCTGAAGTACGTTCCCAAGAACCACTTCATCAATCTGCTCTGGATTAATTCCAGCTCTCTTGATTGCTTCTTTTACTGCAATCGCACCCAAGGTAACAGCCGGTGTGGATTTCAGCGTTCCGCCAAAGCTACCGATCGGAGTTCTGGCCGCACTCACAATTACTACTTCTCTCATTTCATTTCCTCCTAAAATAATTTAATATTTATGCTTATTCATCCGAAAAACCTAAAATTTTTCGAATTGTTTTGCACTGTAATTCTTATCATATCATTTTCTATTTAAAAAGACAAGACCCCCAAGAGCCTAACAACCAATGCAAAAAACTGCGTTTTTACAATAATTTTTCAATCTATTTCACGCATACATACTAATTATTTCGGACGAGATAGATAAATATTTAACAAAGTTATAGTTTTTTCTGAAAATGATTCATAAAATTATTTTGTGTTATCATTCAAAATATATAAGAACTCCTGTCCTTCTACAAATCAGCCTTAAAAATACCGATATATTTTTCAACAAGCTTGATAGGATTATACGAAAGTTTCGCTTTGCGTAGTCCAAGAATCCCCATATCTTCCTCTCTGTTAAGATATTTGACTCTGCATGCTACATGCTTTGAAAATTCATTATTAATCGCTTGGTATAGCCCTCGGAATTCAATATTTGCTTTCTCAACATGAACGGTAATCGTTCGCTTTCCTAAGTCACCCCCGATGCTCAAAGCCTCAATCTTATCGTTTATAAGGATTGCACCTGCATGATAACCTACTTTCTCTAAATTATGAAACACATCTTTCATTGCCGCTTCTTCCATGAGCAGAAGCTCTCGCTCATGTCCGGACAAATTCTTTCGTGCATTAAATTCGCTGATGAATTGCTCCGCTTTATCCGCCATAGAAGAGGTCAAAGGCACATATTTATAATCATAATGGTTTAAAAAGTAATTCAAATGGTTTCTCTTGCTGTGAAACTCTCTGCCGGAAAGCTCAATTAAATCTCTTGTCAGGTAAAGATAGTCATAATTCGGACGATCTGCAATGATCTGTACTTCGCTTGGAAAGGCCGCCTTGATGGCTTCCATAATCTGAATCGGCACCAAACGTAAGGTACATACGAAACCGCACTCTTCAAAGATTCTTTTTGCGGCTAAGATTGACTTTCTCAAGCTTTCCGGCTCATAAAACCCGGTTTTCGTCAAAGGCGGAAGTAAGAAAGGCTCTTCTTTATCTTCCTCCAGCTGGCTCATCCCTGCAATGCAAAGATAATCTCCGAAAATCTCCCAACTAAAATAATTAATATTTCTCCACATGTAAAGTGAGCTGAACGACAATCCCGATGTTTTATATTCGTAGCTTCCAAGATATTGTTCTAATACTTCCCTATTTTCCAATGTGATTTTGTTTTTAAATAAATACATAGACTCTCCTATTTTGAAAAAACCCCGCTACATGGCGTGGTTTTTTCGTTTATACGATCAAATATTATTTTATAATTACAGAAATGTCCTTAAAACCCACTTCTCTTGCACCACCGCAAAGCTCAAACAGCACAGATTCCATTGACGTAAAAACCGCACCGGCCGCAATCATACGCAGCTGGGCGTACTCCTTGTCCATTGCCTTTCTGGAGGAAATACAATCTCCTACAACGAATACCTCATACCCATTTTCCAGTAAATCAATTACGGTCTGCTCTACACAAATATGGGCTTCAATTCCTGTAATAAGTATCGTTTTCTTCTCCTGCTTTTTTAACTCTGCCGCAAAATCTGCCTGACGCATTGCACTAAAGCTTGTCTTCTCAAAAGGTTCATACTCAAACTTTGTTCCAGCCAGTTCACTCGTTAATGCCGCATCAATGGAAGGAATCGTCGCTCCGAGTCCCTTTGTATACTGCTGCGTTACTAAAATCGGCACCTCCATCACACGACAGCCTTTCACGAGCTTCACCATCGCCGCTTCAAGTGCTTCTTTTTCATTCATCGCAGGCATCAGCTTTTCTTGAAAATCAATTGCAAGCAGCAAAGCGTCTTCTTTTTTTATTCTTTTCACTTCCATCGTTTTCTCCTCTGTCACTCCACCGTGTGCTCCTAATGAATCACACTTCTTCTAAAAAATCGAATTGTTTTTCATTTCTTCTAAAAGTTTATAATTGGTAAGGTCATGGTGCAATGGAGTAACTGTGATATAATCATGCTCGTGAGCCATCACATCCACTTCCTCCGCCAGACCTTCACAAGGCAAAACTTCGCCTGAATATTGATACAAAATCGTGCCGCCTTCATTTTTGATTGGATGAAATTCATCAGAATATTCCCGTTCGCCCAGCCGTCCAAGGCAAATTCCTTTAATTTCCGCTTTGGGCAGATCGGGGACATTTACATTTAACATGCTATGCCGGTCAAGTACCTTCAGAGCCACCTCTACCATGCGCACTGCAACTTCATGGCAGCTTTCGAAATACTTCGGTTCATGACTGCAGCAAGAAATTGCAATGGATGGTTTATTGCATAAAATACCTTCCATCGCCGCAGAAACAGTACCGGAATACAAAGTATCGGTTCCCAAATTTGCGCCATGATTAATCCCAGAATAAACAAGGTCTATCTCGATGCCAATCGCACGAAACGCACGCAATCCCAATTTCACGCAATCAGCAGGAGTCCCTGAACAGGAATAAGCCTTCTCCGCCCCCTCAAAATCCCATTCTTTCAAAATCAGCGGCTCAGATACCGTAATACCATGTCCGGAAGCGGTCCTTTGACGATCAGGTGCACAGACATAAACTGTGATATCATCACGCAGTGCAAGGGCTTTCACCAGCTCTAGGATTCCCTGCGCTTCTATTCCATCATCATTTACAACTAATACATTCATTCTACTTCTCCATTTGTTCTTTTTGCAAATGCAAATTTTCGATTTTATTTTTAGGCAATTGAATAAATCGGCCCTTCAATTACAGATTTTCTTATTTTTTGTCCTAACAAAGCCGCCTTTTTCTTCTCTTTCGTATTAATATTATCAATCGATATTATAAAAAGGAAAAAAACTCTGTCTTTCATGGCTTTGTATATATTATACCATAAATCCAACAATCTAAAACCCCAACATCCTGCAATTCTATTTCTTATTGCCTAAATAGATTGGATATTTTTTTACCCCTGTCTTTTCTTTATTTTTCTCCAAAACAGCAAAAAACAAAGCTGATAAGAAGCAATCCGGTGCTTTTTATCAGCTCATTACGCGAAGTAAAATAAAGATTTCTTTTTACACTTCTATTCCTTCTACACAAGTCCCCAAGACTTCTCCAATCGGCTCCCGAATCACAAGGGTGGCATGGTGATCCTGCTCCGTCGCCGATTTGTTAATTAAGATTAGATTCTTTCCGTTAAAATATCGAATCATGCCTGCCGCAGGATAGACGACTAGAGAGGTTCCTCCAATGATTAATGTATCCGCCTTTGCAATTGCATTGACAGCTCCCTGAATGCAGTCCTCATCAAGTGATTCCTCGTAGAGCACAACATCGGGCTTTACAATGCCGCCGCATTTTTCACAAAAAGGTACCATCCCTTTACAATGTGTCTCATCCATGATGTAAGATAAGGAATATGACGTGTTACATTTAGAACAATGATTTCGCAGCACAGAGCCGTGTAATTCATAGACTTTTTTACTTCCTGCCAGCTGATGAAGTCCGTCAATGTTCTGTGTTACCACAGCATCTAAAAGACCTCCCTCTTCCAGCTTTGCTAACGCATAATGCGCCTTATTCGGCTTGGCTTTTGGATAGATTAAATACTTTTTATAATAGTCATAAAAAGTATCTGTATGCACGGAATAAAAGGTATGGCTAAGCATCTCTTCCGGGCTGCGTCCATACTCCTGCTTTGTGTGGTACAAGCCTTTCTCTGAGCGGAAGTCCGGCACACCGCTCTCCGTAGAAACCCCCGCGCCTCCAAAAAATACGATACGTTTACTGCTGTTTATAATTTTTTTTAATTCCTCGTACATTTTTGACTCCTCTCAAGCTTGCTTTCTCTCGCCCCATTGTACCACTTTTTGCACCTCATCGGAATGTCTCTTTAAAAACTAATGAAATTCTGTAAGGTTTTTCCAATATCTTACGGGCATACACCTCTTCTGGCAGTTTGGATTTGTCCGTTCAAAAATCGCAATACTTTCAAAATACTTTTTCCACAACGCGCGATACTCCAATTCCTCTCGTGCGGCAGAAAAAGAAACCTCTTTCCCTAGTTTCCCGATATACCAGTGTTTTTTTTGGCAAAAAGCTGCCTTTTCTCTCCTTAAATCATGCAGAATAAAATTTTCCATAGGAAGGCGCTGTGCAAAATGATCTGCAATCAGTTCTAACACATCATGATCTGGCTCAATCGCTGAATATAAAATTTGTCCGCTTTGCTCATATCCTTCCTTTTCAATTACAGAAAAGCGCACCAATCCCAGCAGCCTGTGCTGCTCTGCACCGACCTTATGCTCCAATTGCTGCACAGAGTAGGTTTCCGTCAGTGCATGCAGAGAATCTACCTTTTTCCCAATTTTAAATCCTAAAATGAGATATTGCAAAAGCTTAATTTCTTTCTCTTCATCGCCGGAAAGAAATACTTTGTAGACACGCCGAAGCGAATCGTTTGATATTTTCTTTTGAATTGCTTCGTAAACCCGTTCTGCCTTGTCCGCTTCCGTTTCAATCGTAAAAAAGGGCTGGAGCATCGTTCTTTGATATTGCTGCTCCAAATAAATCCCCTGTGCTTTTTCTTTATAATAGTGTGCATAAACACAACATAGAAATCCCTCAAAACTTCCGTCATATAAGTAATCCATGTGCCCCTCCCTCCGGTGCATGAAGTACATTTTGCCGCTCCGCTCCAAACAAACTCAACTGCTGCTCTTTCTCCTTTGGCAGCAAACCATCTCTAATTTGCCCTTCTGTAAGCAACTTACCCCGCAAAGATACGGGTGCAATATCACCTGCCCCATGGTACTTTCCACAGCAGGTAATGAAATACTTCGCCCGCTTTACCACAACACCCATTTTCTTTAAATCATCGAAGCCTATAGCTCCAAATCTCCTTTGTCTTACAATCCGCATCGCAGATATGTTCCCGACACCGGGAATCCTTAGAAGCTCTTCGATGGGAGCTTTGTTAATCTCAATCGGAAACAGGCCCAAGTGACGGAGCGCCCAGGTAACTTTCGGATCTAAGTCAAGGTCAAAAAATGGTGCCTCTTCATCTAGAAGCTCGTCAGCTGAAAAGCCATAAAAACGAAGAAGCCAATCCGCCTGATACAGTCGATGTTCCCGCAAAAGAGGAGGAGGCGTAAACAGTGTAGGCAGCTTTGAGGAAGAAACGACCGGAATGTAGGCTGAAAAATAAACACGCTTCATCTGAAACTTTTTATAGAGGCTCTCTGACATCCTTATAATTTGGCGGTCATTCTCCGGCGTTGCACCGATTATCATCTGCGTCGTCTGCCCAGCCGGCGCAAAACGGTGCAAGCTTCCCTTTTGATAGGAAACAATCCCCTGCTTTGCTTCCTGCTCTCTCAGTGAAATGGGAAGTGCCATTCCATTTAAACGCATATCGTCGTCGTCTTTCTTCAGTTTAGAAAATCGATTTCCCGCACCCTTCAAACTTTTTTGTTCTTGCATTGTATTTGTAATCTGCCGCATCGGTGTCAAAATTCCGGCTGCCTTCTTCTGCGGTGCCAATCTTGCCAAACTTTCTTTGGTAGGCAATTCAATGTTGACACTCAATCGGTCTGCCTGCATGCCAATCCTCTGCACAAGTTCTGCGGATACACCCGGAATAATCTTCGCATGAATATAGCCGGAAAAGCCGTAATGCTCGCGCAGTAAACAAAGCGCTTTTAAAATCCGTTCTGCGGTATAATCTGGTGAAACCTCGACCGCAGAACTTAAAAACAATCCTTCTATATAGTTTCTTCGATAAAACTCCATCGTCAATTCGGCAAGCTCTTCCGGTTCGAAAGAGGCTCGCACCACATCTGCAGAGCGACGGTTAACGCAGTATTCGCAGTCATACACACAACGATTGGAAAAAAGGATTTTTAGTAAAGAAATGCATCGTCCGTCGGCAGACCAGGAATGACAAATTCCGGATACTGCAGCAGTCCCCATTTTGTTTGCCTTTGTTCGGTCTGCTCCGCTGCTGGAGCAAGATACATCATATTTTGCGCTGTCAGCTAAAATTTTTAGTTTTTCTAACGTAACATCGAATTGCATCATTGCATTTTCTCCAATTTCTTTTCTCTGTGTGCCTTTTACACTTCGAAACATTTGTTCTTTTTATTATATTAAAATAAGAACAAATGTTCAATTGTTTTTTATTTTTCCCATCATTTTCTTATTTTTAATTTTTTCATTGCCTCTTTTTCTTCTTTTTTTGAGTATGAAAGTAGCAATTCATATTATTTATAGCAAATATACTATATATATTTATCCTATTTTCGTATACCTGTATAAAATACAGGCTTTTCACCCTTTTTACCTTAATAAAATAATGACAAATGGAGCATAAAAATGATATAATACATAAAATATTTTATAAGAATAAATGGATTATCTTCAATGGATTTGAATACAATATAAAATATTATAATGCAAATCTTTATTGATGAAAAATAGAAAATGGTGAAATTAAATGGAAACAATTTTAGCAATTGATGACAGTGCATTTAATATACACACTCTAACCTCTTTTTTACAAAATGACTATCACATCCTTACCGCACAATCCGGCAGCGAAGGGCTGCGGTTAGCGGCGCAAAAGCTACCATCTCTTATCCTTCTCGATATTGAAATGCCTGAGATGAATGGTTTTGAAGTTTTAGAAGAATTGCAGAAAAATGAAAGAGTAAGCCGCATTCCGGTTATTTTTCTAACCGGTCTGGCAAATACTGAAACAGAAGAAAGAGCATTGCTTGCCGGTGCTGTGGATTATATCACAAAGCCCTACAATCAAAATATTGTCAAAGCACGAGTCCGCACACATGTAGACTCTTATTTATACCAAAAAACCATTGAGAATGAATTGCTTTTAGATGCTCTCACTGGTCTTCATAACCGCAGAAGCTATGAGCGGTATATTTTAGAAAAATGGAATGACTCTCTTGAAAGGCAAACTCCGCTTTCCGTAGCGATGGTAGATATTGATTACTTCAAAAATGTAAACGATACTTACGGCCATCAGGAGGGTGACCGCGTTTTAAAGCAGATTGCTGCTGCAGTTCAATCTGCACTTCCGGAAAACAACCCTTATGTAGCACGCTACGGAGGAGAAGAATTCGTTTTTATTTTATCAAATACGTTTTCCGAGGAGGCCGAGCAGATTGCCCGAAAGGTGTGTAAAAACGTTTTCAACCAATCCATTCCAAACATTGGTGCTCACACCTGCGGCGTTGTCACAGTCAGTATAGGAGGTGCCACCGTCGTTCCCAACGAATGTGAATATCTTCTTAATTTTATCAATCACGTCGATACGATGCTCTATAGAGCGAAATCACTTGGAAGAAATCAAGTTGTATGGAAAAGATAGATTTTGTATAGGAAAGAGTGCCGGACTGCTTACGCAGGCTCCGGCACTCTTTTTCATTTTCAAACAGCAGAATATGTTTTTTATCTTCTACATTAGTTATTCAAAAGCTTCGCTATCATGGTTGCCGCCTCGGCTCTTGTCGCATTGTTTAATGGCGCAAAGGCGTAAGCACCGTCTGTTTGCAAAATCCCGCTGAGAATTCCTGCTTTCTGCATCGTGCTTACCGCTTCCTTTGCATAGGCAGAAATCTGCTCTGCATCCTTAAACTGCATTTGAGCATTCACCGCTTTCAGTTCTTTCTTTGCAGACTGTGTCAGGTAATTTTGAAGCATGACTGCCATATCTTGACGTGTAATCTTTGCATTCGGTGCAAAATTCATACTCCCGTCTACGTTTTTCAAGCCTTTTACAATCCCATTCTCATAGGCCCATGCGACCGCCTTCGCATACCAATCACCGCTTTTTACATCGCCGAACGCTTGCGCTGCTTTTGCACCATCTGTGGTATTCGAATTCGCCATCCCATAAAGAATCTGCGCAAATTCTGCTCTCGTAATCGTCTCATTTGGTGCGAAGCTAGTCTCAGACTTTCCTTTTAAAATCCCTTTTTCTACTAAACGCATCACGCTTTCTGCATACCAATCCTTGCTCTTTACATCGGTAAATACCGTGCCTGACGATGCACTTTCTTCATATCCAATTGCATAATAAGAGAAATGTCCCGTCTTAAACTGTACTTTTTTTCCTTTGCTATCGTAGCTGCAATCTTCCATCCGCACTTTGTTTGCGTTGTTATCGATATAATATACGCATACATTTGCGGCTTTTTCGTTCTTTGCTAAGGTGTATGGTAAAGATACCAGTGCTTCTCCGCCTGCAAAGCTTGTAATTGATGTTTTTCCGGACAATAACTTTAAATCATAAATCGGCCTTGTGATTCCCTCAATTCCCTTTAGTCCGTCTGTATTTGCCGCTTCAACTCGCTCTGCACGAAAGCTGATTTCGTCCTCTTGCGCAGCCGTTGCGATTGCATTCAATGATTTTTGATCTAGCGTTACATCCGCTACCGGAGTGGCCAGAATTAATTGTGCTTTTTCTGATGCTGCCATTTCTTTCATCGCCTTCATCGGCAGCTTTGCCTCTACCATCTTTACCTCTCCGCTGGTCTTTATTTCTACTCTTACCTGCGCAAGTGTATCTTTTCCATTCTTTGCAGCTGCTTCTGCTGCCTTTTTTAAAGAGGAAGAAAGCTCTGTCCCGCTGATGCTGACGCTTACGTTCCCTTCCTTGTTCACCTTTGCTTCTGTCGTCGTCGTAACAATTATGGCTTGTTTTCCATCTTCATTTTTCACGACGGATGTATCATCGGAGCTTGGTGTGCTCACCACAGAGCCACCGCCACCGCCGCCGCCGCCGGAAGCGCCACCACCGGAATCCTCTGCAACGGTAATCTTCTGTTCCGCGGTTTTTCCGTGATAAGTGACCGTAATTTTATCGTCCTCTTTTGACAGAATTGTCTTATCTACCGTCCAGGCGGTCACAATTCCTTGTGTCGCATCATCATAGGTCGCGGTTATTTGCATCCCTGTTTTATCAAAGCGTTCTCCGGCTTTGTAACTTACTTTATTCGGGGCCTTTGTTATGGTAATTCCCGTCAAGTTTTTTTCAGTAGTGGGGTTCTCTGTATTTTTAATTGCCATCAGGTTTCCGGAATCATTTTTATAATAAATCGTACCATCCTTATCACAAACCAGGCTGCAAATACAGTATTGTGCTAAATCTCCTTCCGGAATAAACAAATGGCTGCCCTGCGTTTTTACAATCGCCGCACCGCTTTCATTCGTTCCGGTCTTTTCTACTTCAATCACATAAATACCGCCGGGTGTATAGTTATACGTCGTATAGATATATACTTTCCCAGTCTCTTTTGCATAAGCAGTCGAAAGCAACGCACTTGTCTGTACATAGCCTGGAATCTCCGCAGTTCCTACAATTGTCATTGGGTCTGTCGTAACGTCAATGATTTTATAGCTATGCTTTACCCCTGAAAATTGAACCTCACCCGAAACACCTAGATAAGCGATTCCATCATAAATCAACGGGGTTCCTGTGCACATACCACCTAATTCCAGATATTTCACAGTGCTCTTATCAAAGCTTCCATCTTCTTTCACTTTTACAGTATAGAACCATCCACCCTTTGTAGAGAAGTAAATCCGATCCGTTTCTTTATCGTAAGCAACCGTAGAGCGAATGTCCCCTTTTATGCCTTGAATTGTGTCCAAAACTTCACCTGTCAATGGATTACAAGAATACAATACCGCACTGTTCGTGTAATTACCTTGCTCACTTCCATCATCAGAGCCAAAGACCACATAGTTATCGGTTGCATAAGCCCCCGCCCAGTAAAATCCGCCTTTATGATTTAGCTTCCATGTCGTCAGCTTTGTTTCATTCTCTTTCAACGGATCTTCATCTGTGATGGACACACAGAAATAGCTTCCTACTTCTTCTTCCTTATTCCACGTCCCGCTGTAAAGATATCCGTTATAGTAAGTAATCGGAGAAATTGTTTGATCTCCAATCGCTTCGCTCACCCAAAGGGATTCTAAGGTATCGGCACGCAGTGCTTGGATTTGACCATTTTTTACTTGTACAAAAATCATTCCTTCGGCATAAACGAGTGGATTCATTGCATATCCCACGCTTTCCGCCAAGTTTCCGCTCTCTGCAAGCTTCTCGCCGGTTTCCTTATTGATGCGGAGAATCTTCTGCCCCGCCGCAACGTATAGCTCTCCATTGACAATAATCGGCGGTGTTGGTGCTTCCAAGTAACTCAAGCCGTATTTTGCGGACCATTTTAAGGCTGCTTCCTCCGCAGACACCGGTGTCTTTGCCTGTGTAATGCCCATATTTTCATTATTTCCCCGGAAATTCAACCAATCGCCGCTGTAGGAAGGGAGCGGATTTGTCCCTGCCGGTACCGGAGAAAGAGACACTTCAATATCTCCTGCTTGCGTGATTGTACCGCGCTTTCCCACATACCCGGCTTTCGTTACAGTATACGGATAAGAAGCGCCTTCAAGCAATCCGCTGAAGCTGCCATCATTATTCTTCTCAATGGCAGTGCCTTGTGAATCATACAAGGATATAATTGCATCGGCTGGTGTCGTGTTAATTTTAAGGTCATAAGGCTCTTTCCAATTTAACTTAACTGTGTAGCTTCTTGTAAGAGCGCTCTCCCCTTGCCCATACGTTACCGCGATATCAACGGAATCTTTCCCTTCTATATCTACTTCCGAGGAAGCTTCCCCATTATAGGTAAGGGTATAATCGTCGTTTGACGCTTGTGCATCCACCAAAATCTTCTTTGTTCCTTTTTCAACATCAACCGTATATTGCACGTTTTTTGTGCTGAATGCGTTATCTAAGTACAATTCTTTTTTCCCGTCCATCACCCTTAATGCACTAATGGTTGGATAGGAGTCTACTGTAAACGAATAGGATTTGCTTGACTGCCCGTCTTTTGAGGTAACCACAATTGAAAAATTATTTTTACCTGTTGCAATACACTTTGCCCAATTTGTACCTTCATACTTGAGGATGGATTTCAACGCTTTCTCTTCCCCATTATTATAGACAACCTTTACCGTCGCATCCGTGGGTTCTGCCATCAAAGAAAATCTCGGCGAAGTCAGGGTATCAAGTACATTGGGCAGTGTGTATTGATACTTCCCTGGCGAAAAAAGTACACGTTCTGGATAATTTACATTTTCTGCTCCAAGTAGCGCAGTTTCCTGCATGTTTCCGGAACCTCCTGTAAAAATAAGTAAAGAAGAAAGCCCCAGTTCTAATTCCTGTTTCGCATTTACCTGTATTGCTTGCGTCGTTTCTTTTTCTTCATTTGTTGCTTCAATGTAATTTATCTCTGCTATTTCTGTACCATCTGCGTAATCTGCATAGGAAATGGTACCCATTCCGCTAAATGCAGACAACAGCATAGTCAGTATCAGAATCCAAGCGAATCGTTTTTTCTGTTTCATTCTGTCCTTCCTTTCTTTCTTTCACACTAAGTTTGTTTCTATTTATAATAAATCGCCAACGCGCAAAAGAGCATCGTATTCCCCTTTACAATCATTTTAGCTTAGTCCATATTTTTTTTTGACTCGTTCCAGTTTTTTTCCAATCGGCTCTGTCAAAACAAGTAAAAATATTACATTTGACACTGCATAGGTTATCATAAACGGTAAAGAAGAAATAATTGCCGCCTTATATCTCAAAAGATTAAAATGTCCATCCATTGCCAGTACAGTCCAGATATCCATCATTAAGGAAAAGGCTACGCCGGCGACGACTCCATAAATGGCAAGCTGCCACTTCTTGCGTAAAGCTCCGCACCTCGCAAGAATCCCTCCGATAAATCCCAAAATGCCCCACACAAACATCTGAAACGGTGTCCAAGGCCCTTGTCCAAAGAAAATATTTGATACGACTGCGGTCAAGGAACCCGTTAAAAATCCCGCCTGCGGCCCAAAATAAATCGCAGTGATGATTGTAACGGCGGTTACCGGCTTAAAGCCCGGGATTGGTGCGAAAATAAAACGCCCAACAACAGAGATTGCAGTCATAACAGCAATTAATATGAGTTCCGTCGGCTTTGGATTCCTTTTTTCAAACGCGAGAAAAAAGGGAATGCACGACAAAAACGCGATAATAATTGAAATCAAATTATATTTTCGATCGTTAAAAAGCGTTATCCCCACTGTGATTACGAGCGGTACAGCTACTAGAATAATAAGGTAGCTAAAAATTCTTCTTCTCTTTTCTTCTCTATGCTCCAAGCTGTCCACCGCCTTCCTTGCATCCGTTTTCAAGGCAAAGGGCGACGACCTCTTCACACGTTACCGTATTTTCAAACAGGTGTCTGGAAATTCGGCTTGCTGCGGTAGTATAAAACGTATTTGAAGAGAAAAACGGATTCGGTTCGTCAACGGAAACCACCTCTCCGTCAAAGAACATGGCACAGCGATCTGCACAAAGCGCAGCAAATTCTACATCGTGCGTTACGATAATGACTGTAATCCCCTCTTTTTTCAGGTCGCTCAAAATAGAGCGTAGGATTTGCTTGGAATATGCATCAATTCCCTTTGTCGGCTCATCCAGCAAAAGAATTTTGGGTTTTAAAAGAAGCATTTTCGCAAGTGCTGCTTTCTGTTGTTCTCCGCCGCTCAAGTCATAAGGATGCTTTTCCAAAAGGTGTGAAATTTCAAGTTTCTCCGTAATGGTATTCAGCAGCTGTTCTCCCTCTTCTTTTTTATAATCCATCGCCTTACAGACTTCCTTTAGGTCCTCGCCCACGGTTGATTTTACAAATGCAGACTGCGGGTTCTGCGGCAAAAAAGCAATGGTATGACGGTACAATTCAATTCCTTTGTATTCTTTAATATTCTTTCCTTGTATTTCAATTTTTCCCCGATACGCACGCTCCTGTCCCGAAATTACCTTCAAGGTTGTCGTTTTTCCGGTCCCGTTTCCACCTAAAATGCAAAAAGTTTCGCCGGAATACACCTCCAAGTCAACTCCGCGCAAAACATCCGGCAAATCTCTCTCATAACGAAACCACGCTTCCTTTAAGCGCACAATCGGTGTGCCTGTCTTTTCCGCACTCTTTTTTTTCCGTGGCAGGCAACGCTTTTCTCGTTTGAAATTTTGAGATAGAAAATCTCTTCCTTCCTTTACCGTCAAAGGGCATTCCCCTCCAACATCCAGCTGATTATAAATACGAACCGCACTCGGAAGTCCCATCAGCATCTGGTGCTCGCTGCTGACACATTTCAACTTACGACCCACATTTGCCGGTGTATCACAAAGAAGTGCTTTTCCGTCCTCCATGACAACGACCTTGTCGGCAATCGGGAAAACATCCTCTAAGCGATGCTCTACCAAAAGAATCGTCAGCCCAAGCTCTTTGTTTAGTTTTTGAAGGGTTGCGATGAATTCGGAAGCCCCGATTGGGTCCAACTGGCTTGTCGGTTCATCCAAAATAAGCAATTTTGGATTCATTACCATAATGGAAGCTAAATTCAGAAGCTGCTTCTGTCCGCCGGACAAATCCGTTGTCTGCTTGCGAAACCAGGTTTGAATTCCAAAAAAGCTTGCCATTTCACCGACCCGCCTTCGAATCTCCGGTGTGGAAACTCCCATATTTTCAAGTCCGAAAGCCAGCTCATGCCAAACCTTGTCCATTACAATCTGACTTTCGGGATTTTGCATTACATAGCCAATCTCACAGGCAGCTGTTTTATCGTCCAAACTTGAAATTGTCTGCCCGTGATAAAGAACTACTCCGCTTTGCTCTCCCGATGGGGCAATTTCTCTCTTCAAAAGGCGCAGTAACGTCGTCTTTCCGCAGCCTGACTGACCGCAGATTACAACGAACTCTCCCTCCTGTATTGCCAAATCAACACCCTTCAAGGCCTTTGCTTTTTCTTCGGGATAAGAGAACTCTAAATTTTCGATATGTAATAATTCCATTTTCTATTTTCCTCAACTTCAACTACAAAAGGAATGAATGACAGTATGCATAGCGCAATATAAGTAACAGCCGCCATTGGATTGATTTTAATCACAGACATCCGGGGATAGAAAGAGTAATCTAATATGCCCATACTGCTTCCCACCACGGCGATTCCAAAAAGTACAAGCAGGATTCCAACCATGATTCCATCTCTTAAAGTAAAGCGAAAAAGCGAAAAATTGCTCCGTCCGGGAAGGCCATAGCCTCTTGCACGCATAGACGCTGCCGTATCCACCGCATTTTCGAGTGACCATGTAATCATTGCCGAAAAGATGCGAAATCCACTTAAAATACGATCTAAAATACTTTTTGTTGCGTAGATTCCCATTGTTTTTTGAACGGTGCTGATATGCTTAATCTGCCTTATAAAAAGAGGCACAAAGCGGATTACCATAGAAATTACCAAGCTCAGCTTTGGAATGACCTTCCCAAACAGGTAGATAAACTTATCCGATGTCATAATTAAGCTGTAGCATCTGCACCAGTACATGACAGAGATAAGCATTCCGCCGATAGCTGCTCCATAAAGCACCGCTTCTAAAGTCACCGGCTGGTCATTTAAAAAAAATAACGGCGTTACTCCATTATGACTGAACAGCGGATTTGTCACTGCAATCAGAAAAAATAAGGGAATATAAAACCCAAAGCTCATAAATATAGCTTTCCTGTTTTCCAACTGCAGTGCAAAGCCCAATGCTCCCAGCAAGGAAATTGTGAGTACCAATGGGTTCATCGCAAACATAGTAATACCGATTACACCTATAAAATACACAAATAATATACTGGGATGGTATGATGAAAATAGTTTCATTGTCCGTTCCACTCTCCTCCCATCCAAACGCAGCCTACATCTCTGCCAAGGTCACAGGTGTAAACCCATTCGATTTTATCTCCGTCTTTCAACTCATATTTACTGCACCCGTAATTCGGAAATTGTCCGTTTACACGATACATCCATCCACTCAGCGGGCCACATGAAAATTCATACAGATAATGAATTCCCTGAATGTACACGCTCCCGTAGCTGTTCATATTTGCGCCTTGGTATTCCATCTGTATTTTGTGATAGCGAACGGCACGATCTGTAATATCAAACGCAGTATCTCCCTCACGAAGAACGTACGTTGTTTCTTCCAGTATCACGCCATCCTTCGGGACAAATTCATCAGACTGCAATTCCGGAACAAGGTTATCCCAATTGTCTAAAATTGTATCGCAGCGGATGCTGACGGTTACCGTTTTCGACTCTGGTGTAATCTCATCAATATGTGTGAGATAATATTCATCCACTGTTTGAAATTTCGTGCCGGATAGGATAAGCGCTATGGCAAGAACGATAAAACCCAATGCTAACAGGTCTTTTTTCATGCGCCTTTATCCTCTTTCTGCTTCTCATACTCTTTTTCAAGCGCTAACATACCGTCTTTTTTTCGGTTTTTTCTCTTTTTTATACGTCTAACTATAAATATTCCAGCGGTAATGGAAAGAATCCCAAGCGCTGCCGTAATAACAACAGCCCGAAGCAGATTATCTACTTGTGTCTTTGTTTTTATCACGTCATCCCAACGCAAAATTTTCTTCTGATCATAAGCGCTTAGTTTTTCATACCGCCCCACAATACTGTGTACCGTCCCCCAGTCAGTGAGTGAAATTTTTTCAAACGGGTAAAGCTTTTCCTTTACGTCTTTGTTAATCTCGTCAATTTCTTTTTGAACTGCAAGAATTTCTTTTTTTGCACTCTTGAGCTTGTTTGTATATTCTTTTTTCTTATCAAACTCCTCGGATTGTTCAATCTTATCCAGTAACTTAACTACGTCCACATACTGCTCTGTAGTCAGGCGTTTCGGAAGCGCGTCCACCTTCTTCTTATCGGTATCGCTAAAATAAAGCAATACGCTCTCTGCTTCTTCCTCTTCTGCGGCTTCCTCCTCTGCCTTTTCTTCTTCCTTTTTCGCGGACTCTTCTTTTAGTTCAATGCCGCCTTTTTCTGCTGCATTAGAGAGTTTGTAATAATTCAGCACATAACATTGCTCACTCTCCGCAATGGCGTCATACTTTTTCATAAGCTCATTGATTTTTGCTTTTGTCGGGCTATTTCCCAGTGTATCAATTTGTTTTTCCAATGCACTGATTTGATTTTTTAAGCTCGCGCTCTGCTCTGCCCGAAAATCATATAAGGTTCGCATCCCTCGCATCTGCCGCCATACAGCAGTCAAGGTATACAGAGTTTGCTCACTGGCCATCGTATTGGATTCCGTCGGCAAGGAAGTCGGATTATCCGGATCATAGGTATAAGAATGCACAAATCCGCCATCCTCCATACGATAAAGCATGATGCCGTCAAGAAGGGTATTCCCATTTTTGATAAAACGGCTATCCGTTTGAATATTAATTCCCAGCGCGCATAGCGCAACTGCCACCTGCGCAGTACTCTCTACATTTTTTGTGCCCCAGCTGTCGTAATCACCGGTGGCAAGCTGTATCTTCGACAACCGGTTTAGGGCCTCATCAACAACGTGCCGCACTTTCTTCGTCACCGTTTTTCCGGAGGCTTTGTTGACGTAAGTATATGACTTTTCACTGTTATAATACGGTGCCAGGGACTGCAATGCCATCGCGGTAATGTCAGGGTCTGAAACGTTCCCATATAAAGTGAACCCTCCATCCGAAAGCTGGCGGCTGAGAATTTCTTCGATGATAGAATCTCTGCTGTCATGTGCCCCTTCCGGTACGGGATAACGTTTCGAATCAAGTGCAATCAGACCCCAAATCCAGCCGTTAATTCCCTGCTTTCCTAACGAAGCGGTTTTCCCCCGGTTATACGTTCCATCTGCAATTAAGTTAATCGCTTTTCCGTTCGCATCGGTTCCCGCTCTTGTCGGATCTCCGCCAGATGCAAGGATTGCAAGGGAAATTCGATGCCATTCCGTAGCCTTCGCTGCGCTCAATTTTGCAGAGGTCTTGTAGCGGTCCTGCACCTTCTCCTTAATCACCGCCAGATACCCGGCATAATCATCCTTATATCCGAATCGTCCCATTCCTACCTGATACCAATCGCCCGGCGTCGTTCCCGCCAGCTCTAGATATGCATCATTAATTAAGTAGCCATCCAACGTAGATGCGTTGTCTAGTTTTTTCCAGTCTATAATTCCCCTTATCACTTGCTCCAGCTCTGCCGTACTGTACGATTTATGCCCGGCAGCCTGTGCAGATAAAGGCATCCCCACGACAATCATAACCGCACATAACAGCGCGGCGATTGTCCGTTTCCCCAGTTCTTTCAATTCATCACCCATTTCTCTTTAAAGCGCGTCATCCACTTCCGATTGTGCCGCATCCAAAGAAGTTAATATATTTTTTACCTTTTCCGATACACTGCTGTAGCTTCTTCTCGCGACCTTTCTCAGCAATTCTGTTTTGTCCGCGACCGGATAAAAGTTACTTCCATAGCTCCCCATCGCATCTGCCCCGCCGATATCTCTTCCATATCCCCAGACAGTAAACTGCACGCGCACAACATCCCCGTCCTGAAGGTAAGTATCAGCAAATCCGACGTTTGGAAAGACATCATTTAGTGAATACATCCACCCTGACATACTGGTATAATCAAATTCTCCCAGAGAGTCAGAATCGCTTCTTGCCTCAATTTTAGCCTTGTCTTTTTCAAGTACCGCAGTCAAGCAGTCCGGCGCACTTGAAAGATCCATTGGAATTCGTCCTTCTACACCCTTTACATGTGAAAGATAGAAGGCCTTCTCCGGCTTTCCGGTATAGTCATAATCAAACCCGTATTGGTCGAGAGCACGCAGAAGTGCTTCTGCCGCATTTTCTCCTTCAAAGATTTCTATCTCCGTCGGCTCGACTAAATAGCCGACACCCAATGTCAGTGCCTCTACGGTAAACACTGCATGGCCCACAGAGTCTCCCTCTGCAATCGCTTTATGGTATAAGGTATAGGTCTTCTTCGTGGTTTCATCATCCGCCGTAGCCGTTATGACTACTGTATTTGTCCCTTCTTTCAACGCAAGGGTGTAGCTCACTTTTGCTTTGTCGTTCCAATTTACGGCAACCTCTTCTTCATTTAAGGTCACCTTGCAGTTGATTTTTTTCCCTGCTGCATCTTTTGCATACACGTCAAACGTCAGCTTGCTTGGCTTGATTGTTTTTCCGTCTTCTAATGTCGTCTCAATTTTAGGTGCAGTCGGTGAAACGCTCTCGTCTACCTTGCCGGAAGAAGAAACTTTTGGTTTCTCGCCAGCCGTTGTCATTGTGCCTCCTGCTGCTACTGCTACCTTTCCTCCGAAAACGTTTGTCACACCTTCTGCCGCTTTTATCTCCGTTCCGTTTGTCTTAACGGTCACATCGCTGGCTGCTACCGTAACCAAGTCAAGCTTTCCCGTTCCTTCTACCAGAACGTCTTTTGCACCGATTGTCATAGCGAGCACTTCACCTGAAATGTCAAGCTTACTTTTCTGTGCGGATTTTGTAAGCACCATATTTTTAATATGGGAGGATGCATCTACGTTCGCTTTCGCCTCTTGGGCATTTAGCTCAACGGCTTCTGCCTCTGCTTTTTCGAATCGAACCGCAGTCGAATGGTCTAGTACGACTTTCTTAAAGGTGCCGGATAGAGATACCTTGTCTTTCCCATCTTTTACATAGAGCGTCTCAATAATCGCGCTATCTTCCGCAGCCAAATGCACCGGCCCCGAAACTTTTTTCATTTCAACTGTTTTTATATTTGACTTCCCGGCAATGTGGACCGAGGCTTCTCCCCCGCCTCTTATAATTGTTTTTCCGGTGACTGTTACATTCTCCAGCGTTACATCGTGCTCCCCTACCCCGTCACTGATTAACAAATCGCCATCAACCTTTAAATCCTTTAAATAGGTATCTCCCCCATTGACCAGCAGCATTCCGCTCACATTCTCGGAATATTCCCCATAATTCACAAGTGCCGGCAGAGCTTTATCTAAAATTGTTACGACTTCGGCTCTCGTTATTTTATTCTTCGCATTGATCTTCCCTTCAAATCCGCTCATTAACCCTTTATTTACAAACGCATTGACGGCACCCCGTGCCCATGCGCTGATTTGATCTTGATCCTTAAAAGTGGTTTTACCAGTCTCCTGCGGAGAGATTTCCAATGCCTTACACAGCATAACAGCAGCTTCTTCTCTTGTAATCTTTTCCTCCGGACGCACCTTGTTTGCAGAACCGCTCATTATTCCTGCCGCATTTGCTTCTAGCACTGCATCCGTATAATAGGCTCCTTCCTTTAAATCTGAGAATTTATTCTGAGATTTTGTGCGATAGCCCATGAGATTTCCTAAAATTACAGCCATATCGCCGCGTTTAATCTCTGCATTTGGCTGAAACTTTCCTTCAAAGCCTTTTACAACGCCAATATTGCTCCACCGCTCAACGGCTTTTTTCGCCCAGTGAGAAGAGATATCGCCAAACAGCACATCACTTGAAACAACTTCAAAAACGCGCAGTTGATCCGCACGGAAATTTACCTGGTGATTGTCACTGTCATAGAATATATCTCGAATTACCGTTTTTTTTGCCGCACCCTTATCCTCGGAATACACGGAAATCCGCTCATCATCCACCCCAAATCCGGTTGCATAGGTAATTCCCAAAGTTGCTTCTCCGCCGTTTAAATCAATGATATCGTCTCCGTTATTGACTTCGACCTGTGTAAAATGCCCTTCATCCCATTGTGAAATGGAAAAGCTGACGGTATAGCCGCCCCCTTCCATAAAACGAGTCATTGCTTTTGCATCAAAGCTTGCGGATGCCGCTGCCGTCTTTACCTTAAAATAAGGGTTCTTTTTTTCCAGAATACTGCGAAATATCTGCTTGGGAACCCTGACTGTCATCTCCTCACTCTCTGAGGAGGTAAGGTCTATTTCAACGCCTGTGCTTGTAATCTCATCTTCTCTCATTTCATATAAAGGAACATTCAATGCTTCTAATAAAGTTGCCAGATCTTCATCCTTGACTGTAATATCCTTTGTATTTTTTCGAATTGCCGCCAATGGATTCAACGTACCAACTGCGCTACTGACAAATTGATGCACTCCCTCTTCCCCAATTCTCTTACGAGAATAGTTCACTAGGATTCCTTTTGCAGTATTGTCATACGTCCCATTTTCCACCTTCGATTCTTCGTTTGTTTTATTATTTTTTATGTAGTCCGTAATGACTAAGTCGGTATACCCCGCGCCACTCTGCTTCTTTGTAACGGTTGTTGTTGTAATATCTCCTTCTGTCTTTGTCTTTGAGGTTCGAATGACACCGCTTTCCTGTGCTGCATAGGCAGGTATTGATCCAAAAACTAGCAAGACTACAACAAAAAGACTGAGACATTTTCGTAAAATAAACTTCTCTTTCACCTTTCTGTTTCTCCTTTCATACGTTATGCGCAATAAAAAAAGCTTCTCTCCTGTCAACTACAATTTCCCCCTCATAGTAAACAAAATAAGAAGCCTCCGGTTTTCCGGTCAGCTAACCTTTTATTTCCCCTTCTTTCCTTTTCATCAAAGCTTGATACTTTTTCGTATTTCTTCCACGCGCACCGGCTTTCCATCATTAATGATGACGCGTAATTCTCCATATTGAATCTCACGAATCAATGCCAAAAGCTTCGCTTCTTCTTTTTTGGTTACCGTTAAGTCCACTACTGGTTGTTCCATTTTGCCGCTCTCCTTTTTTCATTATCATATTCTTACTGCAATCACAAGCTTTCCTTGCAATTTATAGTAAACCCGCCGTTTTCCACGAAGTTTTTCACACAATAAAAAAGCTGTGACATTTCTGCCACAGCCGTATTTCTGTAAGATTTGTACACCGAAAAATCAGAGTAACTTTTTATCGCTTACTCCTTTTCTCCTCCAAAAACCCGTGGAATGTACTTTAATTTTATGTAGGTCTTCTGGCTTACGCGTTTGGAGAAACTCTCCTACACCCTTACTAACCTTCCCGGTTCTCCCAGTGGTAAATCAAATCTGATTTAAAAGCAAAGGCTCTGCGCTTACAGCGGCGGGACCGCGCAGGAATTGAACCTGCTTCCCTCTTAGCTGCCTACATAATTTTTTCGTAAATTACATAAACAGACATAAAACTTCTATTATTTATTTCTATTTTATTCTATCAACCGCCTGATTTCTTGTCAAGAAGAAGTTAAAGGGAATGCGCTTTGAAACGCTTGCTTTATTCATTTTTTTAAAGGGCGCTGTCTACCTCTGCTTGTGAAGCATCCAGCTTGGTTAAAATTGCTTTTATTTTTTCCGATACACCTGCATACCCTTTTTCTGCAACGTTTCGCAGAAGCTCTGTTTTATTGGCTACCGTATAGAAATTGCTGCCGTAAGTACCCATTGCATCAGCACCTCCAAGGTCTCGCCCATACCCCCACACTGTAAATTGCACACGGACCACATCACCGTCCTGAAGATATGTATCTGCAAATCCAACATTAGGAAATACGTTATTTACAGAATACATCCAGCCCGACATACTCGTATAGTCAAATTCTCCTAAGGAGTCTGCGTTCACTCTGGCTTCCACTTCGGCTTTATCTTTCTCTAAGACTGTCTTTAAACAGCTCGGTATGCTCGATAAATCAGTAGGTACTTTACCGTTAACACCTTTGATTTGTGCCAGATAAAAGGAGCTGTCCGGTGTTCCTGTATGCTCATACTGGTATTTGTTCTGATTCAGAACACGCAAAAGTGCCTTCGCAGCATTTTCTCCTTCAAAAATCTCCACTTTGGTCGGTTCAACCAGGTACCCTGAACCCAATGTGAGCGCTTCTACGGTAAATACAGCGTGCCCCACCGATTCCCCTTCTTTAATCGCCTCATGGTATAAAACGTAAGTTTTCTCTGCGGTCTGATTGTCGGCGGACGCGCTTACAACCACTGTATTTTGGCCTTCTTTTAATTTCAAAGTAAAACTCGTTTTTGTCTGGTCGTCCCAGTTTACAGAAACAGTTTCCCCATTCAAGGTGACTTTACTGCTAATCTTCTTACCCTCTTTATTTTTTGCATAAACATCAAATGTAAGGCTGCTTGGTTTTACGGTTTTCCCGTTTGAAAGCGTCGTCTCAATCGTCGGAGCTGCCGCAGGTTCTGCATTTCCTTGAGATCCAGTTCCATTTTCCTCTGGCATTGCCTTATTTAGAATCGTTACGACTTCGGCTCTCGTTATGTTCGCTTTTGCATTGATTTTTCCCTCAAATCCACTCAGAAAGCCTTTGTTCACCAGGGCATTCACGGAATCCTTGGCCCATGCGCTGATTTGCCCCTCATCCTTAAAAGCGATGCTTCCCTCCGATGCTTTTTCCAGCTTCAATGCCTGACATAGCATAACCGCGGCTTCTTCTCTTGTAATCTTGTCTTCCGGCCGAACTTGATTTCCTGCGCCGCTCATAACGCCGGCTTCCTTTAATCGCAAAATTGCCTCTGCATAATAGGAAGTCACTTTTAAATCTGTAAATGTATTCTCTGCCTTATCAGTATAGCTCATAATTTTATCCAAGATGACTGCCATATCTCCGCGCTTAATTGGAGCATTGGGGCTAAATTTACCTGCATACCCATTCACCGTTCCATTGGCGCTGAAACGTTCAATTGCCGCCTTCGCCCAATGCCCCTTAATGTCGCTAAAGGACCCCGAGGCCGCATTTACCGGCATCAAGCTGAAAATAAAGACGAAAATCAGCATGATAGAAAATACCTTTTTCACGTTGTACCATTTTTTCATTTTTTTGTTCTCCTCCTCTTCTATTTGTTCTATTGCTTTACAATGTACATCCTTCCGGTTTTGGGGTCTTCGTATACAATGCCTCTTGAGTCAAAATCCTCTGCCAGGCTGCCATCCTTTGCCGCTTCATTTAATGTTTCCACAGGAACCAGATCTTCTTGTGTGATGATGTCCGTTACATTGCTGAGGTCCACATTCCAGTGAAGAATGACCGCAATCATTAAGCCACAGGCAAAAACAAGCATAACATCCACTAAATTAGACAGTGTCTCTAACGGATTGCCATCTTCACCGTTCATCAGGCTTCTCCGCCGGCTACGCAAACGCCCCCTGCCATTAATCATTTGGTGACACCTCCTCTAAAATGCACTCCATCATTGTCTCTAACGTAACCATATCGCTATTGTACCAACGCTTTCGCAGGTTTGAAATCACACAGGCAATTCCTGCTGCAATCACCCCTGCAATGGTTGTATCAAATGCAATCCCCAAAGAATTTGACAGTGCCATCGTATCCCCTTCTCCGAGAGCAACAATTCCCGGCCCCAGCGGAATCAAGGTGCCAAGAAGCCCAAACATCGGCCCAAGCCGCATAACCAAATCGGTGACAGCCGTTGTCTTCTCATATCGTTCCTCTTCGCTTGCCAAGAGGCGTTGTGCCATCGCCGTCAATGATGCCTTCGGAAGGCTTCGGGAACCTACCAGAATCTTTAAGATTTCTCTTTGACGAGAAATCAATCCACTTCCTTCAATGGTTTTTTCCAGATTACTGCTTCCGTCATCGTGAATTTTCTTTAACAACAAAGGGATATTATTTTTTCTCAGCTTCCGCCGCTCCGCAAACCACTCAACTAGCAAGTCTCCAAACTGCCATACCGCAACCACAAGCAATCCTACTAAAATAATAAGACACGGCTCCATCACACTTTGTCCAATTACATGCAAGACTTCACTTAAGCTGAACTTCATTTCTTTCTCTCCTTCTTCTGTCCAAATCCATGCTTTTATAAAATAAGCATGTTCTTTTTAAACTTAAAGATTCGTGTCTTTATACAACTGTTCTATGCGAATCGGCTTGCCATCATTAATGATAATACGCAGTTCGCCGTCTTGTATCTTGCGTATTAAGGCAAGGAGCTTTGCCTCTTCCTTTTTTGTGATGCGCAAATCTGTCAAAGACTGCTTCATTCTGTTTCCCCCCTCTGCTTTTCTAATCGTTTTTCGCTTCCATCTTTACGAAATTTGCACAAAAAACTGTGGCATCTCTGCCACAGCCGTATTCCTGTGAAATATGTACATTAAAAACCGAAAAAACGGAGCAAATTCTTTACAAGGCTTGCTCCCCTTTTCCCCAATTACCCGTGGAATGCACTTTTATTTTATGTAGTTCTTCTGGCTTACGCGTTTAGAGGCACTTTCGTATCTTTGCTCTTGCTTTTTCTCTAATCAAATTAAAATCATCCGAAAGTCTCTGCGTTTACAGCGGCGGGTCCGCACAGGATTTCAACCTGTTTCACTCTTAGCCGCCTGCTCTGCTTTATTGCAAGACAGGCAGACATAAAATACTTATATTTCTTCTATTTTCGTTGTCATTAATTTCGGTTTATTCCTTATTGATTCTGTATCTGCCTAACCAAGCCGTAAAAAAAAGGAGCAGGAGAATCTCAGATATAGCCGCAAGTTCTATACCCTTAACACTCCTGCGGATGAAAAGGCGATCACAAAACCTCATATAGACTAACGGAATATCATATAACTGCTAACCGTACAAAAACAATTTAAGGCTGCGGCAAAAAATGCCACAGCCCGTATTTTCTGTGTATCAATCATTCGCTATATGCCCAAAATCTCCCGTTGGTACAGCATTCTTTCATGCAGGTCTTCTGGTTTACGCTTGTAGAGAAATCTCTCTTACGTCTTTGCTTTCCTTCCCGGTTTCCCAGTGGTGAGTTTAACTCTTAAACAAAGACTCCACGAATACAGCGGCGGGACCACACAGGATTCTAACCTGTTTCCCTTACATCAAAGTCTTTTATGAAGTTACATTCATCTTAACAGTAAACATTCCTACCGTCAAGCCTTTTATAAAAATAATTTGCTTTGTTTTTTTAAAGCGGTTTCTCTCTGCATTCGGTCAGAAGCCATCAGCTCATGAACCACATAGTCAGGATTTAGACTTTCAAGAACTTCTCTTGCACGCGGGCAATCGGTTGGTTGATGGGTGTCAATATTCCCCAAAAGCTCATAAACCTGCTGAAATCTTTTATAATACTCCTTTTGCAGCACCGGAGGCTGCTTTAATGCTTTTTTTGTAAATTCACCTGTCACGGACTGATGCAGATGAACCCCTTTCACAAATTGGGCCAAAGCTCCGTGCAAACTCAGCATTTCTTCCACGTAGTCCCACGCTTCCCTTTCTGTTTGCAAGGCAAGGTTGCTGCACATAAGATGCCCGGTATCTAACATAACCCCTTTCTTCTTATAATGAACCTGCCTTAAAAGACGTTCTGTCATTTTGGGGTTCGTCATTGTAAGCCCCGGCCACCACAGGTTCTCCATAAGAAAGGTAAAATGGTAGTCTTGTCCATCTAAAAGTTGATTGATTAGTTCTGCGGAGGCGTCAATAACCTCTTCATCGGTATGTATATGCCGATGTGTAAAAACGCCTTCAATCGTCACATCAGAAATATGGAATACAACGTATTCCGCTCCCATTTTCTGTGCATGTAAAAGATCTTTACGAAATCCTTCCAGAAGTACTTGCGGTTTACTCCCGCCGTAAAAGCCTTCCCATACAGTGCGTTCTCCAAATTCTTCGTATAATGCACTTTCATTTTGATTCCAGAAATCAATCCAGAAAGGATAAAATGACATATGCAGCCCTTTCACCATATCTGGTAATATAATGTTTCTGTCATCATTTCCGCAGCATATAATTTCCAATCCCTTACAGCCGTATTGCTCGTAAGAATCCCTCAGATCCGCTGAATTTTCGTATTCTTCCAGAGTTTCATTATAGCTCGGTATATATAGTATCTGCTCCATCTCACATCCTCCCTCCGTTCGCATTCATTATATTTTTGAAGAATGCAATTGTCAATCCTTAGAATTTTTTTTGTATTTTAGTCGACTTTTGATTGTCTTGCAACCTCGCCTGCTTATTGCAAACAGCCCTGAAATGTGTTAGTTTTATTATAAGGATTCAATCATTTTATACTGACAGCAGGATGATTCACTATATAAAATAAAAGTACGCAGCATTCACAGGAGGAACATAATGAAGAGAAAAAGGGATTGGAAAAGAAGCCTATCGGCTTTTTTAGTATTTTGTCTGTTAACAGGGGTATTAGGCGGTTGCAGCTTTGAGAAAGCAGAACAGCAATCCGAGGCACTTATCGCTTTAGAAAGCGTTGTAAACTATTATAAAACGGAAAACAAACTGAGCAATTGGGAAGAATTAGTCGCCCTTTGTGCCGCAAATCAAGCGGATGGAATCGGCATTGGATGGAGCTTTCTAAATCTGCCGAAAACGCCAAAAGTAAACGAATATGCGTCCTCCTACATCGGCGCGATTCTGAGTGATACCATCAAGGGAGAGGGTGATCCCGTACCTCTTGCAAAGAAATTATCAGATACACAGAATTTAGAAAACGGTTCTTTTGATATCACTTACATCAACCAGCATGTATGGGCTATGATTGCATTAAATGTGGCTATAAGCAAGGATGGTTATGACTATGAACGTGCAGTCACCTACCTTCTTTCTTATCAATCGGCGGACGGCGGCTTCGCTTATGGACAAAATCTTACCGAGGGTAATGTCGACTTAACGGGCATTGCCTGCATTGCACTTGCTCCCTATTACCAAAAACATAAAAAAGACCCAGCTATGAAGAAAATCATCCAGTTCTTTAAGGAAAAACAACTCGCGACGGGCGGCTTTGAAAATGCCGGAATTGAGAATCCATCTACAATCGCAGCAGCGATTTGGGGACTTTCTGCATTGGAACAGTCTTTACCTTCCACAGACAAAGGCCTCACTCCATTTGAAGCCCTTGTTGCCTTTCAGAATGAGGATGGAAGCTTCCGGATGAAGAAAGACGGTGCACAAAAATTTGATAACCTTGCCACACGGCAGGCAACCATTGCTTTATGTGACATTGTAAATGATATGAATACTTATCTTCTGCTCGCCTCCGACGCAGAAAACTATCGTATTGAACATCTTTCAGGCCCCTCCATCACCTTAACAATTAACTATCCGGAGGGCAGCGGTGAGCCGAACGTTCATGGACCGTTTACGCTTGAAGAAGGCTCCAGTGCCTTAGATGCAATTGTTTTGTACGGAAAGATTACAGAGACTTCTGTTGAGCATAAGTCAGGCCAAATCACTGCGATTAATGGATTTTCCCTTGACACCGGGAGCGAAAACAATCAAACGCAGACTGATCCTGCCGCGCCTCCGTTTGGCTGGAGCTTTACCCTAAATGGTCAGCCTCCTGAAACCGACGCGAAAGCAGTTCCTTTAAATGAAGGGGATTCTCTGATTTGGACTTTTGTTTCCCCTGTAGAAATTGAAACGCCACAAGAAGATACGATTTCCTGACAGCTTTCAGTAAATCACCATTTTATCTTCATCGAAACAACATGAATGACCTTTACAATGAATGATACATAGTAAAGGTCATTTTTATTAGAAATAACTTTTACATACAATTGCGAAAGCAATTTTTAAATAAAGGAGAGTCCAACCGATGAAAATCCAAAGGTATCAGCCTCAAAAATGGCTTGCCCTCTTTTCAGTATTAGGTGTTATTTGCCTTCTTGGAGTCGTTGCTTACATGGAGAATCAAGAAGACCAGTACGAAATGGAACCTGCCTATTTAAGAATTGGCTCAGAAAAAATTTCTGTACACTATGTTCTAAAAATTGATGAAGAAAAGATATCTCTTGAAGAATATCGCTACCATTTTCTTAATACAAAGGAGGCCATGGAAAACGGGGACGAGTCCTATTTTCTAAACGACACAGACGGAAGCCTACAGCGCCGTTTGAAATCGGATACATTAACTGCACTGAAAGAAGTCTATGCCGTTGAAAAGATGGCAAAAGAAAAGAATTTGACACTTTCTCAACAAGAAAAGGAAAAAATCAATAATGATATAGAAAATCAAGTTGACGCTTTGGGCAGTGTTTCTGCCTATAAAAAAGCTTTGCAGGCAAATTATATGACGAATGACATCTACCGAAAAATATGGAAAACCACCTTCTATTATGAAAAGCTATACCGGCATTACTTTGCCGATGACAAGTCAACCGGCTATGGAACTCTTTCTCCGTCAAAAGAAGAAGAGTTCACCGAAAATGAAATTAAATTTCAAGCAATCATTGCAAAAGCTGCAGATTCCCTCATTGTGGAATACGGGCCTGAATACGATTTAATTTCAATCGATAGTCTATATTAAATTGCACGCTTTCCTTCTTTAAATATAGATTCACACTAATGAAAAACCCCCGGGCACCAGGCTCGGGGATTTTTCATTAGTCTTCCTTCTCAATCTTATCTGTAATATAAATCACTTTTTCTTTGCGAAGAAGGACCCTTCCGTTCTGCGGATACAGAAATCCCTTGCTATATTCGCCGTACTGCTTTAATTGCTCACCCTTCAAAACCTGACGTCTTGTACCCACATTCCATTTTGGGGATTTATCGTCTTCTGCCTGCTGCAGTTCTCGATGAAGAGCATTCCAAATTTTACCTGATGCCGCTTGAGTTCTGGCTTCAATCCGAATACTTCCGCCAAATTTAGGAGAATAGTATTCCTCTGATTTCAGCATCTCCTTTACATAAAAATTGCTTTTTTCTATGCCGGACATTATTTCTTTATTGCCTCTTATTCCAAAGAACAAGCTGACAAACAAGAGTAAGGCAAGAATCCCTGTCAGTATATACTGCGTCTTCGTGCGAACCCCTTTCATCTGTTTCTCCGACGGCCAGTCTGATGTCACAATTGAAAAGCGGATCAATCCGCCGATGCTCCCTCCAATGAGAGCTCCTATCATAGATCCCCACCTATAAGGGTCGGATACTAACAACATCGTGGTGAAAATGAACATATTTGCTGCAAAAAACGCGCTCCCGGCTTTTATCCATCCCATCCCGAGCTTTCTCACCTTTAACGTTTCTTCTGGCTTGAGCTCCTCTTGATTTTTCTTACCACGGTAAATCTGATATGCTCTAAACAGTTGGAAGAGCAATACAAAAAAACTTCCGGCGAAAACAGCAAGAACAATTACTGTCAGCCATTGTAGGCTGAGCGGTGCGAGGTAAAAACGGCTCTGATTCCAGCTGTTTCTCAGCCAAAAAGACAAAAGGGCAAACCAGGCACAAAGGAAAACACTCCCCTTTAAATCCCTCTTGATTATTCCCTTTTCTTGCTCTTCTTTCATCTCCGGGTCGGATTGCAATGCAATTGGCGCTTCCCCTTCCTTTCCCCGAAAAATCTTATATTCATCCCACTGCCAGCAGATTTCCCAGCCTGCATCCTCACACAAATCAAGGTAAGGCTGTATCTCTATGTAGGCCTTTGGGCGAAAAACATCTATATCATATCTTGCTTCTTGTGGTTTCACTTTCTGGTATTTTGCAAAAGGCAGCGGCCACCCCAAAGAACAGAAGCGATATCCGTTTCTTTCTTTTTCTTCTAGATACGCCGGAATGTATTTCAAATCGCACTTAAAAAGAGGCCAGAAATGCCAGCAATATTTTTTCTTTTCTTCTCTATCCTTTAACATATATCATACCCCTTTTACGTTGTTACCAAGCCTTTTCCGAATCCATTTCGCAGCCCTTTCGTCTGTGGCGAGTGCTCTCGATTTCTCTCGGGTTCCTCCTGCGGCGGCTCTGAGCACATCCCCTCTGCCTCCCCCACTGCTTCCACAGATTCTGCTTTCTCTTTCTCTCTTTCCTCATTCCTCTGAATCGGCGGCAAGCTTCCATCCTGATGAAAGAAACCGCTTCCGTCCTTCACCATCTGATTGAGCCTTGCATACTCTTTCGTCAAAATTTCTGCCCCCATACTGCTCAGGCAATACAGCTTTCTGCGCTCTAATTCTCGTGTCTGCGTCACAATTCCTTCTTTTTCAAAACGAGACAGCAGCGCATATAAGGTACCTGCGCCAACCTCAACTCTTCCTGCTGTAAGCTCCTTTATATTTTGCATGACTGCATAGCCATGCTGTTCCTTCGTCAAGGCCAGCAATACGTAATACATCGGCTCGCTCAACGTTTTTAATTGCTCTCTTGCCATCTTTGCCTTCTCCTTTTGCTCTCATATTCTGTGCATGTATCGATAATTGATATATCTATATTCACTATATTAATTCTTTTTTTCTTTTTGTCAAGGGGATTTGTTTGAAAGAATTGAAATAAACTGCTATAATATGGGTAGGCTATTGTCTGAATACTTATTTTGAGAGGAGAAAACTGCTATGAACGAGCACTACAAATTTGAGGTGAAGCCTCTGCCCTATTCCTATGACGCACTTGAGCCTCACATTGGAGAGAGTACACTCTGCTTCCACCATGACAAGCATTTACAAACCTATGTCGATAACTTGAATAAAACGCTGGCGGATTTTCCTGCTTATCAGGACTGGTCTTTAGAAGAACTGATCACACGTCAGGATGAGCTTCCGGAAAGTATCCGCACCGCTGTTAGAAATAATGCCGGAGGCGTTTACAACCACTTCTTCTATTTTGATGGGATGGCACCTGCAAACACAACCGTACCTTCCGGAAGGCTGAAAGAAAAGATTGATGCAACATTCGGTTCTGTAGAAGCACTTCAAGCAAAACTGAAAGAAGCTGCCTTGGGACAATTCGGCTCCGGATGGGCTTATCTGGTGACGGATAAAGACGGAAATCTTAGCATTGTAAAAACACCAAACCAGGATACCCCATTGACCTTAGGACTCTGTCCTGTTTTGGCAGTAGATGTCTGGGAACATGCATATTATTTAGATTACCAGAATCGCCGTCCAGATTACTATGAAAATTGGGCACAGGTGATTAACTGGAATGAAGCAGAGAAAAAGTATGAGGACTGCTTGAGAGGCTAACTACTTTTCATTCTGTAAACTACGCAAAACAAAAAAGATAGAAACTTTGTTTCTATCTTTCTTTTTCATTATTTCTCTCATTTTATTAAGCATGGAGGTAATCCCCATTATGTCGAAAGAATCTGTATCAAAAACGAATGCGCTGCGCTTACTCGATACAAAAAAAATTCCTCACCAAATTTATACCTACGACGCTCCGAAGGGTTTTTTAGATGGTGTCTCTGTTGCAGATGCCACAGGGCAAAATCCAGACCGGGTATTTAAGACTTTGGTCACACAAGGAAACAGCAAGGTATATTACGTTTGCGTTATTCCGGTTAATTGTGAACTAGACTTAAAGAAAGCAGCGAAGCATTTCAAGGAAAAAAAGATTGAAATGATCCCTGCTAAAAATATCACACAAATTACCGGATATATCAAGGGCGGCTGCTCTCCGATTGGCATGAAAAAACCATTTACTACTGCAATTGATCAGAAAGCTTCTGTTTTTGATACAATTATCGTAAGCGGCGGCCGTGTTGGTCTGCAGGTAGAACTTTCCGTACAATCTCTTTGCGAAATCACAGGCGCGCAGCTTACCAGTCTGACGGTTGATTAGCTTCTTCCTCAAGAGATGCCGCAGCCTCCAACCAAAGTTTCATCTGTGAAAAGGTTTCTTCACTGATAATATGTTCAATCCGGCATGCATCCTGCTCTGCCGTCTCTCCGCTTACCTCTAAAGCCTCTTCTAAAAACTTTGCAATCAAACGGTGCTTTTCGTATACTGCTTTGGCTCGTTCTCTCCCCTTTTTTGTCAGTACAATATTTCCGCCGTCTTCGACAGTAATATATTCCTCACGCTTTAAAATACTCATTGCTCGGCTGATGCTTGCTTTTGTAAAATCCAGCTTATTCGCAATGTCCACGGAACGTACCATTCCTTTTTCTTGCTCCAGCAGCAAAATTGTCTCCAAATAATTTTCACCGGATTCTTGTAATTCCATAGCGTCCTCCTATTTTCAGTAAAGTATTCTATATTATTTAGTCTATCATATCCCCTGATTTTTTTCATTCTTTTTAATAAAAGTTTTAAAAGTGGATTGACAATCCTTCAATAAACTCTTATACTTAACTTAGTTAGCAAAAGCTAACAGTTAAGAAAGGAGTTTCTTATGGCAAATTATATCATTGGTGCAATTGTTGTTTTGCTTGTGGTTCTTGCCATTCGTAAAACCATAAAGATAAAGCAAAGCGGAGGCTGTGCCGGATGCTCCGGTTGTTCTTCCTCTTCCTGTAATGAAAAAAATGAAAAAAAGTAAGTTGTAAAAAATGAAAGCTTCCTTAAGGATTCTTTCATTTTTTCATTGCGCCTGATTTTATAGGTTCATTTCAGGGTTCAGGCTTCTCATAGCAAAGATTGTTTTTTGAATCAATTCTTCTAATTCCCATCCAAGCATGTCCGCTCCTTGCATGATTACGTCTCTGGAGCATCCCGCTGCAAAATTTAAATTTTTAAATTTTTTCTTCACTGACTTTACTTCCAAATCATCCACACTTTTAGAGGGCCTCATAACGGCAACCGCTCCGATTAACCCACTTAATTCGTCTGTGGCAAATAAGATCTTTTCCATGGTGTTTCGCGGTTTTATATCTACAGTGAGTCCGTAACCATGGCTGCAAGTTGCATAGATAATTTCCTCGTCAATTTCAAGCTCTGCCATCAGTTCTTGCTGCTTCACGCAGTGTTCCTCTGGAAACTGCTCAAAATCCAAGTCATGCAGCATCCCTACAACTTTCCAAAATTCAATCCGTTCTGGATCCTCTTCTTTCGCGAAATAACCCATAACACCGGATACAATTTCACCATGTTTCAGATGAAAGGGATCTTCGTTAAATTTCTTTAAAATTGTTCTGGCTTCTTCTACAGTTGGTATATAGCTCATCTCTCTTCTCCTTGTATTTCTTTCTAAAAAGCAGTGCAGTATCCGATCTTTCTTCGAGCAGGTTTTGAAATCAAATTTATTTTTTAATAAAATAAATAACGCCAACTGTCACTACATCCGGCAGCTGGCGTTATCCGTTTTCTTCAACTTGCATTTTCTGGTGGACTCACCTCTTTCTTTTTGTTTATAACATAATTATAGCAGAGAAAGATTATTTTGCAAGCATTTTCTGAAAATTCAATTAATATTTTTTTTACCGGAATACCAACGCCAAGAATATTCCTACAATCGTCCAGGCTAAATAAGTAAATTGTGCCAAGTAATTTATAATTTGCGGAAACGGTAACAAGGGAAAGAATGAGTACAACAGCGGTGCAGCCCCGATGATTAAAAATAAAAAAACAGGGACTAAATACACATACTTATTCTTTGCAAAACGCATGGAAATCATACTTCCTATTACAAGACCAATCGCTAGATAAACAAGGTACATTGTAATGGAAGAAACAAATTTCAAATTGCCGGATGCGCTTGCATAGATTGCCAGCTGTTGATTCAACCATGTGCCGAAAACCATGAAAATAATAACCAGTAAGGTTCTTACAAATAACTTCATTGTGTTTGACATATTGGCACTTATCCTTTCGGTATGTCCCGGTTGTGCATCGGGACATATACTCTTCGAGGGCATACATTCATGTATGCAGGCCGAATGATCTTCCCGGCATTAATCAATTCCTCTACACGATGTGCGCTCCACCCGGAAATACGTGCAATCGCAAAAATCGGTGTATAAAGTTCCAGCGGCAGGTCCAGCATGCTGTAAACAAAACCACTGTAAAAGTCAATGTTCGCACTGACTCCTTTGTACATCTTCCGCTCTTCGGAAATCACTTTTCCCGCCAACTTTTCAACCAATGAATAAAGGGTAAATTCTTTCATTCTCCCCTTTTCTTTTGATAAATTTTCAACAAACTTTTTAAAGATATTTGCTCTCGGGTCAGATAGGGAATAAATGGCATGCCCCATTCCATAAATTAAGCCGGCCTTATCAAAGGCCTGTTTATGAAGCAAAGCCCTCAGATACCGTTCGATCTCCTCTTCATCCGTCCAATCTGTCAGATTTTTTTTCATATCTGCAAACATCTGCACCACTTTAATATTCGCTCCGCCATGCTTTGGGCCTTTCAGCGAACCGAGAGAAGCTGCGATGACAGAATAGGTGTCTGTTCCTGACGATGAGATAACGTGCGTTGTAAAGGTTGAATTATTTCCTCCGCCATGCTCCGCATGAAGCACTAACGCCAAATCCAAAATCCGTGCTTCCAGCTCTGTGTACTTTGAATCTGCTCTGAGTAAATGCAAAATATTTTCCGCAGTGGAAAGCTCAGGCCTTGGAGTATGAATAAACATACTGTCTCCATCAAAATAATGCTTGTATGCCTGGTATCCGTAGACAGAAAGCAGAGGGAACAGCGATATCATTAAAAGACACTGCCGAAGAACATTGGGAATGGAGATATCGTTTGCTTTTGTATCGTATGCATACAAAGTCAATACACTTCTAGCTAAAGTATTCATCATATCCGAGCTCGGTGCTTTCATAATGATGTCACGCACAAAGCTTGTCGGCAAGGTACGATACTGTGCCAGTAGACTTCGGAAGTCATCTAACTCTTTCTTTGAGGGCAAAGTACCAAATAATAAAAGATAGGTCGTCTCTTCAAACCCAAATCGTTTATCGTCAATAAATCCGCCTACCAGTTCATCAATGCTTATCCCTCGGTAAAACAGCTGTCCGTCACACGGTATTTTTTCTCCATCTACGACCTTTGAAGCTTCAATCTCTGAAATTTCAGTCAGTCCTGTCAATACTCCATTTCCATTTAAATCACGAAGTCCACGGTTTACCTTATACTTACGATAAAGTTCTGCTTCAATCGAGCTGTTACTCTTGCAAAGATTTGATAAATCCAGTAGCTCCTGCGTAATTTTTGAATAAGATTCATCCAACGTATTAAACATACAATTCCCCCTTTCTTCTTCCCCTTTCGGGTTGCTTTTTCCAAATCTGCCACAGCAGATTAGAGCTCTGCAATGACCTCAATCTCCACAAGTGCATCCTTGGGCAGACGCGCAACCTCTACCGCAGATCTGGAAGGATAAGCTCCTTCTGTAAAAAAGGTGCCATATACTTCATTCATTGCTGCAAAATCATTCATATTCTTAATGAATACAGTCGTTTTTATCACTTTATCCATTGAGCTTCCGGCTTCTTCCAGTATGGCTTTTATATTTGTCAGTGACTGCTTTGCCTGTGCTTCAATTCCGCCGTCTACAATGGCACCGGTTTCCGGGTCAAGAGGAATCTGTCCGGAGGTGAAGATTAGGTTTCCAAAAATATTTCCCTGTGCATAAGGCCCGATTGCTGCCGGTGCTTTTTTTGTTGCAATTGCTTTTTTCATTTTTCTTTTCTCCTTTACTTTGTTTATATATTGAATAATGTAAATACGGATTATTCTGTCGTGCTTAGGACGGTACTATATTTTTCAACCTGGCTGATTTTTAGCTTGCTTAAATCGGAAATATCCGTCCCGTCCGGTACACGAAGTGTTTTTGTATCCAAATAGGTCGTATCAATCAACTCTCCATTTACCGTTAAGACACTGTACGGTGTAAAATTCTGCCCTTTAATGTATACATGATTTTCGATGGTAAACGCATCTGTAATGCGGATATTTTTGATACCCATACGCATTTTTGTTCGCTCGTACGGCATCTTCCCATCATAAATATATTGCTTTCCATACAACATGTCATATTGCAATGTTTTTAAATCCAGTAAATAGCTCGCCTTTCCCTGCTGTGTCTGATGGAATTTTGTCAGGATTCCATTATTGATGCCCAGTCTTCCCAAAACCGTTGAGGAAAGTTGGTAGGATTTTAAATCGGTGTCAATCTTTCTCATTCGGAAATTGCTCCAAATAACATACTCTGTTTCATAGACATCCCCATTTTTCAAAATATCATTTGAAACCTCAAGGCTCGGCAGGTGATCGCCGTAGAGTACTAATACGACATCCTCATCAAATGCAGAAAGTGCATCGGTCAGTTCTTTAATAAATTGATCCATTTCATAAATTTGATTTACATAATACTCATAGGCATACGCATCTCCCTTATTTTCGATGCCGCTTATTGTAATTACAGGATTGTTATACACCTTTTTTGTAGGGTACTTTCCATGGCCCTGAACAGAGACGGTAAATACTAAATCCTTTTGCTCTGTTGAATGAAGGGCGGTCATAATCTCCTCTGTCAGAACTTTATCTTTCGCCCATTTTCTCGGGTTCATTTCGGCGTTTGCCATATACTCGAGCGAAGTAAATGTATCGAATCCTAGATTTGGATAAACCTCATTTCTTCCGTAAAAAACGCCGCGATGGTTGTGAATTGCATGCGTTGAATAGCCGAGTTCTTTCAAATTATAAGCAATCGTCTCTGTCGTATGGTCTTTTAAAATCGTCTTATACGGATACTCGCCCGGGCCAAAAAAACGCACGCGCATTCCCGAAAGGACCTCCAGCTCTGTGTTCGCAGTTCCTGCCCCGATGGAAGGTACCATGAGATAGCCTGTACTATATTTTTTCTGCAGTGCGTGGAAGTTAGGAATCGGATCCTCAGAGACTTCCAGGCCTTTAATCAAGGTCGGATCAAAGAAGGATTCCAGCTGCACTATGACAATATTCGGTGTACGTTTGCCTTGTGAAAGGAGCCCAGAGGCTTCTGGCGAGCTGTCCTGCTGTACCTCCTGCATGATTTGACTCATCTTTTCTTCGGAATAGCCTGACGGCAGTCCTACTCCCGTATTTAACCAAGTGTTGATGAAACAATAAGGAAAACCATAGTCATCATACGCATATCCCAGATTGCCAAAAACGGTTGACAGCCAATTCTGGCGAAGGCCAAGCTGCGTAGAGCCGGTCAGCCCAAGTACAACAATTAAAAGAATTAAAACGCTTTTTTTCAAGCTATAGTTTTTACATTTTGGTGCAAATAAAAACACTAATAAATATAAAATCAATAACAGAATGACGCCGGCACCAAGTCCCATCAGCTCCATGTTGGAAAAATAGTTTGGAAGTACACCAAGCCCTGTTTCCATCAAAGATAAATCTGCCACAGTAAATGGGGTCATTCGGAAACTCAAGATTACTCCATTCACCGTTCCTAGAATCAGCCAAATGGAAGAAATAATAAAGTATAAGAAGGCTCGCCGCTTGACCAAAAGAGCAAGGGAAAGCGTTGTTAAAATAATTAATCCATTATAGAAAAATGCGAACGGATTTTCCCCTATAAAGTGAAATAATCCCCCGAGGGAACCTCTACTTATAATCTCAATGTACAAATCTAACGCAAGCGCAAGAATAATGCAGTTAATAATCGCATAGTTAAAATATTTTTTATAAAAATTCCACACGGGAATTCTGTATTTTTCATCTGTTTTTTTTAAATACTTCTCGTAATAATTCTTAAAAAAGCTTTTCATCTGTAAGTTGTATCCTCCAGCAATTTATTTTTTTGCAATCCTATTAGACAAGCTGGCAAATTCTTCAATGCTTAAGGTTTCGGCTCTCCGCATCGGGTCGATTCCCGTTTCCGTTAATGCCTCTGCAATCTCTTCTTTTGTCTTCTCCCTCACTCCGGTCAAGGAATTCAAAAGGGTCTTTCTTCTCTGCCCAAATCCGTGTCTGACAACAGAGAAGAATGCTGCTTCATCCAATAAATCTACCGCCTTTTCCTTGCGTACGTCCATACGAATCACTGCCGAGTCTACTTTCGGCTGTGGAACGAACACTTCTTTCGGTACAGAAGCAACTGGGCTCACGGTACAATAGTATTGTACCGCAACAGAAAGCGCACCATATGCTTTGCTTCCCGGCGCGGATTTAATTCGGTCTGCAACTTCTTTTTGCATCATCGCGGTAATGCTGTCCACAGGGACACCATCCTCCAATAGCTTCATAATAATCGGTGTCGTAATATAATACGGCAAATTCCCGATTACCTTTACTCCGCTTCTCTCTTTTCCGTTTATAACTTTATTTTGTTCAAGAACGGCAATTAAATCCGTCTTTAGAATATCTTCATTCAAAATTGAAACATTTTCATAACTTCCAAGCGTATCTTTTAAGATTGGAATTAAATTTTTATCAATTTCCACGGCAATCACTTTTCCTGCATAGGCAGCCGCTACCGCGGTGAGTACACCAATTCCAGGCCCGATTTCAATCACCAGGTCATTTTCTCCAATTTGTGCACCTTCTACGATTTTATTTACAATATTTGCATCTGTCAGAAAGTTTTGTCCCAAACTTTTAGACAGGCGAAATCCGTATTTTTCTCTTATTTTTCGAATGGTATTTGGTGAATAGAGCTTGTCCATGCGTCTTCAAATTCCTCTCTGCTAACCCCATAATGATTCAGGCGGCTTAAGAATACTTTTGCATTCCCATATCCAATCCCCAGTTTCTTTCCGATATAGTCTCGCCGCGTTGCAGCGTCACCCGCTCCACACAGACCACAGTCGAACAAATCCTGCCTTGAAAAAATACTTTGCGCTTCCGGTATTGTGCTGCGTACTTTTTCCAAAGCTTCTCTTATATTTTCAGCGGAAGCGTTTTCAATGCCGATGTCTCCGGCTTTTTCTGCGTCTTCTCTGGACAGATAGGCGTGCTTTGCGTTCGGAAACTGGTTTGACAATCTTTTTCGAATGGTTTCTCCTGCATGATCTGGATCGGTAAAAATAATAATCCCCGTATTGTGATATGCTTTTTCAATTAAAAGCAATGTGCTTTTTCGAATTCCGAATCCATGAGTTGCAATTGTCTCTGCTTTCACAGCACGTTTCACGGCACTTTCATCGTCTCTTCCTTCCACTATAATTACTTCTCGAATCACGCCGACTCCCATCCCTTTCTGCTATTGAGGAATTATGCTATTATTTTCTTCAACATCCTCTTTTTTTTCTTCTGTTTCTTTCTTCTCTGCCTCGGGTACAATGTAAATCTTTTCACCGGGCTTAATCATCTGCAGCTGTGTTCTGGCTTGTTCCTCAATATATTCATTACTGTTTACCTGCTTTAGTTGTTCCTCTAATCTGGCCTGCTCTTTTTTCAATGCCTCTTGCCGTTTCATCTCGGCCTGCTGCGCCGCATTTAATGAAATCAGGTTATATACGGTTAAAGACATCAGAATTGCAATTAGGAAAAAAGCCGCGATGCAAATAAGACGATGGCGGACAATCTTAATCGCACGCCGCTCGGATACTTCCGGATTAGTCTTTTCCTTTGCTTTCTTTTTTTCATACGCCGCTTTTCGTTTTTGTATGCGCTGTTTCCGGACTGTTTCAATATCTATAATTTGACTGTTTTCTTTATAAGCGCGGCTTCTTCTTTTTTTCGCCATGTGCCTCACCAGATCTTTCAGAAAATGAAAATGCAATGTAAATCGTTTTTAAATTGCTTTCATATTTTAGCCTTAGCTTTTATTATACCATAAAGCTGCGTAATAAAAATTGAAATTTTTTTGCCTACACAAAATCTCCACAAACACATTCCACCTAAAAGAGAAGCGAAGCTATGCACGCTCAACGCACCATACGCACAATAGTATAAAAAAGAGCAGCTTACAAAAGCAGCAAGAATCCAAAACGCAATTTCCAGCGCTGTTTTTAGAAATCCGCTCGTTTTTCTTTTTTTCTTATAAGATTCTAGAATTTGATAAAAAAGCATTACCGTCATCCCGGCATAAAGCATAATAAATGCGTTAAATACCTGCTTTAAAATCAGCGGATTCATTTTAGCATCCTCTCCAGCCAATTCTTATCCTGTTTTTCTTTTTTCTCTGTGTAAGCCATGGAATGAAAAAATCCATTTATCACAACCTTGCCCTCTTCCAAATCCAGGCTTTGAATGTGCAGACGGTTTCCCTTCAATTGCATCCCGCCTTGATCGAGATCTAAAATCACCGTATCCTCATTGAAATTGGCGACATCTTTTACGCCCGTAACAACCATTCTTTCGCGGTTTTCCATGAACATGCTATGGGGCTTCTTTCCTTTGATATCCTCCATAAAAAACACCTCCTTGCCATACACTTTATGACAAGGAGGAAGCATTTATGTTATTCAATATTACGCTGCCCTCTGGATGGTGCCAAGGGAAGAATCACCATTGCCTTGGTTCCTTTTCCTTCCTGGCTCTCTATCTCGATGGTGCCACCGTGTTCTTCCACAATTTGCCGTGAAATCGAAAGGCCAAGCCCTGTTCCGCCCATCGCTCTCGATCGCGCTTTATCAATCCGGTAAAAGCGTTCAAAAATACGAGGAATTTCTGCTTCTGCCATCCCGATCCCGTTATCCGTTACAATGACCTTAGCCTGTCCGTCAACCGTGATTGCATCAATATCAATCCGCCCCCCGGCCTGCGTATATTTAATGGCATTGCTTAAAATATTTAAAAGCACCTGTTCAATACGGTCTTTGTCGATGGTTACCATGATGTTCTGCTCACCGTCAAAGATACAATTTAAGTGTTGTGATTTTTGTTTGGCCGTCATCTCTACTTTTGTCACCGCAGAGCGGAGAAGCCAAATCAAATTGCTGTCCTTCTTATGCCATTTTTCCTGTTTATAATCCAGCCTCGATAATTGCAGTAAATCCTTTACCAAGCGATTCATGCGGTCGGCTTCCGTATCAATAATTTTCAGAAAGCTTCCCGCCATTTCCATATCTTTAAAACTTTCATCCATTAAGGTTTCTGTATAGCTCTTAATGGTTGTGAGAGGGGTCTTCAACTCATGTGATACATTCGCAACAAAATCAGTCTGCATGTTTTCCAGCTTCTGCCGCTCTGTAATATCCTGCAGAATAATAATAATCCCTACGTCTTCATCATTTTCGTCGCGAAAACGGTCATATCGAACGGCAAATGCCGAAGCTCCATAATTGAAGATTCCTTGTGCACTTCCGTCTTTGCACTTCTCTTTTAGATTTTCCAGATGAAATATTGCACTATACTTTTTCAATATATCATTACAATTCTTTGTTTCCAGGTCAGCGTCTATAATGCCAAGCATTTTTTTCGCTGCCGGATTTGCATGGATTATTTTTCCTGAAAGGTCAATCGCAATCAATCCGTCCGCCATGTAGTGGAGTATCGTCTCTAATTTGCTTTTTTCATTTGATATCTCGGCAAGTGTGATGTTCAGCTTTTCTCTCAGCAGATTAAACATCTCAGCCAACCTTCCAATTTCATCGTCTGACATGACACTAACTTCCTGACTAAAATCGCCCTGTGCCATCTTTTCCGCTTTTTCTGTCACATCATTAATCGGCACTGTAATACTCTTTGCGATAAAAAAGCCCAAAATCACGGTTACCAAAAGTGCAAGGAGCATTGCGCGTATAAAAATAAGCTTTGATTGTGTCAAAAAATCAAACACATTTGACAAATCTGCTCTTATATATACAGCTCCTGTAATATGTTCTGCCTCGCCAATCGGAAAAACAATGCTCTTGATTGGGATATTCGCCATATTTACGCCATCTGCTTCTGCTTGCTTTCCGCCAATCATTGCTGTAGTTAGAAGCGTGGTATTCAATAATTCTGCTGCATTTTTTTCAATAATATTTTTGTTGGTCGATGCTATGATTGTAAAATCTGTATCTACAATCGACATTTCCTCTTGAAAGCTGTTCTTCCAACCCTGATCCAGCGTACGTTGAATCTCCTTGCTGTGGCTTGTCAGGTCACCGTAAACCTCAAAAGAGGTAAGCAACCCGCTGTCTTTGACTGTCTTTGTTAAATTATCTCGAATAGAGTTGAGTTGATAGACCTCCAACTGGTTTACAATAAAAACGGAAACAATCGTCATCGCTATAAAAACCAACAAAAAGTAAATCAGAACAATCCTCCATCGTATGCTGTTCCACCTCTTCGTCCCTAGCATCCTTTATGGCCTCCTAAAGTAGTATCCGATTCCCCTTTTTGTCATGATATACTTCGGATCGCTGGAATCATCCTCCAATTTTTCCCGCAATCTCCGAACGGTCACATCGACAGTCCGAATGTCTCCATAATATTCATATCCCCAAACCTCCTCCAAAAGCTGCTCTCTGGAAAAGACCTTATTTTCACGTTCTGCTAAATATTTCAACAGTTCAAATTCACGCAGTGTCAATTCTAAAGGCACTTCGTTTTTTCTGACTTCATAGCGATTTAAATCAATCGCTAAATTTCCAAACTCCTGCACGTTCGATGGTGCATCCTGCAAATCTGCTACGAAATCCATTCTTCGAATATTTGCTTTAATTCTGGCAATCAGTTCACGCATTCCAAACGGTTTTGTAATATAATCATCTGCGCCTAGCTCTAAACCTAATACCTTGTCAACTTCCTCTTCCTTTGCCGTCAGCATTAAAATCGGCACCGCACTCGTTTCCCGAATTTTCTTACATACAAGAAATCCGTCCATCAGCGGAAGCATTACATCCAGAAGAATCAAATCTGGATTCAAAGAAAGTGCCTTTTCCAGTCCCTCTTGACCGTCATAGGCCGTCTCTACCGAAAACCCTTCTTTGGCTAAATTAAATTTTATAATATCAGAAATGGACTTTTCATCTTCAATAATTAGAACCTTTTTCGACTCCATCCTTTTTCCTCCTTAACCAAATCCCCTTAATCAATCGTTCAAACTCTTTCTATTATAGCAAATAATCAATTCTTCGTCAAAAAAATAAGCAAAGCCAATTCTTCTTGCATATTATAAATCAAATTTAGAAATTGGAGTTGAATTATATGCAAATACATCCGCGACTCGTCGCAAAATTGTCTGCCTCCAGTCAGACTCTTTTTCCCGTTATTATATATTCAAATCAGACTATTTATGAAATCCGCGATTACATCACTGGAAACTATGGACCCATTAAATACGAGCTTCCGTTTATTAACGCGGTCTCCGTCGAGCTTTCTGCCGATAAGATTGATTTACTTTCTAAAAATCAATCCATCCGTCTCATTTCGGATGATCCTTTGGTCTCTAAAATCGGCGGTGATGACATCAAGCCTTTACTTAATTTGGATCTTCCTTCTGTGAAGGACGGTCCAGACGCGCACAGCTTTGCAAAACATAAAGCTCTTTATGACAAACGCCACGGCCAAAATGTAGGTATCGCAATCATCGATACCGGCATTTCTCCACACTATGATCTTATTTATCCACGAAACCGCATTATCGCGTTTAAAGACTTTATTGAACGGAAAAGCACACCGTATGATGATGACGGCCACGGAACTCACGTTGCAGGCATTGCCGCCGGAAACGGCTTTGTCACTCAAAAATTTTTAGGCACTGCGCCGGCTGCAGATATCATTTCCATCAAGGCCTTAAACGGAGATGGGAATGGAACAACATCCGATATTTTAGCAGCGATGCAGTGGGTCATCAACAACCGACGCTTATATGGCATACGGGTGATTAACCTTTCCTTGGGTGTACCGACAGATCCTTCTTACGAGGAGGACCCTTTAATCAAAGGAGCAAATGCCGCAGTCCGCCACGGTATAACGGTGGTTGCTGCCGCTGGCAATAACGGACCTGACCGCTGCACAATAAATTCTCCGGCGACCAGCCCTTATGTTATCACTGTAGGTGCCGCAGATTTCGCATCTTCACCTTCAGTTGCTTCTTTTTCCAGCCGCGGTCCGACCCCAGCTGGTGTTGTAAAGCCAGATTTACTTGCACCAGGTGTAGATATTGTCTCTTTAGATGCAAATAATCCAAAGGGATATGTGATGCAGTCCGGAACCTCTATGGCGGCTCCTGTAGCCAGTGGAGCTGCCGCATGTCTGTATGCGCTTTATCCGAGACTGACACCGATGGAAGTAAAACGCATCCTTATGCGAAATACCATGCCGCTGCGCCGCATTTCTTCAAATGCGCAAGGACGTGGTGTTCTCAATCACGAGTTATTCTTTGACCTATGAAGCAGCTTCCTCAATAGCTCAGAAATGCTTTTTTTCTCTCCTGTTTACAAGTGCATATGCTTTTACTAAAAAAGCGGCAATCATCTTTTCTAGTCTTGCCGCTTTTTCTTCTTATTATTGATTTTTTATCCTGCTATTTCAAATAGTTCAATGGATTTTTAGCAGAACCATTTACATGAACTTCGAAGTGCACGTGAGGCCCTGTACTTCTGCCGGTATTTCCTACATTCGCGATATGCTGTCCCTGATATACTTTATCACCTTTCTTCACAAACAGCTTACTGCAATGTGCGTAATATGTTTCCCGGCCGCCGCCATGATTAATGATAACCAAATAGCCATAAGAGCCTTTATATCCGGCAAACGTCACAGTTCCTCCGTCTGCCGCTCCAATCTTTGTTCCTGTCGAACAGGCAAGGTCAATTCCAGAATGGATTCTTCCCCAACGCCTTCCGAATTTTGAAGTCAATCTAGCTCCTCTTACCGGATAACGATAACTTCCCGTTCCTACTAACTTCGGCGTTGCCTTCGTTCCGACCAATACGACCTGATTCACTGGCTGGCTTAATACTTCACTGCTCAGAACGGTCCGGCTGACTTCAATTCCGTTATGGCGTACAATTTGTGCAACCACAGCTTGTTGGCCGCTGCTTCCCATCGATTTGACGGTTTGCTGTCCTTTATACAAGGTTGTCGTATTTTCATATGTAATTTCATATGGGATTGGCAAGTTATATCCTGCGGTTTCCATCGTTTCTACCGTTAAAACAGGAACATCTTTATTTAGATATAGTTCCTGCCCTATTTTCAGCTTATCGGGCTGAACGCTAGGGTTGGATGCAGTCAGCTCGCTTTGCTTCATTTGATAAGTGGAAGCAATTCCAGAAAAGGTTTCACCGGCCTGCACAATGTGCACCTGTTTTTCGACAGCTCCAGTGAGCATATATTCCAATGCCTCTGCCGGATTTTGAATCTCTCCTAGCTTCGTATGGACAGGCTTGATTTGAACCTTCTGTGCAAATCCCACTTTGTCATAAGTAATTCCGGATACCGGCGGTGCAAAATAATTCTTCACTTCTTGCAAAATTTCATTTGCCGTTTTTTTGTTTTGCAGTACTGTTTTTTGCTTTCCATCCGCAAAAATACCGTATGCCGTCACTTTGATGTCCTTCATATAAGTCAGTGTATTTAATATATCTTCCGATGTATCTAGCTTAAGATTGAAACCAATCACTCTTTTGAAACTAATGTCTTCTTCTTTATCAATTTCAATTTGCGTGTCATAGGAATCGGATAACTTTGTTCCTATAACGTCGATTGTCTTATAGACCTCCTGCTGGTCCTTTACAGTTCCTAGCACCTTTCCATTATAGCTGTATTCGTAAGCACTAATCTGGCCGATGAGAAGGCAAATTAATACAGCCCCTCCTACCAGCCCTGCAAAGCTCTTAATCAACAGTGCCTTATGATGCTCGGCAAAATCTTCGACGCGTTCCAGCCAATGAATAAATTCGTGCATCCGCATCTCCATCTTAATGGAAAATTGCTCCAGTCTGTAATCTATGCGATTCATTAGAGCCGCCGCGTTCACACCGACTTTCTTTTCTCTCGCTGCAAAGGCATCGTAAAATCGCATAAATTGAATCTGCATATAATCTGTTACGTATAATCCACACTCTTTCAGACGCGCGATTCTTTTTTTCGTCAGCTTTTCATAAGACAAAGGCGCATCCTGCCGGCTGACTTCCGTCTTTTTCTCCGCTGCTTGAAACACCGTCTTCTTCACTAATTGAAAGGCCTTTGCAGACAGCGTCCCGACCTTTTTTACTTTTAAGAAAAACGTATCAATTGCCTGGTCCAGACGCAGGCTTTCCGTCTCCGCCGCTTCCAGTTTCTCTTCCAAGCTAATCTTAAAAATTTCATCAATTTGTTTATCCAGCTCATCTTCGTCCGTTTGATCTATTTGATTGGTAAATTCCGTTTTTTCCGCCGGCTGTACCTTTATTTTTTTCTGCGTATTTTTTCGATCTGTTTCTTCAACTCTGCTGCGATTCTTTTTTTCTTGTTTTTCTGCGGAAATACAAACTTGATTTTGTTCCCGGTTGTGGTCTTCTTTTTTACTCAGGTCTTCCACAAAGCCTTCTTTCTTTTTCTGCTTTCTTTTTCTTTTGTTGCTTTTAGAGGGAGTTTTATCCTTCTCAAAAAGCATTTTTTCTTGTTTTCTTGTTTCCTCTATTTTTTTTAATTGTCCTTCGACTTCTTCCCAATAATTATTGCGATTTTCAGACATGGGTCCCTCCCTTCCGCGTTTTAATCATTCCCCGATGCTTTCTTCAACTTTTCTGCAAAACAACTGCAGCGTTCTCCTGTGTCTAAAATTCCGGTATCCTTACAATGCAAACAAGTATATTTCAAATCCACATAGTCTACTGTAAAATTATGCTCCGTCAAAAGAAATGCTTTTTCTCCATTTAGATAATTTACTTTATTTTTTAGTACATTCATCTGTATTTTAGCATCGCCTCTGCCAGAGAGCATCACTTTTGAAATTTCCATGCCTATCTTGCGGACTTCACTTTCAATTTCTTTAATTCGCGGGATTGCCTTATACACCTCCTGGCGTCTCTTATGGGCGGCGGCTTCATTTTTTGCACGGTCTTCATCATAGGAGCGCATTACGATATTGATCGGATTACTTGGGTTTCCCGGGCTCGTTGATTGTGCCTGCGTTCCTTTGGCCGTATTATCTGGGGAATTCCATGATTTCAAGATGCTGTTTATGTAATTAATATTAGGGTTTGAAATGCCGGTTGTCTTTTTGCAGGCCTCCAGCACTTTTTCAATATCAAAATGCATTTGGTCAAACCAAGTATCCATAATTCGTTTTTCTTCTTCTGTCGCATTGCGCAAGAATCCTAACGCTTTCAGGATTCTTTTATAAAGATAATGGCGATTATCGTTTTCCTGTAGGTACTTTTCAACATGCCCTATGGTTGTCAAACCTTTATCCGCCCATTCCTTCACAACGGCACCAACGTATTTACATCTATTATTATTTCTATGACTCGTGCAGTAAGAATACGCATAAACTGCCAATTCTGGTGTAATATTATAGTCGTGAATCCAGTTTAAAATTTCGGCAGGCTCCTTTCCTTCAAAAAGTCTGCCGATAATTCTTTCAATTTCACTGTACATGTTTCGGATGGTGTCATCATCCATGAGACTCTTTAAACGCTCTGGTACCTTCTCCGATTTTTTTTGTTTCGCCTTCTTCCCATATGCCAGCTCTCGAAGATTTAAAAACTCAACCTGGTAATGGTATTTATCCGTAGGGTCTTTATAATGCTTGCGAATAATGCCTTGGCTCTCCCAATAGGTCCAAGCTTTCAGTACATCTTCGTCCGCGATGGAAAGCTGCTTTGCAATGATGCTGTTTTCAAGGGGAACATTGATGTCTGCATACATCAATGCAAAAAGGTATACCTTTACATGATCCCCTGGCGCCTGCGCCATATATTCATTGATAAACATATTTTCCACGCGGGTATCATGCAAATAATAATCTTTAATGATTTGTCTTTTAAAGTTCATATCTCATTTCAGTCCTATCCGTCATTTTTCTGTCCCTTCGCTGAAAATTTTCTTAAAAAATTTCCTCGCGAAGGATTGTCTGATCTCTTCTCGGCCCTACCGAGATACTCTTCACCGGTACGCCTACAAGCTCTTCGATTGCCTTAATATATTCTTTTGTTTCTTCCGGAAGCTCTTCATAGGTTTTGCAATCTGTGATATCCTTGTTCCATCCCTTTATTTTTTTGTACAAAGGCTTACATTCTTCTAAGATATCCAGTCTTGCCGGAAAATCATTAATCTGTTCTCCGTTATGCTCGTACGCATAACAAACGTCGATTGTATCAAACTCGCTTAAAACATCAAGCAGCATCAGTGCCATACCCGTCAAGCCGTTAATACGCGCAGAGTATTTCACAACTACGCCGTCAAACCATCCGCAACGTCTTGGTCTTCCTGTTGTCACACCGTATTCATGGCCAATCTCACGGATTTTATCTCCTGTTTCATTATGCAGCTCTGTTACAAAAGGGCCTTTTCCTACTCGGGTTGTATACGCCTTCACAATCCCAAGCACTTCTGAAATCGCACCTGCACCGATTCCACAGCCCGCAGTGAATCCACCAGAGGTAGGGTGAGAGCTGGTTACATACGGATATGTCCCTAAATCAATATCCAGCATGGAGCCCTGTGCGCCTTCAAACAAAACATTTTTCCCCTGTTTCATCGCCTCATAAACTAAAACACCCGTGTCTTTGATGTATGGCAGCAATCGCTTTGCATACGCGCAATACTCTTCTATCATTTCCTGTTTATTTAAAGGTTCTTGTTCAAACAGCTTCACAATTACCTCATTTTTTCGGTCAATCTCTTTTGATAATTTTTCCTGAAAGCTTTTTTCATCAAACAAATCACAGGTGCGAATGCCGCTTCTTTCAATCTTGTCCATATAGCAAGGACCAATTCCTTTTTTCGTGGTTCCGATGTCTTCTTTTCCTCTTGCTTTTTCATAGAGCTCGTCCATTTTTCTGTGATAAGGAAAAACAATGTGTGCACGGTCACTGATAAAGATTTTCGTTGTATCTATGCCATCTTTTTCAAGCATCTCCAGCTCTTCAAAAAAACCACGGGGATCAAATACGACACCATTTCCTATTACATTTACTGCGTCTTTATTCAATACGCCTGATGGAATCAAGTGAAGCGCATATTTTTTATCTCCAATTACTACGGTATGTCCTGCGTTGTTGCCTCCTTGTCCTCTTACAACCATATCTGCCTTCTTTGCAAGATAATCAATCATCTTGCCTTTTCCTTCGTCTCCCCACTGGGAACCTACAACTGCTAAACCTGACAATGAAATCACTCCTTTTTTGTCATTTGTTTTCTGTATATCTAAAGTTTATTTAAATAGTCATTTAAATCCTTTAAAAGGGCTTTTAAATCTAAGCCGTGGCCTTCTGCGGCTTCTCGAAGGCTTTCTGCGGCAGCACCTGAACATCCGGGACAGTTTAAGCCGTTTCGCAAAAGAATCTCACTTACGTCAGGGCCCATATCCATTACTTCACTCACCAGCATGGATTCATTGATTCTGCTCATAAAAACCTCCCTACAAAACGCATGCAATTGGATTTTTTATTCGGAAATATGACTCTTATCTACAAATCTTGTGTATTTGCCCAACCAGGTCAGTTCAACTCCACCGGTCGGACCGCTTCTTTGCTTCGCTATGTTGACTTCGCAAATGTTGGGTTTTTCCGTTGTATCTGGATTATAATATTCATCTCGGTACAAAAACATGACAATATCTGCATCCTGCTCGATGGATCCGGATTCTCTTAAATCGGATAAAATCGGACGATGGTCGGTTCTTTGCTCCGGCGCACGCGACAGCTGCGAAAGTACGATAACCGGGCAGTCCATTTCTCTTGCAAGTAGCTTGAGGAAACGTGAAATAACAGAAACCTCCTGCTGCCGACTTTCTGAACGTCCTTCGTAGCTCATCAGCTGTAGGTAGTCAATCACTACCAGATCCAATCCCTTTTCCGCTTTTAACCTGCGGCATTTATTTTTCATCTCCATCACAGTGATTCCCGGGGTATCATCAATGAATACCTCGGTCTGTGAAAGCTGGTCCAATGCCAGATGAATATTATCCCAATCTTGGGGATCTAAGTTCCCTGTTTTTAGCTTCTGCATCTCGACTCGGGATTCCATACTTAAAAGTCTTTGTCCCAATTGGTCCTTTGACATCTCAAGGCTGAAAATCAATACTGTCGCTTTCGCTTTAATCGCTGCCTGTTGTGCAATATTAAGTGCAAAGGCTGTTTTTCCCATTGCAGGTCTTGCTGCAAGCATAATCAAGTCTGATCGTTGAAGCCCCGACGTACGTTCATCTAAATCAACAAATCCCGTCGTCAAGCCGGTAAGATTTCCGTCCAGTTTGGACATTTCATCGATACGTGCAATATTAGACCAAAGGACTTCTTTTAATGGCTCAAAATCCTTTTTCTGTCTTGTCTGTGCAATTTCAAAAATACTTCTCTCTGCATAATCCAATACTTCTTCCGGCTGCATCTGCTCTTGATAGGCTTTTTCTATAATATCGGAAGCAGAGGAAATCAAACGCCGAAGCACTGCTTTTTCGGTAACAATCTTTCCATACTGTGCTGCATTGGAAGTTGTAGGGACTACTGTAGACAGCAAGGCAATGTAGGCTCTTCCTCCTACCATTTCAAGGGTCTTTCGTTTCTTTAATTCTTCAGATACCGTTAGGGTATCCACTGGTTCATTTTTTCTATATAATTCAACAACCGCATCGTAGATTTCTTTATGCATTGCATTATAAAAATCGTCTGCCTTCAAAAATTCCAAAACCTCAAACAAAGCATCCTTGTCTAAGAGAATGGAACCAAGCACCGATTTTTCTGCATCCTCATTATGCGGCGGAATCCGTTCCATTTGGTTCATCGCACTTCCTACATTATCTTTACTTTACAAGATGCGGTCACATCCGTGTAAATCTTTATTTCAACGTGGAATTCACCAATATGCTTTATCGGTGTATTCAAAATAAATTTACGCTTGTCAATTTCAATCTTTTCCTGTTCCTTTAAGGCAGTTGCAATATCCTGATTCGTAATGGATCCGAACAATTTACCGCCTTCTCCCGATTTTGTCTTAATGGTCAAGGTAATCTCTTCTATTTTCTTTGCAAGCTCCTGTGCTTCGGCAAGCTCTTCTTTTCTCTTTGCTTCATTCAATGCCGCCTGCTCTTCCATTTCTCTCAATGCCCCCGGCGTTGCTTCTTTTGCCATACCTTTTGGTAAAAGCAGGTTTCTTGCATAGCCGTCACTTACTTTCGCAACAGTCCCAGCTTTTCCGATTCCTTTTACATCTTTTAATAATATTACTTGCATATGTGCCTCCTTTATATTTACTGTATATTTGCTTCTGCAATCAGCTCTTTCAATGCTTCGATTGCTTCCTCAGGTGCCATTTCCATCTGCGCCCCGGCAGTGGTTAAATGACCGCCGCCGCCAACCTTCTCCAGTATGGTCTGCACATTTACCGCACCCAAAGAGCGCCCGCTGACTGCTGTGTATCCTTCACTGGTCGGACCGGCCGCAAAGCTCGCACGAATTCCATTGATATCTAAAAGCTGATCGGCCGCCTGCGACACTAAAACCTGCATATTGGCTGCAAGCTCTTTGGTATAGGTCAACGCAATTCCATTTTCTAAAATCTGAGCATCTGCAATTAATTCTGCTTTTCTTCTGAAAAATGCCAAATCTGTCTTGAAAAATTCCCGCACATTTGCAGTATCAGCACCGGATCTTCTCAGCCAAGAAGCGGCTTCAAAGGTGCGGACACCGGTTTTTACAGAAAAGCTCTTTGTATCTACGGTAATGCCCGCAAGAAGCGCTTCTGCCTCTAATTTATCAATTTCCTTTTTATCTCCGATGTACTGTAAAATTTCCGTAATCAGCTCAGAGGTCGAAGATGCGTAGGATTCCATATAGGTCAAGATTGGATTTTCGATGCTTTCCTCATCTTTTCGATGGTGGTCAATTACCACAATCTTATCGGTTTTATAAAGGAGCTCTGCGCATTCAACTAAGCTTGGTTTATGGGTATCAAGCACAATTAAAAGCGTATCCTTCTCCACCATACCCAACACCGTTTCACTGCTCTCAAAACGGTAATTCCCAGACTCCTTCGCCCGCTTATAAATATTCTCCAGCGATTCATGGTAATCGTTGATGACAATAACCGTTTCTTTATTCCGGTTTTTGGAAATGCGATACACTCCCAAAGCGGCCCCGAAGCAATCCATATCCGGCTTCTTATGCCCCATGATTACTACATTTGGAGATTGGTCAATCAGCTGCCGCAGTGCGTGTGCCATAATCTTCGATTTTCCTTTATTACGCTTTTCCACCGTCTGTAAACGGCCTCCGTAATATTCTACTTTGCTCATTTTTTTCACAACGGCCTGGTCTCCGCCTCTTCCCAGTGCTAAGTCTAGCGCTGCTGCCGCATATTCATCCAGCTGCTGCGGAGTTTTTCCGCCTACGCCGATGCCCATGCTTAGAGAAGCCGGAAAATCAGCATCTGTCTCTATTTGCCGTACTTCATCCAGAATGGCAAATTTGTTCACTTCCAGCTTTTCAAAGTGTTTATATTCAAAGGCAATGTGATACTGTCCGGCGCGATAACGTGTCACAGACGCATTAATTTTTGCAGCCCACTGCCGGATCGTTTTTTCAATCTGCGCTCCAATTACTGCTTTTCTTTCATCCGGAGAACTGGCAATTAAATCGTCATAATTATCGACATTTACAAACGCCGTACAAAGCTTTTCATCCTTGTATAAGTTTTTCAACGTTTCCAGATTTGTCACATCCAGCCAGTAAAGCATTGTCGTATTGTTTTCTTCCTGCGCTTCTTCTTTACTCGTCATACTGGAAGCCATGACACGGTAGACCTTCCCGCCGTGTGAAATCAGCATATATTTATCTTCGTCTTCATTATTTAAAAATTCGGTATGTTTTACATTCGTAATTTGATGAATGTTTGTATGGAACATTTCCACATCCTCATAAATCTCCGAAAATCGCTTATTCATCCAAAGAATTTCTCCCTCAAAGTCTATCATACAAAGGGGAAGTGGATTTTTCGAGATAAAGTGACGGGTGGTTTCTTCCATATCATCGGTAATTGCCTTTGCATATTCCACAAGAAGCTCTCTCTTGCTTGCAGACAATCTTTGATAATACCAAAATAAAATAAATACAATAAAAAATGCAAAAATCCCTACTGCAATATTGAAATAAAGTAGTACGGCTGCAAATAAAATTAATATGACGGTATTTACTTTTAAATATGGTTGAATCAAGCTTTTTAAAATTTTAATACCCATTTTATTTTCCTTAACATATCCAGGTTCTAATTGTTTATTATTATATTGTCCAAGTAAATCAATTTCGATTTGACTTGCTTTTATACAATAAACACATACTGGGGTAAAACCCCTAGATTTTGCTATAAAAGGCGTATTTATTATACCATAAAATCCTTTTCGTTTCTCCTTCTTTTTTTGGTGAAAAAAAGTGAAGATTTCATCACTCAAGTATTTGGTAGATAAATCTTTTTTAATCTTCTTTGAGCTACTAAATATAGCTTTCTGAACATTATTTTATTTTTATCTGACGGCACGCACATCACCGTTTTTAATAATCCGCTTTCCATTTCACCAAAAAAGTCTATAAAATACGAAAAGAGGCGAAAACGCCTCTTTTATTTATTCTGCTGTATACGGCAATAAAGCCACAATTCTTGCTCTTTTAATTGCTTTTGTTACTTCTCTTTGGTGTACAGCACAAGTGCCTGTGATTCTCTTAGGAAGAATCTTCCCTCTGTCAGTAACGTATTTTCTCAGTTTATCAGTATCTTTATAGTCAATTGTTTCTGTCTTATCCGCACAGAACTGGCATACTTTTTTTCTTCTCATGCCACGTTTTTTATCCATCATAATCTTTCTCTCCCTTCCTGGAAATTCTGATTTATAAAAGCAAAGCTTTAAAATGGAATGTCATCGTCATCATCAAGTGCTTGGAAGCCTTCCGGAACACCAAATCCGCCAGATGGCGCTTCGCGTTCAAATCCACTTCCGCCTGCGGAAGTATTCTTGTCGCCCCATTCTAAAAATTCCACTCTGTCAGCAACAACATCGGTAGTATATCTGGTTTCGCCAGACTGGGTTTTGTAACTGCCGGTTTGCAGTCTTCCCTGTATGCCAACCAAACGGCCCTTTTTTAAAAATCTTTCACAATTTTCCGCCTGTTTTCCAAAAACCGTAATGCGGGGAAAGTCTGTTTTCTTTTCTCCTCCGGCTCTCACCGGACGGTCAATTGCAATGGAAAAGGTCGCAACCGCATTCTGACTCTCCGGGATATAACGAATCTCGGGATCTCTTGTCAATCTGCCGATTAAAACTACTGAATTCATCTTTGTCACCAACCTTTATTTTTCGTCTTTATTGATAATGATATGTCGAATTACATTATCGGAAATTCTAAGTCTTCTATCCAACTCTTTCGGAAGCTCTGTACCTGCCTTAAACTCGATCACAACGTAATAACCGTCGTTTTTCTTGTTGATTGGATATGCAAGCTTCTTCATTCCCCAAACATCCACTTTTCCGACTTCACCGTCTGCTGCAATGATTTCTTTTACAGTTTCTACGGTTGCTTCTTTTTTATCGTCTTCCAAGATAGAATCAATGATGAACATAATTTCATAATTACTCATTCTTTTCACCTCCCTATGGACTAAATGGCTCTGGCCCTATGCCGGAGCAGAGAGCATATTTTTGTTAACAAATGCCTGTACAAAAATTAATGCCTATTAAGTATATCATAAACAAAACAAATTGCAAGTTTTTTGTAAAACTTCTGTTTGCTCTTTCTCCGCTGTACTTATAATGCCTGTATTCCCTTGAACGCCTGTACAACGGCAAGTATCACGCCAATAACACCCTCGCCGCCTAAAAGACCGGAAGCGATAATCATCCCATTTCCGCTTTTTTCAAATTCAGGTGCCACTTTCTGCACAATCAGCTTCAGCGCACCTCCAATCATAGCAGTAAAAGAAAGGTAGAACGGCAAATAAATTCCAAGACCCAAGGTCATAACCGGAAAACGCAAAACATACAATAACGCTCCTAAAAAGAGACCTATGACAAAGGAGGCCATGTGTGGAATCCCTCCGACCATTGCCGCTACTGCGCTTGCCTGAGGGGCAGGAAATAAATCAGGATTTCCAAATGCCTCCGGCCCGTAGGCTTTCAGTAAGACAAAGAAAACGCCTACCGATACGACTGCACCTATAATACCACCAATCATTTCTCCCAGCCACTGCGCCTTCGGGTCGCTTTGAAGGATATGTCCGGCTTTGAAATCATTCATAACGTCTCCAACCAAGCCGCAGGCAATTGCGACGATTGCCGCCACGAAAAAGGCTTGTACACTTCCCAGTCCGGCTGCAAACTTTGCGGCAAGCAGCACGATGATTCCAAAGATCTCCATCGGATTGATTCCGGACTGCCCCACTACCTGCGCAGACATTGAGGTCGCAAGCCAAACTCCTAAAATCGTGATGATGCTTGCAAGCACACCCAAATCTAAAACAAAAGTAAAGACAAAGGCAAGCAATACCATAAGGAGGGGGGCCCAGCGAAGATTGATAATTGCATCCCCTCTGGATGCTTTAGAAAACATCGGTCCAAAAATTTCTTTTGCTTTTGGGAGTATTCCTTTCAGGATAATCCCGATTCCTGTTCCTACCATAACACCGATTCCAAGCGATGACTTGACTGCCATCGCCGTATCCAAATCGAAAATTCCAAGACTCGGCATTCCAATCACAATTCCAAAGTCGCCAATCAGTGCTCCTAAAAACCATACACCGACCGCAAGTGGTCCTACGAGATAGCCGACTGCAATCAGCATCGGAGACAGGTAAATATAAAAAGCTACGCCTTTTGCGGCAACAGCCTCATTTAAAACAACAGTCTGCGGAATTTTAGTAAGCCAGTCTCGAATAAAGGTAAAGACCGCAGCAATTCCTAAAGAAGAAAATAAAACAACCGATTTTTTACCGCCTTCATCGCCAATTACCAATGTTTCTGCCGCAGCAATGCCCATTGGGTATGGCAAGTCCTGTGTTACTACGAAATATTTTCGAATCAGTGCCGTAAAAATAAGTCCCAGCAAAACGCCGCCCAGGGTAACCGTTAGCAGTGCTGTTAAATTTACCTCTGCCTCTGGATGCATCATCCAAATTCCAGGAAGGGTAAATGTAATCCCGCCAGCCACCATTGCACCTGCTGACATTACGGTGTGCGTGACATTTATCTCATGGATATTTGTCCGCCCCAATGCCTTGAGGGAAAACATAGATACGAGGGCTACAAAAATGATCGGCCAAGGAAGTGCGCCTAGCTTTAAAGCAACATACATCGAGCTCATTGTCAAAATGACAGATCCGATGGAACCAATAATCATTCCACGGAGAGTAAACTGCTCTTTGAATGAAGCCTGCCTTACGCCTTTTGGTGTGTTAGACATTTTTCTTTCTCCATTTCTTTTCTTTTTATTAAATTTTAAATGTGTGCACAGTTAAGGTGCACTGTAGAAATGATAGTACAAAAAAAAGGGCTTCGCAACCCTTTTTTCTCAAAATTAAACCCAGAGTGATTTGGGATATACACCTTTTCCCTTAAGCAAACGTAAGGCTTCCATAACGTTTTTTTTATCTTCTTTATAGGTAACTCCCTGCCATTTATCAGGAGAAGTCAAAACCTTTACAGATGCTTTTCCCTCCTCAAGCAGCGCATCTACAACAAAGGGCAGAAAATATTCCCCTTTTAATGGATTTTCTTTGATTGCCGATGCTAAAAAGGCTGGAAAACGCGATGCAAGCTCTTTCATCATGCTCGGTGTAAATCCCCATAAATTCATAGATACCAAGGTTCCCTCTGCAAGGTCGGTCCAGTCCAAATCATTTTCAGTGTATTGAATTTTCCCATTGTTTCTTTGAATCTTCGTCCGCTCTACGATATCTTTCAAAAACCCTTGCTCGTCTGCCCGGCAAATGCCCCGTGCAACATGTCCATTTTCTGTCAATGTATTTTCAATAAAATAACCGACCATACAATATTGATATTTTTCTTCATCCTGTGCCGCCTGCAAAAAAGAGAACATGCTTTCAAATGCCTGCGCACCATAAAAATCGTCTGCATTAATAACGGCAAAGGGTGCATCAATTTCTTTTCTCGCAGAAAGAACCGCATGCGCTGTTCCCCACGGTTTAACGCGCCCGTGCGGAATCTCGAATTCTTGGGGAATGTCAGAAAGCTCTTGAAATACAAAGGCAGTTTCTAATTTCCGCCCCACTTTTGGCTCAATAATCGCCCGAAACTCTTTCTCCATCTCTTCTTTGATGACAAAGACAACCTTTCGAAATCCGGCTTTCCATGCATCATAAAGAGAAAAATCTATAATCAGCTCACCATCCGGTCCGACCGAATCCATTTGCTTTAATCCACCATAGCGGCTTCCCATTCCGGCAGCCATTACAACCAAAATTGGTTTTTTCATTTTTCGTCTCCTTCGCGTCCTTAGTTTCTGTATCAATGAAAAACATAAGTACCTTATTTTTTTGTTTCTTCTTATCTGTTTCTTCTTATCGCTTTCCTTTATTTTATCGCAGGTGCTTATCCCTTTCAAGCCTTTCCTATTTTACATTCTCATCTCATAATGGTATGATAAAAAATAAGATGAAAACCAAAATCTATTCGCTGTTGCAAAGGAGCCAACCATGACAGAACAAAAAAGCAAAGAAATAAGAAACCGTGAAGAAGTTCGAAAACAAATCGACCAAATTGACGATGCACTTATGGAGCTGCTTACAAAACGTATGTCCATTTCCGTGGAAATGGCGGAAGCCAAGAAGGAAAAAGGGCTTCCCCTCTTTGATGCACCAAGAGAACGTGAAATTTTAGAGAAACTCCCTCGCTTTTGCACTCGCACCAATGCGGATGACAATGTGAAAATTCATACCGCTACGGAAAAGGTGTACTATGAGATTATGACACAGAGCCGCCGGATTCAATCCGACCTGCTGTTACCTCCAATCATTTATTTGATTGGTTATATGGGAAGCGGCAAGACCACTGTGGGTGAAGAATTGAGCCGAATGACGGGCTTTTCCTTTCTCGATATGGATTCTGAAATCCAGCGAACGGAGCACAATTCCATTCGAACGATTTTTAATGAAAAAGGGGAGCCTTATTTTCGGGAAGTCGAAGCGGCCTTACTCCAGTCACTTGCTCACAAAAAAGGGATTGTTGTCTCCTGCGGCGGCGGAATTGTCCTAGATGTCCAAAATCGCAAGCTGTTAAACAATTCTGGCGGCTGCGTATTTTTAGACGGATTTCCAAAGGATATGTTTGCGCGTATCAAGGAAGATCCAAATCGGCCAAACGCCTATTTTGAAACAGAGCAGGAGGAGGAACGCCTGATGCAGTTTAACCGCCGCTACCAAAAGAGAAAAGATTTTTATCTCGAATCGGCGAACTTCACCGTTTTCATTGACAAAGAAACACCAGAACAAATTGCGGAAGGCATTACCTTCTTACTTGCAAATAAATAAAAATGAAAGAGCGAGAGGATTCTTTTAAAACAAGGCTCCTCCCGCTTTTTAAATTTTTTGAAATTCTTTTAGCTTTTCCTCTATCACTTCTCGAACTCTTTCAGAAAGCTCTCCTGCTTCTTTTTTATCCATATCCTTTGTCTCAATTGCAGGATGAATGTATACGTGAACCTCTGCCGGAGATGCATATCCTTTTTCTTCAAAGCACTTATAGCTTCCGCTAATCGTAATCGGTACAACAGGGACACCCGGTTTCGTTGCGAGGCGCAAGCTTCCTCGTTTAAATTCTCCCATTTTTCCGCCTTTGCTTCGCGTTCCCTCCGGAAAAATTCCCATAGAAAAGCCCTGCTTTAAATATTCAACACCAATCTCAATTGCGCGGAGAGACGCTCTCGGATCCTCTCTCTTGATAAAAACACTCCTTACGTCATAAATCCACTCTCCGAAAAGCGGAAGTTTCCTTAAATCTTCTTTCGCAATAAATCCAATCTGTTTAAAGTCAATTACCGATGTAAGGACGGAGATATCGGCGTAGCTTTGATGATTTGCAACGAAGACGGCTGCACCTTCTGGCACATTTTCTATTCCTTGCGCATATACGTTAACGCCGACCTTGCGAATCAAGTTTTTTCCCCAGGTTGATTCCGCAATTGCGATTTCTTTTCGTTCTGCCTCGAGATTGCCTTCTTCCCGATATTTGTGTATGTTTTTCTTATTGGCATATATGTGAATCAGATCGAAATACATCCAAATACCCATCGCTAAATTCCTAAAAAATTTCATCTTTACTCCTTTTGTATTGCAACATGTTAATTTGATTACAATTGCATAACGGTTCTGCGATTTAGTTGCAAAAGCCATTTGCCGGTTATAGAATTGAGACAAATAGATTGAAAATAAATAAAGGATATTCACTATGAAACATTCAAACCGCCTCATACTAACCTTGTGTTTACTGGGTTTTTCTATAATCGCATATTTTGTAACCTTAGATGCGTCGCTGCTATTTGACTCTTACCTTCAAAACATGATTTTTTCGATGCGCAGCGAAACGCTTAATGCATTTTTTGCAGTGCTTACCCGCACCGGAGACTGGCAAGCAATTTTGAGCTTATGCGTCGTTTTGCTCTTGCTTCCCAAGACCAGAGAACGATTTGGCATACCATTATCCTTTTCCGCCTTATCCTCTTTGTCTTTATACTCCATTTTAAAATACATATTTCAACGCCCACGCCCAATGTCTTCCCTTCATTTAATCGAGCAGGGCGGCTTTAGCTTTCCAAGCGGGCACGCTTTGACAAGCCTGATTTTCTACGGCACCTTCCTTTTACTGCTTCATCGATATTATGGTTCGAAGAATAAGGGTGTATGGCTTGCAAGCATTTTCTGCACTGTATATATCTTTTTGATTGCATTTTCAAGAGTTTATCTCGGGGTGCATTACCCAACCGATATACTGGGAAGCTGGTTTTTAGGGATCTTAATCCTCAGCTTTTTCCAGGCGCATTTAGTGCCTCATGTTTCTTTTTCGAAAAATCTTAACGAGGAAAATGATTCTATCCATCTCCCCTTCTAAATCATCTTTCTTCGCGTTCTACCGCTTCGTTATCGCTGGTTCCCCTGTCAAAAAACGGACTCTTCGAGGAAACTGACAACGGAATCCCATACGCAACACGAACATCCGATGGAAACAAACCAGTCTCCATTGCAATTTTCCCGGCTGTATAAATCACGCGATTATCTATGCGATGATTTGCGGCTACCGATACGGCTGATCCGATGGCAATTCCTAAGTCACCCGTGTTGAAACTGCAAATCCCGTTATTCTTTGCATTCTCCCCGCAGTTTTTGTATCCGCAATACCCGCAGTGGTCGAGTAAAATCGGATGAATTTTGGCACCCATGAGAAGCAAGGCATCGGCTGCTTTCACATTATAAGAATCCCTTACCATAAAATCCATTTTCCACTCAGTTCCATATTTTTTCATTGAATCTGCCAGGCAATTTTTTTCCGTTCCATCTAAAATAAGAACCTCCAGATTATCAATTCCACAACCTTTCGGTGCAGTCCTAGCTGCTGCTGCCATTAATTCTGCAACCTGCATCACTGCCTTCTTTTCCACTGCCTTTCCATTGCAAATCATGATTTCCTCCTTTATTTTCCGCGATTTAAAGCATTTTTGCTATCAAGCCCTTTTTAGCAAATCGTTTCGTTCGGTTATGCTGAATGTATTTATTATATCACAAGTGCAAATCGTTACTCCGATTTTCTTCACACAGCTGCAACAAATGCATCCGTACAAAATCCTCCGATTTTGTTTCATATTTTGTATTTATTATAACAGAAAATAATTTTATTTTCTCTTTTTTCATTTTTAAATTACTCATTTGATTTCAGCTCCCCTTTTGCTTTAGTGGTATTATAAATATTCTAAAAACAGCGTAAGCAATAGAAAAACATGTACTTTGGTATAAATTTCAAAAAACAAAGCATACTACTAGAAGTTTTACTAAATCAAAGGAGGTATAAAGATGTCTGATAGTAAGAAAAAGAGTGAGCAGGAAGAACTCATTGAAGGAATTATGAGAGAAGCAAAAAACGAATGCCCAAAAAAGGATGCAGATGGAAATTGTCTGACTCCGGGTTCTTATAGTGACTCCGATCCAATCGGCGGATGAGTCGATTGGGACATTTATCTTCATACAAAAAGCAGCCTTTTAAAAGGCTGCTTTTTGTATCATTTCATTCATCGTTTCTCTTTCCAAAAAAAATATATATCTACATTGATTCTTTATCCAATTTTCCAAGCTTATCTGCCCAATATCCCCAAACTTCTTGAATTAGCTTTCTGCCTGCAAACATAGCGGAAAGAGAAGCATCTAGCGGCGGAGCAATTTCTACTACATCAAATCCGATTACATTTAATTCTGTAAAAATCTTCTCAAGTAGGGTAAATGCCATTCTTGAGGTTAACCCTCCAAACTGCGGCGTTCCCGTCCCTGCAGCCCAAGCAATATCCAACGCATCAATGTCAAAGGTAACATACACCTTGTTATATTTTTTCATTTGTGAAATACATTGATCGGCTACTGCTTCAATCCCTTCATGATAACAGTCGTATGCCGTCTTTACATGAATCTTATTTGTTTTTCGAAACTCAAATTCATCAGCTTCGATAGAGCGGATTCCAATGAAAAATAAGTTCTCCAAAGTTGGTGTATTTTTCATTCCTAATGCTCTTCGTTCAGTGCTTCCGTGAGACAAATAGTCGCCTTCTAGCGCTTCACTCATATCCATGTGTGCATCGATATGAATAATACCAAATTCTTCGTCAAGTGCATCATTAATTCCTCTTTGAACAGGAATTGTAACAGAATGATCGCCGCCAATCATAGTGAAGCGAACATCATTCTCTACGAGCCTTTTCACATGTAATTGCACTTCCGTAAAAAGCGCATCTCTATCTTCATCAATAAAATCACCGGAATCGACAACATTCAGCGTATTATAAAAGTGTAATCTTTCTGTTGATGGAGTAGCATGCTTAGTATTTGCTCTCAAGATTTCCGGAGCTTCTGCCGCACCGCCTCGGTAGCTTACACCGCCGTCAAACGGAATTCCAAAAATAACAACATCTGCATCTAATTCATTCATTTCTGGTCGATTCAAACCACACCACGTCTTCTTGTCCTTTACATCATTATTTTTCTTTTTCATCATTAAAATACCTCTTTCAGATTAAATTTAGCAACTGCATTGCATAGTCTTTTAAAACCGCACCACCGATTCCTTCTCCTCCCATGCAAAATGTTTTCTACAACAGTTAATCTTCGCAATTTTGATGCCACTTTGGGTTTATTATAATTATTTTACAATATGGTATAATTTAAACGATTTCTGACCTGTTTATAAATAAAAATCTAAGATTTTATCTGCTAAAAAAACAAAAAACAAATTTTTTTGCTATTTAAGCAAAAAATTTTGTTTTTTTAATTTCTCTATATCTGAAGATGATGCTTCATAATTTTATACTGAAGCGCTTGTCTGCTAGTTTTGAGTATTCTTGCGGCATTTGTTACACTTCCCCCTATCTTAAGAGCCTTTTTAATGATTTCCTTTTCATAGGTATCCATCATTTTTGCCAAGGGTATCTCAAAATATTCAAAGCATAGGAGGCTGTCATCAGATTCTTTAATAGAAGTTTCATCGCTGTATAAAATTGACTCTGGGATATCACTTAGAGTAATTGTCGTGCCAGAAATAAAGTTAAAGGCATATTCAATTGCATTGCGAAGTTCTCTGATATTACCGGGCCAATCATAATTTATAAACGTCTTTTCAACAATATCGCTCACTCCAGCAATTTTTCTGTTACTAGATTGATTGAATTGATGAATAAAATACTTAGTCAACAAAGAAATATCATCCCTGCGGCTCCGCAGCGGAGGAATATGAATTTGTATTACCCCAAGCCGATAAAATAAATCACTGCGTAATTCTTTTCTATTAATCAAATCAATCGGTTCCTGATTCATTGCTGATATAACTCTCACATCTACTGTTTTTTCCTTATTGCTTCCGATTCTTCTAAATTTCTTTTCCTCAATCACTTTTAAGATCTTACCTTGCAAGGAAATATCCATCGAATTAAGCTCATCCAAAAACAAGGTTCCCTGATCAGCCATTTCAAACAAGCCTTTATGGTTCTCCGCACCCGTATAACTTCCCTTTACCGTCCCAAATAATAAGCTTTCTAAAAGGTTTGCAGGAATGGCAGCACAATTTTGTGAAATGAATGGCTTTTCATGTCTTTCACTATGAGTATGAAGAGATTGGGCAATCAATTCCTTCCCCGTCCCCGTTTCACCTATAATCATTACAGAGGAGTCGCTTTTAGCTGCTTTTTGAACTTTATCTTTCAGCAAGTTCATCTTTTGGTTATTTGTTATGATATCAGATAAACAATATAAGCGCTTACCTGAATGACTTTCTTGAACAGAACTCTGCTTTTCAAGTAAAATTCCGTCAATTTCCAATAATATACTTCCCTCAATTGCACCTATAATTTCATGATTATATTCAATCGGATAAGTTGAACTAAAAAAAGTAAAAGACCGTCCATTCAAATCGGTTAATTCCTGTCTTTCATCTATGATCGGCAACCCCGTTTTCATCACTCGAAAATGGCTGCTGCTTTCCTCTGAAAGTGAAGGGTAAATTTCTAAGACACTTTTTCCTGTATAGCCCTCATTTTTTATGCTGTTCTCCTGAAAATCAAACCTTGCAGAATATTCCACAATTCCTGCTCTGTTTGTAATCAATAGCGCATCCAGTTTATCGTAGATGTTGGTCATAAATTCAATATCTTTTACGAACATTTTTCAAAACCCCATAACAAATACTTGTTATCCTTTAAAATAAAATTTTAATTGAAAAATTATTTTCTTACATTATACCATACTTCATGCGGAAACAAAGAAGCAAACAGGCGCAATTAATTTTGAAACTTATAAAACTGTTTCATTGTATGAGAAAAACGGCAGCTTACATAAGCTGCCGTTTTTCATCAAATACATTTTTTAAACCTTACTCTTCGCTGAGGTTTCAAAGGTACCGAATACAACTGGTTTCCCCTCTTCAACCATAATTTTTCCTTTTGCAATGACGGTATCAATTTCTAATGCTTCTGCACTTAACAAGCAAAGATCTGCATCATAACCTTTTTCAATCCGCCCTTTCCCCTGGAGCTTCAAAATTTTGGCCGGATTAGAAGTGATGGCCTTAATTGCAATTTCAAGCGGAATTTCTGCCTTTTTTACACATTCCCGAACTTCTTTTAAAAGGCAGCTGCCTTTTCCGATCCCGATTCCAACGAATTCTTGTTTCTCATTGAATATCGGAAGGCTTCCCTGACCATCTGAAGATATCGTAAATTGATCACTGCTCACCCCTTCTTCCAGCATGCGCTTTATCCCGGTGCACACACGAACCTCATCACAAATCGTTTCCCAATAATCAATATCTTCATTTCCGGTAAAATCCACAAAGCCTCCGTTTTTTGCATACGCAATGCAGCGTTCAAAAAGCATTGCATTGCGGTTAACATGCGTCGGTAAAAACTGAGACATAGGAATTTCCGTTTCCTCTACAGTGCGCTCAATCAAATCGAGACAACGCGGACTGTCACCTAGATGCACATTCAAAATACCCGCTTTTCCAGACAGCATTCCCCCTACTCTGCTGTCCGCTGCAATTCGCGTAAATTCTTCAAAGGTCGGCTGTGAAGAACGGTGGTCTGAAATCGCAATCTCACCGACCCCGATTACTTTATCAAGCATCATAATGTCCTTCATCAGACTTCCGGTTAGAGTATGAACAGGAACCTGATAAGAGCCTGTATACACAAATGTACTGACGCCTTCTTCTTCCAACCCCTTCGCCTTCGCCAAAAGCACGGACATATCTCTTCCGATTCCATCGGTCCCGATACATCCGACGACGGTTGTGATTCCATTTACCGTAAGGTCGGTCAATACGGCTTCCGGCGTCCTCGTTGCGAAGCCGCCTTCACCGCCACCGCCCATAATATGCTCATGCGAGTCAATAAAGCCCGGCACCAAATATTTTCCGCTGCCATCGATAATCTCTACGTCAATACCTTCGCCAAGCTCTAAATTGCTCCCAATCTGGCATATCTTTCCTCCGGCAATTAAAACATCCATTTTCCCTAAATATTCCGGCGCATATACAATTGCATTTTTTATTTGCTTTATCATGGTTTACCTCTTTTGTCATTTCTTCGTTTAAAACAGTTTTTAGAAGCCGCTTACACTGGCAATGATTACCGCTACAATTGCCATAGCATAAAGTACGCCCAAGAATTTAATCATAAACTTAACCCATTTGGCCCAATCAAGTCTGGCAATTGCCAATGCCCCCATTAGACATCCCGAGGTTGGCACAATTAAGTTCGTCAGCCCATCTCCAAGCTGGAACGCTAAAACTGCGGTTTGACGCGTCACACCCAAAAGATCTGCAAGTGGCGACATAATTGGCATTGTCAGCGCTGCCTGCCCTGAGCCTGATACAACAAAGAAATTGAAAACAGACTGGAAGATATACATAAGTACAGCGGCAGCCGTTGCGGACAATCCAACAAAAGCCCCACTCAAGCCATTTAAAATAGTATTCAATACAGTCCCGCTTGTTGGGTCAGATCCGCCAAGCACCAGCATAATGCCCTGTGCCATACCTACAATCATCGCTGCTCCAACCAAATCGGAAACGCCTGTTTTAAAAGACTGTGCCATATCGTTTACCGTCATATTGTTTAACTTAAATACCACACCGATGATGCCGGCAACGATACCCATGATGAAAAACTGCGTGGCGAGCTCCGGAATGTAGTATCCATTTTTCATAACACCCCAGACAACCCAAACCATTCCGCCTAAAATAGTCAGAAGGACTAAGGCGTGACCAATGTTAAACTTCTGTACTTCACCGGATTGCCCTTCAAATTCTTTTCTAAAATATTCATCTGACTCATAAGCAACGGACTTTACCGGATCTTTTTTTATTTTTGCGCCGTAAATCATTGTCATTGCTGCACCGATTCCGGTGAAAACAACCCACATCACAATACGGAAGGTTGCACCCGAAAAGACAGGAACACCTGCGATTCCTTGCGCAATTGCCACTGAAAATGGATTCATCCACGAGGTTCCGAATCCAATCTGCGTTGCAACATAGGTAATTAAGATTCCAACAACAGAATCATATCCCATTGCAATGACGAGAGGAATTAGAATCATCGCAAAAGGCAGTGCTTCTTCACCCATTCCAAATACGGCTCCACCGAGAGAAAACAGAATAAATAAAAGCGGAATCAACAATTTTTCTCTTCCTTGTGTTTTTCCGATCATATTTAAAATGCCGGTTTCAACCGCACCCGTTCGCAGAATAATGCCAAAGGCCCCTCCGATTACCAAAATAAATGCGATGACACCAACTGCGGATCCCCATTTATCGCCGGTTACCATTCCTTCAAAAACATAATTAAATAGGCCGACTTCACCGTAAGGCTCAAATAAAGCAACTCCTTTTTTTAGTGGTTCCCCATCCTCACCCAAAACGTATTGAAAACTGCCGTCTTGAATTACTGTTCTTGTTTTTTCTGCGCCGTTTATTACATAGCTGACTTCCTCAGTCGAATACATCCCCTGCGGGATTAGATAGGTCAGCAGAGCAGCTAAAACAACCACCAGAAAAATAATGACATAAGTATCTGGCATTTGAAACCCCTTGTTCAGAGTTTCCAACCCTTGCTTTTTTTTCTTGCTCATTTCACACCTCCAAAATAGATATAAATAACTTCAGCCTTATATATTAGCAAAAAAGATGCCATTTCCATATTATTTTCACTTTTAAGGCAAAAAAAAATAAAAAAGCAATATTTTATCCTTCTTTCCACGATATTTCAAAGAAATTCTTGCTTTTTTAATATTATTTTTTCGATTTCAATTTTTATAAAAAAAGATTGTTTCTCATTGTATAAGTTTTATGGTCAATAAAATGGTCGCCATATTTTAAAAAGGCATCCATTTATTTAACCATTTACAAACACTGCTTCTGTTCCTTTTTTTGTTAAAATCGTGCCGCTTCTCCCTTTCTTCAAGATCAGGTACCCCTGAAGCTCCAATCGCTTAAGGCGGCTCCTTACCTGACTTTCTGTATATGCTTTTCCCCTGTAATTTAAGTATTGTGCAATGCTTGCTCGGCCTGCAATTTTATTTTGTTCGCCCAATGCAGAAATTGCCTGTAAAATTTCTAAGAGCTCAGGAGTAACCGGCACCGAGCATTTCACATCCGGCGCTGAGTCGAAGCTTTCCTCATTTGGGCTCCCCGTAAATTCAAAGAAATGGGTATCTGGCAAATCACAGAGGCAGAGCCGCTTCTCCTTTTGCCGAACAGCCAACATATATTTGATGGTATTATATAGCTCTCTGACGTTACCGTTCCATCGAAGCTTTTGAAATACGCGAAATATTTCTTCTTCAATTTCAATGTAATGGCCCAGTTCTTTCTTAATAAAATAATCCGTCAAAGGTTTGATTTCTTCTGTCATTTCTCTCAAGGTAGGTAAATGAAGGCACCCCATTTTCAGCCGAAAGTATAAATCTGCTCGAAATTGTCCGCTATGAACCATTTCTTTCAAATTTTTATTTGTTGCTGCAATGACGCGTATATCCACCTTCTTAATCGTATTTCCTCCAAGTGGCATAATTTCTTTTTCTTGGAGGACGCGCAAAAGCTTCGTCTGCATTCGTGCAGAAATATCTCCGATTTCATCTAAAAAGATACTCCCGCCGTCAGCCTGCTCAAAAAGGCCTCGCTTCCCGCCTTTTCTCGCTCCGGTAAAGGCTCCTTCTTCGTATCCAAACAGCTCGCTTTCCATCAATTCTTCGGGAAATGCACTAAAATTAGCGGCAACATAAGGCCCATTTCTCCGGGCGGATGCATTGTGAATTGACGATGCAAATAATTCTTTTCCTGTGCCGCTTTCTCCCTCAATCAAAACGGTCAAATCGGTTTTTGCCAGCTTCTTAGCTTTTTCTTTTTCTTCCAAAAGACGGGGAGAGGTCCCTAAAATATTTGAAAACGCATAGGCCGCAATATATCCTTTACTCTGCAATTTTTCTTTTAAAAGGTTTCGCATCACTTCTGTTTCTGTATTCATCAAAACCATTTTTTTTGAAATCTCAATTACTTTTCTAGTGTAAGGCCGAACCACCGAATTGCTGTCCCAATTCGATATTCCGATCAATTCCGCAATCCCCACTAAGGAAGCAATATCAAATCCACGCGGTCTTAAGTCGATAATTTTTTTAATCGATTTTGGGACCATACTAATCTCACCAGGCGTAATTGCAATAGAAAAAGGGCCTAAATCAAGCGGTGGTTTTCCCTCTTTGTACCGATCGTTTTCTATCTCTGGATAGCACGGTACATACTCAATATGATTTACTCCGATTTCCAGCAGATTCTGAATACAGGTTTCCGCAGTTTCTCTTGCATCATTCACAAAAAGTACCTGCTCGCCTTTCGGAATTGTAATCACCTGTTCAATCTCATTCAACTGTAAAAAACGACGGCATACAAAATAGCAGATGCCGTCGCTCAAAAGTCCGTCTTCTTTCATTTCTCTTTTTAATTCAGCACTGGAAAGCAGCACGATGTCCGCTTCCTTTTCTGCTTCACGAAGATGAGCAAGACCCGTATCAAGTGCAAAGGAAATGACTCGGATTTCTCCTCCTAAAACATCGTTCAGTTGTTGATTTAAACAATTTTTTGTTTCTTCTGAACCTGCAACCAGAACTACTGTTTTCTTTGCATCCCTCATCGTCTCACTCAACCGAATACCCCAAGCCAAACCGTTCCTTGACGCGCTTTATAGTCCTCTCCGAAATCGCATTTGCCCGGTCTGCTCCATCTTTTAAAATTTCTTTCAGTTCATCTGACTCTCTGATTTCCTGAAAGCGCTGCTGTATTGGTGTAATTGCATCTACCGCAATCTCAACTAAATCTTTTTTAAAATCGCCGTATCCACGACCCTCGTATGCTGTTTCAATTTCAGGAACCTCTTTTCCTGAAAAAGCACTGTATATATTCAATAGGTTGCTAATACCCGGCTTACTATCCATATCAAAACGAACAATACCCTCGGAATCCGTCGTCGCTTTCATAATAGATTTTTTAATTTTTTGTGGAGTATCAAGTAGGGAAATGCGGCTGTGTACATTTTCTGCGCTCTTGCTCATTTTGCTGGATGGATCATCCAGTGCCATAATCCGTGCACCGCTTTTTAAAAATCTGCCATCAGGCACAACAAAGGTATCTCCATATTTATTGTTCACACGAATCGCCAAATCTCTTGTCAATTCAATGTGCTGTTTTTGATCGTTTCCTACCGGAACAACATCTGTATCATAGAGCAGTATATCTGCCGCCATCAAAACCGGATAACAAAATAAACCAGCAGGCGCGGATTCATTGCCCTTACTCTTCTGCTTGAATTGTGTCATGCGTGAGAGCTCTCCCGTATAGGACGTACAAGTTAAAACCCAGCTGAGTTCGGCATGCCCAGACACATCAGACTGAACAAAAATAATTGACTTTTTAGGATCTAAACCTACCGCCAGATAAAGCGCTGCAACATCTAAAATGTTTTTGCGTAAGATTTGTGGGTCCTGCTGAACCGTAATGGAATGCATATCAACGATACAATACAGGCCTTCGTTTTCATTTTGTAATTCTACGAACTGTTTTAATGCTCCCAAATAGTTTCCAATATGTATATTTCCTGTAGGCTGAACGCCAGAAAACACTCTCTTCATAATCAACTCCTCCACGCTTCTTTAAATTTATCCCGCAGTTTTTTTTCAATTCTGGATATCGTCATCTGTGAAACGCCAAACTCTTCAGCAATCTGCTGTTGTGTTTTGTTTTGTATAAAGCGCCGTTGAAACAGCTTGCGCTCTTGCTCCTCGAGCTGCGCCAATACGCCCTTTATCAGCTCCGCATCCTCAAAGCTGGAAAACCCACTGTCTTCGATCCCTGTGTATTTTTCAAATACGGAACCGTCTCCTTCCTCCTGCCCGTCTTCAAAGGTCTGCTGCAGGGAAAAGGCCCCGTAAGATTGTCCGCTTTCCATCGCTTCTAAAATTTGTTCTTCCGTATGCCCGAGGTATTCGGAAAGCTCTTTCACCGTGGGTGCACGATGAAGCTTAGCAGAAAGGCTTTCTTTTGCCTTAGGCAGCTGCGCTGATATTTCTTTCAGCCGCCTCGGTACTTTGACCATCCAGCCTTTATCTCTAAAATAACGCTTGATTTCCCCGATAATAGTCGGAGTCGCAAAGCTCGTAAATTCAAACCCCTTAGAAGCGTCGAACCGCTCCACGGCAAAAACCAAAGCCATAGAACCGACTTGATATAAGTCTTCGTATTCCATGCCTTTGTTTAAATATTTGCGTATTAGAATATCGATCATATATAAATAGTGCTCGACAATCGTATTTCTTAACTCAATGCTTTTCGTCTTGCTGTATTCCTTAAATAAGTCTTTTACATTGGTTTGTTTTATTGAGGACATAGAAAACTCCTAAACTTATTTGCAATTGCAATACTTCACCATCTTAATTTTTGTTCCTGCCCCGATTTCAGAAAAAATATCTACTTCATCCATAAGTGCGCGTATGATAAAAATACCCAATCCACTTTCTTTGGGCTCCTCTGGATTTGGCATTCGATATTTGCTCATGTCATAACCGCCTGCTAAATCTGTGATTAGAATCGTAATACGCTCTTCACAAACTTCACAAGCCACTTCATAAGATTGTACCCCTGGGCATCCGTGCCGTACAACGTTTGTACAGGCTTCCGAAACTGCAACTTTGATATCGTCAATCGCTTCCACATCAAATCCGATGTTATTCGCCAAAGAAGAAACCGCCATGCGGACTGTACTCACGTACTCCGGTTTTCCAGGGACTGAAAATTTCAATAAGTCTGTCATTCAAATCTCCTCGTTTCCTTATAGAAAAATTTTGTCAAGACTGGTGATACACAATAATTTTTCAATGTTCTCTCTGGGATTTAAAAGGGTAATCTTTTTACCCTTTTCCTGCATTTTTGTATATGCACCGATCAGGACTCCAAGTCCGGTACTGTCAATGTAATTTAAATGTTCTAAATGCAAGAGCATGTCTTGTGCATTTTCCGAAAAATTAAGTTCCAGTACACCTCGAAGATCCGGAGCTGTAAAAATATCTACTTCTCCATATAGAATAATATCCCATTTTTTTATTTTTTCATTGAAATGACTGTCAATCTGCAGTGCCATCTTTTTATGTCCTCCTCAAAACTATACCCCTGACGATTCTCTTTTAAACGCTTCGATTTTCATTATTTGCTTCTTGTTATTCTAGAGCTTTATTTGGGAGCATTTTCTTCTTGATCTGAGGATTCTTCTTCCTCTTCGCCCTCTTCCCGAACGACCTTTGCCATCGCAATGATATTCGCATTGTCTTGAACTTTCATGATTTTTACTCCCTGCGTTGCTCTTCCGAGTCTTGATACTTCGGAAGCTTTGATTCGAATCATGATTCCATCTGAATTAATCAGGAGAATTTCATCGTTTTCATTCACGACCATCGCACCAATCAATTCTCCGGTCTTTCCGAACTTTCCTTTGTCGTAGGTCAAAAGACCTTTTCCGCCTCTTGCCTGTACCTTGTAATCCTTTACCGCAGTTCTCTTTCCATATCCTGCCTGTGTGACTACCAGAAGCTCTTCGTCTTTTTCTGCCAACTCCATCGCAACGACTTCATCCTCTTTTTCCAAAGAAATTGCACGCACTCCACCTGCTAAACGGCCCATTGGACGCACATCCTCTTCACTGAAACAGATGCATTTTCCATGCTTTGTAACGATAATTACATTGCTTGTACCCGAGGTTTCCTTAATCCCAATCAGCTGATCTCCCTCTTTTAGGTTAATGGCAATCAAGCCAGTTTTTCGATTGGTATCGAATTGTGCCATATCCATTTTCTTTATCGTACCTTTTTTGGTGACGGCAATCAAATATTTATTTTCATCAAAAGACTGAATCGGAATTACAGCTGTAATTCTCTCTCTTTGCATTAGATTTAAGAAATTTACCGCAGGGGTTCCTTTCGCGGTTCTCTGCGCTTCCGGAATTTCATATGCCTTCGTGCGATGTGCTTTTCCCGTATTCGTAAAGAACATCAAATAATCATGCGTAGAGGTAATCAGCATATTTTTTACAAAGTCATTCTCCCTTGTGGTCAGACCAGTTATCCCTCTCCCGCCGCGTTTTTGGGTTTTATAGGTATCTGCTGATATGCGTTTGATATACCCAAGATGGGTCAATGTCACCGCAACTTTCTCTTCTGCAATCAAATCTTCTTCATCAATTTCCTGCGCATCTGCAACAATCTCGGTTCTTCTCTTATCGCCGTACTTCTTCTTAATTTCAAGAAGCTCGTCTTTGATCACGCTCATCAGCTTCTTTTCATCTGCAAGAAGGCTCTTGTAATAGGATATTTTTTCCATTAAATCTGCATATTCTGCTTCAATCTTTTCACGTTCTAAGCCCTGTAATCTGGCAAGGCGCATGTCAAGTATCGCCTGTGCCTGCAAATCGGAAAGCCCAAAGCGCTCCATTAAACGAGCCTTTGCATCGTTGTAGCTGGAGCGGATGATTTTAATAATTTCATCGATGTTATCAAGCGCAATCCGCAATCCCTCTAAGATATGAGCTCTCGCTTCCGCTTTTTTTAAGTCGAATATGGTTCTTCTTGTAACAACATCTTTCTGATGCTTTAAATATTCTACTAAAATTTCTTTTAGATTCAGCAGCTTTGGCTGACCGTTTACAAGTGCGATCATAATCATGCTGTAGCTGTCTTGCATCTGGGTGTGCTTGTACAGACGGTTCAATGTAATCTGCGGGTTCGCATCTCTTTTTAATTCGATTACAATTCGCATTCCGTGGCGGTTGGATTCGTCCCGAATGTCTGAAATGCCCTCAATCCTTTTGTCTTTGACCAGCTCTGCAATTTTTTCAATCAATCGCGCTTTATTGACTTGATACGGAATTTCCGTAACAATAATCTGTTGTCTTCCTTTTGCCGTTTCTTCAAATTCTACCTTTGCACGGACAACCACTTTTCCCTGTCCGGTACGGTATGCTTCTTTTGCATTATTTTTGCCCATGATAACGGCACCGGTAGGAAAGTCCGGCGCTTTGATAATTTTTATCAAATCTTCTATCGTAGCATCTTCATCGTCAATTAATTTTACGGCTCCATCGATAACCTCTTCAAGATTATGAGGAGGAATCGAAGTCGCCATACCGACTGCAATCCCATTTGAACCATTGACTAAAAGGTTTGGAAAACGGGCTGGAAGAACGACCGGCTCTTTTTCCTCTTCATCAAAGTTTGGCATAAAATCAACGGTTTCTTTGTCAATGTCGCGAAGCATTTCTAGTGCAAACGGCGTCATTCTAGCCTCAGTATAACGCATCGCCGCTGCGCCGTCTCCGTCAACGGAACCAAAATTTCCATGTCCGTCGACCATCATATAACGGATGGAAAAATCCTGTGCCATACGAACCATGGCATCATAGATCGAACTGTCTCCGTGAGGGTGGTATTTACCCATTACTTCACCGACGATACGCGCCGATTTTTTATGCGGCTTATCCGGCGTAACGCCAAGCTCACTCATACCATATAAAATTCTCCGGTGAACCGGCTTTAATCCGTCTCTTACATCAGGTAAGGCTCTTCCTACGATAACGCTCATCGCATAATCAATATAGGAGTCTTTCATTTCATCATGAATTTCATGCTGAATGATTTTAGTATCTTCTGATAAACTCATTTTTCTATTCTCCCTCCTATACGTCTAAATTCTTAACATACTTCGCATTGTCTTCAATAAATCTTTTTCTTGGAGGCACCTTGTCACCCATCAATGTTGTAAACATTTCATCCGCAGCAGCTGCATCCTCCAACGTAAACTGAACCAAAGTTCTTTGTTTATAATCCATCGTTGTTTCCCAAAGCTGGTTATAATCCATTTCACCAAGTCCCTTGTATCTCTGAATCACTGCTTTTCCCGGCTTATCAGCAAGCTGCGCCATGACACGCTCCTGCTCTCTTTCGGAATAGGTATAGTGTACCTCTTTATTTTTCTTAATCTGAAAAAGCGGCGGCTGCGCTGCATAAACATATCCGCCTTCAATCAAAGGCGTCATATAACGATAAAAGAAGGTCAGAAGCAGTGTACGGATATGCGCACCATCAACGTCAGCATCTGTCATAATTACAATTTTATGGTACCTCAATTTTTCAATGTTAAAATCCGCCCCGATGTTGCACCCAAAGGCAGTAATCATATTCTTGATTTCCTCGGAGTTTAAGATTTTATCTAATCTGGCTTTTTCTACATTCAAAATTTTTCCGCGAAGCGGTAAAATGGCCTGTCTCATTCGATCGCGCCCTTGCTTTGCAGAGCCGCCTGCGGAATCTCCCTCTACGAGGAAAATTTCAGAAAGAGCCGGATCTTTTTCGGAACAGTCTGCCAATTTTCCAGGCAGGGAAATGCCGTCCAATACGCCTTTTCTTCTGGTTAATTCCCTTGCTTTTCTTGCAGCTTCTCTCGCTCTTGCCGCACGCAAGCACTTATCTAAAATAATACGCGCCTGCTGTGGGTTTTCTTCTAAAAACGCAGATAAATTTTCATTCGCCGTCGTTTCAACAAAGCCTCTCATTTCACTGTTTCCAAGCTTTGTTTTCGTCTGCCCTTCAAACTGAGGCTGTGTCAATTTTACTGATACAATTGCAGTTAAGCCTTCACGAATGTCTTCACCGGAAAGGCTTTCTTCGTTTTCTTTTATAAATTTATTCTTTTTCGCATAATCATTAAATACTCTCGTCAAAGCGGACTTAAATCCGGCCATGTGAGTTCCGCCTTCTGTTGTATTAATGTTATTTGCATAAGATAAAATCGTTTCATTATATCGATCGGTATACTGCATCGCAATTTCTACTTCATGATCATCTTTTTGGTATTCAAAATAAATGATATCCGGATGAATCACTTCCTTGTTTTTATTTTGATGCTTTACAAATTCCTTAATTCCACCTTCATAATGGAATGTTTCCTTCTTTTTTTGTCCTTCTCTTTCATCAGAAAGCGTTATTTTTATACCGCGATTTAAAAAAGCCATTTCACGAAGGCGATATTCTAACGTAGAAAAGACAAATTCTGTTTCTTCAAAAATTTCTGTATCTGGCTTAAAAACAGTTTTCGATCCAGTTTTCTTCCCCGCTTCCCCAATTACAGTCAGCTCACTCGTTATTTTTCCTTTTGAATAGGTTTGACGGTAAATTTTTCCATTTCTCTTTATTTCAACTTCCATTTCCTCAGACAATGCATTTACAACGGATGCACCGACACCATGGAGTCCTCCGGATACTTTATACCCTCCGCCGCCAAATTTTCCGCCGGCATGAAGTACTGTATGAATGACTTCTACGGCAGGCTTTTGCAGTTTCGGATGAAGATCAACCGGCATTCCTCTTCCATCATCTTCTACCATCACGGACCCATCCTGTTGTATTGCAACTGAAATTGTTTTGCAGAATCCGGCAAGTGCTTCATCAATACTGTTGTCCACTATCTCATACACCAAATGATGCAGTCCTCTAGGTCCTGTCGTTCCAATGTACATACCCGGTCTTTTCCGTACTGCTTCCAATCCTTCCAAGACTTGAATCTGCTCTGCGTTATATGCTTGCTGCTGCTTTACATCTTCAAACGCCATTTTATCCTCCATTTCATAGAAAGCCATCTTTTTCTACTCTTTGGCTTCCGTTTTTGCTTTTATTTCTTCTTTATCCACTAAAAGGTTTTATTTAAATTGTTAATAAAAAGCTCTTCTTTTCTACGGACAAGGTTTTCTATCTAGATTATTTCATAAACTTCATTATAACTTAATTCTTGCCAATATACAACTTTTTTACCACAACAATAAAAAATATTAAAAAAACGATTTTCGCTCTTCTAATCGCCGTTTTTCGCTTTCTTTGCCGCATATGAATGTTTTACATATATCCACTTATACGATTTTCCCACTTCACTAAAGTTTCTTTTGTTTTTTCCGATATTTCTTCATTTTTTTCTCTTCTTCAATCATTAATTTTCGTCATTTTTTTCTCTTTTCTACACAACATCTACGCATTGTGAACAGATTTACTTATTTTACCCACAAATTGTGCATAACTTCTGTAGGGCTGATTTTTTCATTATTTATTTTTAGGTCTTGCCTGTGGATAACTTTTTTTGTTATGATATCTTTACGTAATTATCCTATACAAATTATTAAAATATACGTTTTTTAGAATGGAGTACCAATGAATAATTTAAAAATACTCTGGGAAAAGACTCTGGAGCTTCTTCAGCCTGAATTGACACCTGTCAGTTATGATACATGGATTTCTCCCTTATCTCCGGTAAATGTTGATGAAAAAGAAGGCATCTTATATTTATCACTTTACAGCGATTTTTCAAAATCAATCCTGGAAGGGCGCTATAAGCCAGTCATTGAAAATGCGGTTAAACAAGCATTCGGCAAGTCTTTGAAAGTTTCTTTTGTTTCTCCGGAGGAGGCCCAAGTAACACAAAATAACAGTGGAGCATTGGGACATGCTTTCACAGACGAGCTCTATTTGAATCCCAAATACATATTCAACACTTTCGTTATTGGAAACAACAACCGTTTTGCACACGCCGCTTCCCTTGCTGTTGCAGAGCAACCTGCAAAAGCCTATAACCCTCTTTTTATCTACGGGGGCGCAGGCCTTGGAAAAACACATTTAATGCATGCGATTGGGCACTACATTCTACAGCAAAATTCAAAGACGCGCGTGCTTTATGTTTCCTCTGAAATGTTTACAAATGAACTGATTAAAGCAATCCGGACTGATAAAAACGTAGAATTTCGAAACAAATACAGAAGCATCGACGTACTGATGATCGATGATATTCAATTTATTGAAAAAAAGGAAAGGACGCAGGAAGAAATTTTCCATACCTTTAATACGCTGTATGAAGCAAATAAGCAAATCATTATATCCAGTGACCGTCCACCGAAAGAAATTGCAACATTAGAAGAAAGATTACGCTCCCGCTTTGAGTGGGGTTTGATTGCAGATATTCAGGCACCAGATTACGAGACGCGAGTCGCGATCCTTATGAAAAAAGCGGAATTGGAAGAGGTTGCAATTACAGATACTCTTTTGGATGTTATCGGAATCATTGCAGAAAAAATTCAATCGAATATCCGTGAATTAGAAGGAGCTTTTATTCGGGTAATCGCATATGCAAACCTGACAAATCAAAAAATCACAAAGGATTTAGCACGCGAGGTTCTGAAAGACGTATTCTCCTCTAAAAATACAGAAATTACCCCTACTGTGATTAAACAGCGGGTTTGTAAACATTTCGGCATCAAGGAATCTGATATGGAATCTGCAAAACGTTCCCGCAATATTGCTTATCCGCGCCAAATTGCAATGTACCTGTGCAGAACTTTAACGGATTTGTCACTTCCTAAAATAGGAGAAGAATTTGGAAACCGCGATCATACGACCGTATTGCATGCTTGCGAAAAAATTTCATCTTCTTATGCCGAAAGTGAAGATCTAAAAAAAGTAATTGAAACCTTGGAATCGCAGATACGAGAATTTTAATCCACAGCCTGCCGAATTTCCAGCAAAATTCCACGAATGTTATACACATGTTTTGCACAGTTAGGAGTGTGTATTTTACTTATCCACAGAAGTTATCCACAAATCCACAGCCCCTATTACTACTGTTACTAACTTTTATTTATAAGAAGGAGGCATTTTCATGCACTTTACCTGCAATCAACAAACGCTCTCAAAAGCGTTAAATACGGTTTCCAAAGCCGTTACTACAAGGACAACTCTTCCTATTCTAAAAGGAATTCTTTTAGAAACAACCGGTGACGCACAGCTGCGGCTTTCTGCTTCGGATTTAGACTTGAGTATTGAAAAAACAATCTCCGTTTCTATTTCCGAGCCAGGTGCAATCGTAGTCTCTGCAAGATTATTCAGTGACATTATAAGGAAGCTTCCTAATGATACGATTGAAATTGAGCAACTTGAAAACAATCAAATATTGATTCGCTGCATGAGCTCTGAATTTACAATTGTTGGACTGCCTGCTGACGAATTTCCTAATATAGGCGTTGTATTAGAAGAACAATCTCTTATTATTGAAAAAGAACTTTTAAAAGATATGATAAAAAAGACTTCCTTTGCCGCAAGTATTGATGAATCGAAAGGGATTATTGTCGGCGTTTTACTGGATTTATCTTTTAATCACCTTACAATGGTAGCTCTAGATGGCTTTCGCATGGCAGTAACCAGAGAAGCCATGAAAAACGAAAAAGAAAAAAAGCTGGTAATCGCAGCTCGTATTCTTAATGAAATCAATAAAATTATTACAGATGCGGAGCAAGATGAAGAAATTTCCATGATTTTAGATGAAAAAAAAGCAGTTATCATTATGGAAGATACCCGAATTGTACTGCGCCTCTTAGAAGGAGAATTTATAAAATATAATGACATACTACCAAAAAATTATAATTGTAAGGTTTTATTGAATAAACATGAATTTTTAGAAAGTATAGAAAGAGCTTCGTTGCTCGCTAAAGAAGGAAAGAACAACCTTGTTAAGTTCTCTATTGAAGAGCAATCTATGGAAATTACCTCACGTTCTGAGGAAGGAAACGTAAGAGAGACGGTTCTAATTGAAAAATTAGGTGATAATCTGGAGATTGGGTTTAATTCAAAGTATGTCTTGGATGTTTTAAAAGTAATTACGGACGAACGGATTATTTTACAATTTAACAGCAGTATCAGTCCGTGTATTATTAAGCCTGTAGAAGGGGATGCGTTTGAATATCTTGTTCTTCCTGTAAGAATCGCGGCGAATTAAGGTAAAAATAAAATGTATCTTTATGAAATTGAATTAAATAATTTTCGTAACTACACAGCGCAGCATGTGACGTTTCATCCAAAAGTAAATATTATCACTGGAGATAATGCACAAGGAAAGACAAACTTACTCGAAGCAATTTACATTATGAGCTTGGGAAAATCGTTTCGTACCAATAAGGATACTGAAATGATAGGGTTTAATAAACCTTATGCTTTGGTCAAAAGTGTTACTTTAAAAAATGAGGAACCTTTAGAAATTGAAATCCGTTATATGGACAAGCAGAAGCAGATTAAGATTGATGGAGTTTCGATTCAAAAAAATATTGATTTGCTAGAGCACGTTTATACTGTTATTTTTTCTCCGGAGGATTTGAAAATTGTAAAAGGAGAACCGGAAAAAAGACGAAAATTTATTGACCGGGAATTGTGTCAGCTTAAACCAATTTATTATAAAAATTTGGGCAGATATAAGAAGATTATTCAGCATCGTAATACTTTACTAAAAAAACAGGAAATTGATCAGCATGTTTTAGAGGTTTGGAACGAAGAGCTCGCGGAATACGGATCGAAAATCATTTTGGAACGGAGTAAATTCATTACAAAATTGAATGAAATTAGCCAAACGCTTCATGAAAAAATAACAGACGGAAGAGAACATCTTGAAATTCACTATGAGGCAAGCTTACCTACTGTTGCAGATATAAAAGAACAGAAAAAAATATTTTTAGAGCTTCTCAATAAAAATATAAAAAATGATATTTTTCATGGAAATACCAGTGTAGGCCCTCATAAGGATGATTTGAAAATCAGCGTGAATGAAATTGACATTCGTCGTTTTGGATCTCAGGGTCAGCAAAGAACTGCGGCACTTTCTTTGAAGCTTGCGGAGCTTTCTTTGATTAAGGAAGAGACGGGAGAGGATGCCATTTTGCTATTAGATGATGTTTTATCTGAATTAGATGGAAAAAGGCAAAGTTTTTTATTAAATCGTTTAAAAGAGACACAGATTTTTATAACCACTGCGGAAATAGGGCAGACCTTATTAAAAAATATGCCGGAGGGATTTGTTTTTGAAGTGAAAAACGGAATCGTGAAAAGCATAGAAAATGGTATAAAAACATTGACATAGCAAGGCTTTAAATGTATAATGACTAGGCAATTGTATCATTATATGATGTATAAAAACTATATATTGTAGTTTATAAAATTGTATTGCACAAATTACAGATATAAGGAGGTGTAGAAAATGAAACAGACTTTTCAGCCTAAGGTTAGACAGAGAAAAAAAGAGCATGGCTTTAGAAAGAGAATGAGTACAAAAAACGGTAGAAATGTGTTAAGAAGAAGAAGAGCAAGAGGAAGAAAATCTTTAACAGCATAGAGACCGCTAACGTGGTCTTTTTGTTTCGTTTTTTGCAAAAGGATTGGAAAAAAGAATGTTAAAACAAACTGTTTTACGGAATAAAAAGGATTTTTCTGCCCTTTATAATAAAGGTAGATCTGTTGGTGACAGATATGTCGTTCTTTTTTTTAGAAAAAATGGAAGAGAATATAACAGAACTGCCTTTTTAGCCAGCAAAAAAGTAGGAAAAAGTGTTATCAGAAATCGAGCAAGAAGGTTGATGAAAGAGAGTTATCGCTCTCTTCAAGAAAATTTACCAGCTGGCTATGATTTTATTTTCATAGCCCGAAAAACAATTATAAATTCGAGATGTGCGGATGTGAAAAAATCTATGGAAGCCGCAATAAAAAGATCAAATATTAAAAAGAAAAAACAAGGTGAATAGATTGAAAAAAATAATTATATTTTTGATTCATGGTTATCAAAAATATATTTCACCACTCTTTCCGGCGACATGCCGATTCTATCCTACATGTTCTGTATATTTTATTCAAGCAGTTGAAAAATACGGGGCGTGCAAAGGGAGTTATCTAGGTATAAAACGAATTTTAAAGTGTCATCCTTTCCATAGTGGTGGGTATGATCCTTTGAAATAAATAGGAAAAAGAGATTTATACTTTTTGTGTAAATTTAGGAGGTAACGAATACAGTGACAAAATTTATTGCAATGCCTTTGGGCTCGTTATTGTATTTTTTGTATAGTTACATTGATAATTATGGTATTACATTAATCGTATTCACTGTAATTGTGCGGCTATGTCTGTTCCCTTTGTATGCAAATCAAATAAAGCATACATCTAAAATGCAGGATCTTCAGCCTAAAATGGTTGCAATACAAAAAAAATATGCGAATGACAAAGAGATAATGAATCAGAAAATGCAAGAACTTTATCAGGAGGAGAAATTTAATCCTATGTTAGGATGCCTTCCTATGCTGATTCAATTTCCGATTATTATCGGGTTATTTGCTCTTTTAAGAAATCCGATTGCGTATATTAATAATCCAAGCATGATTATGGCCGTGCATGAGTCTTTCCTATGGATTCCGGATTTAAGCCAGCCAGACAGTTGGATCTTGCCGATTGCTGCGGGTATCACTACTTATTTTTCTTTTTCAATGTCACAGTCGCAATCGCCGGCTGCGTCAGAAACTGCAGCTAATCCTATGATGAAAATAATGAAATATTTCTTTCCTATCATGATTGTTATGATGGGTCGTTCTTTTCCTGCCGGTTTGACAATTTATTGGTTTATCGGTAATTTGATTCAAGTTTTCCAGACAATGATTTTAAACAAATTAAAATTAAAGGCAAAAGCAGAAAAGGAAGCTTTAAAGAAAAAGGAAAAGAAATAAATGGAGGAATAAGTGATGGATTATTCAGAAAAATGGGGAACCACAGTAGAAGAAGCTGTTAAATTAGCACTATCTGATTTAAAGCTTACGAGAGAAGAGGTCGCGGTTACTGTACTAGAGGAACCGACGAGAGGATTTTTTGGAATCGGATCAAAGCTTGCAAAGGTTCGCGTTGAAAAAATCATTGAAGAAAAACCATCAAAAAAGATAGTAGAAGAAAAAATTCCAGTAAAACCAGCCGTTAAAAAGCAAGAAACAGTTCATAAACAAGAGACCGTTCACAAACAGGAAATCGTCCATAAAGAAGAAAAAAGTGCACCCGTTGTACCGGTAAAAACTTTAAAAAAGGAAGAAAACCTTGTGATTCGGGAAAGGCCTTCAGACCTTGTTGAGGTACAGCAGCACGATGTTATTACCTTTTTGAAGGAAGTAACTGAAAAAATGGGATTAAATCTTTCTGTAAAAGCCTATCAAAATGAAGGAAATGTTTATGTTGATATAGAAGGAAAAGATTCTGGGACGATTATCGGAAAAAGAGGGCAGACTCTGGATGCAATCCAATACTTAACTAGCTTAATTGTAAACAAAGATAAAGAGAAATATATTCGCGTTGTGGTTGATGCGGAAAATTATAGACAGAAAAGAGAAAAAACGTTAGAGCAGCTTGCAAATCGTTTAGGAGATAAAGTTGTCCGTACGAGAAAAAGCGTGCGTCTTGAACCGATGAACCCTTATGAAAGAAAAGTAATACATGCAACTTTGCAAAATAAGCAAGGCGTTGTTACAAGAAGTGAGGGAGAAGAGCCTTATAGAAGGGTAATCATTGAATTAAAATAATCTTGTAAAAGAGGCTGTTTCTTCGGAAGCAGCCTTCTATGTAATAAGGAGAAGTATTCATGGAAGATACCATTGCCGCGATTGCCACAGCTTTTGGAGAAGGTGGCATTGGAATTATTCGAATCAGCGGCGAAAGAGCAAAAGAGATTTTAGAACATATTTTTATTCCAATCAATAAAAATAATCCGGAAAAGAAACAAATCGTTAATCGTAGATTAACGTACGGTACTGTAATTGACCCGCAAAATGGACAGACACTTGATGAAGTGATGGCTGTTTTTATGAAATCTCCTTATACTTACACGACTGAAGATGTAGCTGAAATTCATTGTCATGGGAGCAGTGTTTCTTTACAGAAAATATTATCACTTGTTTTACGTAACGGTGCAAGAATGGCTGAAAAAGGTGAGTTTACGAAAAGGGCTTTCCTGAACGGAAGATTAGATCTTTCCCAAGCTGAAGCAGTGATTGACCTGATAAAAGCAAAAACTGCGAAAAGTTTTCAAGTGGCACTTTCTCAGGTGGAGGGAAACCTTTCAGAGAAAATAAAAGAAATACGCAAAGATCTTATGGAGATTTTAGTGCAAATTGCAGTAAATTTGGATTATCCGGATGAAGATATTGAAGAATTAACTTATGAACAACAAGAAAAAAGTTTATTGTTAATTAACGATAAAATAGAGGATTTACTTTCTTCTGCGGATACGGGTAGGATGCTTAAAGAGGGCATTTCCGTTACGATTATAGGAAAACCAAATGTAGGAAAGTCATCATTAATGAATGCTTTTTTAAAAGAATCTCGCGCAATTGTTACTGAAATACCTGGAACGACGAGAGATATTATACAGGAATCCATCAGTGTGCGCGGCATTCCTATTTCTCTTACCGATACAGCAGGGATTCATGAGACAGAAGATATTATAGAAAAAATAGGTATTGAAAAGAGTAAGCAATCCTTTAATCAGGCAGATTTGATTCTTTTTATGCTGGATTCCAGCCGCCCTCTTTCAGAGGAAGACTTAGAAATTGCAGAATATTTAAAAGGGAAAAAGGCAATTGCTCTATTGAATAAAACAGACCTAGACAGCTGTATTGAAAAAAAAGAGATTGAGAAGCGACTTCCGGGAATTCTCATTTTATCTACATCAATAATAGATAAAGAAGGAATTTCTGAGATCGAAGATGAAATAGAAAAAATGGTTTATGGTGGAAATTTAGTGCAAGAGGATAGCAAAATTATTACAAATGTTCGCCATAAAGAACTTCTTCTGCAAGCAAAACAGTCTATTACCGATGCACTTGAAATGACAAAACAGATGGAAGCAATGGATTTTGTTGAAGTAGATATTAAAAGAGCATGGGAGCTATTAGGGGAAATTATAGGGGAAACCGTATCAGAGACAATTATTGATGAAGTGTTTTCTCGTTTTTGCCTTGGAAAATAGAGGATAAATATATGAATTATTATATAATGAACGAATATGACGTAATTGTTGTAGGTGCAGGTCATGCGGGATGTGAGGCCGGTTTAGCCTGCGCCCGTATGGGGCAGAGGACCTTGATGCTTTCTATTAATTTAGAGGCAGTTGCAATGATGGCCTGTAATCCATCCATTGGGGGGAGCGGAAAGGGTCATTTAGTTCGTGAAATAGATGCACTTGGCGGCCAAATGGGGATTAATATTGATAAGACCTTCATTCAAAGTAAAATGTTGAATACCGCAAAAGGACCGGCAGTTCATTCTCTCCGAGCACAGGCAGATAAAGCGCGCTACCATGAAGAAATGAAAAAAACGATTGAAGAACAAGAAAATCTTCATTTAAAGCAGGGCGAAGTAGTTGATTTAATCGTTGAGGAAGATGAAGTAAAGGGTGTTATTTTAAAAACAGGATCAGCATATAAGGCGAAAGCAGTGATTCTTGCTACGGGTACTTTTTTAAAGGGAAAAATTTTTATAGGAGAATGGATCTATGAAAGCGGACCGAATGGACTTGCTCCTTCTACGCAGTTAGGAGATAACCTAAGAAAATATGGCCTCGCTATGCGACGCTTTAAAACAGGTACACCTGCGCGAGCTCTCGGAAAGAGTATGCATTTTGAGAAGATGCAGGAGCAAAAAGGCGACGAAAAGATTATTCCATTTTCTTTTCTAAATGACGACCTGGAAAAAGAGCAGGTTTCTTGCTGGCTTACTTATACAAACGAAGATACACATAAGGTGATTCGTGAAAACTTCTTGCGCTCTGCACTTTTTGGAGGAAAAATAGAAGGAGTAGGTCCTCGCTATTGTCCTTCGATTGAGGATAAAATTAATCGTTTTAAGGATAAAGAAAGGCATCAATTGTTTATTGAGCCGGAAGGCCTTTATACGGATGAAATGTATATACAAGGAATGTCCTCCAGCTTACCAGAGGATGTGCAAGAGGCTTTTTATAAAACGATTCCCGGTTTGGAAGATTTAGAAATTGTACGCCCGGCTTATGCAATTGAATATGACTGCATTGACCCTCTGGATCTTCAAATAAATTTAGAACATAGACGCATTAAAAATTTGTTTTGTGCAGGACAGTTCAATGGAAGCTCTGGGTATGAAGAAGCAGCGGCACAAGGATTGATTGCAGGAATCAATGCTGTTTTGAAAATTATGGAAAAAAATCCATTCATCTTGAATCGATCCGAGGCTTATATTGGCGTTTTAATCGACGATCTTATAACAAAAGGTACTAACGAGCCTTACAGAATTATGACGTCGAGAGCGGAATATAGGCTGCTTCTGAGACAAGATAATGCAGATTTGCGTTTGACACAGCGGGCTTACGATGTGGGATTGGTCTCAGAGGAGAGATATCAAAGATTTTTAAAGACCAAGGAAGAGGCCGAACGAGAAAAAGAAAGACTTTATTCTGTTGAAGTTCTACCAAGTCAAATTAATGAATTTTTAGAAAAGAATAACAGTTCACCGATTCAAAATCGTATTTCCTTAGCAGAGCTTTTAAAGAGGCCGGAATTGACTTATGATATTCTTTCTGAAATTGATCCGGGTCGGCCGAAACTTTCAAGACATTCCATCACACAGCTTGAAGTACAGATTAAATATCACGGCTACATTATAAAGCAGCTGCAACAGGTGGAACGATTTAAAAAAATGGAAACGAAAAAATTACCGCCTGATTTTGATTATTCAAAATTAGATGGCCTCCGAATTGAAGCACAGCAGAAATTAGATCAATTGAAACCTCTTTCTGTTGGGCAGGCTTCCAGAGTTTCAGGAGTCTCACCCGCAGATATTAATGTACTGATGATTCATCTCGAAAAAATGAGAAGAAAGAAATAATATGAAGAAATTGGAGCAGGTATTACTGCAATTAAAGATTGCTTATACAGAAGAATCACTTTCTAAATTTACCCAATATATGGATAAAATTTTAGAATGGAATGAGCATGTGAATCTTACTGCAATTCGCCAAAAGGATGAATTTATATTAAAACATTATATTGATTCTGTCATGATTTGCGGATATGAAGAATGGAAAAGCGCCAATAAAATTATTGATGTGGGAACAGGGGGCGGCTTTCCTGGCATTCCCCTGGCAATTCTATATCCTCAAAAAGAGTTTGTATTGATGGATTCCCTTGGAAAACGCATAAAAATACTAAATCAGATTACTCAAGAGCTTGAAATTTCGAATGTTAAATTAATTCATTCAAGGGCAGAGGAGCTTGCACATAACAAAGAATATCGGGAATGCTTTGATATTTGTGTCTCAAGGGCAGTTGCAAATTTGTCCGTACTTTCAGAATATTGTATTCCATTTGTAAAACCCGGCGGGTATTTTGCGCCTTATAAAACAATTGGAGCATTCGATGAAATAAAACAGGCTGAGAAAGCAGTTGAGATTTTGGGAGGAGAGTTTGAAGAAAAAAAATTGATTCAAATTCAAGATATTCATTTAGAGCATCAGATTTTATGGATTAAAAAGAAAGAGAAAACGAGAGCAAAATATCCGAGAAAAGCGGGAACGCCCGCTAAAGAACCCTTGAAATGACGATTTCAAGGGTTTTTTGTTGACCGAAAGGTCATTCCCTTTGGACAAGCTAATTGTTATGATAAAGATAGTTAAATTTCGCTTTGGAGATAGAGGGGGAAGAAAAATGTTCAGTTTAAAGAAAGGAACACAAATTGATTTACCGGTAGATTGGATTTGCACAAATCCCGATCAGCCAAGAAAAGTGTTTGAGGATAAAGAATTAGAAGAGCTTCGTGATTCGATTTCTGAATTTGGTGTTTTACAGCCAATTCTTGTAAAAAAGGATAGAGAGGGAAAATATTTTTTAATTGCAGGGGAAAGAAGATTAAGGGCTTCTATTATGGCAGGATTAAAAAAAATTCCGGCGGTTGTAAAAGATGCAGATGAAAGGGAGGTAGCGCTGATTGCGTTAATTGAAAATGTGCAGAGAGAAAATCTCAGTTATATTGAAGAAGCTGCTGCTTATAAAAGTTTAATGGAGGATCATGGATTAACGCAGAGTGAAATTGCCAAAAAAGTGGGGAAACAGCAATCTACTATATCAAATAAGATAAGGCTTTTAGTATTGCCGCTGGAAATCCAGATATTACTTGCAAAAAATCAGCTTACAGAGCGCCATGCAAGGTCTTTATTGAAAATAGAAGATAATCAAATTCGTATGCAGCTGCTCCAAAAAATTATTGATCACAACTTGAATGTAAAACAAAGTGAAAAGCTAATAGAAGATTTTTTAAATAAGACAGAAGAAGAGAGTAGGAAGACAGATAAACTGAAATATATTAATTACAAGATATATATTAATACATTAAAAAAAGCGTTTTTTTCTATCAGTGATGTAGAAAAAGACGCAAAATACTACCAAGAGGATAAAGGAGATCACTTTGAAGTTAAAATTATAATTCCTAAAAATGAATACCATCGAAAGCACGCATAATTCTTCCAAAAAATAAATAACAATAGTCAAATAAGGCTGTAAAATAAACAGCTCTATTTGACTATTGTTATAATTGTTTCACGTGAAACAATATAGTGAAAAATACAGTTTTAATAAATAAAAAAAGAAGTGTTCTATTTGAAAAGATAAAAATATCAATAATAAAAACAAGAATGCTGCTAAATAAGGAAAATTTTATTAAAATTTACTCAAAAAAATGAAATGTTTCACGTGAAACTAAGATAAAATTATTTCAATTTCCTTAAAATTACGTAATAAATATTGGCATAAAAGAAAAAGAAAGTGAATTTATAATGAGATATAAAAAAACAGGTGATTATTTAATGAAATGCGAAAAAGATATGGTTAAATAAATATTGCTAGTATATAATAGATAAATAAAACAGAACTAGACAGAGTAGTGGGGTGAATATTTTGGGAAAGGCAATTGCAATTTTCAATCAAAAAGGCGGAGTAGGGAAAACAACTACGAATATTAATTTAGCAGCATGTCTTGCATTAAAAGGTAAAAAAGTTCTAGTATTAGACATTGATCCCCAGGGAAATACAACCAGTGGTATGGGTATCACCAAAAAAGGCTTGGAAAAAACAAGCTATGAGGTAATGATAAATGAGAAATTGGAACCAGTAGACGCTATTTTGAATACAGGCATAGAAAATCTAGATATTATTCCGGCAAGCGTGGCTTTGGCCGGAGCTGAAATTGAATTAGTGCAGCTGGAAGGTAGAGAAAAAAGATTAAAAAAGGCACTTGATAAAATAAAATCAAAATATGATTATATTTTTATTGATTGTCCACCATCACTTGGCCTTTTGACGATTAACTCGCTGACTGCTGTAGATAGTGTATTGATCCCGATTCAATGTGAATTTTACGCATTGGAAGGAGTAAGTCAATTAATGAGCACCATCGAACTTGTAAAGAAAAGCCTGAACAAGAATTTAGAAATTCAAGGGGTTATTTTGAGCATGTTTGATGGGAGAACAAATTTATCTATACAAGTTGTAGAAGAAGTAAAAAAGTACTTTAAAGAAAAGGTTTATACCACCGTTATTCCAAGAAATGTACGTCTCGCAGAAGCACCAAGCTTTGGATTACCGATTACAGTGTATGATCCAAAATCAAAGGGAGCTGAGGCTTATTTAGATTTTGCTGACGAATTTTTGGAATTGGAGGATGAATAAACATGGCAGCACCGAAAAAAACAGGGCTAGGAAGAGGATTAGAATCATTATTCAGCGGTGTAGAAATTAATACAGAAGATTTAAAAAAAGGTGAGGCATCAGAGAAAGAGGATGGGATTTTATTTGTTGATATCAATGCAATGAAACCAAATATGAACCAGCCTAGAAAAAGCTTCAATGAAGAAAAAATAGATGAATTAGCAAAATCAATTGAAATGCATGGGATTATTCAGCCAATTATGGTGAGAGATTCAAAAAATGGATATGAAATTGTTGCAGGGGAAAGAAGATGGAGGGCTGCAAGAAGAGCAGGCTTAAAAAAAGTACCATGTCTTGTTCGCGAGTTGGACGAACAGCAAAACATGCTGCTTGCAATTATCGAAAACATGCAGCGTGAAGATTTAAATCCCATTGAAGAGGCTTTCGCCTTGGATGAGATGATAAAAACACATGGTTTAACACAAGAGGAAGTTTCAAGAAGCATTGGAAAGAGTCGACCATATATTACAAATTCTCTTCGGTTATTAAAACTCCCTGAAAAAGTAAGAGATTATGTGTTAAAAGGAAATTTGAGCAGTGGACATGCCAGAGCAATTGCAGGAATAAAAAATGAAATTCAGCAAATAAAGGCAGCTGACAAGGCGGTTTCTGAAGGTTGGTCGGTAAGAGAAATGGAACGTTATAGCAGTGACGATTCTTCTGGAGGGGTTAAAAAGCGTGCAAAACCCAGACCTAGAGAAAAGAAAAGAGAAATAAAAGAAATCGAAGAGGAACTAAAAAACATATTAGGAACAAAAGTAACAGTAGATTACGATATAAAAAAGGGAAAAATTGAAATTGAGTATTACAGCAAGGAAGAATTAGAACGTTTGTATGAACTTCTGTTGACTTTAAGATAAAAAGCAGAAGATGTTTCACGTGAAACATCTTCTGCTTTTTATCTATGAAATCAAATCGAACCTAAATTAAGATATTAATATAAGAACAATTGGACAATGAGCGACATAAACTGATAAATCAATAGATATAAGAGGGTGAATTTATGATATATTTAGACAATGCCGCTACGACGTTTCCAAAACCTGAAATATCTCTTCGTGCGATTTATCAGTGTATGTCCAATTATTGCGGAAATCCTGGGCGTTCTGGACATAAAATGTCTATGAAAACAGGAGAAGAGGTATATAAGGCAAGAAAAAAAATACAAGAATTATTTCAAATTGAAGATAGCTCCCATATTATATTTACAAGCAATGCTACAGATTCGTTAAATTTAGCAATTAAAGGAAGTTTAAAAGCAGGAGACCATGTAATAACAACCTCGATGGAGCATAACTCTGTATTGCGTCCATTAAAGGCAATGGAAAAAGAAGGGGTTCAAACTAGCATCGTATATGGAAACAGAGAAGGAAAAATAAGCCCGGAGGCAATCAGAGCAGAAATAAAAGACAATACAAAGATGATTGCTTGCACGCATGCGTCAAATGTTACAGGGACTATTTTACCAATTAAAGAAATTGGAAAGGTTGCAAAAGAGTATAAATTACTTTTTCTTGTAGACGCATCTCAAACGGCAGGGTGCGTTCCAATTGATGTAAAAGCTATGAATATTGATTTGCTCGCAATGCCAGGGCACAAAGGGTTATTGGGTCCTTTGGGAACTGGAATTCTTTATGTCAACCCAAAGATAAAATTAAAACATTTAAAAGAAGGCGGAACGGGAACAAATTCAAGGGATGTGAAGCAGCCTTATGATTATCCCGAAGGGTATGAATCCGGAACCGTAAATGCACCTGGAATCATAGGCCTTGGATATTCAGCCGGATTTGTAAAAAAAATTGGAATTGAAAAAATTGGGAAATATGAAGAAAATTTAATAAAGATACTTCATCAATCGCTTAGCTCTGATGAAAATATACTGATTTATGGACCGCAAAATATAAAAGATAAAGTTGGTATTTTTACTTTTAATATTAAAGGAATGGAATGCGAAGAGGTATCTCAAAAATTAAATGATCAATATAATATTGCAGTGAGAGCTGGTTTTCATTGTGCTGGGTTAGCCCATAAAACAATTAATACGCTTGATACCGGGGCTGTGAGAATTAGTGTAGGGCCTTTTAATAAAGAAAAAGAAATGTATTACGCGGCAAATGCAATTAAAGAAATAAGTAAAAATCATGAAAGATAAAACTTGTAAGGAGATTCACTTTTTCATATAATGAAAGAAACAAGAGATGAAAATACAAATGGAGAAATTTATGAAAATACAAGTAATTAACGGTCCAAATTTAAATATGCTAGGAAAAAGAGAACCTGAATTGTATGGAAAAATGACATTGGAAGAGATAAATAAAACGTTAGAAGAAGAAGGGGAAAAAACAAATACAGAGCTTTCCTTTTTTCAGTCTAATCACGAAGGCGCGATTGTAGATTGCATTCAGCAATGTGAAACTTCTGTGGATGCAATTATTATCAATCCGGCAGCGTATACGCATTACAGTATTGCAATTCGTGATGCACTCGCTTCTATCTCTGTTCCGGCCGTTGAAGTACATCTGACAAAAATTGATGAGAGAGAGGCCTTTCGCAGCATATCAGTCACCAAAGATGTTTGCAGAGCGCAATTTTATGGAAAAGGGATTCATTCTTATTTAGAAGCCCTCTCTTATTTTACAATGCAGAAAAGAATTGCTGAAAAAGAGGAGAATACAGATGATAAAAAGTAATGGGAATCTAATGTACGATGTAATCGACAAAATGGATTCTATGGTAAGACTTCTTGATAATAATAATAACATTATTTATATGAATCGAAAAATGAGAACGGTTTTTGGAGAAGGAATCGGAAAAAAATGTTATGAAATGTTATGTAAGGACGGAATTTGCGAAAAATGTATTGCAAAGGATTGCCTTAGATCAGGAACCTCAAAAATGAAAAATGAAATTGTGGGAGAAAAAAAATATCGAGTGATTGCATCACCGGTGCAAATGACTTCATTTGAAAATTATTCACTTGAAATTTTCCAAGATATCACAGAGCAAAGTCGAATTGAAGCTGAAAATCTAAAACATTACAATAAACTTCGAGAGGATTTGAAATTTGCTCGACAAGTGCAGTCAAGGGTTTTGCCGACGGATGATATTTACTGGGAGTCACTTGCGGTTGCATCCTATTATTATCCAAGCGAAGATTTGGGCGGAGATATTTTCGATGTCGTCAAGGTGGATGAAACAAATATTTTATTTTACATAGCGGATGTATCAGGTCACGGTATTCGTTCTTCCCTTTTGACAATTTTTTTACGTCAAATAATTAGAGGATTAAAGTCAGATGCTAAAAAATTACACTTTTTATTGGATGAACTTTTAGAAAACTATAATGAATTGAATGTAAAAAATGAACAATATATCTCTATACTGGCCGGGGTATACAATAAAAAAAATAAAGAAATTACTTTTATTAATGCTGGACACAACTGCCTGCCGGTCATATTAAAAAAGAATGGTGGAATTGAGAAAATAACAATAAGCGGTATGCCCATTTGCGGCCTGCTGAAGCAATCAAACCACGAAACAGTAAACGTAAAAGTAGAGAAAGGGGACCGCATCTTGCTTTATACGGATGGAATCACAGAGGCGTATAATCATGAAATAAAAGAATCCTTCAATTACGAAGGATTAGAAGCTGTGATAAAGCAATATGAAAAGGAAGAAGGGCCTGAGTTAGTCAAAAATATTATCCATAAGGTTGTGGAATTTGTAGGAAGTCAGCCGCAGGATGATATGGCGGTTCTGATGGCAGAAATATTATAAGCGGAATGGATCCATTCCGATATTTGCCAATTCATCAGCACGATTGTTTTTCTTCGTAATATATAAAAAATCATCATAAGAAAAAGAATCACCGTTCCATTCTTTAAATTTACTGTAAAGGGCATCGAAGTTTTTTGTTTTACTATCCAAATTTACATGCCCTTTTACCCGATAAAAATGAATTTGGTGCTTTTCGGTTAATTGTAATAAGGATTCCCAAAGATCTCTGTTCTCGACATCTGTTTTTTTTGAAGTTTTCCAGTTGTTTTTTTTCCAGTTAAGATACCATTTTTCGCGAAAACAATTCATTAAATAAGAGCTGTCCGAAAAAACAGAAATTTCCTGTCCTTCTTTTTTTAGAGCAGACAAGGCCTGGAGAAGTGCCATCATTTCCATTCGGTTGTTGGTCGTATTTATTTCTCCGCCGGACAGTTCCTTTTGATGCTGTCCGTATTCAAGAATAGCGCCCCAACCGCCTATATTTGTCTCATTTTGATTTCCCGAGCAGGCGCCATCCGTATAGATATTTATTTTTTTCATTCGTTATCTCCCTTTTAAATTTCTTTTGTAAAACGATTTTAAACACGGCGTAACACGTTTGTAATATAGGTATTATATACTATTTAATGTATCATATCAAAAAAGTATCTTCTTTACGATATTTATTATAATAAGGATAGAAGATTTTATTTTTCATAGAAGAAAGGAAAGGAGAAGACAAAGATGAGAAAAATAATGATGCTTTTTGTTATTGTTTTCACATTGTTTGGCACAACCGTTTTCGCAAGTGCCGCATCCGATCCGGCTGTCGTAATCATCAGTCCAGTTCATAAGAGTGAAGTAAACGCAAGTAGTCTTCTAATTTCTGTAAAGGTGACACAACCTAAAACAATTAGAGTGAGAATATTTGAAGAAAAACAAAAAATAAATAATGAACTACGACCTATTTTAGCCGCCGATTGGAAAAAAGCAGATGGAAAAATAACACCACAAACCGTAGAGTTTATTCCCGCAGAGGATTTTGTCTGCACCAATGCTTTGAGCTTTTATACAAAGCAATTGAACGATGTGAAGGCAGGTACTTATCGGGTTCAAGTGGATACAATTAATAATCTGGGTAAGGCAGTTTGTACCTCCTATAGCCTAGTGATTGTTTCAGATAAAGAAGATAAGGAATCTGCTAAGATTTTTGAAACTTCACAATCAGGGACACTACAGTTTCTTCAAAATTTACTGAAAAGTATTTTTGGAGATGAGTAAGGGCGATTAATTATGAAAAAGCCATATCTTATCACGATTGAAAAAATAAAAGATGCGATATTAGTAGTATTGTTTTTTATAACTATACTACTAATCTATTTTTTTTGGAGAAATGCTTCTTTCGATATTGTGTTTCAGCTGCCAAATGACCCTCTTGCCTCGGAAATGGAGTATAAGTCACCTCCTCCTTCCTTATCGCAGCTTTTGCAGCCAGAAGAAATCTCCGTTTGCTTTGGGAGCAGTGGTACATATACGAAAATTGGATTAGAAGACAACGTTAATTTGTGGCAGTCTGCAATTAATCAGCTGCGTGAATTTGGAAAATCAGAAACTATTTTTGTAGAAGAAATCTCAAAAGAAAAATACGAAGAAATATTAAAGTATCGCTCCATCGAATATCGATTTGCCTATGATATTCCTTTTACAGAATTTCTGAAATACGAAGACATAAAGAAATATCAGAGTATGGAAGGAATCTCTGGAATGGGTTCGTTGGCTTATTTTGACGGAAGCAAAGAAAGTATTGTAATTCATCAATATAAAGGCGATAAATACTATAGACTTGCATCAAACAATAAGGAATTTAGTGCTTTTTCCAGCATCATTGATGAAATCGAAAGCTCTGGCTACGATCCTTATTACACAAGCCAAACAATCTTTGGCTTAAAGGAAAACAACAGCACATTAATTCCAGTGAGCCTGCAGGCAAATTTACAGCCGTTTCCTTATCAACTGGAAAATAAGCATAACAAGGAAAGATTAAATGAGCTTTCTGCATCATTTTTCGGGGAAAGTCTGGATTTTATACGGAGAATGGTGGACAGTAAGGGGGCCGTCATTTATATGTATGGATATGGACAAAAAGTATTCACCATGAATAAGGACGGAAGCTTTGAATATAAAGAAGAAGAAAATGAAAACAGTGATAATTTAGGGTTTTATGAATCGCTAAACGCCGCAGTACAGTTTATATCCAATCGAGGTGGATGGAAGTCCTTAAATGGCGCCGAACTCACCCCTTATCTAAAATCTGTCACCATTATGGAAAAAGACAAAAAGAAAACATATCAATTTACTTTTGGAGTATCCTTAAATAATCATCGCCTCTACTATCAGAAAGGGGACCCTTTATTTATTGAAATTAGAGGGAATCAGGTGACGCGGTATAAGCGGAATATGATTGATTTTGATAACAATATGCTGAATAATTTAGAAAAATCACCGTATCAAGAGACATTTCCCGCTGTGAATGTTCCTGCCGTGAATTATGAGTATTTGAAAAAAACATTAAAAAATATTTCAGATTCTACAAAAAATGTGGAAGAAAAAAAATATTACAATGGAATGACGTTTGAAGAAATGGCGGAAAAGATTGAAAAAATGGAAGTCGGGTATATAAGAATCATGGAGGACGAGGATGACTTTACTTTGAAGCCGGTCTGGGTTATTAAAACAAAGGAAATGAATCTATATTTTGATTTGTATGATCAGGCAGAACCGGTTACTTATAGTATGCAATAGGGAGGAATCATTTTATGGATTGGACGAAAGCAAAGACCATACTGATTATTGCACTTCTTATTACAAATATCATCTTTATTTCAAGCTATTTCATTACATCACAGCAGGGTGATTTTTTAGAAAATAACGTAATAAAAAATACAGAAACCTTACTGGAAACTAAAAATATTCATTTAAAAACAGAAATCCCAACCAAAATACCCACAATGGCTGTTTTATCAGTAAAGAGCAATGAGCTTGAAAGAGAAGTGAAGCAAAAAGTATTAAAAAATCAAGAACCTTTACCAAAGGAACAAACACAAGACGAAGACTATGTATTACTGAGTAAAAATTTCATAGAAGCTTGTGGAATTTACGGTGATACCGTACAATTTCAATCGCTGCAAAAAGAAAATGATAAAATCTATGTACGTTTTAAGAATGTGTATGAAGGAATCCCGATTGAAGAGAGCTATATGGTGTGTGTGATTGAAAACGGGAAAGTAATTGATCTTGAAAGAAAATGGTTTGATGCAATTCGATTTGGTGAGAATAAGAAAAAAACAATTTCCGCATCGGCCGCCTTGATTAAATTTATGGTAAATAGAGAACAAGAAACGACTTCTGAACGAGATATTTATGTTGAGGACATCTCTTTAGTATATTGGCTTTACTCTTATACACTTGAGAGCACTATGGTATCTACTTCTGAGGATACTGCATTTCCTGCCTGGAAAATTACTTACAATAGTGGGGAAACCGACTATATTTTAGCATATCAGCAATAAAAAAACGAAAATCCTACAAAGAAGCATCATCTTTTTAACATAATTAAGATGAATAATAAGATAGAGGAGAAAAAAATGACGTTACGGTTTTGTTCCTTTTCCAGTGGCAGCAGCGGAAATTGCTATTTGGTGAAGACAAATGATACAGCTATTTTAGTGGACGCGGGAATCAGCGGGAAAAAAATATGGAACGGACTTGAAAAAACAGAAACACCGATTGAAAATTTGGGAGGAATTCTGATTACACACGAGCACAGTGACCATACGAAATCCGTTCGTGTTTTGGCTAAAAAAGATAAGAGATTAAAATTTTATTCCAATGAAAAAACTTGGAATGAGTTAAAAGAAAAAGCACCACCCGAGCAGAGCAGGTTATTTAATACAGGGGATTCTTTTTTTATCGGTGATATTCACGTCAAAACATTTTCTGTTTCTCACGATGCAGCAGATCCTGTGGGATTTTCTTTTTCACATGGAGACCGTCAGCTCTGTATTGTAACAGATACCGGTTGTATCTGTGAGGATCTGCTTAATGAAATGCGATTCGCCGACCTTCTGATATTAGAGGCAAATCACGATGTAGACATGCTTAAGATTGGAAGATATCCCTGGTTTTTAAAGCAGAGAGTTTTAGGTGAGCAAGGGCACCTATCCAATGAAACTGCGGCAAAGACACTTCTGCGCCTTCTAAAAGAGGAGGATCGAAAACGGCAAGTGCTTTTGGCCCATTTGAGTCACGAAAATAATTTTCCGCAAATGGCATATCAGACAGTTAAAAACATACTAGAAGAGGAAGACTATTACATAGGGAAAGATATTGGGCTGAATCTTCTTCTACGAGATCAACTAAGCTTAATATATGATGTTTAAAAATTTTGAGAGATGAGGTGTCATATATGGACGAAGAATTAAGAACAAATGAAAATGAAATTGACGGAGATAATTTTGTCATGAAAGAGGCTGGCGGACCAGTCACAGAATCAGGCTATATTTATCGGGAACCGGCAAGAAAGAGAAAAGGGAAAGGGCAGCTGCTCGCAATTCTATTAATTGTTGTTCTAGCCTTCGGTTCTGGATTTGGGGGCGGCATCGCAGCGATGTATTTTGGCGGAACCTTCATGTCCAGCTCACAAGGAAGCCAGAGCGGGCAAATAACGATAAAGCCGAACAGCCAAATGGATACGGCAGAAGTAATCGCGAAAAAAGTAATTCCTTCTGTTGTAGGAATCAGCACAAAAACAGAGGTGATTTATCAAGGCTGGTTTGGAAGCCAGAGTGGAGTCAGCGAAGGCGTCGGGACTGGGATTGTTGTCGATGAAAACGGTTATATTTTAACAAATTCACATGTGGTAAGTGACGGTAAAGCCCAAAATATTACCGTACAGCTTTCAGACGGAAGAGAAGAAAAAGGTTCTGTTCTGTGGAGCGACAGCATTTTAGACCTTGCCATTGTAAAGATAGAAGCAACGGGACTTACTGCTGCAGAGCTTGGCGATTCGGAAGAAGTAAATATTGGGGCTTATGCGGTTGCCATTGGAAACCCTCTTGGTATGGCGTTTCAAAGAAGCGTAACACAGGGAATTATCAGCGGACTGGATCGTTCCATTTCTGTCGGAGAGGGGCAGAATGCAGTCACAATGGATGGATTGATGCAAACAGATGCTTCCATTAATTCTGGAAATAGCGGCGGGCCGCTTTTAAACAGCAAAGGAGAAGTCATCGGGATTAACAGCGCAAAGGTACAATCCGGAGAAGGACTTGGATTTGCAATTCCAATTAATACCGCAAAACCAATTGTGGAAGAAGTGAAAGAAAAAGGGGAATTTACGAAAGCATATATCGGAATCAGTGGTGTCGGCATGGCAACTTACCGAGAATACTACCCAACTGTGGATAAAGGTGTGGATAAAGGCGTGTTTGTATCGGAATTGACCCCAGGTTTTGGAGCAGAGGCTGCAGGGGTAAAGGAAGGCGATGTAATTGTGGAATTAAATGGGGAAACTGTGGATACAATGAGTCGCTTAAATACAAAATTGATTCAGTACCGCCCGGGTGATAAGGTAACACTAAGTATTGTTCGGGATAAAAATAAAATGGAAATAGAGGTTACGCTCAAAGCAGCGGAGTAACCGGGGTAAAATAAAATGAATCTGTCTATAGTCTGCATTGGAAAATTGAAAGAGACCTATTGGAGCGAAGCCGTTCGGGAATATGTAAAGCGCTTAAGTAAGTATTGCACATTGACGATAAACGAATTAAAAGAAGAGCGCTTGCCGGAAGGGGCTTCTCCGGCGCAGGAGCTCGCGGTAAAAAAGGCAGAGGGGAAAAATATCTTAAAGCAAATCAAGCAGAGTACCTTCGTGATTGTATTAGACCTGAAAGGAAAAGCATTATCTTCGGAGGTGTTTGCAAAAAACATGGAGACACTTGCTTTGGAGGGAAAAAGCGAGATTGCCTTTGTAATCGGAGGGTCATTAGGCCTTTCAGAAGACGTCATAGAACGGGCTGATTTTCTTTTATCCTTTTCAAAAATGACGTTTCCCCATCAAATGATGCGCATTATCCTTTTAGAGCAAATTTATCGGTGCTTTAAAATTAACCGAAATGAAACGTATCATAAATAAGCGATGAAACAATATAAAAATCCGCTGAATCATTTGTTCAACGGATTTTTTTCTGAGTCGAGAAGTGTGCGCAAGGAATCTTTTTAGGATTCTAATTGTAAATTGCCATTTGACGGTTTCTATTGTATAATAAATTCATTGTGAAAGAAACGCCTATATGGTATAGAAATTATGTATATATGAATAAATTACAGGAAAAATTATTGTTTAAGAGTGGATTATTCATAGAGAATTACCTGAGAGAATACAGTGAAAAACAACCTCTAACTTGGAAAAAGATACAAGCATATCATTGGCATGGTTACTTTTGTTTATTGTGAGGAGAATTTATATGCCCGAAAAAATAAATTTAAATAAATTGCAGAAGAATTTAGATTTTTTTAAGAAGATGTATGACTGTGTACGCCTTGTAGATCCTGTGAATAAAAAAGTTATAGAATATAGAAATGGCAGTACCTCTGAAACTTCCGAAATTTGCTATGGATACTGGGGAAATGGGTTTATTTGTGAAAACTGTATATCAGTGCGCGCATATCGGGAAAAAAAAAAGTTTTATGAAATTAGAGCATAGTCCAACTGCAATTATGCTTGTGACCGCTTTGCCAATAGAGACCTCAGAAAGTGCCGTTGTGCTGGAGCTTTTAAAGAATGCAACCGAAAGTATGATGATTGGACAAGGAGAATACAGTGAGGGACAAGTTTTGTATAAGGCAGTTCAGGATATCAACGCCATGGTTGTCAAGGACGAGCTGACATCCTTATACAATCGACGTTTTTTAGATGAACGTCTTCCAATCGACATCATTGATGCAGTGGTAAATAAAAAACAGCTTTCTGTTATTTTTATTGATATCGATAATATGAAGGCAGTAAATGACGAATTTGGCCATTCTGCAGGGGACGGTCTTTTAAAATATGCGGCAAATATAATCCAAAGCTGTATCAGGGAAAGCCTTGACTGGGTAGCGCGCTATGGCGGTGACGAATTTTTTGCCTGCTTAAAGGAAGCAGATGAAGAAGAGGCACTTCGTGTTTCAAAGCGAATCCAAGATGAATTTAGCCGCTCTAGTTTTTCTGTGCATGGAAATGAAATCAAGATTAAAGTTTCCCAAGGCTGTGCCACTATGCCGGAAACCGGAGTAACTGCCGAAGAGCTCATCGAATTGGCGGATTCTAAAATGTACAGTATAAAAAGACGGCATAAAATAGAAAATAAGATAATGTGATAAATAATTCTGGTAACTCAAAAGTCGTATTTTTACAAGTGGCAGCATCGTAAAAAAGTTTGACAAGAATACATTTTTTACCTATACTTATTTTGTTAGAGGGAGTAACTGACCTGTATAAGGGATTAAAGTCGTCATACCCGGAAGAAATCGCTTCCCGGCTTTAATGGCTGTTTGTCTGGTGAGACTCTACAAAGAAGATAAATGTTACCTTCATTTATTGTCTTTGTGGAGTCTTTCTTTTTTCTGTGTATGCAAAAATACACAGAACGTAAATCTTCTTTCATAAGAAGTATTTACTACATTAAAAATATAGAAGGAGAGTTTTATGGAATTATTAATTCATAACTATTTAAATTCATTTTCAACACTTCCGCTAATGCTTGTAATCGCGGTGACGCTGTATGTATTGAGCAAGGGTGCCGATCTTTTGGTGGAAGAAGCGGTAAGCCTTTCTTTACGTTTAGGCATCCCTAAAATGATTATAGGGGCGACTATCGTTTCTTTAGGGACGACACTTCCGGAGGCAACGGTATCTGTGCTTGCTGCACTGAACGGAAACCCTGATTTAGCATTAGGAAATGCGATTGGATCTATTATTGTAGATACAGGCTTAATTCTTGGACTGGCAGCAATGATTGGGCGCCTGCCTGTAGACCGCCTCGTGATAGAAAGACAGGGAAAAATTCAAATTTTATGCGGAGTTTTACTGACTATTGTATGTCTCCCGTTTTTTTCTGGAGGTAAAGGAAATGTCAGCCAATGGGTCGGAATTTTATTCCTAGTGCTCCTTGCAATCTATATCTATATTTCGATTAAGTGGACAAGAAACTCCGAAGGGAATATTGAAACGGAAAATGAAGTATTTACAGGAGAAAAGAGCTCGGTTCTTTTACAAATTATAAAATTGGCAGTTGGCATTATACTAATTATAGGTTCTTCTAAAATACTAATACCAGCTGTTGAAATTTCAGCAATTCGAATCGGTATCCCCCAAAGTATCATTGCAGCGACGCTGGTTGCTTTCGGAACAAGCCTTCCTGAGCTGGTAACGGCAATTACTGCAGTGAGAAAAGGACATGGAGAGCTCGCAATCGGAAACATTGTCGGGGCAGATATATTAAATGTGCTCTTTGTAGTGGGGAGCGCAGCAGCAGTAACATCTGGCGGCCTGGATGTACCAGCTAATTTCTATAAGCTTCAGATTCCGTCTATGCTGATTATTTTGCTTTTTTTCCGCTTTTTTTCAACCAATGGAAAAGAGGATGATATTTCAAAAAAAGAAGGTTTTCTGCTTTGTGCACTTTATATCGTTTATGTGGTATTAAATTTCACATGGCATTGATTGAAATTACATTAAAAATACCGGTAGGTTCTTCTTGAACTTACCGGTATTTTATTTGCTATTTTTTGAAGAGGCAATGAAGAGGATATCACCTATTGGAATTTCTTTACTGCATCCAGATATTTTCCTAAAACACCTATGTTCACATAATAAATAGAAAATTTATCCTGTTTTTTTACCTGTATGAGTTCTGCTTCAACCAATTTTTTGATGTGTTGGCTGATAGTGGCCTGAGAATAATTAAAATTAGCTACAACGTCCTTGTTACAGACTGTTTCACGGTTACGGTTGCTTACATAAATAAAACGGAATATTTTAACGCGGACCGGATGGGCGAGGGCGTCAGAAACTTTGGCAACCAGTAATATTTCATCTTCTTGCATTTCATCAGATTCTTTTCTTAATCGCATAATAAATCTCCTAAAAATAAAATGTACATCGCGTTTAGACGATGCAATTATTATTATAGGGAAAAATGACAGAAAAGTCAAGAATATGCGTAAGGAAAATTGTTACTTAAAAGTGACACAAAGAAAAAAGTGAAACGAAAAGGTTACAAAAATTTAGAATATTTAAAATAATGAACTGCTTTTTATTTCAACATCGGATAGAAAAAAACTTAAATAATGAGGAAAAGCCTGATAAAGCAAGGGTTTTCCTTTTTTTTATAAAAAAATGAAAAGAAAAAAATTTGTTGGCACGCTCTGTGCTCTTAGTAGATATCAAAGCAACATCATTTGTAAGGAGGAGAAAAAGATGAAACCAAAAGAAAAATATCTTAATTTTTATTATGAAACAGTAAAGGAACATGGGGAGCTGGAATTTGATCCTCAAAAAACAGCATTGCTTATCATCGATATGCAAAATGAGTTTGTTCTTCGTGATTTTGGAGAAGCATTAGAGTTTAAAAAAAATGGAGAATGGGAGCGCTGGATACCATTTCACGACCGTTTGGATGATATTGTAATTCCAAACAATCAGAAATTGTTAAACTATTTCCGAGCAAATAATATGGTTGTCACATTTGGAAGAATTGCTTGCTTGAGAGAGGACGGAGAAGATCGCTCTCCAGTGCAGAAATCAGAAGGATGGAATAACATGCTAATGCCTGTCAGTAGCTATGCTGCACAGATGATCGATGCGTTAGAGCCGCTAGAAAATGAAATTGTAGTAAACAAAACGACAGATAGTGTGACAACCGGGACAAACTATTTGACCTTACTGCGTTTTATGGGGATTGAAACTGTAATAGTTACAGGGATTGTAACAGATCAATGTGTGGCTTCTACGGTAAGGGGGCTGGCGGACGATGGGTTTAAGGTCATTTGTGTGGAAGATGCCTGTGCAGCAGGAAGTATGGAGCTTCATGATGCAGAGCTAAAGATTATGAGCGTTATTTATTGTGATGTTCTAACGGCAGCGGAAACTATCGAAGCAATTGAAAAAAATAAAAAACAGATTTAATCGTAAAAAGTCTTTCAGTGAAAAACAAAAGGGGATGGATAAGAAATAAAGATAGGGATTTCACTTAGAAAGGAATGAGAAATATGACAGATCATACGTTAAAAAAAGAGTTAAAATTAACAAATTTAATTTCAATGGCAGCAGGAGGCATGATTGCGGCATGGATGGTTGAAATCAAATTCTGGTTTGAGCTTTCTGGACCCGGTGCGGTCGTTGCTCTGATTACCTGCGCGATATTGGTATTGCCTTTGTGCTTGATTTATTCAGAATTGACAAGCACCCTTCCCTATGCAGGAGGAGAGAATATATGGGTTTCTAATGCGTTTGGATGGAATGTCGGCTGGTTCTCCTGTTGGGGTGTAATGCTTTTGTACATTATGGCAATGCCCACGGTTGCTTATGGAATTGCAAGCATGGTGGGGTTCCTTTATCCTATTACTTTTCTGCAGACAAAAATCATTGCAGCTGTCATTTTAGTAATCTGGTTTTTCTTAACGAACAAAGAGCTAAAGATTTTAGCAAGATTGCAGTCAATCATGTTCTGGAGTACCTTAGTCGTCTCGATAATTGCTTCACTTATTTTTATAACGAATCATAATTGGAGCTATGAAACACTTACACCATGGTTTCCAAATGGTTTTTCCGGCTACGGGGCTGCTGTGGGACTTCTGATTATGAAATTTGTTGGCTTTGATTTGATTCCTCAGCTTTCCGAAGAATCTAATTTTCCCAAAAGTAAGCTGTGGATTGCTTTTGTAGGCTCATTGTTTTGTACCGTTTTGATTTATGGACTCGCAGTAATCGGCGTAGGAGGTATTGTTACTGCAGAATGGGTGGGGCAAACGGATATTGTTGACCCGCGGGTTGCAGATTTAATTGGAATGCATTGGCTTGGAGTTGTAATTGTAATCATGGGCTCGTTGACCTGCCTTACAACCTTGTCTTCTTTTTGGCTCTGCGCTTCCCGAACGTTATATGGGGCTGCAAAGCAAAGGCAATTTACTCCGATTTTTACAGCACTAAACGATGCAGGGCAGCCGTGGAGAGCAAATATCGTTGTTGGAATTTTATCCATGTACTTTACGGTATTTGCACCGGAAGCCTGGATTAATTATATTTATACAATTTATGGCGCAGCAGCCGGTGTTGTTTATCTGATGGTTACACTTTCCTTCTTAAAACTGAGAAAATCAAAGCCAAATTGGGAAAGGCCATATAAGGTAAAAGCAGCGTCACTTATGGGGCTTGTTTCTGTTTTGTTTACTCTTTGGGTTATCTATTCGTCAGTTGTTGCAATGGATATAGGAGCATGGGTTGTATTGGGACTGTATCTATTACTTGGTATTCCATTTTGGGCTTATGCGAGAAAAAAACAAAAGACAGATCCGCAAAAATGGGCGGCTGTCATTCTTTCACCGGATCATCCGGAGTAACGAATTTAGCAATATTTTATAAAGGGAAGAACGTATCCTAGAAAATAGTTTTTGTGAATGGGAGCGACAATGAAATTCTTCCCTTTTCTTCACGTTCTTTTATGAAAATAATCCCAGTATTCCATTTTGTATTTCATATTAAGCGCAGAGCAGATTTTTGATATAATTTGATATAATAAATACGAAATATGTAGCAGAATCACAAAATTCTGCCGGGATGTATTTATTGCATCGGTGTGAAGCAAATCGGAGTAGCGATTTGCACTTATGATACAATAAATTGCCATTTAAAAGGATTGCTAAGGAGGAAACGGTATGAAACATGCAGTCAGAAAATCATTGGTAACAAATATTTTAATTGTGTTTCTTTCATTTAATACGGTTTCACTCTTAGTGTTTGCTTTTTTTGTGATGCAGCAGGATAAACGAGCAGTCTGGCGTAACGTAGAAAGCAGCTTGGCTGCCCTTGCTGCTGAGAAGGCAAATTCTATCTCCATGATTCTAAAAAATGTTGGATATGAAGCAGAAAATACAGCAACTTGGGCGGAAAAATATATTACGGATGTAGAGGAAGAAGAGATGCTTTCCGAAGAATATTATTTTAACGAGCCGGGGACTCTGATGAGACGAAGGCCAGAAAAAGGAAGTGATTACTCTGCGGTATTTTTTCCGGCAAACAGAAAATTAACAGCAGAAGCAATTCGTGCAATCCGCTTGACCGAAAAATTGGATGATCGTTTTCGTGAGGTAAAGCAGCGGCGGGATGTCGTTCGGTGGGTTTACATTTCCACAGAGGAAGGACTTCTGCGCTGCTATCCGTATTCAGGAATGGGTGTATTCATGCCGAACCATCAGCAGAAGGGAGATCCCTTTTATGTAGATGCCAATGAACAAAACAATCCGGATAAGAAAACAATTTGGACAAAACCGTATGTCGACTATTTGGGCACCGGATGGTTGATTAGCTGTTCACATCCTGTTTATTACAAAGACGCTTTATTTGGTGTAGTAAGCGCAGATATTGGAATTAGTACCTTAAGAGAAAAATTCCTCACAGATTTTAATCTGGGGAAATCAGGTGTTATTTATCTGCTGGCAGAGAATGGAGATATTATTTTCCATCCTGAATATGTAACATCTGTTAAAAAGCAGGGGCAGCTTTTTTTAGATAATGTTTTCAACAAAGGGGAGACGAACGAAAGTAAGAAAAAGGCATTAGATTTTGCACTTAAAGAAAAAAATGGAACCGTTTCTTATGTGCTTTCAAATGGAGAAGGCACGCTACGCACTTTGGCATTTTCAGAAGTTGAGGGAATGCCTTGGACATTGGTTTTGGAAATTGATCGCTCTGAATACATAGCGATTCATCGAATCGAAAGAAATAATTTTTTAATTTTTCTATTTTCTCTGTTAGGCGCAATTTTTCTTTTTGCGCTCATTCTATTCAAAAAATATTTAAGGCCAATGAATCAACTAATCGCTCAAGCAAAAAATATCGCCTCAGGAAATTTTAAAGAAACGAAGCACTTAGAAGGGTATTCCGAAATCGAAACTCTCTCAGAGGCTTTTTGCTTTATGAGTCAATGTATGGAAAACTATACAGAAAGCTTGTTAAAGAAAAACAGCGAAATTGAAACAATTTTCAATAGCATCAGTGGAATTTTGATGATTGTGACACCGGAAGGAAAAATTCAGATGATTAATGAAAGGGGGAAACGGCTCTTACATTCAAAGAGAAATAAACAAGAATCTTGCTATGCCATTTTCTCGAATCAGGATACTATTTGTAAGGGATGCAAGCTGCAGGCAGTCATAAAGGAGAGAGAGGCAGCCTATACGCGTATTGCAATCAACGGAGAAATTTATAATAATTCGTATTATCCAATTATTGATTCTAATAATGAGGTAGAGGAAATTGTGATATTTAGTCAGTGCGTAACAAAAAACGTATTGATGGAAAAAGAATTTCAGCAAGCTGAAAAGCTGGCTGGAATCGGACAGCTTTCCTCTGCGATTGCACATGAATTAAAAAATCCGCTTGCAGTAATTAAAGGTTCCATGTATCTGCTTGAAGCATACACAGAAGAGAAAGAAAATGCGGAGATGATTGAAATTATAAAAACTGTTTCAGAAACAGTGAACGAGGCAGAAATGGTAATTCATAGTCTCTTAGATTTTTCTGCAAAAGGAGAAGACAAAGAGATATCTACCGATGTAACAAGAATAATTAATCAAATACTGCTTTTAAATAACCGTGACTGCACGCGCTTTGGCATTTCCATAGAAAAATATTATATCCAATTCCATTCGGGCATTGCGTGAGGGCGGTACAATAAAAATTGAAGGGCAGCTGCAGGAGAAGAATGGAAAACGTGAAATGAAAATCTGTTTTGAAGACAGTGGGAAAGGAATATCCCAAGAGAATTTAGAAAAAATTTACACACCCTTTTTTACGACAGGTCAAGACGGAGAGGGAACCGGACTGGGGCTGTGGATTACAAAAATGCTAGTTGAAAAAATGGAAGGAAGAATTGAAGCAAAAAGCAAAATAGGAGAGGGAACCGTATTTACATTATATTTCCCCGTCAGCGAGAAAGGGATACACTATGGATTACAAGAAGCAGATTCTTCTGATTGATGATGACGATGCACTTTTAAAGGTTTATGAAAAGATATTCACATTAAAAAAGTTTAACATCATCGCTGTCAATGAAAGTTTAAAGGCATTAGACATTGTAAAAAAACAGCAAATTGCAGTAGTTATCTCCGATATTATTATGCCAAAAATGGATGGAATGAAATTATTAAGAGAAATAAAAGAATCCAGTCCTGCGACAGAGGTTATCATGCTTACCGCAGAGGGTTCGGTCTCTGGTGCAGTGGAGGCGGTTCATCAGGGAGCATTTACTTATATGGTAAAGCCTGCGGATATTGAAGAGCTGCTTTTTAACGTAAGGCGCGCTTGCGAGGTATATTCGATTAAAGAGGAAAACTATGTACTTCGACAGCATATTTCTGATATCACAAGGGAAGAACCACTCATCGGGGATAGCCTTTGCATGAAAGAAATCAAGGAAAAAGCAGAAACGATTGCCCCGATGGATAGCACCGTACTGATTATGGGCGAAAGCGGAACGGGAAAAGAGATACTGGCGAATATGATTTACAGCAAGGGAAGACGGAAAGAAATGGCGTTTGTTCGCGTAAATTGCGCCGCTTTACCGCAAAACCTTTTAGAAAGTGAATTGTTTGGGCATGAAAAAGGAGCTTTTACGGGAGCGGAACGCATGCGAAAAGGGCGGTTTGAAATCGCACAAGGAGGGACTATTCTTCTGGATGAAATTGGTGAGCTGCCCTTAGAGACGCAGGCGAAGCTTTTACGAGTATTACAAGAAAAAGAATTTGAGAGGGTGGGTGGTTCAGTTACAATAAAAACAGATTTTCGCCTGATAGCAGCGACAAACAAAAATTTACGAAAAGAAGTGGAGGAGCATCGCTTTCGGGAAGATTTATTCTATCGCATCAATGTGCTCCCTATTACGCTTCCTCCTTTGAGAGAGCGCAGGGAAGACATTCCTATTTTAGTAGATTATTTTTTAAAGCAGATTGCAGAGGATGTGAAAAAGCCAGTATTGCTCGTTAAAAAAGAAGCGTTAAAACAGTTAATCGAATACGACTGGCCGGGAAATGTGCGTGAATTGAAAAATGTAATTGAGCGATTGGTTGTATTATCTATGAACGGAGAAATCGGATTAGAAGATATCCCAGAAGAAATCCGAAATAAAAAAAGAAAGGGTGCTTCAACCGCTTTGGCAACCGTAAGATCGCTGAGCGATGCAAAAAAAGAGTTTGAGGAGCAGTTTATTATAAAAGCACTGGAGCGAAATGAGTGGAATGTAACGAAGACAGCGGAGGAGCTGAAACTAGCTAGGAAAAATTTATATAAAAAGCTACACGAATATAAAATTGAATTTTATTAAAAAAAATATGTTTTTTTGGATTGCCTTTAAATAAATTGCGATATTTATAAAAAAAGTATAAAATGAAAAAAGAATCGCAGAGGAAAGGAGCGTTTTTGTCGTGAAAAATAAAGAGTATATAAAAGTTCTGCAAAAAATTTTGCAGGTCATGGATGAAGGCGTTCATGTGGTCGATCCTGATGGCAACAGCGTCATCTATAATAGGGCCATGGCACAGCTGGAAAAGATGGAAAGCCAGGATGTTTTGAAAAAACCGTTTGCAGAGGTTTTTAAAAACATAGAAGAGAGTGAAAGTACGCTAATGAAGGCCATTCTGCACCGTAAAGCTACCTTAAAAAAAGAGCAGACCTATTTGAATAAGGATGGAAAGGAAATTACTACGGTCAATACGACGATTCCGATGGTGGCAGACGGGAAGCTGATCGCTGCCATTGAAATTGCAAAAAATATTACGGACATTCAAAAGATGTCGCATACTATTTTAGAGTTGAGAAAGGAAATTGATTGCCCGGAAGAGGCAAAAGAACATAAAATTAGAAAATATAACTTTGATAATCTATACGGGAAAAATGAAAAATTCTGTGAAACGATTGCGCTTGCAAGGAAAGTTGCAAAAAGTTCCGCATCTGTTCTTATCTATGGCGAAACGGGAACAGGAAAAGAGTTGATTGCGCAGAGCATTCACTTTGACAGCCCGAGAAAGAACAAGCCGTTTTTGGCTCAAAATTGTGCAGCGCTTCCGGCGAATCTTTTAGAAGGACTGTTATTTGGAACCGCAAAGGGCGGTTTTACAGGTGCGGTAGATCGTGTTGGCTTGTTTGAGCAGGCGGATGGCGGCACTCTGCTTTTAGATGAAATCAATTCCATGCATTATGAGCTTCAGGGAAAGCTATTGCGTGTTTTACAGGAAGACTATATCAGAACCTTAGGAGGCACCAAGGATATTCCGATTGACGTCCGTATTATAGCAACGATTAATGAGCCGGCAGAAGAGCTGATCGAAAGCGGAAAGCTGAGAAAAGACTTGTTTTACCGCTTAAATATTGTACCAATTAATATTCCTCCGCTTCGTGAACGCCATGACGATATCCTTCTTTTAACACAGCGTTTTATGGAAAAGCATAATGAGAGATACGAGAAGCAGATGTGGATGCTTTCAGAAAAAGCCAAAGATAAGCTTTTAGACTATGATTATCCAGGCAATGTGAGAGAATTGGAAAACATCATTATGGGAGCCATTTCCATGGCAGAGGAAAATGAGCATGTATTGATGCCGGAGCATTTAATTATTAACCGAAGAAAATCCACCGCACATCAAGGTGTTTACGAAATAACTGCCGAAGGACTAGATCTGTATTTGGAACGGTTAGAGCGGGAAATGATCGAGCATGCGCTTGTCGTGGAGGGTGGAAACATATCAAAAGCGGCAGATCGCCTTAAGATTAAACGCCAGACATTGCAGCATAAAATAAAAAAATACAAAATGAACACACAATAAGCAAAAACATTTGCACTTAGTGCAAATGTTTTTGCTTTATTTAAAACAAATCACGTAAAAAATAAGTAAAATAAAAATCGTAAAAAAAATAAAGGATAAAAAATCCATCAATTATTGAATAATATAGTAAAATATAAACCACATTATTAAAAACAAAGGGAAAATTATTATAAAATTTGTTTTGGCATAGTACTTGCTTAATATAAAAATGTCGAGCAGTGTAGATGGAGCATGAAATAAAGCAACATCACTGCAAGATATTTTAAGGTTAATTTTTTTAAATTATAAAAAAATGGAGGATGAAAAGATGCAAAATGTAAAAGTAATCATTTGGGGACTTGGCGCTATGGGCGGTGGTATGGCTGACATGCTGCTCAAGAAAAAAGGCGTTGATATTGTAGGTGCTGTAGGCCGTGGTGCAAAAATCGGTAAGAGCATGTATGATTTCATCAAGACAGAAAAGGGAGACAGACCAGACGTACTTATCGGAGCTGCCGAAGATGTAATTAAGCCAGGCGCAGCTGATATTGTTCTACTTTGCACAGATTCTTTCACAAAAAATGCATTTGATAAATTAAAGTTCATCATGGAGCAGAAAATCAACGTAATCACTTCCGCAGAGGAAATGGCTTACCCACAGGCTCAGGAACCAGAACTTGCAAAGCAGTTGGATGAAATTGCAAAAGCAAATGGTGTATCTTGCTTAGGAACTGGTATCAATCCAGGACTTATCATGGATTTACTTGTACTAATCATGACAGGCTGTATGGAAGATGTAGAGCACATTGTTTCCAGACGTGTAAACTCTTTATCTCCATTTGGACCAGCTGTAATGGAAGAGCAGGGAATCGGCGTAACAGTAGAAGAATTCAAGAATGGACATTTAGCAGGTCACGTTGGATTTGCTGAATCTATGGGAATGATTGCTGATGGTATTGGCTGGGAAATCGACAAGTTCGAGCAGTCAATGGATGCAATCGTAACTGACGTAGACAGAAAGTCTCCTTACGGATTTGCAAAAGCAGGCAACGTTGCAGGTGTTGCAATGAAGGCGTTCGGATATAGAAACGGCGAATTGCTGATTGAGATGGATCATCCGCAGCAGATTGAGCCAGAGCAGGTTGGCGTTCAGACTGGTGACTATGTAATCATCAAGGGAACTCCAAACATCAACATGGTAAACAGCCCAGAAGTTGAAGGCGGAATCGGAACAATCGCAATGTGCGTTAACATGATTCCTCACGTTATCAACGCAAGAGCTGGACTTCACACAATGCTGACTCTTCCAGTTCCTAGAGCAATCATGGGAGACATGAGAGACCAGGTTTGCGAAGACGCTAAAATTGTAAAATAGAGAGACTTGTCCCAATTTGCAAGGCAAATTGTTGGAAAGTCCTCCGTCAGCAATTCATGTGCTTTAGCGCATAGAATTGTACGGCGAAGTTGACGGATTAAACTTTCAAAGTGGAAAGAAGTCAGCAATTCATGTGCTTTAGCACATAGAATTGTACGGCGAAGTTGACGAACCAAACTTCCAAAGTGAAAAGAAGTCAGCAATTCATGTGCTTTAGCACATAGAATTGTACGGCG
>CAUQTI010000008.1:0-148136 GCA_963521065.1 uncultured Anaerovorax sp. | reverse complement strand
ACTTAATTATAATAGGTAATTACTTTTCGTGTCCACTTTTATAATATAGATCCAACATAATGCTTAACCATAATAAAAAGGTAGGTTCTACTAAAGAAGGAAATCTTGAACTTTATGAGGATAACATTGGATTAAGAGCAGTAGCAACAATCACAGATCCGGAAGTAATTGAGAAGGCCAAGCAAAAGAAATTAAAAGGTTGGTCCTTTGGTATGTATGTAATCAAAGATGAGTTTGAAGAAAGAGCAGATGGCATTCCTAGAAGGCATGTAAAAGAATTAGATCTAGTAGAAGTAACAATCGTAGACGATAGAAGGTCACCTTGCTATGTTGGCACATCCATAGAACAAAGATCAGATGAAGAAGTGGTTACAGAACAAAGAGGCGAAGAGTTTAGAGCAATAACCATAGAGGAAAACTCTATTGATTATAGTGAGTATGAAAATAAAATAAAGAGCTTAAAAGGAGAGTAGATAATAATGAAAAAGAGAATTTTAGAATTTAGAGCAACATTAAAGAGTTTGACAGAGCAAAGAAATGATAAGGTAACTGAACTTCAAGCAATTGTAGACAAAGCTAAAGTAGAAGTAAGAGCAATGACAGGTGAAGAAAACACGCAATTTACAACTCTAGAGAATGAGATTAAAGCACTAGATAATACTATTGCAGCTGAAACTAGAGCAAGAGGATTAGAAATCATTGAAGAAATGAAAAATGAGAAGAAGGATACCAAGGCTGAATTAGAAGAGAGAGCATTTGAAAATTTTATAAGAGGAGCAGTTTTAGAGAATAGAGCTGATGAAGTAAATCTTACAAAAGCTGATAACGGGTCAGTGATACCTCAATCCATAGCGAATAGGATTATTACAGCGGTAAAAGATATCTGTCCTATTTATAGATTAGCAAATGTTTATAATGTAAAAGGAACACTTATAGTCCCAGTATGGGGTAAGGGTGGAACAAGTGCAGACCAAGATATCGCTTGTGCTTATGGCACAGAGTTTACTGACCTTACAGCTAACTCAGGAGCATTTACATCAGTAACTCTTACGGGATATTTAGCTGGTGCATTAACACTGGTGAGTAAATCATTAGTTAATAATAGCCAATTCGATATTGTTCCATTTGTAATAAATGAAATGGCTAAGAAAATAGCTGAATTCCTTGAAAAAGAATTATTAGTAGGTACAACAAGCAAAATGACAGGTGTACTAAGCGGAACTAACACCCTTGAAACTGCTGCTGCTACAGCTATAACTGCTGATGAATTAATAGGTTTACAAATGAAAGTTAAGCAAGTATATCAAAATGGTGCTGTATGGATAATGAATCCAGAAACATTTGAAGATATTAGAAAGTTGAAAGATGGAGAAAACAGATATCTATTAAATGCAGACATAACAAATGGCTTTGGATATGCTTTATTAGGTAAACCTGTGTATGTATCTGATAATATGCCTAAGATTGCATCAGAGGCTAAAACAATAGTATATGGTGATATGACTGGATTAACAGTTAAGATATCAGAGCAAGTAGAAATCCAAGTGCTACTAGAAAAATATGCTACTCAACATGCTATTGGAGTAGTGGCATGGTTAGAAACAGATTCTAAGATTACTGATAATCAGAAATTTGCAGTATTAAAGCAAAAGAAAGCATCATAGGAGGTAACTAATGGTAAAGATTAAGGCACTTGTAAGCTTTTCGGGTGCCTTTTCTATGGCTGTTGGAGAGGTTAGAGAGTGTGATGATGATTATATAATCAAAGACCTTCTCCAAGCTGGATATATAGAAGAGGTTGAGAAGCCTAAGAAGGATGTGAAGTCCAAAAATGAAAGTAAGCGAGATAACGGATAAAAATTTGTCTGATTACTTAAGACTGACCTACGATTTTTTATCAGAGGGAGAAAAGCAAGAAATTGGCACCTTGCTAAATGTGGCTAAAAATTTTATAGCCTCGTACACCGGATTAACGGATAGTGAGATTGACGCTCACGAAGATTTTGTTATTGTAGTATACGTATTGGTGCAAGATATGTACGATAACCGGACGATGTATGTGGATAATAGCAATCTCAATAAAGTTGTGGATACCATACTTGGGATGCACTCTGTAAATCTGTTATAGGTGGTGATGCTGTGAAAACAATAAATGCCGGGAATTACAGGCATAAAATAACCTTTCTGCAAAATAAAGGTGGCAAAGACGCATACGGAGAACCAATTGACGATTGTAAGGAATTTGCTACTGTATGGGCTGCTGCCGACCCGTTACTTGGGAATGAATTTTTTTCTTCCCTAACGACAGAAAGCAAGGTAGAAATAAAATTTAATAGTCGATATATTCCTGGTGTAACCAACGACATGAGAATACAGTACGGCAGCGAGGTCTACGAAATCCTCTCTGCCATTGATGTCAAATCACTCCGCAAGGAATTGTTGTGCTATTGCAGGAAGGTGACGGAATGAAGATCAAATTCGGCGTGATCGGAATTGACAAACTCAATCGTGACCTGAAAAAGCTTGGCAAAGTGCCGCAAAAACATGTAACGGCAGCGGCTAAAAAAGGAATGAACCCAGTTTTAAAAGCAGCTAAGGCTGATGCGCCGGAAGACGAAGGAAATCTAAAGCGAGGAATAAAACTTTCGGGTGAACGGTCAAGGCATAAGGGTAAAAAGGTTTACCGAATAATCTTTGATCCGTCGATGAACGATATTTTTCAGAAAAAAAATTCGGAAGGCAAGATTACTGGGTATTACCCGATATCGCAAGAGTATGGTTTTTTTGCAAAGAATGGCCGGTATATACCCGGATTTAGTTTTATCCACGATGCGCTGATTAGTAATGCAAAAAACGCAGGAAAAATCATAGTAACGCATATGAAAAGCAAAATAGACGAAGAAATAAGGAGGGCGGGGTTAAAATGATAGAAATCGCATTGAGGTATGAGGTTAAACAGGCTCTGCCTGAATTAATTGGAGAAATCTACCCCACCAATGCCCCCGAAACTTGCACAAAGCCGTATCTTGTCTATATGCGTGCGAAAACAGACCGGGTAAAGGTGTTGGATGGATACACGAATAAACAAGCCTTAAAATACATGTTTAACGTGATGGCAACCAAATACGCCGATATGATAAGGATTCGTGGGGCAATCGAAAATCTAATTTTAAATATGCCGAAACGGTACATAGGAGAAACTAATAAAATTTATGTCGAAGACATCGAAATCGAAGACATAAGGGAAACTTACGAGTTTAATCTCTCTGTTAATCGGGGGATTATTTTTTTTACAATTTATTTTTAGGAGGTAAAAGATGAGTGATGCAGCAAGAGCATTAGGAACAAAATTAAAAATAGGAGCAACTACCCCGGTGGCGGTTGCCGGCTTAACCTCAATTGGAGGATTAGAGCTGTCCGCAGACACAATTGACACTACTACGCTGGATAGTGATGGAGGGTACCGGACATTTATAGCAGGCTTTAAAGATGCCGGCGAGGTATCGCTAGAGGGCTACCTAACTATGGACACCGGAAAAGGTCAGAAAGAATTGCATGACCTATTCGAAACGGGGAAGGTGGAAGCCTTTATTATTGAATTTCCACCCGAAACTAATGCGCAGTGGGGATTTAATGGTGTTGTAACTGGATTTTCGACAAGTGCGGATTTAGAAGATCCTTTGGCGTTTTCAGCAACAATTAAAGTTAGCGGTAAACCGACGTTAACAGTCGGTAGTGGAGAATAAGGAGGGTTACAACAATGGGATATACACCAATTGAATTAGATAAAACAAGGAATTTAAGATACGGAATGAAAGCCATATCTTTGGTCGAGAAGAAATTAAAAAAACCGATTGCAAAATTAGACATGGAAAGCTTGATGATGGAGGATTCAGCGGTTTTGATTTGGGCCGGGCTTGCCCACGAAGACCACAATCTTACAACTGAAAAAGTTATGGACTTAATAGATGATTATTCGTCGCTCCCTACAGTTATGGAGGCGGTAGGAACAGCTATGACGGCAGCGTTTGGCGGGGGAGTGGCGCAAGAAAAAAACAAATAGAGGGTGGCGGGGAAGAGTTTAGCATAAATGGTGCGCTAGAACTCGCTACCCTTATCAATATACCGATAACGGAATTTTGGGCAATTACTCCATACGAGTTGAATCTGGCTGCAAGGGGATTTGCCAAAAGGCAAGAAATGAGTCAAAAAGAAAATATCTATCAAGCGTTTTTAATATCTCGTTGGGTTTGGCAAAAACGGATTGACATTAAAAAAATACTCAATACCGGAGAAAAGAAAAAGCCAATGACAGATAAACAGATGCTGGACCAGGTAAGGACATTGAATGCAGTTTTCGGCGGGGAAGAGATTAAAAAATAGAATTGTCAGTATTTACCGCATATGATAGTATGTAATCAAATGGAGGTACTGGTAATGAAAATTTGTTTAAACTGCGGAGACAAATTATTGGACGCGGCTAAAAAATGCCCTACATGCGGGACAAAAGATAAAGGTTTTCCCGTTGTGGATTCTTCGGATAAAGAACGAATACGGGAAATAATTTCATCAGTGCCGCATCCGAAAGAGATTGGTGAAGCGAATTGGAAAATAAACCTCGATACCAAAGATATGAAAACCATGGATGCGGTACGGTATCGCATGGGTGGCGAATCTAGGCAACGAATATTGGAAAGCAGAGAGGAAGAACTACGTTTAGCACGGCTGGAAAAACAGTTAGACAAAGAAGGGATTCCTTATTGCCCGAAGTGCCACTCCACTGCATTGACCGCAAATAAAAAAGGGTTCGGCTTCGGGAAAGCTATTGCTGGCGGAATGATATCGTTGCCAGTGGGGATCATTAGCGGGGCTGTTGGTTCAAGGAAAATACAAATCACATGCCTAAAGTGTGGGCACCAATTTTCGCCCGGACAAAAATAAATATAATGCTATGTAAATTTATAAGACGGTAAACACCGTCTTATTTTTATTTGCTTAAAATTTCAAGAAGGGAGGGCACATGAGTAAAAAAAGTAATTTTATAGTCCGTGGCGGGGCGGATTTTTCAGGGATAAAAAAAGGACTTGACCAAACACAAAAACAACTTGCGAATTTTCAAGGTGGAGTAAATAAATCCATGCAATTAGTGGCAACTGCTCTTAGCACATTAGCCGTGGGGAGCCTTATTAAAGACTCTACAAAAATGGCAATGGGTGTCGAAGGTGCTTTGGGTAATATCAGCAGAAATATGGGTTCGGCCTCTGATGCATTTGACAAATTTGTAAAAACACAGTCAAGAGCTCTCGGAATGGCTAAAAGCGACGCTTACCAATACGGCTCAACGTTTTCGAATTTATTATCTAGCTTTTCTGCGGATACAAAAGAAACTGCAAGCAATACCCAAGAACTTATGAGAGCTGCCGCTATCATCGCAAGCAAAACGGGAAGAACATATGAGGATACAGCTGAAAGAATTAGGTCTGGAATGTTGGGATCAACGGAGGCGATTGAGGATTTAGGTGTATACACCAACGTCTCAATGATAGAGAGTACAAAAGCCTTTAAAAAATTTGCGAACGGTAAGTCGTGGGCGCAACTCGATTTTCAGACGCAACAACAAATCCGGCTCGCAGCGATTTTAGAGCAGACCTACGCAAGATATGGTGATACTCTAGCTGACAATACACAAACAAAACAAGCACGGTTTATCGCATGCCTTAATGATTTAAAGCTCACGATCGGAGAGGCGTTTTTACCTATTTACAATTTTGTTTTGCCAGGGTTGACTGCACTTACAGACGCACTAAGGACAGCTGTCCTTTATGTGCAAGCTTTTTTTCAGGCTTTATTCGGCGGTAAATCTGCAACATCCGCAACAGACGATACCCAAAAAATGGCCAACGGTGCATCGGATACCGCAACAGGTTTAAAAGATGCAAACGACGAAACAGACGAATTAAAAAAGAAACTTGCCGGATTCGACGATTTAAATATTTTATCGGATAATAAATCCAGCGCAGTATCATCTAGCACAGATGCAACGACCGGGACTACGGGAGATAGCAGCGCACAAACCGAATTGACGAAAGAATACGAAGAGCGAATGACGAAGCTCAATGAAGGCTTGGAATCCTTTAAAAGCAAACTACAAGAAATCTCACCTGTGCTAAAAGTTGTCACGGCACTAATGGTGGCTATGTGGGCGGCTTTTGTACTCCCGACTGCGCTGGTGAATCTTGGAGCTGCGCTTACCGCAATAGGTTCTAAATTACCGGTCTTGGGCGGGATGTTTACGGGACTCGGAAATACTATTAAAGCAGTTGGGCTTGCCTTTAGCAGTATACCGGGCATTATTTTACTCGGTGTAATTGTAGCTATCATTGCATTGATTGCTATAATAGCGGACCTGTGGAAAAACAGCGAAAGCTTTCGGAATTTTATTATACAGTGTTGGACATCTATAAAAACCGCATTTCAGGAGGCGGCGAATTATATCTGGGTTAACGGGCTAAAACCGTTGCTCGAGAGCCTTGGAATCACAGCCGATAGCTTCAGTGATTTATATACCAACCACATACGCCCGGCGATGGAAGAAATACTAAAGGTGGTAGTAGGGTCTGCAACTACAATAATCACGTCGTTGATTAATTTGGCGGCGATAATGGTAACGTCAGTACTACAAGTGATTACAGCAGCAATTGAGGTGCTTAAACCGCTTGCGATTTGGCTGTGGGAGAATTTTTTGAAACCTTTAGGCGAATGGACCGGCGGAATTGTTGTTGGAACGATTGAATTAATCGCTTCCGCTTTATCCAAAATCAGCGATTGGGTTAGTAACAATCGCGAGTTGGTCAAAGGTATGCAAATTGTTGTGCTAGGGTTCGTCGGAGCGTGGAAAGTTACACAATTACTTGCATTTATCCAAATGAGTGGAGGACTAACAGGAGCACTAAATAGCATCAAAAAAGCGTTAGAATTAGTCTCTCTTGCGAAAGCAAAAGACGGTCTTGCCACCATGTACTTGACGGCACTGTACGCCAAGGATTTCTTGGTATCCATTGGATCTACGACAAAAGCCATCGCCCTTGCAACAGTCAAATGGGCAGCTAATACCATTGCCGTTGGGGCTAATAAGGTAGCACTTGCGGCCTCTGCGATCGCACAGGGGGCTATGACAATAGCAACGGGGGCATGGACTGTCGTGTGCGGTATCGCAACAGGTGTCACAACTGCTTTCGGGGCTGCTGTTGCATTTTTAACCTCACCTATTGGACTTGTAATAATGGCAATTACCGCATTAGTGTCAATTGTAGTATTATTAATAAAAAATTGGGATAAAGTCAAAGAGGTAGCAACTAACACATGGGCAACTATAACAAAGTTGTGGAGTCAAGCACCAGGATTTTTTTCCAAGATGTTAGGACCCGTAAAAAAAGTATTTGAGACGATATTCGGGGCTATTTTTCAAGTTGTTACGGCGCCTGTACAGATAATCGTGTCGATGATAAACCTACTTATAGAGGCATTAAATAAAATAAAAGTGCCTGATTGGGTTCCTGGTGTTGGCGGGAAAGGTTTTGATATCCCCAAAATACCTAAACTTGCAAAAGGTGGCATAGTTGGCAGCGGCCAACTCTTTATGGCGGGAGAAGCAGGGAAAGAAGCGATTGTACCACTTGAACGAAACACGGAGTGGATAAACGAACTTGCGAATAAAATCAATGGTAGCAGCGGAGGAAACATTACAATCAACGCAACTGGAGATACTGCGGCGTTGATTAGGTTTTTTAATTTCGAGCTGTCAAAAGACTCTCAACTAAAAGGCACACGCCTAATCAATGGGGTGATATAGTGGACATTTTTACAATAGACGGAGCTACGCCAAAAGTCGGCGTGGTATCCCTGCAGCGTGAAGCGTCTATATTGGATGGGGACAATGCCGGACGATTAAAAAGTGGGGTAATGAGCCGAGATGTAATCGGCACATTTTACAATTACACGTTTGAAGTTATGCCGAATTATGGGCTTGCTGCGTATAACGATTTTTACGAGATAATAACCGCCCCTGTGGACAGCCATCGCATGGAGGTGGTGTTTGGTCAAGGGGTGTTGGCTTTTGACGCATACATAGCTAATGCGACGGACAATCTTTTAAAAGCTACCACCGAAAATCAGTGGGAAAAATTATCATTTTCAACAGTCGCAATGGAGCCACAGCGTTATTTTGGAGAAAAATGGTCAATTGGTTCAGGGAGCGGCAATGCACTTTTGACTATAGATGGCGTTAATTTTGACATTGGAATTAAAAAAATAGAGCGTAAAGGTGCGGTGCTTGACTCCGAAAACTCTAAGCGATCAAATTCCGGCGTGATGAGCCGTGAAATCATCGGTACATTTTACAATTATAGTATGGAGATTGAGTGCAAGCTGTACAAAAATATAGAATATGACAGATTGTACTACGCCCTTACCGCTCCTGTAAATAGCCACACAATAAAGGTGCCATACGGCAGCGATACACTTGAATTTGATGCTTACATATCGGGGGCGACAGATAAATTATTGATAGCAAATGACAACGGCAATTTTTGGACAGAGTTAAAGGTAGATTTTACCGCAATGGCCCCTGAAAGGACGTGATGGGTTGGCAGAGTTTTACACACATGTGCAACTTGTAACTGCAGATGATTATGATTTTGTCACTGCGGATGATTATAATTTTTATGTTAAGATCAATCCAAACAGTGACGATGAGTATTTTATTGATTCGGAAAATGAACAAGAAAGTCTTAACACTATTGAGTTTGGGGACTACAGTTTTACCGGCAGTAAGATAAAATCTTTTAAGCTGCATTGCGAGTCGGGACTATTAACGGATCAACTTGCAATCGATACCGTATCGGCAGAGGTTGAGAGTAGCACAAAACCAACAGTAACAAGATACACACCAATCACAGTCAAACGAGACGCTCAAATTATGGGCGTCTTTTTTAACGGGCAAATTAAGACAATCGGTAAAAATAGATACACAATTAGCGCAGAGTCTTACATATCTTTACTTGATTATGACTATCACTTTGGCGGTATTTACACAGCTGCAAATTTAGGTAGCGTTGTAAGTGACCTTATGGGAGATATCCCGTATACAATAAATACCGATGTAGCAGCGTTAAAACTTTATGGATATCTAAAATATGCGACAAAAAGGGAAAACCTACAACAAATTTTAATTGCAACAGGTGCAGCCTTGGGGCGTAACGCAGATGGGACGATTAATATAACTGTCCTCGCCAGCGCCACTAAGGGTACTTTTACAGCTGAGCGGATTTTTTCGAGCGGCAGCCTGACTGAGGATACGCAAGTTACAGCGGTGCAAGTTACCGAACACGCTTATGCACCGACTAATGATGATATCACGTTGTTTACAGAGTCTTTTACTGACATTAGGACGGCGGTGTTTGACGAGCCTGCGCATGACCTTGTGTGCACTAACGGCACTATCCTAGAGAGTGGTGCAAACTATGCTAAGATACAAGGCAATGGAGTTGTAACTCTTACGGGTAAATCATACCAACATACAACTAAGATTGTCACAAAAGGCACGGTTACTGGTACGCCTGACGATAAATTACTAACTGTTACAGATGCAACGCTTATCACAGCAATCAACAGCTCGTCCGTTGCTCAAAGACTTTATGCTTATGCATCATGTAACAAGACGGTTAATCAAGACGTGCTAATTAATCAAGAGACAGCTGGTAATATGGTGCAGATTATACACCCTTACAGTACAGAGTATTTAAGTGCAGCAATTCAGAGCCTTGATTATAGCTTAAGCAATACTCTAAGAGCATCCGGCAGTTTTTTGGTCGACTACGTCCCGCAAGGCATATCCGAGGGGTACAAACATCGTGTAGTAATAGATACGTCCGGTACTTGGACTGTGCCAGATGATGTAACCGAGATAAGAGTTGTTACGATTGGTGGTGGCCAAGGCGGCAGCAAGGGTAATGACGGCAAAGACGGTCAAGACGGCAGGTCAATCACTACGGAGTCGCAAGCTACTACCGCAAACGGTGGCGACGGCGGTAAGGCTGGTAAAGGCGGAGACGGCGGTAAAGTATTTGACACCACACTTACAGTCACACCTACTCAAACTTTTAGCACATTAATCGGCGTAGGCGGTGTCGGTGGCACGATTGACGATGGAGAGCTTGGCACAGATACAGTGTTTGGGACAGTCAGCTCTGCTCTTGGCTCGTCTGATGGTTATCTCGATGCAATGACGGCGAATCTATACGCAAGCACGGGAGAGTCTGGCATGGACGGCGGTGACGGCGAAAAAACCGACAACTGGCCGAGCGGGACTTTGGCACAAAGCGTCACCTCTCCTACGGGCACGGTTTACACCGGAGGATTCCGCGGCAATACAAAGGCTAAGTGGATAGCGAGCGAAAACCAATCTGCCGAGGGGTATGGTGGTGGAGGGTCAGGTGCAGCACTTGGCAACGATGGCGACAACGGAGGCGATGGCAGCTGGTCCGAGGACATCCACGACAACATAAACTTGTACGGCGGCGATGGAGCAGACGGAGCGGATGCTATTGCCGGAGCTGATGCAACCACATACGGAGCCGGAGGTCAAGGCGGCCATGGTGGCGGTGGTGCTGGCGGTGGCGGTCACGCATATCATCCTAACAGCTCATACGCTCACGGCGGTGCTGGAGGTCAAGGCGGTACTGGTGGCACTGGTGGAAATGGCGCAAATGGTTGCGTCATAATTTATTTTTAAGGAGGTTTAAATGGCAACATATAAAAGCAAATACACAGGCTCGCAAGTTGACGGATTGCTTGATGATATCCCAAGTAAAGCGGATGATAGCGCAGTAGTACATATCACAGGCACAGAGACAATCACAGGCGATAAAACATTTAGCGGTGCAACAACAGTTATAACACCCACATTAGACGGACACGCAACAAATAAAGGGTACGTTGACGGTCAAATTGATGCGTCAGCAAGCGATTTATCAACCGCAATCAGCAATGAGACAAGCGCAAGGCAATCCGCAGACACGGCACTGCAAGGTCAAATCACAAGTAATACTAATGCAATAGCAGACAGATATACTAAATCAGAGTCCGACACCCGTTACTCTAACTCCCTAATCGGCACAGCAACAGGAGATATACTCAATCTATATACCGCAGATGCACCAGCACGGGATTTAACTGTAAAAGGTCACACCATTACAACACCCGTAAATCCATCTTTACCAATCTCCCCTGATAATCCCCAAGCGATTACAGGGGTAGGTGGGGTTAATTTATTTGACAGACAGCTAGAGCAGGGTGGATATATAAACGGTGTAAAAACAGATAGGACAGATTATATACGCTCAGTCAATAAGTTTTTGGTTAAGCCAAACATGGCATATACTGTATCTAACTCAAAAGATAGGCAATATGGCAATATAGTATGGTTTGATAAAGATGATAATTTTATATCAAATTCCGCAGATGGTACGCTCATTAATCGGATTAGTCCGTCTAATGCTTATAAGTGTGCTTTTACCATATTTGAGACAAATATAAACATTGCTCAGTACACTTGGGCGCAACTCCAACTCGGCACAACCGCAACACCATATGTGCCGTATCGGAATTTTACGGTGCGGAAAAGTGGGAGGAATTTGTTGCCTAACACAGGAATCACACAAACAATAAAAGGGCTTACTTTTACGGTAAATGCAGATAAAAGTATTACTGTAAATGGTACTGCTACTGGAGATATCTACTATTTGATAGGTCAATACGGCATTATTGCTGGGAACACATATACTATAAGCGGTAGTTCTGCTGGAAGTGATACAACATATAAAATATACACTGAAAATCCAAGCATATCTCAAAAAACGACTGCAATCACAATATCACCGCAGTCATCGAGCAATATGAGTGTGTTTATATATGTTAAATCTGGCGTAGTTTTAAATAATCTTGTATTTAAACCTCAGCTCGAACTCGGCACAGTCTCCACCCCATACACCCCATACATCGGACAAGACTACACCGTCCCACTCAAAGACACACAAGGTAATTACTTAGAGCCTGCAATGGATTTGCCAAATGGTGTAGCTGACGAGGTGTTTAAGGATGGGGGGATTTGGAAATTGAGAAATAATACTAGAAAGTATTCGCTGGTATCGGACGATATCACGCAACTATATACAAGCGGAGCGAATACAGATGTGATTTTTATGAAAAAACCGTTAGATTCATACGGATACGATAAAAACACAATACCGACGTGGTTAATTTTTGAGTATGGGTTGGGAAGTACAGACTCATATACTGACCAGATAGAAAATTTATGGAAAACTTACAATGTAAATAATACGAGGTGGGGTTTTTATATAACAAAAAATAAATACCCCGATGTAAGCAGTGCTAAAACAGCAATGATAGGCTCTAAACTAATCTATCAACTAGCTACCCCAACCATCACAACCCTACACTCTGACACTCAGACGGTACTTAATGACCTAGAGCAGATGCTTGACGGTCAGACTGTAGTATATGGTACAGATACGGTTAGTCCTAGTTTTGTGTGTGAGTATGTAAGGGATATTAATAAAGTTATATCAGATTTAACACAGGCTATCATAGCTTTAGGAGGCAATATATAAATGTTTAATTTAAGAGAGTTTTTAATGATGGGACTTAAAGATAGTGTTGGTAAGATAGCAGACTATCAAGTTGTTAAAAGTGCAACTGGATGGTTTGATAAAACCGTATTGACTGAGGCAGATTTGGAAGAGTTACAAGAGTTAATAACGATTAAAAATACTCCACCCGAGCCTGCAACGGAAGAACCAACGGAAGAAACCGAACCAATCACGCAATAAGGCGTGTTTTTTTATTACAATTTTACGGCCCGAAACGGGCAGAAAGAAGGACAATATGAATAGAAATTACGATTGGAAAGAATTTGACAGCATTCACAAAAATGCAATTGCAGCTATCTCCAAAGCTACAGCCTGCGACATGGGAGTGGCACGAGACAAGCTCATTGACATGGCGGACAAGCAAGACGCGATGCTATATGATGGTTTGCCGGGCGGATATGACTTGGCCTTGGTTGCAAGAGATGTCAAAGAGTTAAGAGACCAGTTTGAGTAATAGGAGCCGCAAGGCTCCTCTTTTATCGGGGGTGATTGGATTGATTGTATTTAACAGTTTGCCGGTAACGCCGCTGCGGATTACTAGCCGATTTGGGCTTAGGAATACGGGGATTTCAGGAGCAAGCACTTACCACAAAGGCATTGACCTCGGCAGGGATTTTTCAAAGACAGACACGCCAGTGTGCAGTGTTGCGGATGGGGTTATTGAGAAAAATACATGGAATGATGTGCGGGGCTGGCTTGTGGTAGTCAATCACGGCGCATTTCACACGTTGTATCAACATTTAAAGTTAAAGTCTCCTTTGAGTATCGGTAAGCATGTAACGGCCGGACAACAAATTGGGCTGATGGGTGCGAGCACGAAGACCATAAAGGGAATGGCGATGCATCTTCATATGGAATTATTGATTGAGGGTGCATCGGTCGACCCGGAACCATATCTAAAAAATATTGTAAAGAAGGTGGAGGATTTGACAGAATCAGAAGTAAAAGCAATCGTGCGTGAGGTATTGGCAGAAAGCAGGGAGCAACCGAGCGCATGGGCGGCTAAAGAATGGCAGGCAGGGCAAAAACTGGGTATCACAGACGGCACAAGACCGCAGGGCGTGCCGACGAGAGAGCAGGTCGTGTCTATGATTGTTCGGGCAGTAAAGGAGTAGTATGGACACACAAACAATATTATTACTGATTGCCATTATAGGGTGCTTTGTAGGGTTGGGAGGGTGGCTTTCCGGCAGAGAAAAGAAAATCGGAAACGACGCCGAGTGGCGGGGTACTATAAATGGAAAGTTAGATGCAATTTTAGGTATCGATAGACGCGTGACGGCTTTGGAAGGCGAAGTCAAAGAACATGGGAAAGCTATAGCCATCGTGGAGCAATCTGTGAAATCGGTGCATCATCGTATAGATGGATTGGAGGAAAAGAATGAAAATTAATTGGAAAGTCAGACTTGCGAACCCTGTATTTTGGGTACAAATGGTACTTGCTGTATTCGGACCCATCTTAGCCTATTTTGGGGTGATGTGGAAGGATATGACTACATGGGGAATGATACTAGATTTGCTCGTTGGCGCGGTTAAAAATCCCGTTGTGGTAGTTGCTGTAGTGGTCAGTGTGGTTAATGCGATTAACGATCCGACCACTAAGGGGCTTGCTGATAGCACTAATGCAAGAGCCTACATAAAACCAAACTAAATACAATGTAGTAATTTCATGCCGCCTCTTCGGAGGCGGTTTTTTTAGTTTCCGCTCAATTCCGTGTTGCATTTTGTGTTGCATTTTAGTAAAAATCATGCAACACAAGTAACTTTTTTGTTAAAAAATGTAACAGAATTGTTATTTATCAAAGCCGTAAACTCGTTGAAAAACAAAGAAAAACCGCTATTTCTAGCGGCTATCATTTTGGAGCGGGTGAAGGGAATCGAACCCTCGTATTCAGCTTGGGAAGCTGATGTTCTGCCATTGAACTACACCCGCATAAGACTTTCTAAGTATAGCAAATTTATTTGGAATATTCAAGAGAAATTGACAACAAACTTCAATCTATTTGTATTTTTTTTCAATATCGCATATAATAAATGAAAATTGGTAAGATATCACTTACAAACCGCGTGGCAGATTTCTATCACATGCAAATAGAGAGAACATCAAGGCTGTAAAAGTGGAGGCAGTGCAAATATATGAGTAAAGAGGATACGAGAATGCAGAAGATATTAATGATTGAAGATGAGCCCAATATTCGGGAATTAGTCAGTTATCATTTAATCCAGAACGGCTATGAACCATTGATGGCGGAGGATGGAACAGAAGGCTTTCGGATGGCAAGAGAGGAAGCTCCGGACTTGATTTTACTTGATATCATGCTGCCGGGAAAGAACGGATATGATATTTGCAGAGATTTACGCGCTGAGGGAAACCAGACGCCAATTATTATGCTGACTGCAAAAGGAGATGAAATTGACCGAATATTAGGCTTGGAATTTGGTGCAGATGATTATTTGCCGAAACCATTTAGTACAAGAGAGCTCATGGCACGAGTCAAAGCAGTACTCAGAAGGTATTCCCAAAATGACAATGAAGAAAAGAAAAAAGAAGAAGAAAGCGCACAATGCATTACAGTAGAGGGCTTGACCATTGATCAGATTCGCCATGAAGTGCGCTTAGACGGCGAATTGATTACGCTGACGTTAAAAGAGTTTGATTTACTCCTTACTTTAGCAGAAAATAGAGGACGAGTTTTTACAAGGGATCAGCTTTTGGATAAAATATGGGGGTTTGAATACGTTGGTGAAACAAGAACCGTAGATGTTCACGTCCGTTATCTTCGAAAAAAGCTAAAAGAAGATGACAAAGAGGGAAGATACATTCAGACCGTACGCGGAATCGGATATAAGATGCCTTAAACTTTTGGAATAGGGGGGAGTCACATATGAAAAAGAAAATACTGACCTTTTCCATCTCTCTCATTTTAATCAGCGTTGTCATCACAAGCTACCTTTCCTTTCATTTAAACATGGAAAACCTGGTAGAGCAAAAAGAAGGAGAGCTTTTAAGCTATTGCAGGCTGATTAATAAAGCGATGGAGGAGGACTTGCAGCACGGGTTGATTATTGACTATAAATATTATGCAGACACCTTTTCAGAGCAAATCGGAGAACGCGTAACTTTTGTAGGAACAGACGGCTCCATATTGGCAGATTCCCAGATGGGCGACAACTATGGAAAAATGGACAATCACAAAAATCGGGAAGAAATCCAGGCTGCACTGAAAAAAGGCTTTGGGGCAAGCAATCGGCCAAGTAAAACCTTAGGGAAAGAATACCTTTATGCAGCAGTGAATCTGGTTGATAACGGAGAGCTTGTTTTAATTACAAGAGTTGCAATGGAAATTGACCGATTGGATTTAATCGCGAATTTTTTGAAAGAAGCCGCGTTGAAGTCTGCTGCCGCAGGAATGGCCATTGCAATTATTTTAAGCATCGTCTTTGCCTCATGGCTCACAAAGCCCATAAAGATGCTGGTAGAGCACGCTCGTAAGATTTCCGGAGGCGATTATGCGAGTCGTGTAAGCTTTCAAAGAGAGGATGAGCTTCAAGAACTCGCGGAAACCTTGAATGAGATGGCAGAAAAAGTGCATTTGGCTGTGGACGAAATGGAGAAGGCAGAGACGATTCGGAGAGAATTTGTGGCAAATGTAACACATGAATTAAAAACACCACTCACCTCAATCTCCGGTTTTGTAGAAACGCTTCAGGATGGAGCCGATGAGAACCCCCAAATTCGTACCAAATTTTTAGATATCATCTCTGTAGAGGCGGCCCGGCTAAAACGTTTGATTGATGATATTCTGATTATATCGGATATCGAAAGCGGCAGAGCACTGAATACTGACATGGATATCAATGTAAAAGATGTAATTGAAGAGATTGTTGCATTTCTCGGTCCATTGATGGAAGAAAAAAAGCTTGAGATTCAAACCGTCTATCCTTACGAAATCTATATTGGCGGGAACCGTGACCGCTTTAAGCAAATGATGCTGAATCTCATTGAAAATGCAGTGAAGTATTCTTGCGAGCATGGGATGATTATTGTGAAGGTAGAAAAGCAGGATGCAGAGGTTCTGATTTCCGTAGAGGATAACGGAATCGGCATTGAAAAGGAACATCTGCCAAGACTGTTCGAGCGCTTTTACCGTGCGGATAAATCCAGATCACAAAAAGTAGGAGGAACGGGACTCGGACTCGCGATTGTAAAGCATATTGCAGCTCTCTTTGACGGCCGTATTGAAGTAGAGAGCGAGGTAGGAAAGGGAACGAAATTTACGGTGCACCTGCCAACAAAATAAACAGTAAGCGTTGTGCACAAGATACGTTTTGCTGAAATTCTACGATGAAAGAGACAGCTTTTTGCAGCTGTCTTTTTTCTATTTAACATGCTTTTAACATAAGACTTATTTGCCTTTAACAAAACATCGATAATATAAAACTAAAGCAAGGGAATACTAAACTGAATAAAAAAAATATCCTTTGTTGGCTTTATTTGTAAATCAAAAAAGAAGATAGAAAAAGAAAAGAGGAATGAATATGTTAAAGACAAAAAAATCTTTGGTAATCGGACTGATCGCGGCTATGACCTTGACTGCAGTATTGAGTGGATGTGGAAACAAGGATGCAGAAGCGGGTGGTGGAAGTGACTTGACCGGAACAGTCGTGATTGCTGGGTCGACCTCCGTTCAGCCATTGTCTGAAGAACTGGCAGAGGCATTTATGGATAAGAACACAAACGTTACCGTTGAGGTTCAGGGTGGCGGCTCCGGACAGGGGATTAAAGCAATTGAACAATCTATTGCTGATTTTGGAGCATTATCAAGAGGAGTTAAGGATGAGGAAAAAGGCTCTGTAAAAACAGAAACTGTCATCGCAAAAGACGGAGTTGCTGTCGTAGTAAATCCGGAATGCACTGTGAAAGACCTTACATTAGAGCAAATTCAAAAGATTTATACCGGAGAAATTAAAAACTGGAAAGAGGTCGGCGGTGACGACGCAGCAATCGTCGTAGTAACGAGAGAAGAAGGTTCTGGAACAAGAGGAGCGTTTACCGAAATCACTAAGGTGTTAACAAAGAATGAAAACGGCGATGAAATCGACCAGACCATTTCACAGGCAATCGTGCAGCCATCTACCGGAGCGGTAAAACAAACCGTAGCGACCACCCCGAATTCCATCGGCTATGTGTCACTCGGCGCACTGGATGATACCGTAACCGCAGTATCCGTTGAGGGTGTGGCACCATCTTCCGATACCGTAATCGACGGAACGTATAAAATATCAAGACCATTTATCTATGTGAGCGGAGCGGAGCTTTCCGAAGCGGCACAGGCATACGTTGACTTCGTAATGAGTGAGGAAGGGCAAGCTATTGTAGCTGAGGAATTTATACCGGTGAAATAATATGAAAGCATACGAAAAAGCAATTGAAAAAATAATCGTCCTTTGTGCAATCCTATCGACTTTGTCGGTAGGATTGATTACCATTTTTATTTTCCACTCCGGACTTCCTGTTTTAAAAGAATATGGAGTCTTTTCCTTTATCTTCGGAATGCAATGGAAGCCGACCAATGGAGAGTATGGAATTTTGCCATTGATTGCAGGAACCCTGTCTGTCACCTTTGGCGCACTGGCAATCGGTATCCCTACAGGAATCGCCTGTGCAGTATTTTTAGTAGAAATCTTACCCGAAACGTTTGCGAAAGGTTTCAAAAGCGCGATTGAGCTTTTAGCCGGAATCCCTTCCGTGGTTTATGGATTTTTTGGACTGGCAGTCTTAGTGCCTGCAATCCGTACTTACATTTTACCGATTTATCAATTTTTCCGACCGGAGGCATCGACGACCGGATTCAGCATTTTGGCAGGCGCACTTATCTTAGCCGTTATGATACTTCCTACCATTGTAAGTATCTCTGAGAATTCATTGGCAGCCGTTCCCCAGGAATATCGGGAAGCTTCCCTCGCACTTGGAGCAAACAAGCGTGAGACGATTGTAAAAGTGTTGATACCCGCAGCAAAGTCCGGCATTTTGTCCTCTGTTATTTTAGGAATGGGAAGAGCCATTGGCGAGACGATGGCCGTGCTTCTGATCACAGGGAATATGCCTGTTGTACCGAAGAGTATGCTGGATTCTGCGGCGACCTTGACCGGAACCATTGCAATGGAAATGTCCTATGCAGCACCGACACACCAATCTGCCTTGTTTGCGGTAGGAATTGTGCTGTTTGTTATCATTATGCTGCTTAATATACTCGCGCAGTTCATAATGAAGCGGATGGGAGGAGAGGCATAATGGAAAATACAGTAAGCGTACAAAAAGAAGAAATGAAAAAAATAAATAATGAAAAAGAGAGAATGAAAGAACGTCACCTTCGAAATAAGTCCATAAAAAATGCAATTTTCTATGGCGGAATTGGTTTGCTTGCCGCAATTACACTTTTAAGCCTGATTTTGATTGTTGGATATATCCTGATGAATGGGCTGACACATATTAATTGGGAGTTTTTATCACAGGAGCCGCGTAGACTCGGAAAAGAAGGGGGGATTTTCTCCGTCATCATCGGAACCCTTTATATTACGGTCGTGGCAATGGCAATTGCAACACCAGTCGGCGTCGCGGCAGCGATTTATTTCAATGAATACGCAAAAGGCGGAAAAGTCGTTTCCTTAATCCGGTTTTTTACAGAAATTTTAGCAGGAATCCCTTCCATTATCTTTGGATTGTTCGGATTCGCCTTTTTCGTTGTATTTTTAGGGATGGGCTGGTCTGTGCTTTCCGGAGGCTTGACGCTTTCTATGATGGTACTTCCGACCCTCGTGCGGGCAACGGAGGAATCCTTGAAAACCGTACCAATGTCTTATCGTGAAGGGAGCTTGTCTCTAGGCGCCAGTAAATGGCAGACCATTGTAAAGGTGATTTTGCCTTGCTGTAAATCAGGAGTTTTAACAGGGCTGATTTTGGGAATTGGAAGAGCGGTAGGAGAAACGGCGGCGGTGATGCTGACCGTCGGCGGTTCCTTGAAAGTACCGACCAGCGTATTTGATTCGACAAGGAGCATGGCAGTACATTTGTATATGCTTGCCTCCGAAGGCCTGTCGAAAGAAAAGACCTATGCGACAGCCGCACTGCTGATTCTCATGGTGCTTTTCATCAATACAGCGGCAAATTTTATCAGCCATAGACTTGGAACGGAAAAGGAGTAAGCGTTATGCAGAAAAAAGAGAAAATAGAAAATGCAGAAAAAAAATTCGAGGTTGCGGATTTAGACCTTTACTATGGGAGCTTTCAGGCGTTAAGCAATATCAATATGGAAATCTACGAAAACAAAATTACAGCCTTGATTGGACCGTCAGGCTGTGGAAAATCAACCTTTTTACGCACTCTGAACCGGATGAATGACTTGATAAACGGCGTTCGGATTGAAGGGCAGATTCACTTTGACGGGGAAAATATCTATGGCAAAGATTACGATTTGATTTCCCTTAGAAAAAAGGTCGGCATGGTATTTCAAAAGCCAAATCCATTTCCAAAATCCATCTATGAAAACATTGTGTACGGGCCTAAAATTCACGGCGAAAAAAATAGAGAGCGGCTTGATGAAATTGTAGAACGTACCCTGCGTGAGGTCGCACTTTGGGAAGAAGTAAAAGACCGTTTGCATCGCTCTGCAACCGGGCTGTCCGGCGGCCAGCAGCAGCGTCTTTGCATTGCACGCTGTCTTGCTGTAGAGCCGGAGGTTATTTTGATGGATGAACCGACCTCGGCACTCGACCCGGTTGCAACTGCGAAGATTGAAGAATTGCTGAACACCCTTTCAGATAAATACACGATTGTAATCGTGACTCATAATATGCAGCAGGCAGGCCGTGTTTCCGACTTCACCTCTTTCTTTTTAAGCGGGAAAGTCGTTGAAAGTGACCGGACAGAAACGATATTTTCAAATCCGTCCAATAAAAAGACCGAAGATTATATTACAGGACGGTTCGGTTGATAAAATTTAAAGCGGGAGCAAAACCCGAAAAGAGCAGAACAATAAAGAAATGAAATAAAAGGATAGAAAAAAGAAAGAAACGGAGGAAACCCTATGGCAGCAAGACTACAAATGGATCAGGAAATGGCGATGATTAAAGCCGACTTGTTAAGCATGACCGCATTGGTGGAGGAAACCATTCGAGGTGCAATCGTATCATTGAAAGAAAAAGATGGAAACTTAGCAAGAACTATCATTGACAATGATGAAAAGATTGATGATCTGGAAGATCAGATTGCAGATAAAACCTTGAAATTTTTGGCAACGCAGCAGCCACTTGCCGGTGATTTGCGCATGTGCATTTCCATCTTACAGATGATTCGGGATTTGGAGCGCATCGGTGACCACTGCGAAGACATTGCAAAATATACGCTTCGCCTTGAAAATGAAGAATACATGAAAGAGCTGATCGATATCCCCCGCATGGCCGAAATGGCGGCAAAGATGGTGAAAAATGCGATTGATGCCTTTGTAAATAAAGATCTGCGCCTTGCGAGGAAGGTATGGATTTTTGATGATGAGGTAGACGAGCTGTTTCGAACCATCTATGAGGAGTTGATTGGCTTCATCGGAGAGGATGCTGTAAAAAACCGTCAAAGCGTCACCTTTTTATTCATCGCCTCCCATTTAGAGCGTATCGCAGACTATGCGACCAACATCTGTGAAGAAACTGTATTTGTAATGGAGGGAACAACGGAAATCAGTGAAAAAAAAGAAGAGAAAAAATAAATAAAAATGAATAAATATACTTGAATAATTATTATTATGGTAGTATAATCATGCATATGCATTAATAAAAAAAGAGATTTCAACGGAAAAAGTAGATATATATTTCAGCAGAATGATTTGATACAGGAAATCCGAAGAAAGGAGCATTTGCATGATAAAAGTGACAAACTTAAAAAAAACCTTTGGTCAGACTGAGGCATTGAAGGGAATCAGCGAAACCATCGACGAAAACGGTGTGGTTTGCGTTATGGGACCTTCCGGTTGCGGAAAAAGTACTTTTTTGCGCTGTTTGGATTTGCTTGATTCACCGACAGAAGGGGAAATCGTAATCGAAACGGCAAAAGAAAGCCAAGAAGGGGAAGCACCGCGAAGACGAATTGGCTTTGTTTTTGGAAACTTCAACCTCCTTCCTCACCTGAATGTAAAGGAAAATATTGCCCTTGGGATGCTCCGTGAAAAAACGGCGGATTATAAGAAAGCAGAACAGAAGGCGATGGAGGTACTGGAAAAGGTCGGAATGAAAGAGAAAGCAATGCTTTTTTCCGGTCAACTCAGCGGTGCAGAAAAGCAAAAGATAGCAATTGCAAGAGCATTGCTGCATGATCCTAGTATCCTTTTATTTGATGAGCCGGCACAAGGCTTGTCTTTTGAGATGACAGAAGAAGTCGTGGCGCTGATTAGACAGCTGTCGCACGAAGGAAAAACCGTCATCATTGCAACGAACGAAAAAAATCTGGCAAAGAAAGCCGCAGATTCCATACTTGTGATGGAAAGCGGACGGATTGTCGAAAAAGGAGCTCCCGAACAAGTCCGCTACTTGAATTAGCTTGTAGCCGCGGCGTTTCGTCACTCCCGACAATCGGCGAAGCGGCAGGGCAAATTGAAAAATAGAGGACGAGATAAGATAAAAGTAAGTCACCAAGAAAAAACCGGTTCTGTAAAAGCAGGCCGGTTTTTTCTATTGAAAAGTACTTTTTTAATAGAATGGATAATATAAAAATAAAGGATTTCCCAGTTAAGAGAAATCCTTTATTTTAAGTTCATAACCACAGGGCAATCTTTGGTTCACAAATTGTGCCAACAATTGCTGACTCCTGCATGCTGTGAAGCGATGCTCCACTAAGTAACTTAATTATACTACTATACTACGCTCTGTCAACTTTTTTTGATTCCAAAAACTAAAGATAATTTTTTGTCAATTTCCGGCATGATTTTTTCGGTATCTTTTGAATAACATAGTATTGCATTCAACCTATTTTTTGAGATGCTTCGAATATGCTCTAATTTAATAATAGATTCCTTGTCAAGTTTTTCATGAGAAAACAAAATGTGAGTTGGTAAAACCCTTTTCGTATTACCATATTTATCGTGAGATGCTGTTAGTGGAGCAACCAATATAGTAGGGCTTTCTTGGGAATAAGTTGTTTCTTGAATGATTATAACCGGTCTGCTCCGTCCATTTTGCTCACTTCCAATATTTCTGCCTAAGGTAGCGCCATAGACTTCGCCACGTTTTACGGCACGAGGTGCTCCATCCTGTTTATTTCTTTTATGAGTAATTTTCCTTTTGTATTCTTTATCATTTAATTCAATTTTCTTTTTTACCCATTCCAAAATAGGGATGCTATCATCCACATTCTGTCTATTAATGCAATTTTCAATTTCGGATAAAGCATTTAAAACTTGTTGTTTTTTGTAATTTTATTTAACATAAATGCACCCTAGATGTTTTTTATTGTAATTATATTACATATTTGGATATAATGCAACAAATTTTAATAGAATTAACAATATAGGTGCCTCTTCCTATAGTATATGTAAGAAAGTTTCTTGGAAAAAAATAAATATAAAAAAAGAGAAAAAACAGTTAAGTATCAGAAAAAACGCACGATATATTAAATGTAACGAAAAAAGTTTTTTCCCAAAGGCGAAAGGGCCCTTAGCCGGAGGGGAGAGACAGAAAAAGAAGTGAGGGGGAAAGGAATCCCCTGAAAGGATTTAAGGAGGAATATATTATGAGAATTCAACACAATATCGCCGCATTAAACTCTTACAGACAGTTAGGCGGAAACAACGCAGCAGTAGGAAAGAACTTAGAAAAGCTGTCTTCCGGTTACAGAATCAACCGTGCTGGTGACGATGCTGCAGGTCTGGCAATTTCCGAAAAGATGAGAGCACAGATCAAAGGCTTAGAGACTGCACAGAAGAATGCAAATGACGGTATTTCTTTAGTACAGACTGCAGAAGGTGCTTTGACAGAAGTACACTCCATGCTGAACCGTATGACAGAGCTTGCAACACAGTCTGCAAACGGTACATATGACAATTCGGTAGACCGTAAAAATCTTCAGGAAGAAATCAAATCCCTGAAATCTGAAGTAGACCGTATTTCCGAATCCACAAACTACAACGGAATCAACCTGTTAGACGGTTCCCTCGGCAGCAGCTCCGCAACAGGCGTTGCAGTTGATGTAAAGTATTCTGATCTGGCAAGCAATCCGTCTGTATTGGATTTAAAAGCGGCGACTGCTACAGAATCTACAGCAGCAAAGGGATCAGGAACGTTAGCAGACGCTACGGAGTATAACGTGACATTGACCTACAGAGATGCGGATGGTGCATTGCAGGAAAAAACCGTTGGATTTACGTCAGGAAGTACTGATGCTAAGACTATAACTGGGGATAGTGAAAACCTTTCTGCTGTAAAAAAAGCGATTGAGGACGCAGTAGGAGCTGGGTATGAAGTAACTTTAGATGACACAAATGGACTAAGCATCACTTCCAAAACAGCAGGTGCAGATGACAAGTTTGAGCTGTATCAAATTGGGGTGACAGATTCTGCGGGAGCTGAAGTATCTGGTGCATTTGGTGCTGTAGGAAACACAGCTGGTGCGGATGCATACTATGAAATGGATGCAACAAAGATGACTGTTTATGATGGAAACAGTGACGCATCTAAGAGCACCTTTGAAATCAATGGGCAGAAGTTTGCATTCGTAAAAGACGCAGACGCAGCAGCTAAACTGGATTCCGATGTGAACTATGTGAAGGTTACTTCTGGTTCTTATACTGTAGGCACTGATGACGTAGCTATGGCTGCTTTAATCAGTGAGAAGACCGGAATCAAAGCAACAGCTGAGGGTAGTAGTAAAATTTCACTAAAAGCAGGAACTTCTTCTGCAAAATCCGGAGACGGCTTGACGTTGCAGGTAGGTGATACGGCTGACAAGTACAATCAGGTTACGGTATCTGTAGGTGACATGAGCTCTAAGGCTCTCGGCATCAACGGTGTGGATATCAGCACACAGCCGGGCGCAACCGCTGCAATTCAGAAGATTAAGGATGCAATCAACTCCGTATCCTCTACTCGTGGTAACCTCGGTGCAATCCAGAACAGATTAGAGCACACAATTAACAACTTAGGTGTCGCTTCTGAGAACATGACTGCTGCAGAAAGCCGGATCAGAGACGTAGATATGGCGAAGGAAATGATGGAGTTCACAAAGAACAACATCCTGACACAGTCTGCACAGGCAATGCTTGCACAGGCAAACCAGATTCCGCAGGGCGTACTGCAGTTATTACAGTAATTTCAGAAAAGAGTCCTTGCATCGGACGATTTATAATAAAGATAAAAGGGCGGAGCAATCTGCCCTTTTCCTTTCACAAAAATCTCTTTTTATGAAGGGAAAAGGACAGAAATAGTAATTTTTATTTTATACAAAGGAAACGAGAGAATGCTATATGGAGGATATAAATGAAATACAATGTAATTAAACCGGATTACTACGATGAATTTGCATGTCTCGGTGGAGACTGTAACTATACCTGTTGCCAAAAATGGAATATTCACCTATCAAAGCAGGAATATAAGAAGCTGAAAAATATGAGGCTATCCTCGGAACTGGGGAAGGTCCGAGAAAAGGCATTGTCACGGATTCGGACAAATCCAACATTAATGAAATATGGGAAGATTAGATTAAACGAGAAGGGATTTTGTCCCTTGATCTCTAAAGAAGGGCTATGTCGCTTGCAGCTGGAAGCGGGCTCGGAGAGCTTAAATTATGTGTGTCGTACCTTTCCTAGACAAAATGCACTTTCGGCTGGGGTCTTAGAACGCCATCTTTCTTTAGGTTGTGAAGCGGTTGTAAAGCTGATGATGGAGAAGCGGGACGGCATTGCACTCATTTCACAGGAGGAAGAACTAAAAGAGGATTTACAGTTTTTTTCTTTGAAAGTAAAAGGAGAGAAAAGGCGGGTAATCTATGACTTTGTCCTTGATATTAAGGTATTGGCGATTGCAACATTACAGTGCCGAAGCCTTTCACTCGATGACCGTTTTTTACTGTTGGGAATGTTTCTCAAACATATGGACGGACTGGAAGCGGAGCAAAAGGAAGCGGAACTCCCTGCCTATGTAGACAGCATGCTTTCCCTTTTAGAGACCGATGAACTGACTGGAATGTGGAAGGAAGTAAAGGGCAATCAAAATCTGCAGGCGATGAGTATGGGAATTTTATTGATGAACTACTATAGTGAGGAAGCGAGTGACACTTTAAAAAGAAAATTGAAGAATATAGGTGTGTCTGCAGAAGCAGATGAAACAGGAGAGCTTCTTTATACGTGTAACCTTTTGGAATACAGTGCAGCGCAGCAGCGGGTAAGAAGCTTTTTCGAGGATAGGGAATACATTTTGGAAAATATACTCGTCACATGGTTTTTCACCACACATCAGCCGTTTCATTTCAAAGAAAAGAGCTTATGGGAAAATTATATGAGCTTTGCAGGGCTTTATCAGCTTTTAAAGGGTGTTTTGCAATGTGAACTGGCGGAAACAGCGACAGATGAGGAGTTCATACAACTCATTGTAAGAATATCTAGGAATTTGACGCATAATGCGCAGAATCAAGAGGCATTACTGAAACGAGCGCAGCTGCGCGGCACGGAGGATCTTGCAAGTCTCGCCATTTTAATAAAGGACTAGCAGTGTATCTCATTATTAGTCTTTTTGGTGGTGCAGAGTTACTTATTGGTTTTTTCGCAGATATTTTGCGAATTTGATATCGTCAAAACGCAGATGCTCGCAAAAGACATCGGAGAGGAAATGGTAAAATTCCTGCAACGAAGACTCGGAAAAGGCATTGCTGCGAAGCAGAAATCCGATTTCCCGCATTCTTGCACGCAAATGGTCGTGTGTGGCTTGGTGATGGTGAAAGTAAGGATATTCGTATTCTTTTTGCAATGCTTCTTCTTTTGAAAAATACGAAAGAAGAAGCGTTTCCAAGGAAGAAAGCCCCTCTTCGCATTCCAAAGGGGCACAGTAGATTTTACATTTCAGACAGAAAAGGTTTGCCTTTAGAAGAAAGCGCTTGCGCGTTTCATCCAAAAGCGGCACTCCTGTTTCGAAGCTTTTATCCCATGGTATGATCGGCATAATCGGTTCCTCTATTCTAAAAAGGTAAAATGAAACATTAGCTTTCCATCTTGGCACTGGGCATATTGCAAGCTTAGCTTTTCAAAAAATGCAGCGGAAAACAGCGGCAGCTGGTCGAGGTCAAATGCAACGTGAGTGCGTGTGGCACGGACCGCCTTTGAGCCTGACATACTGACCGCCTTTTGCAGGAGATTTCCCTGATTCAGAAGAAAAGTCTTTAGCATCATAGACTGCATTGGGCCGCCTTGAGGACGGATATCTTCCCGGTAGCTGAGGGTCAGTCGATGCTTGTGCGGCTCAAAGGTACATTCCTCTATACTGAGCAGATACATGGCCTTGATTGGGCCGAGCTGCTTGATATTCAGGTTTAGGTCGACGAAGATAAAATTACCGGAAAAAGAGACTTTATACTCGCGTAGATAAGGGGAAAGCTTCGTCAAGATTGTTTTTTTACACGCATCGTTTACAAGCTCTTCGGGAATGGAGAGTACCCCGTTTTTTAAGTCCGCTGCTTGGAAGTAATCGAGGCAGGCGGTGATGTTTGCTTTGTGCTCTAAGACAAAGCCCAATAATGATTTTATGGTCTGATCGTTCAATTCAAATCCCTCCTTATTTATCCTTATGATTTTGATTTCTTTTTTTAAATTTCTTCCAGTAAGTAAACGCCTTCAAGACTGCTGATTTTTTCAAGAAGCTCATCGCGGTTGGCCTGCTTGGAAAGCTTGATAGAGAGGTGGATTCCCACCGTATTTTCCGATATGGTTTCAGAGCGGCTCAAATGGGTTTCTGGAATAGAAACATTCAGGCTGCGGATAAATTTCAGCAGAGAAGCCACTCGCTTTACTGAGTCGGTTTCGATATAAAGGTCAATCATTTTTGAACGTTTATAAAAATACATTTCGATGCCCGGAAGAAAGGCCAGCACAACGAAGATTAAAATTCCGGCAATAATTGCGCCGGAGTAAAAACCGATGCCGATTGCAAGACCGGTACAGGCGGAGGCCCAAAGCCCGGCTGCCGTCGTGAGTCCCTTGATTTTATGGCGGCCTGTGACTAAGATTGTACCGACCCCTAAAAAACCGATACCGCTGATTACCTGCGCGCCAAGCCTTGCAGGGTCAGACGCAGTCGTCATGGTTTCGTAGATAAACTGGTTGGTAAGCATGGCAAGTGCGGCTCCCATACAGACGAGCATGTGTGTGCGAAAACCGGCTTGATGCTTGTTTGAACCACGTTCCAATCCAATCATACCGCCCAAAAGAATGGCGAGTACCAGCCGGACGGTAACGGAAATTAAATTGATATCTTGAAGATAAGAAAGATAAAAAACGTGCAATTGGAGCATTCACACTCCTCCTTTTGTTTTATTTTACCACATATAAATTGTATCTATTCCATCATCAGTGTAAACCGTTGCTCCGGTTTACTACACACCGATGCAATGGATACATCGGCAGTAAAATATTTTTATTTCACTACATATAAATTGTATCTATTCCATCATCAGTGTAAACCGTTGCTCCGGTTTACTACACACCGATGCAATAGATACATCGGCAGTAAAATGTTTTTATTTTACTACATATAAATTGTATCTATTATAGCATATGAAACAGGGGAGCGGTAGGCGATAAAAAAATACAGGATACTGGAAATTATTTAAAATGCAAGAGGGAAGAAGACGGTTTTGTCTTGCAGAAAATCAAGAATAGAGATATACTGAAAGCAATTTGAATGAGGTGTATTTATGTATAGAGAAATTAAGAAGAAGCATCTTATTTTAGAAAACAGAAAGCCGTTTCCGCCAGAGATTGAGAGCTATATGAGAGAAACGAGTTTTCATAACTGGATTGACTCTTCCATGCGTCTTGATGGCAGCCTTGTATGCCGGCAGGATGTCTTGCGGATTATGAAGGGTGAATTTGTCGTGAGTGTAAATGTAATAGAGCACAGTCAAATTCAAAATTATAGAGAGGCAATCAGAGAAATTTATTTATCGGTGGATATGAAAAATGAGTTGGATGAAAAGCTCCTGGAGCAGCTGTATTGCATCCTTTTCCCAAAGGAAGAGGAGATTTATCGCAGTAATAACCCGGTATTATTCGAGCTGCGCTACAATCCTCCACATTTTAAAGAGATTAGGGAGCAGATGGAGCTTTTGTTTGATTGGCTGAACGAGAATAAAACAGAGAATCCGATTCGAACCGCCTCTTATCTCCATCATAAAATCGTTGAGATTTATCCATTTGGTTTCCGTTCAAAGGCAATGGCAAGAATGGCGCTCTTATACATATTAGTACAAAATGGATTTCCGCCAATTGCTCTGTCTGTAAGTGAAACGGAATATAATGAGACATTGCAATGCTATCTAAAGAACGAAGAAATTGAACCGTTTTATCAGGTCGTAGAACGCGGGGTTTATAATCAATTGGAGATTATGCTCCAATTGACTGCGCCCTGCCGTTAAACTCTATTCTACGAAGTCTCCTCCGCGGATTACTTTTTTTCCAAGTGTTTCGCTTCCTTTGCTTCCTTCGTGCTGCTCTTTTAGAATAGCACGTATTTTCAATGGAAGAGAGAATAGGTTGATGAAGCCCTCTGCGTCTTTTTGATCATAGACCTCGTCTTCACTAAAGGTTGCAAATTCTTCGCTGTAAAGAGAATATGGCGATTTTGAACCGACTGCCGTACAGCTGCCCTTATAAAGCTTTATGCGAACGGTTCCGGTTGCACTTGACTGCGTTACATTGACAAATGCGTCGATTGCTTCCCGTAGTGGGGTAAACCAACGGCCGTCATAGACCAATTCTGAATATTTCTGTGCCACGATGTTTTTATACGCCATTGTATCACGATCTAAAATCAGCTTTTCCAGTGCATGGTGTGCGCGGAAGAGAATCGTACCGCCCGGCGTCTCATAAACCCCTCTGGATTTCATCCCGACAAGTCGGTTTTCGACGATATCAATGCAGCCGATTGCATGCTCGCCGCCCACTTTGTTTAGATACGAAAGAAGCTCTACTCCGTCCATTTTGGTGCCGTTAATCCCCGTTGGGATACCCTTTTCAAAGTCAATCTCAACGTAAAGTGGGTGATCGGGTGCTTTTTCCGGCGGAACGCTTAAAATCAGCATATCATCTAAATGCTCATTCCACGGATTTTCAAGGTTGCCGCCCTCGTGGCTGATATGCCACAGGTTTTCATCACGGCTATAAATTTTTGTTACGCTTTGCGCAACGGGAATTTTGTGTTCTTTTGCATAAAGAAGACAATCCTCTCTTGATTTCAAATCCCACATACGCCACGGTGCGATAATTTTAATGGAAGGGTTCAGCGCTTTGATTGAGCTTTCAAAACGAACCTGATCGTTTCCTTTTCCTGTGCAGCCGTGTGCAATCAGATGCGCTCCTTCTTTTTCTGCAATTTCTACAAGCTTCTGTGCCATCAATGGACGGGCCATAGAGGTTCCTAAAAGGTAATCGCCTTCGTAGACAGCACCGGCCTTTAATACCGGCCAAATAAATTGTTCTACAAATTCCTTTTTCACATCAATAACGTAAGCTTTTGAGGCTCCGGTCTGGTAGGCTTTTTGTTCAATTGCGGCAAAATCTTCTTTCTGTCCCGCATCAATGCAGACGGCAATCACGTCATAATCATATTTTTCCTTGAGCCAGGTTACAATAACTGATGTATCCAGTCCGCCGGAATAGGCAAGTATAATTTTTTCTTTGTTCATGGCTGTTACTCTCCTTAACTGTGTATAGTCCCAAATATATGTTAATTAGTATAGTACCGTAAAAAGAAAAAATCAAGAGAAAAATAAATAAATATTCATATATATAAATATTTATTCAAGTTGTCTGTTTGGGGAAGGTGGGGTAATAGTTGAATATACAATATTTCGAGAGAAGTGGGAAGAAAAATAAATTTTGAAATTTGTATGGATATCCGTTGAGAGCGAATAGGAACTGTGTCAGTCAGAAAAACAGGAGGAGTGAGATGAAACTTCAATTTGATGCCGTCTATTATGAGCCGCAGGCGTTGGAATCTGTATTGGGACAAAGATTGCATAAGCAATATCAGTCTTTGCCGTGGATAGAGATTGCATCTCATAATCGCATACCCGAGCTGAGCACTGCTGAAAATAAGGATTTTCCAAAGCTAAAGCAGCATTTGATTCTTGGCATTCGAAAAACACACAAATATGTGAAAAATCATAAGGTTTCCGACTGGCTGGTGCCGTATACATCCTCCGGCTGTCAGGCAATGTGCTTATATTGCTATCTTGTGTGCAGCTATAACAAATGCGCTTATTTGCGTTTGTTTGTAAATCGGGAACAAATGATGGAACGTCTTTTGAAAACAGACGCTGCCGCACCAGTACCGCAGACATTTGAAATTGGCAGTAACAGCGATTTGGTATTAGAAAATGGAGTGACCGAAAATTTACCGTGGACCATTGAAGTCTTTGGAAAAGAGGGACGCGGTCACCTGACCTTTCCCACGAAATTTGATATGGTGCAGCCTCTGTTGAATTTGGATCACAAAGGCAAGGTGATCTTTCGTATGAGCTTAAATCCAGATGAAATCATCCGGCGAGTGGAATTGGGGACCTCATCACTGGATTCGCGCATACGCGCTCTGAATGATATGGCGGAGGCCGGTTATCCTGTGGGAATATTGATTGCACCGGTTATCCTGCTGCCTGGATGGAAAAAGCTGTATGAAGCGTTGATTGATCAGCTTGCAGAGGAGCTTTCACCAAAGGTCAGGAAAAGCGGCTTTATTGAGCTGATTCTTATGACTTACAGCTTTGTGCAGGATGCAATTAACACAGAAGCCTTCCCTAATGCTGTCCCTATTTTTGACCGTGCACTCATGACAGGGCGAGGCCGAGGAAAATATTGCTATCGGAATGAGCTTCGCGAGGAAGCAGAGACTTTTTTGCGTGAGCAGATTGGGAGTAAGTTAAAAATGACGATCCTCTATATTGCATAGGCTTGTTTTGTTCTTTCCTCTGAGTTCAAATTGCTTTTCAAGCATGCACACTCACTGCATATATTAAAAAAGCAGGATTTTCAGCAATATAACCTGTAGCGTAAAGGGAGCTTTTGCATAAAGGCTGCGTATTTATTAATCGCAGTACGGCGGGACTTTCCGATGCGGTGGTTTACTTTATTCGAAAAGTCTAATATAATAAAAGAAAGAATTTTATTGCCTGGAGGAAATCGTTTTGAATCAAAAAGAAATCTATGAGAAGCTTCTCCCTTATATACAAGAAGATAAACTGCATCTTGATGCGCCAATGCGTGAATATACATCGTTTCGTACCGGAGGAAATGCGGCACTGCTCGCAGAACCGGCGAATTTATCGGAACTTTTTTCAATCATTGAGCTTTTAAACAAAGAAAAATGTCCTTTTATTACCATCGGAAACGGAAGCAATACTCTGTTTCGCGACGAAGGCTATGAAGGCGTCGTTGTCCGCATAGGAGAGGGGATTGACCGCGTTCGGATAGAAGGAAATGTGATTTTCGCAGAGCCTGGAATGCTACTGTCGACCGTTGCGAAAAAAGCGATGGAGAACTCTTTGACCGGGCTTGAATTTGCAGCGGGGATTCCAGGAAGCTTAGGCGGTGCCGTTTACATGAATGCCGGTGCGTATGGCGGAGAAATGAAGGATGTTGTAATCAGCACAGCCTCCATCACCAAAAATGGGATGATGAAGGACCGCAAGGCAGAAGCCTTGAAATTGGAGTACCGTAAAAGTATTTTTCAAGAGGTTGACGAGATTATTATCGGCGTTAAGCTTTATCTAAAATCAGGAAATCAAGAAGAGATTAAGGCACGCATGAAAGAATTAAGTGCGAAGCGGAGTGAGAAGCAGCCGCTTTCACTGCCAAGCGCCGGAAGCTTTTTTAAGCGGCCGGAAGGTCATTTTGCAGGAAGTCTGATTGAAGAAGCAGGCTTAAAGGGTCTGCGTGTCGGCGGTGCCAGAGTTTCTCCGCTCCATGCAGGCTTTATTGTAAACGAAGGAGACGCGACGGCAGCGGATATTATTCATTTGATGACGATTGTTCAGCAGACGGTTTATGACAAAAGCGGCGTGAGCTTGAAACCGGAAGTACGAATTATATAATAGGGGAAGGAGTGTATAATGCACAGGGGCATTGTACGAAAGAGAAGCGAGTGCAGACATACCGTTTAAAATTTGATATTCATACGCATACGACCTTTTCACACGGGAAAGGTTCCATTGAAGATAATGTGAAAGAAGCGCTGCAAAAAGGCCTGAAAACAATCGGTATTTCCGATCACGGACCCGGGCATATTAGCTATGGAATAAAAAGAAGCGCAGTTGCAATTATGCGTGCGGAGATAGAGGCTTTGCGAAAGAAGTATCCGCAAATTGAAATTTTGCTGGGAGTAGAAGCGAATATCATGAATCCGAGCGGGCATTTAGACGTACTCGCGCATGAGTTTGCGCAGTACGATTATATTTTGGCAGGGTACCACTATGGCATCTTTGGGGAAAGCCCCTTGCGTGCAGGTGTTTTGCACAGCTTAAATTATATTCGTGAAAAAACGGGTGTTTCTGCCGGACTGGCAAAGCGATGGAATACGGATATGACAGTAAAGGCGTTGTATGAAAATCCCATTAAGGTGTTAACGCATCCGGGAGACAAAGGGGAGTTTGATATTGCAGAGATTGCAAAAGCCTGCGCAAAGCGGAAAACATGGATGGAAATCAGCAATTGGCACAAGGATTTGACGGTCGAAAGCATTCGTATTGCAGCAAAAGAAGACGTACAGTTTATTTTGAGCAGTGACGCACATGTACCGCGAAACGTTGGTGGTTTTGAGGGTGGATTGCAAAGAGCGCTTGAGGCGGGCTTAGATTTAGAACGTATTGTGAATCTGGAATGCATAGAAGCTTAAATGACAAAAAGTGAGGGAAAGGAGGTGCGTTATGGAAGCAATTATTGTAACGGGATTATCCGGTGCGGGGAAGAGTCAGGCAGTACACTGCATGGAGGATTTAGGCTATTACTGCATTGATAATATGCCGCCGGTTTTAATCAGAGAATTTATTGATTTGGCGATACAGGATAAAATGAAAATTGATAAGGCCGCTTTTGTTGTCGATATACGAAGCCGGGAGTTTTTCGAGAATTTCAGGAGTATTCTTACCGACTTGAAAAATCAGGACGTTCCGCTTAAAGTGATGTTTTTAGAGGCTTCCGAGGAAGTCTTGATTCGAAGATACAAAGAAACGAGACGCAGCCATCCGCTTTCTCTATCCGGAACGATTGCAGAGGGAATTCAAAAAGAAAGAGAGAGCCTTGAAGAAATCCGCAAAGAAGCCGATTTTATACTCGATACTTCGAATATGAAGACAGCGAAGCTAAGTGAAGAAATTAAAAAGCTGCTGCTCTCTGAGGAGGAGCAGGATAGTTTTACAATTACCGTTATGTCCTTTGGGTACAAGCATGGGATTCCATTAGATGCCGATTGGGTATTTGACATGCGTTTCCTTCCGAACCCGTTTTACCTCGCCAGTATGAAAAATCTGACGGGAAATAGTAAAAAAGTGCAGGATTATGTATTAAAATTTCCGGAAAGTCATAAATTTATCAAAGAGATTTATCAGGTGATCAATGGTTTAATTCCGCTGTATAAAAAAGAGGGGAAATCAAACCTGGTTCTTGCGTTTGGATGCACGGGTGGTCAGCATCGTTCTGTGACGATGGCCAATGAGTTTGCAAGAAGGTTTACGCAAGATAATAGACGCGTTATTTTGATTCACCGCAATTTATAGGGAAGACAGACAGAGGATATATATGAAAGACAATTCAAAAGAGAGCGCTTCCGGTCATAGCAGTCGAAAGGGAATCGGCCCTAACATTACTGTAATCGGAGGTGGAACCGGCCTTTCTGTCATTCTGCGGGGAATGAAGAAAGTGACGGAAAATTTAACTGCAATTGTAACGGTTGCAGATGATGGCGGCGGATCAGGGATTTTAAGAGAAGACCTTGGCATGCTTTCCCCAGGAGATATCCGCAGCTGCATTTTGGCGATGGCAGACGAAGAAGGAACGATGCAGGAGCTTTTAAAATATCGGTTTCCGGAAGGCCGTTATGCAGGGCAAAGCTTTGGAAATTTATTGATTGCGGCATTAGACGGAATCTATGGAGATTTTGAAACTGCGGTAAGTAAGGCAAGTGAAATTCTTCGCATCAGAGGGAGTGTGCTTCCTGTAACGACTCAGAATGTAACACTTTGCGCGCAGCTTGAAAATGGAAATATAATTTGCGGAGAATCTCGGATTCCAGAAGAAGTTATTTCTGCAAAAAGCGGGATTCGCCGTGTTTTCTTGAAACCTGAGGATTCGATTGCCACAAACGCCGTAATCCATGCTATACTAGAATCGGATATTATTGTTTTCGGCCCTGGAAGCTTGTACAGCAGTATTATTGTGAACCTTCTGGTAGGAGGGGTCAGAGAAGCAGTACAGCAATCCTGTGCCAGAAAAATTTTGATATGTAACGTGATGACGCAGCCGGGAGAAACCGATGAATATACCGTTTGTGACCATGTAAACCGAGTGAATGAATACATAGGCTCTGAGGTACTTGAATACGTCATTGCAAACAATAAAGAAATTGAAGAAGGGCAGCTGAAACTCTATCGGGAAGATGGAGCAAAGCAAATTCTGCCCTCCAAGCTGGATAAAGCCTATCTAAAAGGGAAAAAGATTCGATTGATTGAAAATGACTTCACCGATATTAAGATGGGATACATCCGCCACGATGCAGAGCGCATCGCTAATGTGATTGTCGGGCTGACTCATGAATACTAACCATTCTGAGCGCTTGATATATTTTTATTAATAACATATACATACAAAGGAGCAAAAAAATCATGGAAAAACTAATTATCAGTGCTGCAATTTGCGGTGCGGAAGTAACAAAAGAGCAGAACCCTGCAGTTCCTTACACAATCGAAGAGATTGTTAGGGAAGCGAAATCCGCTTATGATGCGGGTGCGGCAGTGATTCATCTTCATGTAAGATGGGATGACGGTAAACCGACACAGAGCAAAGAGAGATTTCAGGAAGCAGTAGATGCAATCCGTAAGGAATGCCCGGATGTTATTATTCAGCCTTCCACAGGCGGAGCAGTTGGTATGACAGATCTGGAAAGACTGGAATCTACAGATATCGTTCCGACTCCTGAATTTGCAACCTTAGACTGCGGTACATGTAATTTCGGCGGAGATGAAGTTTTTGTAAATACAGACAACACAATCTTCAACTTCGCAAAAATTATGAAGGAAAGAGGAATCAAGCCAGAGCTTGAAGTATTTGACAAGGGCATGATTGACATTGCGCTTAAAGCAGATAAAAAGGGCCTTTTGGTTCACCCTCTTCACTTTGACTTCGTTCTTGGCGTGCAGATGACTGCAACACTGAGAGACCTTGTATTTATGGTAGGCAGCATTCCAGCAGGTTCTACTTGGACTGCAACCGGTCTTGGAAAGAATGCATGGCATATTGCCGCTGCAACTATTTCAATGGGTGGACACGTGAGAGTTGGCTTTGAGGATAACCTTTATCTGGAAAGAGGCGTTCTTGCAAAGAGCAATGGAGAAATGGTAGAAAAGGCAGTAAAGCTTGCTAACATTTTAGGAAGACCAATTGCAACTCCTGCAGAAGCAAGAGAAATTTTAGGCATGACAAAATAAAGAACCAGTAGTGCATAAAAAAAGCGGAAGGAGTTCTTCTCCTGCCGCTTTTTTGGATTTTATGAAAGAGTATAGAACCACCAATCGGGCGGTTAGAGTACAATTTTTCTTTGGTGAAGCCAGAGAAATGGGAAAACGATTTGAAATGAAAGTGGAGGTGTGGCAATGTCTTTCTCATCAACGACAAAAAACGAGCTGGCACGCATTGAGGTGGAAAAGAAATGCTGTATGCTTGCGCAAATTGCAGGTTTTTTGCGCATGTGCGGGACGATAAAGCTTTCCGGAGGCGGAAAGATGGATGTCAAGCTGACCACAGAAAATGCGGCGGTAGCCCGCTTATTTATTAAGCTTTTAAAAAGCTATTTTGGCGCGAGAGCAGATTTGGCGGTTTCTGAGGCCGCAATTTTAAAACGAGGCCATTCGTATGAACTGACAATCGGTTCAGAACGAAATGCAGAACAGATATTAAGGGAAACAGGAATTTTACTTGTAAAGGAAGGCTGTAATTATATTAATGACGGCATTTATTCAGATATAGTAAAAAAACGCTGCTGTAAAAAAGCCTATTTGAGAGGTGTTTTTTTAGGAGCCGGAACGATTAGTAATCCGGAAAAAGCATATCACCTGGAGATTGTATGCAACAGTGAATTTCTAGCGAACGATGTAAAGAAGCTAGTCAATGGATTTGGTCTGCACGCAAAGATTGTACCGCGAAAGAAAAATTACATTGTCTACTTAAAAGAAAGTGAACAAATAACTGATTTTTTGAATATATTGGGGGCGCACGCACAGCTTTTAGATTTTGAAAATATTCGGATTGTAAAGGAAATGAGAAATAAAACAAACCGGATTGTAAACTGTGAGAGTGCCAATTTAGATAAAACCGTCAATGCTGCATCCAAACAGATTGTAGACATTGAGTACATTCGAGATATGGCAGGGTTGGGCTCATTGCCGGAAAAGCTGTTTTCCGTTGCACAGCTTCGCCTGGAGCATCCGGAGGCTTCTTTGAATGAATTAGCGGATATGATGGACCCGCCGTTAAAAAAATCCGGCTTGAATCATCGAATCAAAAAAATTGGAGAGCTGGCGGACAAAATCCGCGAGCAAAAAAATAAAAACTAGGAGGAAGGAGAAAATATGAAAGAAAACAAACATTTGCTTTTTCGCTTTGCGCCGTATTTTAAAAAATACAGAGGTGTTTTATTTTTAGATTTATTTTGCGCAGCCTTTACTACTTTGTGTGAACTAGTGCTTCCGCTGATTGTAAGATTCATCACAGACAGAGGTATGAACGACATGCAGGCCTTAACCGTTCGCATGATCTTATCTCTCGGTGCAGTTTACCTTTTACTGCGGTTGATTGATATGATTGCCAATTACTATATGGCAAATATCGGACATATGATGGGGGCAAAAATTGAGACGGATATGCGTAGAGACCTATTTTCTCATTTGCAGGAACTGTCTTATTCCTATTATGATAATACGAAAATCGGACAGCTTATGGCCAGAATTACAAGTGACCTTTTTGATATCACAGAATTTGCGCATCATTGCCCGGAGGAATATTTCATTGCTGCTGTCAAAATCAGTGCATCTTTTGCGATTCTCTGTACGATGGATGTTACGCTGACCATTCTCATTTTTGCAGTGATCCCAGTTATGATTTACTGCTCTATGTACTTTAACAAGCGAATGCGGAGAGCTTTTAAGAAGTCAAGAAACCAGATTGGAGAATTAAATGCTCAAGTAGAGGATAGCTTGCTTGGAGTTCGTGTCGTAAAATCGTTTGCAAATGAAGCGATGGAGGAACGAAAGTTTGAAGAAGGCAATGGCGGTTTTTTAAACATAAAGAAAGAAGTCTATCATTATATGGCTGGATTTCAGAGCACAACGAGGCTGTTTGACGGAATTATGTACATTATGGTGGTCGTCGTAGGTGCATTGTTTATGGTCAATGGAAGGATTACAGCACCGGATTTAATCTCCTATCTGCTGTACGTAACGATGCTGCTTGCCTCTGTTCGAAGAATTGTCGAATTTACAGAGCAGTTTCAAAGAGGGATGACAGGGATTGAGCGTTTTGTCGAAGTGATGGATGTTCCGGTTGAAATTCAGGATGCGGAAGAAGCCGTTTCACTTGGTGAAATCAAGGGAGAGATTCAGTTTGATCAAGTGAGTTTTCGTTATTCAGAAGGTGAAAAAAGCGTACTTTCGAATATTAATTTGCATGTAAAACCGGGAGAAAATGTCGCACTTGTCGGTCCTTCCGGAGGTGGAAAAAGTACACTTTGTAATTTGATTCCCAGATTTTACGAGGTAAGCGCAGGCCGAGTGCTGGTGGATGGACACGATATTAAAAACGTAACATTACGTTCTCTTCGTTCACAAATTGGAATCGTGCAACAGGACGTATATCTCTTCTCGGGAACAGTTTACGATAATATAGAGTATGGTAAACCTGGAGCTTCTTTTGAGGAAGTGATGAATGCAGCAAAGATGGCGGGGGCACATGAATTTATCGAAGAATTGGAGGAAGGGTATCAGACGTATGTCGGAGAACGAGGTGTCAAACTGTCCGGCGGCCAGAAACAGAGAATCAGCATCGCCAGAGTTTTCTTAAAAAACCCTCCGATTCTCATTTTAGACGAAGCTACATCGGCATTAGACAATGAAAGTGAGAGAATTGTACAAAATTCGTTGGAAAAGCTGGCAAAAGGACGGACAACATTCACCATAGCTCATCGCTTATCGACAATACGAAACGCTTCTGTGATTTTGGTACTTACGGATCAGGGCATTGTGGAGAGCGGCACACATGCTGAATTGATAGAAAAGAAAGGCTTATACTATGAATTGAATCAGTTTTGATCGAAAGAACTGAAAATTTAGAATCGGTACAATGACAAATACAAATATATTGTGTATAATAGAATAAATACGTTTTATTCAATAAATGTATTCTGTAATAATAAAAGAATTGGGGGACGATTAGGTCATGGATCAAAATAGGATGGAGCAATGGATGCCGGAAGATATATCGAATATTTCAGAAATGGATGGAAAGTATTTAACTTTTTTAACAGAAGGACAGTTTTTTGGAATCCCGATTGCTGACGTGGTGCAGATTGTAGGGATGCAGGAAATTACTCCAATGCCGGAATTTCCTGAGTATGTAAAGGGGATTATCCATTTACGGGGAGCTATGATTCCGGTGATTGATGTACGTCTTCGTTTCAATAAACCAGCGATAGCCTACAATGAGAGAACGTGCATTGTTGTAACGAATATACAAGAAAGCTTAATTGGTTTTATTGTGGATGAGGTCGATGAAGTGGTGAAGATTGAAGCAGAGCAGATTTCAAAGCCGCCGCAGCTTGCCGGGGAGAAGAGCGATGCACCGTCAAACTTGTCTGGGATTGGCAGATTGAATGAAAAGATTGTTTTACTATTCAATACGGAAACCATGCTGAACGAGGATGCAATTGATCTCATTACAAAAGTATCTTAAAACTTGTATTTTTCGTGAAAGCGGAGTAACTGGATAGAAATAGCATATAGACCGAAAAAAAGCCCTGTCATTTTTAAAATGACAGGGCTTTTTTAGTTGATGCAATGAAATTTAAGTTTACAATAATTAAACTTCTGTTTTCAATGGCTAAAATTCATCCCAAAAAGAATCCGGCATAAAGCCATCACTGGCTGACGAGGTTACCTTTCCGTCCATAGCAGAGTCGGCTTTTTTCGCATCTGCTTTCGGAGAAGCAGCAGAGGATGGATTTTTAACGATTTTGCTTGCCTCATAGGCTACCGTTGTACCTGCACCGAAAGGGGCGGCACCTGTATTGAGAGCGGCCGTGATGGACGGGCCCGCTTTTTCATTTTCTATCGTCGTTTTTGCTTTTTCTCTATTTTTGTTTGGCTGGGGGGGGAAGGAGGCGTCCTCCTGCACCGGAATTACTTCTTTCTGTTCGATAATCCCTTCTTCACTCAGACACACATTTTTCGACAAAATACTGTCAGCTGGCTGCGCCGGAGGCGTTTCGGAAGTAGAAGAAGAGAGCATTAGGCTATTCCAGATATTATTTACTGTTTCTACACACTCAAAGTATATCTGAGACATAACGTTCTTCGGAATTCCTAAGGCATCGGCCAATTCGGAAATGCGCTTCCAATCGGCTTTTTCGTAGCTGAGAACCAGTTCGTAAAGCTGCCCGCAGCGGCCTTCTCTGCTGAGCAGAGCGGCTTTCACCTCATCGGCAATGTAAAGCTCATCCAAAAGCTCTTCAAGAGGTGCATCCATCAGAAGACCTAACGTAGAAAACATACCCATTAGGTAAGCTTCGGATCTGGAAATCGGCATATCTGTGGCGTGTGGGAGCAGGCTGGAGCAGAAATTTGCCCGCAATAGAGAAACCTTGACCAAATCCTCCGGAAGGTTATCATCATCCTGCTGAAAGCTTAAAAGGTAAATCCACTGCTTTAGCTGGCCAAGACCTAAGATAACGAGCGACTGCATAATCGAACTTACCTTGTGTCTTAAAGCGAAGTAGGCAGAGTTGACCATCTTTAAAAGGGAAAATGTCAGACTGACATCTCTGGAAATAATCTGCTCTACCAGGGCCAAATCCGGCTCATCCTTTGTTAATTCCACGACGAGCTGAAAGAAGTTTCCTTGAAGATATTCAAGGCGATTCACTTTCTTTGAAACATCCTCAGCGATGTAAGAGCCTTGCATATAGTCTACTTCTAACTCAACGGCAAGCTCATACGCTTTTTTTGTATTTACTCCGTAGGCAATGCACTTTTTCTGAAACCCTTTTGCCGTTCTTATAATATTGCGGAAAGAGGTTAAATTTGTATCAAGGTTGCGAAAATCCAGTCGAATATAGTCGATGATATCCATCATAGAAAAATAACGCGGTGCAAACTGAAAGTCATTCACTGCCACTTTATAATTTTGTTTTTTATAGCGGTGAATGATGTTTTGCGCCAAAGGATGAATGATTACGTTATCATCAATTTGAATCACAAGCTGATTTTGTCTGAAAATCTTCGGAACGTTTCGAAATAAAAGGTTGGGTGTAAAGGTAATAAACGCAATTTTATCTTCGAATATTTTATTGCCGTTTTGCAGCAGGAAATCGGCAATCAAGTCTGCTGCATTGCGGTCTTTTGTCTGATTTGACAGACCGCCGGTATCATCTTGAAATACCACTTCATAACCAAAAATCTGCTGATTAAGATCTTTGATTGGCTGCCGTACTACATATTTTTGCATCTTGTCCCCCTTTTTCTTGTTTGAGTAAGACCTATTATAATAGTAAATTGTACTCCTGCATCGGACTATTAGATTCATTATATCAGAAATATAAGAAATGGGGAAAAAGTTATTCAATAAAAAGTTTTTTCAATCTTTCGAGAAAGGTTATTAGAAAATAAATAGAATTATTAGATTTTTAATAATTTTCACTTCTTTTTTTGTGTAAAAATTGATAAAATTTTGTCATAAGTTGTCTTAAAAAAAATGCATAATTCTTGTTTTAATTGAAATTTCACAGCTGAAGGGCCTCCTATTTTATTTTTTTTTAGAAGAAGAATATTGTGGCACGCGAATTGCGTTAATAAAATGACAAAGTTTAAATCATCCACACGCTAGTAATTTTCTAATAAATGACTGGCGGAAAAGGAGAACAGTTTTTAGGAGGTAAAGAAAGATGTTGAAAAATGCATTACCTAAAGTTGTAACCGCACTACCGGGGCCAAAGGCATCCGAAATCATCGCACGACGTGAAAAAGCAGTTCCGAATGCCATCAAATGTGCCTATCCATGTGTCATTGCAAGAGGAGAAGGTGCAATGTTTGAAGACGTGGACGGAAACGTGTTCCTTGATTGGATCGGCGGTGTTGGTGTTTTAAATATTGGATACAGCAAACCGGAACTTGTAGATGCAGTAAAAGCGCAATCCGATAAATTCTTCCATGCGATGATGAATATCACGACGCATGAGGGTTATATCAAGCTGGCTGAAAAATTAAATGAAATCGTTCCGGTAAAGGGCGACACGAAAAAAACGATGTTTGTAAACAGCGGAGCGGAAGCGGACGAGAACGCAGTAAAAATAGCAAGAGGCTATACCGGCAGACCGAATATCATCGTCTTCACTGGTGCATTCCACGGAAGAACGAATATGACTATGACAATGACCGCAAAGAAAGCTTATGCAGTCGGGATGGGACCTTTCCCAGATGGCGTTTACAGAGCAGAATTTCCGTATCTGTACAGAGCTCCTGGCAATATGAATGAGAAAGATGCGATTGATTATTATGTGAAGAAGCTGGAAGAAATGTTTGTAGAAGCAAGTCCGGCAGAATATGTTGCAGCAATTGTACTTGAGCCAATTCAGGGCGAAGGCGGATTTGTACCGGCACCGATTGAATGGGTAAAAGCGATTCGCAAAATTTGTGATGAAAAAGGAATCCTTCTGGTAGCGGATGAGGTACAGACCGGATTCGGAAGATCAGGAAGAATGTTTGCGACGGAGTATTGGAAGGAAGCTGGCTGTGCACCGGACATCATGACTTGTGCAAAATCCATCGCAGGCGGAGCACCTCTCAGTGCAGTCACTGCAAGTACTGAAATCATGGATGCGGTACCGGCTGGAACCATTGGCGGAACGTATTGCGGAAATGCGTTGGCTTGTGCAGCGGCACTTGAAGTAATCAATATTATGGAAAAAGAGGACTTCCCGGGAAGAGCATTAAAGATTTCTGAAAAAGTAATGAAGATTTGGGAATCCTGGAAAGAAAAATATGAAGTAGTCGGCGATGTAAGAGGCACTGGCTGCATGATGGGAATTGAGTTTGTAAAAGACAAGAAAACAAAAGAGCCAAATGCTCAAATTGTCAACGCAATCGTAGCAGAAGCAGTAAAACATGGTCTTCTTCTTGAGAGTGCAGGCACATACGGCAATGTAATCCGCTTTTTGGCACCGCTCGTTATTACAGAAGAGCAGTTGGATAAGGGATTGGAAATCTATGAGAACGCAATCAAAGCTTGCATGAAATAGGAGGATCGACATGGGTTGGCAGGAACAGTACAAAAGCCGGTTATGCACCGCAGAAGAAGCGGTTCGCCATATCGAGGACGGTGACGCAGTGGTATTGGCACACTGTGTAGGAGAGCCTCCCGTTCTGGTTGAAGCGATGATTGCAAACGCGGCGCAGTATAAAAACGTAGAAGTAAAGCATATGGTCAGTCTTGGGAGCGGCGGCTATGCCGCACCCGGAATGGAAGAACATTTTCGGGCAAATCCATTATTTGTAAGTCCAAACACCCGCACGGCGATTATTGAAGGGCGCGCAGATTTTACACCTTCCTTCTTCCATGAGGTACCGTTGTTGCTGCGGGAGAAAAAGCTCCGGTGTGATGTAGTAATGGCGCAGGTAACACCGCCGGATGAAGAAGGCTATTGCAGTCTGGGCACGTCTGTGGATTACACCTATCAGGCTATCAAATCTGCAAAAATCGTTATGGTGCAGGTAAATGAACAGTTTCCAAGGACATACGGCGAAAAAGTTCATGTTTCCGAATTCGATTACATTGTAGAAGCTTCTACGCCGGTGTATGAATCTAAGCCAACTCAGATTGGAGAGCTGGAAAAAGCCATCGGAGCGAACTGTGTTTCTTTGATTGAGGACGGTTCTACGTTACAGCTCGGAATTGGCGGAATCCCTGATGCAGTGATTCAGCTGCTCGGAGACAGGAAGAATTTAGGCATACATTCTGAAATGATCTCTGACGGTACCTTAGCTCTTTATGAAAAAGGAGTCATCACCGGAAAATTTAAAAAGTTTGACAAAGGAAAGATGACGGTCACCTTTTTAATGGGGAGTCGAAAGCTTTACGATTTTGCACACAACAATCCGGAAATTGAAGTAAGGCCGGTGGATTATGTAAATCATCCTGCAGTTATTATGAAGCAGAACAAGATGGTATGCGTAAATTCGGCAATTCAAGTGGACCTTATGGGACAGATTGCAGCAGAAACCATTGGTCTGAAACAATTTTCAGGTGTAGGCGGGCAGGTCGACTTTATCCGAGGTGCCTCCATGGCAGAGGATGGGAAATCCATTATAGCAATGGCTTCTTATACCCAGAAAAAAGACGGGAGTATCATTTCAAAAATTGCACCGTTTTTAGACCATGGAGCTGCGGTTACAACCTCGAGAAATGACATTGACTATGTAGTGACAGAATGCGGCATTGCAGAGCTGAAAGGAAAATCCTTAAGAGAGCGTGCAAGAAGCTTAATTAATATAGCACATGAAAGTGCCAGAGATGAATTGCAGGCTGAATTTGAAAAGAGATTCCACGAAAAATTTCACGCCATTGCAAAAAACTTTTAAAAGAAGGAAGAGAGGGAATGATATGCAGGCTTTAAGAGTAGTACCTAAAGTGTTTTATTTTGACACCTTCAAGGAATTTAATGATGAATTTAAGATTGGAAAAAATGATTTGGTTGTGACCAATGAATTTATTTACGAGCCGTTTATGAAACCGTTAGGAATCGAAACTAACTTGATTTTCCAGGAAAGATTCGGAGTTGGAGAGCCTTCTGACGAAATGATTGATGCAATGACAAAGGAAATGAAGAAGTTCAATTTTGACCGTATCATTGCATTCGGAGGCGGAACGATTGTAGATATTTGTAAGATTTTAGCCTTAGACGTACCGGAGCATTCCATTGACCTGTTTGAAGGGACTATTTTACCGGTAAAGAAAAAAGAATTAATTTTAATTCCGACAACCTGCGGAACGGGAAGCGAAGTGACCAATGTTGCAATTGCAGAGTTGAAAGCAAAGCATACAAAAAAAGGAATTGCAGTAGAAGAAACATATGGAGATTGCGCAGTATTAATTCCGGAGACCGTAAAGGGACTGCCATATAAATTCTTTGTAACAAGCTCGATTGATGCATTGATTCATGCAATTGAATCGTATCTGTCACCGAAGGCATCCCCGTTTACAGAGATGTATTCTTTGAAGGCCATCGAAATGATTATGGGTGGATATAAGAAGATTATAGCAAATGGACCGGAAGCTCGTCTGGATGATTTGAAAACATTTGTACTGGCTGCAAATTACGCTGGCATTGCGTTCGGTAATGCAGGCTGTGCAGCAGTGCATGCTTTATCCTACAGCATAGGCGGCGCGTTCCATGTACCGCATGGTGAAGCAAATTATCAGTTCTTTACAGAAGTCTTTAAAATGTATGACCGAAAAAATCCAAATGGAAAAATTGTTCAGGCTAAGGAAATTTTTGCAGAGACTTTAGGCTGTGATGCGAAAGGCGACGTGTTTGACGCATTAGAAGAGTTTTTAAATAAATTAATTGCAAAAAAGGCATTGAAAGAATATGGAATGACTGAAGCGCAGATTGACGAATTTACAGAAAGTACAATTGCGAATCAGCAGCGGCTTTTGGCAAATAATTATGTACCGCTAAGCAAGGAAGAAATCCGCGAAATTTTCGCAAGCTTATATTAATAAAAAGAATTACAAGGTCTTGGTAACCAAAATAGGGGGAAAATAAAATGGCATTGATGACAGGAGCTCAGTATATTGAGAGCTTAAGAAAATTAAAGACAAGAGTATATATGTTCGGTGAAAAAATTGATAACTGGGTGGATCATCCGATGATTCGCCCGTCCATCAACTGCGTTGCTATGACGTATGATTTGGCACACGATCCTCAATATGAGGATTTGATGACAACGACATCAAGCATCACCGGGAAAAAAATTAACCGTTTTGCACATTTGCATCAGAGCACGGATGATTTAAGAAAAAAGGTAAAGATGCAGAGACTGCTGGGACAGAAAACAGCATCTTGCTTCCAAAGATGCGTAGGTATGGATGCTTTTAACGCAGTATTCTCCACAACCTTTGAAATTGATGAAAAATGCGGCACACATTACCATGATAATTTTGTAAAATACCTGACTTATGTTCATGACAATGATTTGGTGGTAGACGGTGCAATGACTGACCCGAAGGGTGACAGAGGACTTACACCGGGACAGCAGTCTGATCCGGATATGTATGTTCATATCGTTGAGAAAAGAAAAGACGGAATTGTAGTACGGGGCGCAAAAGCGCATCAGACTGGTTCCATCAATTCCCATGAGCATTTGATTATGCCTACCATTGCAATGACAGAAGAAGATAAGGCGTATGCCGTATCCTTTGCACTTCCATCCGATGCAGAAGGGCTGTTCATGATTTACGGAAGACAGTCCTGTGATACAAGAAAGCTGGAAGAGAATGCAGACGTTGATCTTGGAAATAAAGAATTCGGCGGACAGGAAGCCTTGGTTGTATTTGATAATGTGTTTATTCCAAATGACCGAATCTTCCTATGTGAGGAATATGAGTTTGCAGGCATGATGGTAGAGCGTTTTGCCGGATATCACAGACAGAGCTACGGTGGATGTAAGGTAGGTGTCGGCGATGTCGTAATTGGAGCTGCTGCGCTTGCTGCAGATTACAATGGAGCGAATAGAGCATCCCACATCAAGGATAAGCTCATTGAAATGACACATTTGAATGAAACCCTGTACTCTTGCGGAATCGCATGTTCTTGTGAGGGATGTCCTACAAAGGCTGGAAATTATCAGATTGACCTCTTGCTTGCAAATGTATGTAAGCAGAATGTAACTCGCTTCCCTTACGAAATTGTAAGACTTGCTGAGGACATCGCAGGAGGCTTGATGGTAACCATGCCATCCGAAAAAGATTTCAAGTCTGACTTGGTAGTTGGAAGTGAAGGTGAGACGATTGGCGAAATTTGCAATAAATATTTTGCAGGAAAAGCAGAGGTTTCTACCGAAGATAGAATGAGAGTACTTCGTTTCTTAGAAAATATTTGTCTCGGTTCTTCTGCGGTTGGTTATCGTACAGAATCCATGCACGGTGCAGGCTCTCCGCAGGCGCAGAGAATCATGATTGCAAGACAGGGCAATATTGAAGCAAAGAAGGGACTTGCAAAAGAAATTGCAGGGATAAAATAGAAAAGATAAAAGATAAAAGATAAAAGATAAAAGATAAAAGTCAAAAGATAAAATAGATAAGATTGGGCGGCAATCTGGCCGCCCCCAATCAACTAGTTAAGATCCGTTCCCGTTATGAGTGAAAGAGAAAGGATGATACGTATATGAGTGGAGAAAATCAGACATTGCAAAAAACCTTTGGAACGAAAGATGTATTGGCATTAGCATTTGGAACAATGATAGGCTGGGGTTGGATTATGCTTTCGGGAGCATGGGCAGCAAGCGCAGGTATGCTTGGCGCAATTGGAGCTTATGTGGTAGGTGCGGTATTATGTATTTTTATTGGAATGGTATATGCAGAGCTTACGCCGGCAATTCCCTGTACTGGAGGAGGCGTGGTCTTTTCCTACAAAGCAATGGGCTATTGGCCCGCTGTGATTGCAGGACTTGCAACTAGTTTCGCATATATCGGAGTAGCGGCATGGGAAGGTCCTGCCTTTGCTACCGCAATTGACTATGTAATCCCAATACCAAAGGTAGGATTTCTTTGGACAATACAAGGCTTCGACGTGTATGGTTCATGGGCTCTCGTTGCGATTGTTGCATCTGTGATTATCACAATGGTAAATTATAAGGGTGCTAAGCAGGCTGCTATTTTCCAATCTATCGCAACCTTAGGGTTGATTACTGTCGGTGCCATCTTTGTGTTTGGAGGCATTACAAAAGGGGATATCAGCAATACAAAACCTCTTTTTACAGACATAAAAGGATTTTCGTCAGTACTGCTCATGGTTCCAGCTATGTTTGTCGGATTTGATGTCATTCCGCAATCAGCTGGTGAAATGAATGTCCCTCTCAAAAAAATTCCGATGCTACTCATCCTTTCAATTTGTGCCGCAGCGGCATGGTATATGGTAATGATCATGACGACATGTTTATCCGCACCAGCCGAAATTCGGTTAGTTGGTACGATTCCGGTTGCAGATGCAATGGCGTATGCGTTTGGCAGCCCGATTTGGGGAAAGGTTTGCATTGTTGGTGCCATCTGCGGAATTCTGACGAGTTGGAACGGTTTCTTATACGGCGGAGCAAGAGTTCTTTATTCTTTGGCAAATGCCAAGATGCTTCCTGCTTTTTTAGGTGAAATTCATCCGAAGTATAACACCCCTTCGAATGCAGTTTTGGCTTGTGGTATTCTTTCTACTTTCTCCTGCCTACTAGGAAAGGGCGCATTAGTTTGGTTTGTAAATGCCAGCTCCTTTGGTGTAGTAATCATGTATATGATGGTAGCCCTATCCTTCTATTTCCTAAGAAAGAATCAGCCGGATCTGCCTCGTCCTTACAAGGTCAAACACGGAAGATTTGTTGGAACCATGGCAATTTTAGTAGCAATTTTCTTCGCATGGCTCTATACGCCGTTGGGTCCAAGCCCGTTGATTGGCATTGAATGGGTACTGGTAATCGGGTGGTTTGTACTCGGATTATGCCTAGCCTTTTATGCAAAAAATAAGTATCAGTATTTCACAGAAGAAGAACGGTTAGTTGCGTTGTTCGGAGAAGAATAACAAGCTGTAAATACGAACATTTTGCATTAAAATAAAAAAGAGAGCCAGTTTTTCAGATTGGGGCTCTCTTTTTTAGTATTTAAAAGCTTATGAAGCATTCCTTTTATGGGAAGCAATTGATTGGTGTAATCAGTGATTACGAAAAAATATCCAATGCTTTAGGTTGAAAGGTATAAATGCGGAAAGAATCAGGAGCGAATATTTTTCCCTTTCAAGTATTTATTTAGCTTGACGGAAACGGTTGGCTGGCTGACTCCCAGCTCCTTTGCCACTTTTGTTGTAGTTCCATGGCGTTCATAGGAATCCAAAAGCACTTCTTTTTCTACGTCTTCTAAAATCTGCTTTAACGTTCTATTTTTTGTAGAAACATCGTAAGGCTGTTCATTGGAATAGATATAATAAGGAAGTTGTTCCTCCGTAATCGAATAGTCCTCGGCTGTCAGAATCATTCTTTCCACGACATTTTCTAGCTCACGGATATTACCGGGCCAGCAGTAGGCTTCCATATAGTTAACCGCACTGTTCGTAAAAACATGGTTGATTTCATACTGCTCATTAAACTTTTTGGAAAAATGATTAATCAGCGGAAAGATATCTTCTTTTCTCTCTCGAAGCGGCGGAACTGTAAGCGAAAGTACATTCAATCGATAATATAAATCCTCACGGAAGGTTCCAAGCTCCACCATTTTTTTTGCATCCTTGTTTGTTGCCGCGATGAGGCGAAAATCGATGTTTTTTTCTGAAACCCCGCCAACGCGGATTACTTTTTTCTCTTGAATGACCTTTAAGAGCTTTACCTGCATGTGCAAAGGCAAATCACAGATTTCATCTAAGAACAAAGTGCCGTGGTCTGCAAGCTCAATCAAGCCCGCTTTCCCCGTTTGGCCCGCACCGGTAAAGGCTCCTTTTTCATAGCCAAACAGCTCGGATTCAAGGAGATGCTCAGGAATTGCGCCGCAATTGATAGAAATGAAAGGTGCATCAGCCCGCTTGCTGCTGGAATGGATAAAGTCAGCCAGTACATTTTTTCCGACGCCGGATTCCCCATTGATAAAAACAGTCGCATCAAACTTGGCCACTTTAGCGGCAGTATGAACGAGCTTTTTAATTTTTTGACTTACACCGATAATCTTTGAATTTTTTTGATATTCTTGCTTCAATTGCTCTAACTGTACAAGATAGGAAGTCATAGTATCTTGCAATTTTTGATGTTCTTCTTGTAAAAGCTCATATTTTTCAACATCTCTGGTGTAGCTTATAATTTTATCCAGTTCATTGTCATCGTTAAAAATCGGAATCGAGGTGCACATCAAATATTTATTGTTTTGTGTAACTTGAAGCATCGTTTCAGGCTGGAGCGATTTCATCACCCGAGCCGAGATACATGGATTGAAAATTTTCTTCTGCTCCATTTCATAGATTGTGGAGCCGATTGCCTCTTCCGGAGGAATCCCGTAAACAGCCTCAAAATTAGGCCAAACCTTTTCAATAATCCCCTCTTTATTTATAATCGTAAAATCATCATAAATACTGCCGAGAAATTTGTAAAAATTATTTTCAATTTGTTTAATGTAGCTCAGTTGAGAAAGTGTTGATTGTATCGTAGAGGTGTTTAAGAAAAAAAAGAATATTTGACATTCCGGTATATTAGGTATGGAAAGAAGAATGTATTCTGTGCCGTTATTCAGAAATTTTTTTGAAGTAAATTCATTATCTAGAGTGAGGTCTGGGGAAGAATCTATAAATTCTTGCAACAGAAGCCGGTCTTCCGGCTGTGAAAATTCGCTCAGAAATGCCTGATTTCCGGAAAACTGACGCGGTTCTTTTTGGTAACATACGGCGGGTACATTTAAGCAGTTCATCTCTATAATCAAGGGCGGTACCTCCTAACTATTATTTAATATTATAGCATTTTTTCAGTGGAGATACCATAATTTGTTTCAGTTTTATCTTCTTTTTCTTCCTATATCGAAAAAATTTCTTCTAAAAACAAGAATTTTCGATTGGGGCTAGAACGTTTCTTTTACTTGCTTTACTAAATCTATCATCTTCTCTTTATCCTTTACTCCGTTCGTTTCTGCGCCGCTGCTGATATCGATACAGAAAGGATGATGGGCGAGTGCTTCTTTCAGATTTAGTGAATCAATTCCTCCCGCAAGGAAAAAGGGTTTCTGACAAGGAGGAATCAAGTCCCAGTCAAAGCGTTTTCCACTGCCTGCCTTGAGACTGTCAAAAAGGAGAAAATCTGCCCGAGAGCGTTCTGAAAAAAAGGAATTGTTTCGATTGCTTTTTTCGATTTTAATCGTCTTAATCACGGGAATGCCACACCGCTCTTTTAATTCTTTTATATAGGCTTCACTTTCATTTCCATGCAGCTGTGCCATGCAAATAACCCCTTCTTCAAAGAGGTGCTGCACCTCGTCAATCGGCGAGTCTACAAAAACGCCGATTGGAAGGATACTGTTATTTAATTTTTTCCTGAGTTGTTTTGCCGTTTCAAAGCTAACTTGACGGCGGCTTTGCGTAAATACAAAGCCAATGTAGTCCGGTGCAGCAGCATTTGCAAAATCAATGTCACATTCCCGAAAAAGCCCGCAGATTTTAATTTTACTCACTTATCTCACCTCGCAGCAGGGAGAGCTGTTCTTTCTTATCATTGCTCTTCATGAGTGTTTCTCCAATGAGGACGGCATCGGTTCCAATCTTTCTTAGAAACGAAACCTCTTGTGCACTTTGAATTCCACTTTCAGAGACAAAGAGAATTTCCGCCGGAATGTGTTTTCTTAAGCGTGCGCTTGTAGTGAGGTCAACCGAAAAGGTTTTCAGGTCACGGTTATTGATACCAATGATTTTTGCACCGGCTTCCAGTGCAGATTTAACCTCAAGTTCTGTATGTGCTTCCACAAGGGCACTGAGACCTAAGCTGTGTGCAGTTTTAAGATAGTTTTTTAAAGTGGCAGTATCTAAAAGGGCACAAATCAAAAGAATGGCGGATGCCCCTAAAAGCTTTGACTCATAGATTTGATAGGGGTCTATAATAAAATCCTTTCGTAAAACAGGGACAGAGACAGCATTTGCAATCTCTTCAAGGAAACGGGGGCTTCCTTGAAAGAAATCAGGTTCTGTCAGGACGGAGATTGCGTTTGCTCCGGCTTTTTCATATTCCTTTGCAATCGCGAGGTAGGGAAACTCTTTTACGAAAATGCCTTTGGAGGGAGACGCTTTTTTCACCTCGCAAATAAAAGAAATTCCGGGTGCGTGCAGTGCTGCTTCAAATGGAAAGTGTTGGCCTTGTGCCATTTTTTGCGCACAAATCTGCACTTCGTGAAAACTCTTTTTTTCTCTTTGTTTTGCGACTCTTTGTCGTGTTTTTTCTGCGATTTGTTCTAAAATCATGACGCCACCTCGTTGGAGAGGAAAATGAGTTTTTCAAGCTGTTGTAAGGCTTTTCCGCTGTCAATCGTCGCTTCTGCAAGGGAGATTGCTTGCTGCATTGTCAATTCGGGGCGCGCAAGGTAAAGTGCGGCACCGGCATTGAAGAGAATGGTATCACGTTTGGCTCCTTTTTTTCCAGCTAAAATTTCACGCGTGATCTTTGCATTTTCAAGTGGACTTCCTCCGACGAGTTCCTGCTTGCTGCAGATTTGAAAGCCGTAGTCCTCTGGATGGAGTGTATAGGAGTGAAGTGTTCCGTTTCGAACCTCGCAGACACTGGTCGGGGCGCTCATTGAGATCTCATCCAAGCCATCTTGTCCGTATACTACCATTGCTTGTGTGATTCCTAGCTTGGAAAGGACGTGTGCAAGCGGTTCTACGAGTTCTTCTTTGTATACGCCGAGCAACTGAATCTTTGCTTTAGCTGGATTGGAAAGCGGCCCCAAAACATTAAAAATGGTACGGACTCCCAATTCTTTTCTCACGGGAGCGACGTATTTCATTGCGATATGATGGTTTTGCGCAAACAAGAAACAAAGGCCGATTTCTTCTAGAATTTTTTGATTTTGCTCCACGGAAACGGCGAGATTAACGCCCAATGCCTCTAACACATCTGCGGCTCCGCATTTGCTTGAAGCAGCTCGGTTTCCATGCTTTGCTACAGGGACGCCTGCTGCGGATACGACGAGGGAAGCCGTTGTTGAGATATTAAAGGAGTTTGAACGGTCACCTCCCGTTCCTACGATTTCAAGAACCTCAGTATTTGGAAGTAGTGTGACACAGTGTTTTCGCATACCTGCTGCGGAAGCAGTGATTTCATCAATGGTTTCGCCCTTGATTGACAGAGCCGTCAAATAAGCAGCAATTTGGGGCGGACTTGCTTTTCCAGTCATAATTTCATCCATTACACATTCTGCAACCGTGTAATCCAGGTTTTCCGAGCGAATCATTTTTTCAATGGCTTCTTTTATCATAGTGACGTTCCTCCTATAAAATTCTTTAATATCGTTTTTCCTTCTGGTGTCAGGATAGATTCCGGATGGAACTGTACACCGTATACTTCGTACTTTCGATGTCGGACTGCCATGATTTCTCCGTCTCTGCTGCGGGCAGAGACAAGCAAGTCGTTTGGAAGTGTTTCTTCCAATACGGCAAGAGAATGGTACCTTGCGCCTTTGATTACGGCAGGGAGCCCGTAAAAAAGGGGACAAGTTAAGTCTAATTCGATTTCAGACTGACGTCCGTGCATCACTTGTTTTGCAAAAGATACCGTTGCACCATACGCTTCACAGATTGCTTGGTGTCCCAGGCATACACCTAAGATGGGAATGTGAGCACTGAAGTGACGGACTACTTCAATGCAGATGCCAGCTTGCAAAGGAGCCCCTGGGCCGGGTGACAAGATAATTCTATCTGGACGAAGTTTCGCGATTTCAGCAACGGTCATTTCATCGTTGCGAATTACTTTGATCTCTGAAGCAAAGGTGCCTGCCATTTGATATAAATTATAAGAAAAGCTGTCATAATTATCGATGAGTAAAATCATAGTACGTTTCTCCTTTCTGCCGTCTGCAATGCTTCGATTACCGCAGTCGCTTTGTTGATGCACTCCTGGTATTCTTTTTCAGGAACACTGTCGAATACAATTCCGGCACCGGATTGAACCGTTACTTTATGATCCGTTTTTACGGCAAGGCGGATGGCGATGCAGGTATCCAGGTTTCCGTTAAATCCGATGTATCCGATGGCACCGCCGTAGAGCCCGCGTTTTTCTTTTTCAAGTTCGTCAATAATTTGGCAGGCGCGGATTTTCGGAGCACCGGACAGCGTACCGGCCGGAAGTACAGCACAAACAGCATCCATTGCATTTTTTCCTTCTTCCAGTGCTCCGGATACGGTTGAGCTGAGATGCATTACATGAGAAAACTTCACAACCTGGTGGTACTCTTTTACAGTGACAGAACCGATTTTACTCACCTTTCCTAAGTCATTCCGCCCTAAATCTACGAGCATATCGTGTTCAGACAGCTCTTTTTCATCGTTTAGTAATTCTTTTTCCAAACGTTCGTCTTCCTCTACATTTTTTCCGCGGCGTCTCGTGCCGGCGAGAGGATAAGTATAGAGCGTTTCAGTGTCTAATTTTACGAGAGTTTCAGGAGAAGCACCTGCGATTTCCATGTTTTCTTTACTGAAATAAAACATATAAGGAGAGGGATTGCTGGTACGAAGCACGCGATATCCATCCAACAGGCTTCCCTCTGCATCCGCCTCAAAGCAGTTGGACAACACAACCTGAAAGATATCTCCTTTGCGGATAAATTCTTTTGCTTTTTCAACCATTTTGCAGTAATCATTCTTGTTCATACGGGAACGAAAGGCTGATTGAAGAGAGAAAGGCGTGGATTCTATTTTTTCGCCATGCAGCAGAAATGCTGCCATGTCATCCAGTTGTTCAGTTGCCGTTTTATAATTTTCTTTTAAAAAGTCTGTTTTTATGAGGGAAATTAAGATGATTTTTTCCTGCAAGTGGTCAAATGCAATCACCTTGTCAAAAAGCATCAAGTCAAAATCAGGAATAGAGTGATTTCTTGAATGCGGAAAGGTTAAACAAGGTTCAATATATTTTATAAAATCATAGGAAAAATAACCGACAAGGCCTCCTGTAAACGGCGGAAGTCCGGCGAGCTGCGGAATACGGTTGGACTCTATAATCCGTTTAATTGCATCTACAGGATTTTCGTCTTTTATAGAGAGATTGGTAAGGTTGTACTTAGGGTCATAACCAAGAAAGGTATAACGTCCTCTGTGTGCCGCATCTTCCAAGCTTTCCAGAAGATAACAGCAAGAGCTCCTTTTTTTCAAACGCTTAAGGATTTCAATTGGTGTAACTGAATCTGCGTAAATTGTACGGCTGACCGGAATGGTTTCATAATTTTTTGAAAGGCATTCTGCCATTTCAATGTTTGGCTGATAAAGTGATTCGTGCATAGGTGTACCTCCTTTGAGAATAGAAAAAAATCCGTCCATGACAATGCTGTCAAGGACGGATTTCTGCAAAAACCCGCGGTGCCACCTTGCTTTGAGAGGCAAAAAAGACTCTCACTCTTAACGGAATACCAACATATTCCTGACAACTGACGTATGTCTTACGTCGCAGAATACTCGGCAAGCTGCCTTTGACTGCGCCCTCTGTGGTCCATTTAACAAGCTGCGTTCTGCCCGGTTCTCAGCATCCCGGACTCTCTGTAAGTGCACGATTCGTTTTTATCTCCACTTCAACGGTTTCATGAACGGTATGAAATTGAATGTATTATACGATAAATGATATTTTAATGTCAAGAGGAAAAAATAAAATAAAATAATAAAAAATTCTATTGACATTTTAGAAATCACCTTATAGAATGGGACAAAATATAAAAATAAAAACTGATGATTGAGAAGAGTAAGTATGAAAAAGCGTCGCACAGAGAGCTGCTGGTGGTGAAATTGCAGTCGTCGCAAGCATAGTGAATGGACTCATGAAGGTGGGGGGAAAGGCATTGCTGAGTAATTCCCAACGGGGTTTCCGTCCGTTATCACAGGAAGGCGTATGGTTGTACGTTTCGAGTGGGTGTATTTTTACATCAAATTAGGTGGTACCGCAGAAGTTGAGCTTTTGTCCTATTTTTAGGATAAGGGCTCTTTTATTTTTGAAAAATATCGGAAAATTTTATATCCAAAAGCAGAAGAAAAGAGGGAATGATGAAAAAAGGAAGATTTGGCGAGCATGGCGGACAGTATATCCCAGAAACGCTGATGCAGGCAGTATTAGAATTAGAACAGCAGTATATGCATTATAAAAACGATCCGGACTTTTGTCAAGAATTGGATGAATTACTGCATAAATATGCAGGACGGCCGTCGATGCTTTACTATGCAGAAAAAATGACGAAAGATTTGGGTGGCGCAAAAATTTACTTAAAACGAGAGGATTTAAACCATACGGGATCGCATAAAATTAATAACGTTTTAGGGCAGGTTCTTTTGGCAAAGCGCATGGGTAAAAAGCGCGTAATTGCAGAAACCGGTGCCGGACAGCATGGTGTTGCAACGGCAACGGCCGCAGCATTAATGGGACTTGATTGCGAAATTTTTATGGGGAAAGAGGATACAGAGCGGCAGGTGCTGAATGTATTTCGCATGGAGCTTTTGGGGGCAAAGGTGCACGCAGTGACAAGTGGAACGCAGACATTAAAGGACGCTGTGAATGAAACAATGCGAGAATGGGCGGGGCGTATGGACGATACACTTTACGTTCTAGGCTCTGTCATGGGGCCGCATCCGTTTCCAATGATTGTAAGAGATTTTCAAAAAATAATCGGAAGAGAAATAAAAGAGCAGCTAATGAATGAGGAAGGAAAGCTTCCTGATGCAGTGGTTGCGTGTGTGGGCGGCGGGAGCAATGCAATGGGTGCTTTTTATGAATTCATTGAGGAAGAATCTGTGAAGCTAATCGGTTGTGAAGCTGCCGGACTAGGTGCAGATACACCGCGGACTGCTGCTACAATTGCGACGGGAAGTGTTGGGATTTTTCACGGGATGAAATCATATTTCTGTCAGGATAAGTATGGGCAGATTGCACCGGTCTATTCCATATCTGCAGGCTTGGATTATCCGGGAATCGGGCCGGAGCATGCAATGCTTTTCGACCAAAAAAGAGCGGCATATGTGAGTGTAACCGATGATGAGGCGGTTGCGGCATTTGAATACCTTTCCCGCACAGAGGGAATCATTCCGGCAATTGAAAGTGCACATGCGGTTGCACATGCGATGAAATTAGCAAAGGAAATGAAACGCGAGGAAGTTCTTGTTGTGAATCTTTCGGGGCGCGGAGATAAAGATGTGGCCGCGATTGCGAGATACAGAGGGGTGAATATTTATGAGTAAAATAAAGCAGGCATTTGAGAATAAAAAAGCATTTATTGCCTTTCTTACCGGAGGTGATCCAGACATGCAGACAACAGAAAAACTGATTTATGCGATGGCAGAAGCAGGAGCTGATCTCATTGAAATCGGTATTCCCTTTTCGGATCCAACTGCGGAAGGGCCTGTGATACAGGCGGCGAACGAGCGTGCTCTACAGGCGGGATGTACGGTGGATAAGCTGTTTGATCTCATTGAAAGGGTCAGAAAAACAGTTGCCATTCCTTTTGTGTTTTTAACCTATGCCAATCCGGTGTTTTCTTACGGGAAAGAAGCGTTTATGAAGCGTTGCCAAAGAGCGCAGGTAGATGGCATTTTGATGCCGGACGTGCCTTTTGAAGAAAAGGACGAGTTTTCAGAGGTTTGCCGAAGCTACGGGATTGATTTTCTTTCTATGATTACATTGACTTCCGAAGAACGCGTTTTTAAGATTGCAAAAGAGGCCGAAGGCTTTCTTTATTGCGTGTCATCTTTGGGGGTAACGGGTGTACGAACAGAGCTTCAAAGTGAAATTGGTGAAAAAATAGCACAGGTAAAAGAAGTATCCGATATTCCTTGTGCCGTGGGGTTTGGAATTGCGACCGCGGAGCAGGCGAGAGAGATGGCGAAAATTTCAGATGGTGTGATTGTCGGAAGTGCGATTGTGAAACTGGTCGAGGAATATGGAAAGGAAAGTCCTTCTGCTGTGAGTGCTTATATTAAGGAGCTGAAAACAGCATTGAACCCGGAATCACTGAATCGGTAAAGAAAGATAAAGAAAATCCGCTCAAAAGCAATTGTTTCTGAGCGGATTTTCATAAAATAGAAAGATAATTTTATTTGCATCGATCGTTCGATCTTAAATCGAACTCAGGATTGATTGCATAGAAATTCTTTTCGTCCAGTTTATCCTGTACGATTCTCAAAGATTCACCAAAGCGTTGGAAATGAACGATTTCACGTTCTCTTAAAAAACGAATCGGATCAATTACTTCGGGATTATCCACAAGGCGGAGAATATTGTCATAAGTGGTTCTTGCTTTTTGCTCTGCTGCCATATCCTCCATTAAATCAGTGATTGCATCCCCTTTGGATGCAAATGCACAGGCACTGAAGGGCGTGCCGGAAGCGGCCTGCGGGTACACACCAACTGTATGGTCTACAAAGTAAGGCTCAAACCCTTGCTCCTTAATCTGTTCGAGTGTCAGATTCCTCGTAAGCTGGTGTACAATGGTGCTGACCATTTCCAGATGTGCAAGCTCTTCTGTGCCGATATCATTAAGTATACCGGCAACCTGCCGGTAAGGCATTGTGTATCGCTGTGAAAGATAGCGCATGGAAGCACCGAGCTCGCCGTCAGGTCCGCCGTATTGTGTAATGATAATTTTAGCTGCACGCGCATCCGGCTTTGTAATATTCACCGGATATTGCAGCATTCTGTTATACGTCCACATAGTTTTATAAACATCCTTCCCACGGCCACGGAGATTCTACCCAGGTCCAGCTGTCCGCATAGACATCTTCCGGGGTAATCGGGCCGAATTGTTTAGTGTATGCTGCTAAAGTTTGATTTCTTAAGTCGCGGTATCTATTATAATATTCCAGTGCCGCCTGGTCATCAGGATGAGTATCTAAATACAAATTAATATCGGTTATTACAAAATCTTGAATTTGCAACCGTCTCATTAAATTTTGTTGTTCTGTCATAATGCTTCTATTTCACTCCTATTCCGCTGAACGGTAAGTCCAAATCAGGGAAAATCGTTCCCCGTTCAAGGGCACGCATCCCCTCATAGGTTCCATTCCAAGTTTGCATAGGGACATAGGCCATTGCTAAAGGTAATTGGTCTAACGGTAAATTTCCGTTTACATTTTTGGAAACTGGACTGCGAAAATTATGCTCCAGTGTAATTTCGCCAAATTTTAGTGCAAAATCATCCACGATAAAAGCTCCTTTCCATGTTAAGAATATAGCTGTTTCCAGCCTCAGAATTATTCTATGCGTTGCTTATAAAATGGTGCAAAAACAATGTATAAAAGAAGAAAAGCCATCATATCCTGATAGGATAGACAGCTTTTCATGGTAAAAACAGGTATTTGCAGGTTATATTCAAACTAATATCGTATATTGATCCTTGGTATTTTCATAATTTTTTCAAGCGTATTCATTTATATTGACTTTAATTCTATTTATCCTTATTTTTTAGTTAACGTCTGTAACAGCATCGGCATCTACAAGTATAATTATAGTTACAAGAATTTGAACCGCATCTGCAAGAATTAGAACCACAGCGGCTGCCGACGAGATAACCGACAAGAAGCGGAATAACAGCCATAAAAGATAACCTCCTCTCTCGGACTCTGTTTATTATATGCCGAAAATAGACTCGTCGTGACGAATTTTTGCATGCTAATATTAGAAAATATTGTTTTATTCACAGGCTGCTTTGTATTCAACTTGTCACAAAAAAGAATTTGAAAAACCTCTTGCTTAGTGACACAATTCGAACATAATATAAATAGGGGAGCTTCCTATCCCTGTTTTTTTTCATGGGCAGGATACTTGAATTGTAATACTGCGCAAAAATGAAATGGAAGTAAAATATAAATTGAAATTTAGAGGAATAATAGATATAATAATTGGGCAAGCACGAAAAAGGGAAACGTGCAAGAGCAAGGAGGAATAAAATTGGCAATTACAGACGAAGTGGGCATTGACCTTGGAACAGCAAACGTATTGGTTTATATAAAAGGAAAAGGTGTGGTTTTAAACGAACCCTCCGTTGTTGCAATTAATAGAGATACGAACGATATTTTGGCAGTCGGTGAGGAAGCACGTCAGATGTTGGGACGAACCCCAAGCAACATCGTTGCAGTTCGGCCGTTGAGAGATGGCGTAATCTCCGATTACGATGTAACAGAGAGAATGTTAAAATACTTTATTCGAAAGACCTGCGGGAACAGCCGCTTTTTTAAGCCAAGAATTATGGTTTGTGTACCGAGCGGCGTGACGGAAGTAGAGAAGAGAGCCGTCCGCGAAGCTGCAACACAGGCTGGCGGAAAGGCCGTTTTTCTTATGGAAGAGCCTGTGGCAGCGGCCATTGGTGCAGGCCTGGATATTTCAAAACCGGATGGTGTAATGGTAATTGATATCGGCGGAGGAACTACGGATGTGGCTGTAATCTCTCTGGGCGGAATTGTGACAAGCTCTTCTGTAAAGGTTGCAGGAGATAAGTTTGATGAATACATCATTAAATATATGAGAAAAGAGCATAAGCTATATATTGGTGAACGTACGGCAGAAGAGATGAAAATGACAGTTGGAACTGCTTATCCGCGTGAAGATATTGTCGTAAAAGAATGTCGAGGCAGAGATTTAGTGACAGGACTTCCAAAATCGGTAGAAATTACTTCTAAGGAAATGATGGAAGCTTTGGATGAACCGTTACAGGTAATTTGTGAAACGGCACACGCTGTTTTGGAGAGGACTCCGCCGGAATTAGCAGCGGATATCAGTAACAGTGGGATTTACATTACGGGCGGTGGTGCATTGCTGTACGGGATTGACCGCAGAATTCAGGAAAGAACGGGAATTCCTGTTATCATTGCAGAAGATCCGAAATCCTGTGTGGCAATCGGAACCGGAAAAGCGCTTAATTCAATGGATGCCATTCAAAACAATTCCATGAACCGAAGAAAACCATTTATTTAATATCATAAATGCAAAATATGAAATAAAATCAAAGAATCATATGCAGATGCATTTATTACATCGGTAAGAAGCAAACCGGAGCAATGATTTGCATCTATGATATAATTTTGATAAAGAAGGAATCGAGGCTGTCTCAACTTGGCGTGTTATAGGTGCTTTTTGAGACAGCTTTTCATTATGCAGGAACAATCGGAAGGAGAATATCTTTTGGCAAAATTAGAATTGATTGCGACCGCGACTTTCGGGCTGGAATCCGTGGTAAAAAGAGAAATTGAAAATTTGGGATATAAGATTATAAAGGCGGAAGATGCCAAGGTCACTTATATGGGAGATGAAAGAGCGATTGCAACGTCCAATCTCTGGCTTCGATGTGCTGACCGCGTCTTGCTGAAAATGGGTGAATTTAAGGCAGAGTCTTTTGAGGAACTATTTCAGCAGACGAAAGCACTCCCTTGGGAGGATTGGATTGAGCAAGACGGGAAGTTTACGGTAACGGGAAGCTCGGTAAAGTCAAAGCTGCACAGTGTACCGGCATGCCAGTCTATCGTAAAAAAGGCCATTGTAGAAAAATTGAAAGAAACCTACGCCTGTGAAACCTTTCAGGAAACCGGAGCAGACTATACCGTTAAAATAACGATTTTAAAAGACAGAGTAACGGTGACAATTGACACAACCGGAGCAGGCCTTCACAAGCGCGGCTACCGGACACACGATGTACTGGCACCGATTAAGGAGACGCTGGCTTCTGCTATGGTACAGCTGTCCTTTTGGAAGGCGGGCAGACTTCTTGTAGATCCGTTTTGTGGGTCGGGAACGATTGCAATTGAAGCGGCTATGCTGGCACGAAACATTGCACCTGGCCTTCAGCGAAAGTTTGCAGCTGAGCAGTGGATGAGCATCGGAGAAGAGATTTGGAAAGAAGAACGGAAAAAAGCCTTTGCGGCGATTGATTATGATGCAGAGGTACGTATTTTAGCATCAGACATTAGTCCGGCAGCGATAAGAGCGGCTGTTGCAAATGCAGAGGAAGCTGGTGTGGATGACTGTATCTCGTTCGTCGCGCAGCCTGTTTCAAAGATGGTGGCGTCAGAAGAATATGGAATTATGATAGGAAATCCGCCATATGGGGAACGTATCGGAGAGAAAGATGAACTTCAGAAAGTATACAGAGACCTTCGGAAATTTTTTGCAAAGAATCCTACTTGGTCCCTGTATTTGATTACTTCGGATAAAGAATTTGAAGCACAGTTTCGCAATGAGCCGGCGGACCGTCGGCGCAAACTTTATAATGGGAGAATTGAAACGTGCTATTATCAGTATTATGGGAATAAGCCTCCAAAAGAAAAGCTATAGTAAATATTCGTTCAGAGTGTGCACTTCGGCGGCTGTTTTTCTTTCATCCTGCCGCTCGATGGATATCGCGAGAAGAAATGCTTTTGCGGTATCCATGCAGGTGAGGACCGGAACGCGGCAGTCCGTTGCTTTTCTGCGTATATGAAAGGCGTGACTCTGCGGATCATTCATATGCTCGGGTACGTTTATAACGAGAGCAATTTTTTTATCTTGTATACCCGAAAGCACTTTTTCTTCAGAAAGAACGGCTGCAGGGATACCGTGATTTTCTAAGAAATTTACGGTGCCTTCTGATCCGAAGATAGAAAAACCGGAGGCACAATATTCTCTTAACAGCGCAATGGAATCGCCATTCTTTTCAGTATCTCTTAAAGAAATGTACAGGTTTCCCTCTTTCGGAATTTGTACGCCGGAAGCGATAAATCCCTTATAGATGGCATAAGAGAAATCAGAATCCATCCCGAGAACTTCTCCGGTTGATTTCATTTCAGGCCCCAGCGCAACGTCCATATCATTCAGCTTTTCGCTGGAAAATACAGGAACCTTTACAGCATGGAGCGGACGGTTTTTTAGAAGACCGGTACCGAACTCCATGTTTTTTAATTTTTCTCCGAGCATGACCTCTACCGCAAGCTGTACCATAGGAATTCCGGTTACCTTGCTTAGGATAGGGACGGTTCGGGAAGCACGAGGATTTACTTCAATGACGTAGATTTCCTTTCCGTCATAGGCGTATTGGATATTAATAAGCCCTTTTATATTCAGTGCTTTTGCAATCTTTTCTGTAAATGTCTGTAAGCGCTCAATGGTATTCTCTGAAAGGGTATGGGGAGGATAGACGGAAATGCTGTCTCCGGAATGAATCCCTGTTTTTTCAATGTGTTCCATAATGCCGGGGATAAGGATATCTTCTCCATCGGAAATTGCGTCTACTTCGATTTCTTTCCCTTGAATGTAGCGATCAATTAAAACAGGATGCTCTGTAGAAAGAGAAACGGCTTCCTTTAAATATTTGGAAAGCTCCATATCATTGTAAACAACCTGCATTGCTCTTCCGCCGATGACATAGGAAGGACGGACCACGAGTGGATATTGAAGCTGAGAAGCTGCTGTAAACGCTTCTTTGACATCGGTAACAGCGACGCCTTGCGGGGTCGGAATCCCAAGTGTATGTAACAGAGTGCTGAATTTTTCACGATCCTCGGCGAGATCAATGGAGTGATAGTCTGTCCCGAGGATTTGGATACTTCGCTCTGCCAGTCGTTGGGCTAAGTTTAGCGAGGTCTGGCCGCCAAACTGTACGATCACGCCTTCCGGGCGTTCCTTTTTTATGACATTCATTACATCGTCCATGTGCAGTGATTCAAAATAGAGTTTATCAGAGGTATCAAAATCCGTACTGACCGTCTCTGGATTGTTATTTATCATAATTGCTTCATAACCGCATTTCTGCAATGCCCAAATTGCATGCACACAGCAGTAGTCAAACTCAATGCCCTGTCCGATTCGAATGGGGCCGGAACCGATAACCAGCGCTTTCTTTTGGGTGCTGATTTGACTTTCATCTTCTTTATCAAAGCAAGAGTAGTAATAGGGGGTATTGCATTCAAATTCGCCGCTGCAGGTATCAACCATTTTATATACTGGGAAAATGTCATTGTAAATTCGAATATCTTGCATTGCCGAGCGATGTGCTTTCGATAAATCTTTGATTTCCTGGTCGGTAAAACCCATTGCTTCAGCTTCGAGCATTCGCTGTGGAGTGAGCGGAGAGGAAGCTAAAAGCAGTTCCATATCAGTGATTCGTTTTAAGGCATTTAAAAACCAGAGGTCAATCTGCGTCATTTCATGCAGCTCTTCCACCGACATTTTTCTTCGAAGTGCTTCCGCTAGTGCATAGACTCGCTGATCATTTGCAATCGCAAGCATATCGGTGAGTGATGCAGCGGAGAGTGCTTGAATCCATCCAATGCGCAGTCCCTCTGTTTTATTGTCAAGTGAAGTGAGAGCTTTTAGAAGTGCGCTTTCAAAAGAATTGCTGAATGCCATGACTTCTCCTGTGGCTTTCATTTGGGTTCCTAAATTTCTTGAGGCGGTCTGAAATTTATCAAAAGGCCATGTTGGTACCTTGACGACACAGTAATCCAATGCCGGTTCGAAGCAGGCGCTCGTATGTCCTGTTACATAGTTTTTTAGCTCATCCAGATGATAGCCAAGTGCGATCTTAGCAGCGATTTTAGCAATCGGATAGCCGGCAGCCTTGGAGGCCAGCGCAGAGGAACGGCTGACTCTGGGGTTGACTTCAATTACGATATAGTCGCTGCTTTTTGGGTCCAGGGCGAATTGAATGTTGCAGCCACCCTCTATTTTTAAGCTGCGGATAATTTTCAAAGAAGCGTTTCGCAGCATCTGGTATTCTGTATCCCGCAGTGTTTGCGACGGTGCGACGACAATGCTGTCTCCGGTGTGGACGCCGACGGGATCGAAGTTTTCCATATTACAGATAATAATGCAGTTATCTTTACGGTCACGCATTACCTCATATTCGATTTCCTTCCATCCGGCGACCGATTTTTCAAGGAGAATTTGTCCGATGCTGCTGCGTTCCATTCCCATTTGGCACTGCATGATCAATTCGTCTTTGTTTTTTGCAAAGCCGCCGCCGGTCCCTCCCAGTGTGTAAGCGGGGCGAATGATGAGAGGATAGCCGACTGCTTCCGCGAAATGTTCGCATTCTTCCAAGTTGGTGGCGATAATGCTCTGCGGAATCGGCTCGTCAATGCTCAGCATGAGGTGCCGAAAGGCATCCCGATTTTCTGCATTTCGGATGCTCTGCTGGTTGACTCCCAGAAGAGAAACTTCGTACTTTGCTAAGATTCCTTTTTCCGCGAGCGACATCGCTAGATTTAGAGCAGTCTGTCCTCCGAAGCCGGCGAGCATTCCGTCAGGCCGCTCCTTTTCAATGATTTTTTCAAGAAAGTCTAGTGTCAGAGGCTCAAGGTAAACCTTATCGGCAATGCCGGGATCGGTCATAATTGTTGCGGGGTTGCTGTTGACAAGGATTGTTTCGATTCCTTCTTCGCGTATTGCTTTGCAGGCTTGGGTGCCGGAATAATCAAATTCGGCGGCTTGCCCGATAATAATCGGCCCGGAACCAAGTATCAGAATTTTTTTTAGAGTAGAATTTTTAGGCATAAAAAGAGCCTCCTTTCATAAGTTCAAGAAAATGGTCAAACAGATAAGACGTATCGTTCGGACCAGGAGAAGCCTCAGGGTGAAACTGGACGGAAAAGACCGGCAGATTGCGGTGTCGCATTCCTTCGACGCTTCGGTCGTTAAGATTAATATGTGAGACTTCCATTCCGGATAAGAACAGGCTTTCTGCATCAACGGCAAAACCGTGATTTTGAGACGTGATGCTGCTGCGTCCCAGCTCTTTATCAAACACACCGTGATTGGCACCGCGATGCCCAAACTTCATCTTGTAGGTACTGCCGCCGAAGGCCTGTGCCAAAATCTGATGTCCCATGCAAATGCCGAAAATAGGAAGGGCGGTGAGAAGCTTTTTCAGTTCTGAAATTGCTTCGTGTGCTTCCTTCGGATCACCGGGGCCGTTGCTCAGAAACAATCCATCCGGCTTCATCGATAAGATTTGTTCTGCGGTGCTGTAGTAAGGGAAGAGATAGATGTCACAGTTTCTTTTTTGAAGCTCCTTCAGGATGCTTGCTTTGATACCAAAATCCCAAATACAGACGCGAGGCCCATTTCCTGGAATATGTATCAGCTTATCCGTTCCGGCATGCTTCATTTGCTCTTGGTGGAGCGTCGTTTCTTCACAAAGTTTCTTTGCTTGCGCAATAGAGAGGTCTTCATTGCTTATTACACATTTCATCGCACCGCAGGTTCGAATTTTACGAGTAATTGCTCTCGTATCCATTTCAAAAAGACCAGCTACTTCTCGTTTGAAAAGCCACTGGTCTATTGTATCGATTGATTTGTAATTGGAAGGCTGAAAAGAGATATGCTTTGCAATGACGCCAAATGCACAAATTTCTTTCGATTCATTCTCATCTTGAGCGATGCCGTAATTTCCAATCAAGGGGTAAGTAAAATTAATAATTTGTCCGCTGTAAGATGGATCTGTCAAGATTTCTTGATAGCCCGTCATAGCCGTATTGAATACTAATTCACCGATTGAGGTTTTTGGGAAGCCGAAGCCTTTTCCGTGAAAGACGGTTCCATCTTCCAAATATAGTAAACCTTCCATGTTTTTTTCCTTTCTTTTCCTGTACATGCAAATAATTCGTGTATAATTATACATAAATGAAAATAATTATGCAACAAATAAACAAAAAAAATAATAGAAAGTTTTTGATATAAGCAAGTAAATGCGGTATGATTAGAATATCCTAAATCTTTCCTTCCATTAATAAAAAAATTGTGATTCATAGAACGTTGACATCGGTTATTTGAAACTATATAATAAGGTTATGAAAACGGATTGAGCGAGTGCATGAAAAGGAGTGCGGGTATGAGATATGAGGAATTTATAAAGCAAACGGCTGAAAACTTTGTAAAAGGAGGTGTGATTTCTGGAGAAGACTTCCCCGATATGGAGCTTTATATGGATCAGGCTGTTCTATTTATCAATAAGAATTTGAATGCTTACCAAAAAGAGGAAAAAGACCAGATAATGACAAAAACAATGGTTTCCAATTATGTGAAGCATCATTTGATACCAAGGCCTAAAAATAAGCGCTATACGAAGGATCATCTTATTTTACTAACTTTGATTTTCTATTTGAAGGGCACGTTTCAAATGGAAGAAATTCAACTCTTAATGGCACCTTTGATTGAAAATTATAATTCGGAGTTTGATGAAAAATTTGATTTCCAGAGGATTTACGATCACATTTTGGATTTATACCGACGGGAGCAAGACGAATTGCTGAAAGAAGTAACGGGAGACATCGACCGCATTAAAAAGAATTTAAGTGACGATGAATTGGCCGATGATGATACAACAGAGCTGTTTATGCTGATTGCAAACCTGTCCATGAAAGCGAACGCACAAAAGTTTCTTGCACAGAAGTTAATGAATGAGTACTTTAATAAGGATAAAAGTAGAAAATGAATATAACGATTAATCACCGGAGTCAAACACCGATTTACCGGCAGATAAAAAATCAGGTAAAAGAGATGATATTAAAAGGGGAGCTGGAAGATGGCTCCTCACTCCCTTCTGAGCGTGTTATGGCCAGGATTGTCGATGTGCACAGAAATACCATTATTAAAGCATACAACGACTTAAAGGCAGATGGATTGATCAGTGCTTCCCAGGGAAAAGGCTATCGCGTGACGTATCACAGTAAAGAGGAATTTGAGCTTACCAAAAAAGAGGGAGAAGAGACGCGAAAGGAACTGAAAAAAGGCGAAAAGATTACTTGGCCGCGTTTGATTCGGCAGCCGGTATTAGAATTGGAGACTACCTTTGATGATTTGTTTTCCAGGTCTTATGACAAGGCGAATATTTCTTTTGCTGGGGGTATTGCAGCACCGGAATCTTATTACGGTGCTGATTTAGGGTTGATTTTAGAAGAATTAATTGCGCATTCGAAAGAGAGCAAGGATGATCTGTATGCGTACACACCTTATCAGGGATTGTTTGAGCTGCGGCAGGTAATTTCTGTATTTTTGCAGGGGAAAGGAATTCATGCGAAGCATGGAGAAATTCAGATTGTGTCAGAAACCAATCAGGCGATTGACTATTTGACGGAGCTGTTTATTGAGGACGGCGATGTGGTCATTACGGAAGAGCCGATTTCTCCTGATGTTTTCCGTGAGCTTCGTTTGGCTGGTGCAAAAGTGATTACCGTGCCGGTGGACGAGGAAGGCATGCTCACAGACTGCCTTGAGCCTTTGATTGTTAAATACCGCCCTAAATTTATTTATGCAAATTCAAGTTATCATGATCCGACTGGCGTTATTATGAGTCTTCGGAGAAGAAAAGCACTTCTTAAGCTGTCATACCAGTATCACGTTCCGATTATTGAAGACGACGGCGCCTCTGAAATTTGTTACCAGCAAAAACAAACCCCTTCCCTTAAAGCATTAGATACCTTTAATTCTGTGATTTATATTTATTCCTTTGCATTGACCTTTGCCCCTGGAATCCGAGTAGCCTTTGTTGTGGCTCCCCGAGTCGTTATTAAAAACCTCAGCCACTTAATTTCTCTGCGTTTGATTAGCTTTGACAGCTTGTCTCAACGTCTGCTTTGTACTTATATGAAAAATGGAATGTATCAGAAGAACTTAAAACGAATCTGTGAATCCTATCGCAAGAAACGGGATAAGATGTGTGAATGTCTGAAACGTGCAGAAAAATTAGGGGTAACGTTTCGAAAACCAGAGGGGGGGGTCTACATTTGGTGCAAGCTTCCGGAAAATATGAATTTGAATCATTTGCTTGAACTGGCAGGGAAAAAGGGTGTGCGCTTTATTCCGGGTAATGTATTTTTTCCATACGGAACAAAGGGCGAGCAGTACATACGGTTGAACTACTCTTATCCAGGCTTGGAGCAAATCGAAAAAGGAATGGAGCTGCTGCTAAAAGCAATGGAAAAAAGTTTGGAAAAAGATTGAATTTGAGTCGAATTTCCCGAAATGATAAGGATAGAATAATAAAAAGTGATAAAATTTGTGATAAAAGCATGAAATAGCGGGAATTCTAACTGGCACACGCAAAAATAATGTGACTGGTACTTTATTTTTAAAACAAATATAGTATGATTTTGTTAAAGATGTATCAAACTAATACATGGAAAAAACGAGAATGTACTTTGTATATTTATATACATGTATTGGGATATTGGTACGCTAAGCTATAACCTAAAATGAAAGAATGAGAGAGGTAGAGAAAATGGCAGTAAATTTAAAAGGAAGAAGTTTTTTAACATTGATGGATTTCACTCCTAGCGAAATCAGATATATGCTCGACTTGTCACATGATTTGAAGGCAAAGAAAAGAGCCGGAGTTGTAAACCATGTGCTTAAGGGAAAGACTATCGTATTGCTGTTTGAAAAAGGATCAACAAGAACAAGATGCGCATTTGAAGTTGCTGCTATGGAAGAAGGTGCAGGCGTTACTTTCCTTGACAGCGGAAGCTCTCAGATGGGTAAAAAAGAATCCTTGGAAGATACTGCAAAAGTTTTGGGAAGATTCTATGATGGAATTGAATACAGAGGCTTCGATCAGAAGGTTGTAGAAGACTTGGCAAAGTTCTCCGGCGTACCAGTATGGAACGGATTGACAGATGTTGACCATCCGACACAAATTTTAGCTGACCTATTGACGATTGAAGAGCATTGCTCCAAGCCGTTAAATCAGGTAAAAGTAGTATTCTGCGGTGACATCCGTAACAACATGAGCTATGCATGGATGTATGGCTGTGCAAAAATGGGTATGCATTTCGTTGCATACGGTCCAGAAGAATTAAAGGTAGACGAAGACGTTTTGGCAGGCGCAAAAGCAGTTGCAGCGGAAACTGGTGCAACCATTGAAGTGTGCCACGATGCTTCCTGCTTAAAGGGTGCTGACGTTCTTTACACTGACGTTTGGGCTTCTATGGGAGAAGAAGACCAGATTCCGGAAAGAGTTCGTTTGCTGACTCCATATAAAGTAACTATGGAAATGATTAAGGAAACAGAGAATCCAGATGTATTATTCCTGCACTGTCTGCCTTCTTTCCATGATTTTGAAACAACAATGGCAAAAACACAGAAAGAGAAAGGATATGACATTCGTGAGGTTACGGATGAAGTATTCAGAAGCAAGCACTCTGTTGTATTTGACGAAGCAGAGAATAGAATGCATACCATCAAAGCGGTTATCGTAGCAACAATGGCATAATCCATTTGATTGCTGTGAAACAATGATTCACAGCAGATGCATAGCTGTAAACCTGAATATGTAGCAGGCCGGAAGAGCGGGAGTCTTCCGGTTTGCAGTAATAGAAGGAATGGTGACAGAATGAAACAGGGAGTTAATATTTATTCCGAAATCGGAAAATTAAATAAGGTAATGCTGCATAGGCTGGGACAGGAAGTTGAAGGCCTAGTTCCAGATAATTTTGAGCGGCTGTTGTTCGATGACATCCCTTACTTAAAGGTTGCACAGCATGAGCATGATTGCTTTGCTGATGTACTTAGAGAAAATGGTGTGGAGGTTGTCTACTGCGAGCATGAAGTGGTAAAAGCCTTACGGGACAACGAAGTAAGAAGACGCTTTGCAAGGGATTTTGTTGAGGAAAGCAATATTGTTTCTCCTTATGCAAAGGACGTAATTTTGGAATGGCTGATGGATAAATCTGTTGAAGATATGGTTAGCCAATGCATGAAAGGCATTAAGAAAACGGATGTACAGGTAAAAGCACCAAATTCTTTCGCAGGGATTATTGCAGAAGGATACCCGTACTATACGGATCCAATGCCGAACTTATATTTCACAAGAGACCCCGGTGCCAGCATCGGAAATGGTGTTTCTGTGAATTGTATGCACACAGAGGCGAGAAGAAGAGAATCTCTTATGCTGAAATATGTCTTTGAGAACAATAAAGAACTGATGCCGGAGGGAACACAGCTTTGGTATCAGCACGAAGGTCCAAATCCAATTGAGGGCGGAGATATTTTAGTTCTTTCACCTGAAATCTTAGCAATTGGACTTTCGCAGAGAACTTCGGCAGAAGCAATCAGTATTCTGGCAGAAAATGTTCTTAAAAGTGAAAATAGCTTCAAGAAAGTTTTAGTATTTGATATTCCAAAGCGCCGTGCATTTATGCATTTGGATACGGTATTCACGATGGTGGATTATGATAAATTTACCATTCATCCGGAAATTGAGGGCCCATTGCATCTGTACGAAATCACTTTGGGCAAAGATGGAGCATTAGAATTTGTATCGGTAACAGATACATTAACTAACCTGTTGAAATCTGAGCTAAAGCTCCCTGCTGTAGAATTGATTCGCTGCGGAGGCAACGACTTAATGGCTGCACAAAGAGAGCAGTGGAACGACGGTTCTAATACCCTGGCAATCGCTCCTGGCGTAGTAGTTACCTACGACAGAAATTATATTACGAATGAGATTCTATCCAACTACGGAATTAAGGTTCTCACCATCCCTAGCTCTGAAATTTCAAGAGGCAGAGGTGGCCCAAGATGCATGAGCATGCCGATTAACAGAGATTAAGCAAAAGTTGCTTTTTACCAGGAAAAAGAAAAGCACTTAAATGGAGGATGAAATGAAAGAAAAATTAGTAATTGCTTTGGGCGGAAATGCATTACAGGATTCAAAAGGTCCTGCAACGGCAGAGGCTCAGCTTGATGTAGTTAAAAAAACTTGTAAATACATTGCCGAAATTGTAAAACAGGGACATGAAATTGCAGTTGTTCATGGAAATGGCCCGCAGGTAGGAAGAATTTTGCTGGCATCCGAAGCTGCAAAAGATGTTACACCGGCTATGCCGTTTGACGTTTGCGGCGCAATGAGTCAGGGCTATATTGGATACCATATTCAGCAGGGATTAAAAGAGGCTCTGAACCAGGTTGGCAAAGATATTCCGGTTGTAACTTTAGTAACCCAAATGGTTGTTGATAAGGAAGATCCGGGATTTAAAAATCCGACAAAGCCGATTGGCCCTTTCTATTCTGAAGCAGAAGCAAAGGAAATGGAAGTGAAGGGATATACGATGAAGGAAGATGCAGGAAGAGGCTTCCGTCGCGTAGTTGCTTCCCCGATTCCATCTAAAATTTGTGAAATTGATTCTGTAAATAGACTTTGGAATTCTACAATTGTTATCACTTGCGGCGGTGGCGGAATTCCGGTTATCGAAACAGAGCAGGGCTTAGAAGGCGTTGCAGCTGTTATTGATAAGGATTTTGCGGCAGAGCTTTTGGCAGAACAAACCGGAGCAGATGCGCTGATGATTCTGACAGAGGTAGAGCAGGTGGCAATTAATTTCAATAAGCCAGATCAGAAAAACCTAGCAAACCTGACAGTGGCTGAAGCTGAAAAATATATCGAAGAGGGTCATTTTGCACCAGGCAGCATGCTTCCAAAAGTACAGGCAGCCGTGAAATTTGCAAAAGCAAATCCTGGGAAGAAAGCGATTATCACTTCCTTATATAAGGCAGTCGATGCACTAGAAGGAAAGACTGGAACTGTAATTACTCTATAATCAAGATACCTTTTATACTCTCATCCAAATATATAAATAGAAAACCGGTACATTCAGCCTGGAAAACGGATGTATCGGTTTTCTATTTGGCAAGATTTAAAAGCAGAAGACGGGACTCTTTGGAAAAGTTAAGCAGTTGATTCGCCGGTTTCATTTTCCCCGCATCTTGACAGGGGAAAACAAAAAAAGTTATAATAACGGAGATTTTAAATTTTGAGTGCAGAAGGATAAAAGCCTAAGATAGGAGATACTATGAGGTTAGAAAAGAAGAGAGTAAATGATGCGGTATGGATTCTTACGCTTGTAATATCTGTCCTGCTGATTTTGATTGGGAACCGTATTGTAAGTAATAATTTGGAGTTGTTTTCAGAAGGTGATTCTGCAGCGGCCAAAGCAAAAGTTGTTCAAGTGACTGGGGAGCAGCAGAAGGACTATTCACTTGGAGGGCAGGAATTTAAAAATCGGGCCATCGTTTTTGAATGTAAGATACTCAATGGAGTGCAAAAGGGAGAGACTGTTACAGTTTCTCAGATTCTTGATGAATCCTACGCGCCGCTAAAGGAAATTGCCAAAGGGGATAAGGTAATTATTTATAACTATCCTTCAGAGGAGTTTGGTACGGAGTGGGTGTTCGGCGATTTCGCGAGATTAAATACGATTATATGGCTTGTAATCCTGTTTTTTGTACTTTTGATTGTATTAGGCGGAAAAAAAGGGATTAATACAATTTTATCGCTGTCGTTGACCTGTCTGGCAGTCTTTGCTGTTTTTATTCCATCGGTATTAAATGGATATAATATTTATATCACATCGCTTCTCACCTGTATTTATACGATTGTAATGACACTCCTCCTCGTGAATGGGCTTGGGAAAAAAACCGTGGCTACGATTTGTGGATGCACCTTCGGAGTGATAATTTCCGCACTTTTAACCGTTGGAATGGATCGCTTTTTATATATGAGCGGCTATGTAGATGAACACTCCGTTTATCTGCACATGATGAATATTGATAATCCCATCGACTTAAAGGCAGTTATCTTTGGAGCAATTGTAATTGGCGCAATGGGAGCGGTTATGGACGTTGCTATGGATATCTCTTCGTCGCTCTATGAAATACAGCAGCATATGGAGAACATATCGTTTCAAAAACTAGTAAAAAGCGGCTTGACGATTGGGAAAGACATTATGGGAACTATGGCAAATACACTCGTTCTGGCATATATTGGGAGTTCTTTTTCCAGTGTTTTACTTCTGATTACTTACACAAGTTCTATGACGGAGCTTTTGAATCGAGAGCAAATTATAGCAGAGATATTGCAGGCGATTGTCGGAAGTACGGCGATTCTTTTGACAATTCCACTTACGGCAGTTGTATGCGGGATTCTGTATACGCACCAGGGCAAGCAGGCAGAGGAAACCTCGGAGCAATAAATGAAGGAAAAAGAAAGGTCTAGGTTGAATGCGTTCTAGATATCTGTTACACTAAAAAGAAGCTCCTTTTTATAGATTGATTGGGGTTAAGATAATAAGTGTATTGATAAGGGGGAAAAGAAATGAAACGTACACTGAAGAAAGCATTTGCTTTCGTTTTAGTTTTGTCGATGGTATGTTCCAGTGGTATCATGGCATTTGCGGCAGAAGCAAAATCATCAACACGAGTACAGGTTCAGCTGAATGGTGAAATGATTGACTTCACTGATGCAGTACCAAAAATGGTAGAGGGCCGCGTTATGGTACCGTTCCGCTCTATTTTAGAAAAAGTAAATGCGGAAGTTGAATATGACCAACAAAAAGAAAATGTAACGGCAGTTTTGGGCGATAAAAGCATTTCTTTCACAGAAGGAAGCACAAAGCTTCAAGTGAAAGAAGGCGAGAAGACAGAAAATAAGGAAATGGATGTCGCTCCTTTTGTAGATCAGAAGAGCAACCGAATTTATGTCTCTACTCGTTCCATTGCAGAAGCCTTTGGATATTCCGTAGGTTGGGACAATGCAAACAAAGCCGTGATTATCATTGATTTTAACAAGGTTTTTAAGGATGCAGATAAAGATTTTTCTTATTTAAGCATGCCGTATGAGACAGAATATGACCAGGAAAAAACCTATAAGACTACAGGTACCTTGGATGGAAAAGTAGAAGTTACATCTCCATTAGCAGAGGGAGAGAAGAAAGCAGAAAAAATCAACATAGGAATCTCCGGCAGTTATACTGGTTTACAGCAGATGATGAATGCAGATCTTACAATGAAATTAGCTTTAAATTTTGATTCTTTATTGAAGAGTCAGCAGATGACAGACGAAGATAAAGCCTTGATGTCTTCCATATTAGGAAACTTTAAAAATTTAGAAATGCAGATTAAAATGGATGACAGTGGCGTGATGTATATGAAAAGTCCAATCATGTCTACGGCTATGGGCTTTCTTGGGAAAGACGTTGATAAAGATACCTGGTATAAGATGGATATGAATGAAATTTACAAAGAAGCAGGAATTGATTATCAAGAGATTATTGACATGAGCAAAGGCTTTGCAGGAAACGTAAATTTGGCAGACATTCTAACACAGCTGATTACGGGACTTTCTGATACATTTACAATAGATACTTATAAAGATGTAGAAGGTATGTATGCTGTTGCAAAAGAACTAGCGGGCGATCAGGCCTTTAAAACAGTGGGAAATACACATACCCTAACTCTTGACGGAAAGACATTCAGTGCTGCACTTTCCAAATACGCAGAAGAAATTGGATTTTCAAAAGAAGAGATGAAAGAATTGCAGGAACTTGATTTTTCGTGCACGATTCAGATTGATGAAAGGAATGGGAAAGCAAGAAATACAAAAGTAAAGCTTTCTATCGCTACCGAAGCAATCACGATGAGCATGGATATGAACGGTGATGCGCTAAATTCCACTTGCAATTTAGTAATGAGTATCCCTGATTCAATGGATATTCAGATGAATGCAAAAGCAAAATCAGAAGTTACAACGGAAAAAGTTGATACTTCCATTCCGAAAGATGCAAATGTAGTCGATTATATGAAAATGGCGGAAAGTATGGAAGCTGCTTCTTAAAACTAAAGATAGAATAAGAGAATGAATCAATAAAAGGCATTTGCAAACCGAAAAACGGATTGCAGATGCCTTTTTCTTTCATAAAGAACGGTGTTCAGCAGCTCAGAAAACAGAGAAGCTTGGTTTTCTAATTCTTTTTAAAGTGATTCTTCTCCAAGGGGTTTTGGATAATGAACGTGCAAAAGGTGATGCACATCTTCCGGTTTCATCGCGGAATAAAGGCTCTTTACCTGGGGATTTTCATCAGAGTATTTGAGTTGAGCAATTCCGTCGGCATTATAGATGCCTTCCGTTCTTTTTTCACGAGTCAACCTTCTCTTCGCAATCGGCTGTCCGCCTCCGCAGACGCATCCACCCGGGCAAGCCATCACTTCAATGAAATCATAATAGATATTACCGCTTTTCATTTGCTTAATTAATTCATCCGCATTATGCAGACCATGTGCAACCGCAATGCGGATTTCACGATCCCCGACCTCAATAGTTGCTTCTTTGATTCCGTCCATTCCCCTTACGCCGCAGTAAGAGATTGCTTGAAGCGATTCCGAGGTTTTTTCTGCAATGCAACGACGAATCACTGCTTCTGCAACGCCTCCCGTTACACCAAATAAAAGCCCGGAACCAGATGCAAGCCCAAAAGGCATATCCGGAGATTCTGGTGTGAGATTAGAGAGATCAATTCCGGCTTCCTGAATCATATAGGCAAGCTCCTGTGTTGTAATGCAAAGATCGACATCGCGTTTTCCATCGTGTGTAAACTCCGGTCTTGCCACTTCGGCCTTTTTCGCAGTGCAAGGCATAACGGCAACCATAACGGTTTCTTTTTCATTCCACTCCGGCTGGAGAAAGTGATTTCTTGAAACGGCACCGAGCATTTGCATAGGGGATTTACAGGTAGATATATTGTCGAGGAGGTCAGGGTGCTTGCTTTCTACGAACTTTACCCATGCAGGACAGCAGGAGGTGAACATCGGAAAGGGGCCTCCATCCTGCAGACGTCGCAGAAACTCATTGGCTTCCTCTACAACAGTCATATCTGCGGATAAGCTTGTATCGTAAACATAATCAAATCCCAGACGGTTTAGTGCGGCAAATGCCTTTCCTGTGACAAGTTCGCCTGCAGGAAGGTCAAATTCCTCTCCAAGTGCGACACGAACGGCTGGTGCCATCTGAGAGACAACTCGTTTAGCAGGATCAAGTAACGCATCCCAAACTTTTTGTGTTTCTGATTTGATGACCAAAGCACCCGTAGGACAGACTGCAACACACTGTCCGCAGGAAACACAATCGGTTTCACTTAGTTTTTTATTGAAGGCCGTCGTCACCTGAATGTCAGCACCGCGGTGTGCAAAATCAAGAATACCCATGCCCTGCGTTTCAGAACATACACGAACGCAGTCGCCGCATAAGATGCATTTACTTGGGTCACGAATGATAGAGGGACTCGAGTGATCGATTGGCTGTATTTCCCGATTGTTATCAAAACGAATCTGCTTGACTCCCAGACGCGCGGAAAGGGACCGGAGCTCGCAATCATCATTCTTTTCACATATGGTGCAGTCTCTGCAATGGTTTGCCAAAATTAATTCAAGAATCATGCGGCGGTGTTTCAACAGCTTCTTTGTGTTTGTCTTTATAGACATTCCGTTTTTCGGAAGCGTAGAGCAGGCTGCCATAACAGTACCTCTTTCATCCTCTACGACACACATACGACATGCCCCATAGGTACTGAGAGAAGAGTGATAACAAAAAGTAGGCAGGTGAATTCCTGTTTTTCGAATCACCTTCAATATGTTTTTTTCGCCGTCCAACTTTACCTTCAGTCCGTCAATCCACATATATTCATCATGACTTGTTGTTGAAATTTTACTCATCATTTGTTACACCTCCTCAATGGCTGCAAAGCTGCAAGCGTCTCTGCAGGCACCGCACTTTATACATTTTGCTTGGTCAATGACGAAAGGTTCTTTGATTGTACCGCTAATGGCAGTAACTGGACAGGTTCGTGCACATTTAGAACATCCCTTACATTTTTCAGCGATGATAGCATAAGAAGAGAGCGACTTGCAGGTTTTTGTCGGACATTTTCTATCCACAATATGAGCAAGGTATTCATCACGAAAATACTTTAAAGTGCTGATTACTGGGAGAGAAGCTGTTTTTCCAAGCCCGCAGAGTGCAGTATCTGTAATAGTTTCTGCCAATTCCTCTAAAAGATCCAGGTCTTCAAGCGTTCCTTTTCCCTTTGTGATATTTTCTAGGATATTCAGCATACGAAGGGTGCCTTCTCTGCATGGTACACATTTTCCGCAGGATTCTCGCTGCGTAAAGCTCATAAAGAAGCGTGCAACCTCAACCATGCAGGTATCGCTGTCCATGACAACGAGCCCGCCGGAGCCAATCATGGCACCGGCTGATTTCAAGGAGTCAAAGTCGAGAGGAAGGTCAAGATGCTCCTTGTCAAGACATAGGCATCCGCCGGAAGGACCCCCAATTTGAACGGCTTTAAACTCTTTTCCGTTTTTGATGCCGCCGCCGATTTCATAGATGATTTCTCTTAGATTTGTGCCCATCGGAACTTCAATTAATCCCGTATTATTGACGTTACCCGTCAAGGCAAATGCTTTTGTACCGGGGCTGTTTGGTGTGCCCATAGAGCGAAACCATTCATTTCCCTTTAAAATAATGCTTGGAAGGTTTGCGAAAGTCTCTACATTATTTAATATCGTTGGCTTGCTAAACAAGCCTTGTTCAACGGTTCTCGGCGGTTTTACACGAGGCATGCCGCGGTCACCTTCAATCGAGGCGGTTAAAGCACTGCCCTCGCCACAGACAAAGGCGCCGGCTCCTTGATTGATTTTAATATCAAAGCTAAAATCGGAGCCTAAAATATTTTCTCCGAGAAGGCCCCAATCCCTTGCTTGTTCAATCGCGTTGCGAAGGCGGGTAACCGCCAAAGGATATTCGGCACGAACGTAGATAAAGCCTTCTGTTGCGCGTACTGCAACAGCGGCGATGAGCATTCCTTCAAGCATCCGATGAGGGTCACCTTCCATAACACTTCGGTCCATAAACGCGCCTGGATCTCCCTCATCCCCGTTACAGACAATATACCGAATCGTTTCCGTTTGATGTGCTACCTGCATCCATTTTTTTCCGGTAGGGAAGCCACCGCCGCCTCTTCCTCGAAGCTTGGAAAGGACGACTTCTTCAATGACCTCATCGCTGCTCATTTGAAACAGTGCCTTTGTAAATGCGGTATAGCCACCAATGCCGATGTATTCCTCAATGGATTCAGCATCAATAAGACCACAGTGCTGTAAAACCTCTCTTCGTTGCTTTTTATAAAACGGGATATCCTTTTCCGTTGTATGATTTTTTCCATTAAAATGGTATAGAAGGCGCTTTACGGGTTTTCCTTTTAGGATGGTTTCTTGAAAAATTTCAGGGACATCTTCTTTCGTAACCTTTACATATAGGATTCCATAAGGTTCGATGCGTACAAGCGGCCCCATTTCGCAGAAACCGTGACATCCGCTTTTTTTTACTGATACATGAGGCGCTTCTTCCTTTTCAAGCTGGACATCAACAAACGAAAAATGTCCCTTTTGAATCAATTCTTGAAATGCTGCATAGATATCAAGAGAACCACCCGCGACGCAGCCGGTGCCGCCGCAAATCAATATTTTTTTATGCTCAAGCTTCAATGCTTTTGCACAGTCCATCTGCCTTTTTTGAAAGGCGGCAAGTGACGGAATTCTCATTCGATGACCTCCTCTCTCAACTGCTTAAGCAGTGAACGTGTTTTTTCCGGGGTCATAGCAGGGTATACCTTGTCGTTCACGGTAAGAACTGGTGCCAGTCCGCAGGTGCCAAGGCAGGAAACGGTCTCCACTGTAAAATTCATGTCATCTGTTGTGTGTTTCTTTTCACTCAATTCCAGTGCTTTTCGCAGCTCTTCTAAAATCGGAACTGATTTGCGGACATGACAGGCAGTGCCGTCACATACTTTAATTAAAAATTTCCCTTTTGGCTCTAAAGAAAAATTATCGTAGAAAGTAGCGACACTGTAAACTTTCGCTTCACTTAAATCCAGTTGGCGAGCTACATAGGTCAAAACTTCAGGGGGAAGGTATCGGTATTGTTTTTGCACATCTTGCAAAATGGAAATGATTGCTGACTGTCTTAATTCGTGGGTTTTTAGGATCAAGTCAACTTCCGGATACATACCTTTTTTTGGCATAGAGTTCGTCCTTTCTAGTTCACAAAATAAGATAAGAGTTAATTAATATCAACAGTATATATACGGGAAGATAACTTGTAAAGAAAATTATGAAAAATTCAGAGAAAAAAGAAGAAAAACCCCATTTATATTCTATAAATGGGGTAAAATCAAGATATATTTTTGTAAAAATGGGAAATTGCGAGAATGAATATTGTTTTTATATCAATCTAATTCATGTAATTTTTTCATTAAAAAAAGTTTGAGAATTGCGGTAACTGGAACTGCTAAAAGCATGCCTAAAATGCCCCAGTAATAACCGCCCACCGTTACTGCAACCAATACGAAGACGGGGTGCAGTCCTGTGCTCGAACCGACTACCTTTGGTGAAATAATGGCACCATCTACTTGCTGAATGATAAATAAGACCAGAATCGCGAATGCAGCCTGACTTGGGCTGCCGCTTAACAATCCGACAATTGCAGCGGGAATCATCCCTAAAATAGGACCAAAATACGGAATGATATTTGCAACCCCTGCAAAACAGCCGATAAAGACTGCAAAATCAAGTCCGACCATCGTAAGGCCGACAGAGGATAGGATTGCAATAATAAGGCCGTCAAGTAGCTGACCGCGTAAAAAACGAGAAATAACAACGTCGATATCTCTCAGTGTTTCACTAAACTTAGAGCTTTGCTCCATTGGAAGAAGCAGATGTAAGGTTTTTCTCCATAAGCGCAGGAAGAAGTCACGATCTTTCAACAGGTAAAAAGAAACAACGGCACCCAGCGCAAAATTTAAAATACTGTTGCCTAGGTTCGCAATAAAGCTGACTGCGGCATTTGCATTAAAGATATGGGAAAACCAAGTTAGAATATGGTTGATGGTTTCCTGCCAGTTTGTATCAAGACCGCTGCTCGGTATTTTTTGAAGGATATCATAAATTACTTTTTCATATTCGGTAAAATAAAGTACAAGATTGTTGACCATACTTTCCAGACTGTAGAATACAACCTGTCCCAAAATTAATACGGTGAACGCATATAAAACAAGAAAAAGTACGCTCAAAATCAAAAGGAATGTCAAAAGAATACTGAAAATTCTAGTTCGTTTTGAAAAGCGTTCAAGCAAAATCGGATCCTGTGTTTTTGGAACGAAAAGCTTACAAATCAGCTGGCGGTCAATGGTTTCCACAAGCGGGCTTAAAATATAACAAAGTAAAAGACCAATGAGCAGCGGTGAAAATGCCGCGGCCAGGCTCCCGATTGCTGCGCTGATACTTGTAATAATAGATGAAAAATTGGAGATAATCAGGTAAATGATATATAGACTAACCGCCGTGACGGATATGAAAATACTTGCTTTTATATATTCTTTGTCCTTAAGGATTTCTCTGAGTCGACTCATTCGTGCAACCTACCTTTCTATATATAGTATTATAAACAACATTGTAATTTTTAACAATTACTTTTGTGGAATAGAGGAAATAAATATTGAGAAAAACAGCGGAATTACTTCTTCTAAAAGGCTGCTTTAAGCAGATTTATAATGCGGTGGAAATTTGCGCGCATTGCTGATAGGAGATTTACGGAGAAAAGTCAATTTTACCGAAAAAAACTTTAGAATTTGTACAAAAGGGCGATATTTTCTCAAAGGCAGAAAAGGGCGATTTTATGTGGTTTTAGGGAGGGAAGAGAATAGATTTAGTATAATTTTTATAGATAAAATTGAATTTGACAAGAAAAAATTAAGTAAACCTTAGAATAAAAAGACAGAAAACTTAAAAATTTACGGAATTGATAAAACTTTATTTTGCCTGGATTCCTAGCCTTGATTATTCGACTTTTTCGTACTATAATAAATCTTGTATGTATATGTTCGTTCACATGATGGTTAGCTAGTGAAAAAACAATATTCAATAAAATTTATAACAAAGGAGAAGTATATCATGGGTAAAAAAATGAAAACCATGGATGGAAACTCTGCTGCGGCATATGTCTCTTATGCCTTCACTGATGTAGCAGCAATCTATCCAATTACACCTTCGTCCCCTATGGCAGAAGTTGTGGACGAAATGGCCGCACATGGCGAAAAGAATATCTTCGGACAAGAGGTTAAGGTTGTAGAAATGCAATCTGAAGCAGGTGCAGCAGGTACAGTGCACGGCTCTTTGGCTGCGGGTGCTTTGACGACGACTTATACGGCATCTCAGGGACTTCTGTTGATGATTCCGAATATGTATAAGATTGCCGGCGAATTGCTGCCTGGCGTATTCCATGTAACAGCGAGAACGTTAGCTGCGCATGCTCTATGTATCTTCGGAGACCATTCCGATGTTATGTCAACAAGACAGACCGGTTTTGCATTACTTTGCTCCTGTTCCGTACAGGAAGTTATGGACCTCGGCGGAATTGCTCACCTTGCTGCAATCAAGGGCAGAGTTCCTTTCTTACATTTCTTTGACGGTTTTCGAACTTCCCATGAAATTCAGAAGATTGAGCTGATTGACTATAAGGATTTCAAGGAAATGGCCGATTTAGAAGCGGTACAGAGATTTAGAGACAACGCCTTAAACCCTGAACATCCTGTAATCAGAGGAACCGCGCAAAACCCGGATATCTTCTTCCAGGCAAGAGAAGCTGCCAATAAATTTTATCAGGAACTCCCTGCAATCGTAGACGATTATATGAAGAAAATCTCTGCGGTGACAGGAAGAGAATACCATTTGTTTGATTATGTTGGTGCCCCAGATGCAGAAAATGTAATCGTAGCAATGGGTTCTGTCTGTGAGACGATTGAAGAAACGATGAATGTTCTTTTGGAAAAAGGCGAGAAAATCGGTTTGGTAAAGATTCGTCTGTACAGACCTTGGGCTCCGGAATATTTGAAAGCCATCATGCCGAAGACCGTGAAGAGAATCGCAGCACTTGACAGAACAAAAGAACCGGGTGCAATGGGTGATCCGCTTTATATGGACCTTAAGACTATGTATTACGGAGAAGAAAATGCACCGGAGGTTTATGGCGGAAGATATGGACTTGGTTCAAAAGATACCGTTCCGGGCCAGATTGTAGCGGTATTTGATAACTTAAAGGCAGCGCAGCCAAAAGACCAGTTTACAATTGGTATCGTGGATGATTTGACGAATACATCACTTCCTACCGTTGATATTGCGACAGAGCCGGCAGGTACAGTAAGATGTAAGTTCTGGGGACTTGGTTCCGACGGTACAGTTGGTGCAAACAAACAGGCAATTAAGATTATCGGAGACAAAACTGATTTGTATGCACAGGGTTATTTTGCTTATGACTCTAAGAAATCCGGCGGTGTAACCATTTCTCACTTGCGTTTTGGAAAGAATAAAATACAGTCTACTTATCTGATTAATGAAGCAGATTTTGTAGCATGTCATAACCAGGCTTATGTACACCAGTACAACGTATTAAAGGGCTTGAAAAAGAATGGAAACTTTGTATTGAACTGTAACTGGGATATGCAGGGACTTGAAGAAAACCTTCCTGCAGGCATGAAACAGTACCTTGCAAAGAATAACATCAATTTCTACACCATTGATGCGGTGGATATGGCAGAAAAAATCGGTTTAGGTAATCGTATTAACATGATTATGCAATCCGCATTCTTTAAGCTTGCAGACGTAATTCCGGTAAATGAAGCAATTGATTACTTGAAAGAATCCATTGTTAAGACGTATGGCAAAAAGGGTGAAAAAATCGTTAAGATGAATCAGGATGCCGTTGATGTAGGTGTAAATGGACTGCATAAGGTAGAAATTCCTGCTTCCTGGGCAGAGGCAAAGGATGCTGACAGTGCAAAGGCAGATTTGCCGGAATTTATTGCAGAGGTTCTGATTCCGATGAACCGTCAGGAAGGAGACGATCTTCCGGTCAGCGCATTTGAAGGCATTGAAGATGGTACATTCCCATCTGGAACAGCAGCTTTTGAAAAGAGAGGCGTTGCGGTACACGTTCCTGAGTGGATTTCTGACAATTGTATCCAATGCAATCAGTGTTCTTTCGTATGTCCGCATGCTACGATTCGTCCAATTCTTGTAACCGAGGATGAAAAGAAAAGTGCTCCGGCAACCTTCAATACCGTTGCGGCAAAAGGAAAAGGCTTGGAAGGTCTTGAATATAAAATTCAGATTTCCCCTATGGACTGCCTAGGCTGCGGAAATTGTGCAGATATCTGTCCGGCACCGAATAAGGCTTTGGTAATGAAAGCCCTTTCAACACAGGAAGAACAGGCAGAAAACTGGAATTATGCAATGAAGCTGCCAATCAGAGATACTTTGATGGCCAAAGACAGCGTAAAGGGAAGTCAGTTTGCAAAGCCGTACATTGAATTTTCCGGTGCTTGTGCAGGTTGCGGTGAAACACCTTACATCAAGCTGGTTACTCAGTTGTTTGGTGATCGCATGATGATTGCAAATGCAACAGGCTGCTCCTCCATTTGGGGTGCATCTGCGCCGTCTATGCCGTATTGCAAGGATGAAAATGGAAGAGGACCTTCTTGGGCAAACTCTTTGTTTGAAGACAATGCAGAATATGGTTTGGGCATGGCGACAGGCGTAAAACAAATGAGAGAAAAAATCAAGGTCAGCATGGAGGCGCTTCTTGAAACAGAAATTCCGGAAGGCTTGAAGGCTGCTTGTGAAGAATGGCTTGAAACTATGAATGACGGCGCACGCTCCAGAGAAATCAGTGATCGTGTCATGGACGCGATTGCAGCAGCGACCTTATCCGGAGAAGCAAAAGAGCTTGCCGATGAAATCGTTGCGAAGAAAGATTTCTTGGTTAAGAAATCCGTATGGTGTCTCGGCGGTGACGGATGGTCTTATGATATCGGTTACGGCGGTGTAGACCATGTTCTTGCTTCGGGTGAAGACATTAATATTTTGGTATTTGATACCGAAGTATACTCCAATACAGGCGGGCAGTCTTCCAAAGCAACTCCTACAGGAGCAATTGCTAAGTTTGCTGCTTCCGGCAAGAAAATTAAGAAGAAGGACCTTGGCATGATGGCGATGAGCTATGGTTATGTATATGTTGCCCAAGTAGGTATGGGTGCCGATAAGAACCAGTTCATGAAGGCCGTAAAAGAAGCAGAGAGCTATCCGGGTCCATCCCTGATTATCTGCTATGCACCTTGTATCAACCACGGTATGAAAAAGGGCATGGGTAAGACACAGGAGAATACCAAGGATGCTGTAAACTGCGGTTACTGGCAGCTTTATCGCTTCAACCCGACCCTAAAGGAAGATGGAAAAAATCCGTTTGTTTTGGATTCAAAAGAACCAAAGGAAAGCTTCCGTAACTTTATCATGGATCAGGTGCGGTATAATTCTTTAGCAAAGGAATTCCCTGATATTGCAGAAGAGCTGTTTGACCTTGCAGAACAGAATTCTAGAGAAAGACTGGAAACGTATAAAAAATTAGCAGAAGGTTAATAAAAATATTACCTTATATCGTATTTTTACCGGGAGATGGCGTTTGCCATCTGCCGGTTTTTTGTGCTATAGAAGGATTGATTTCTATTATGCGATTTTAATAAGTGTAGCTGGGATAGATTAAAAAATTGTAAAAAAGCACCTTTTGATTCCGGAAAAAAATGTGATAAAATGAGAATGAAACTTGAGAACTTTTTTGCGTGATGATGCGTCTATAAAATAGAAATGGAATAAAGGGGAGAATCGTCTTGAAAAGATCGGTAATGATTGGTATGATTGCAGTACTGCTGTGTGGATTGACTGTTTTTGCAATGGATTTGGAAAAAAAAGCAATTGCACCAAATGTAGAAGACAAGCCAGCAGAATTAGAAAATGAAGAAATAAAAACAGAAGAGAGTAAGGCACCGGCGTTGCCGGACAAGCCTGCTGAAAGCGTTAAGCCAGAGAAAAAAGCAGAGACGCTGCCCGTGGTGAAGCAAGAAAGCTCCAAGACAGAGCTGGGAGCAGTGGATAATCATTACTTTGAGGATGCGGCGTTTATAGGAGATTCAAGAACGGAAGGCTTTCGTTTGCATGCCGGTTTAACGGATGCAGGCTACTTTACCGCAAAAGGTTTGAATGTAAAAGACGTTTTTGATAAGGAATTGATAAAAGAGCAGAACGGAATGAAAACGATAGCGCAGGCTTTGCGTGAGAAGGCGTATAATAAATATTATATCATGCTTGGAGCAAATGAACTTGGTTGGGTATATACCGATATTTTTACGCAGAAGTATGGACAGATTATTGATTTAATCAGAGAAGTCAATCCGGAGGCTACGATATACATACAGTCAATTTTACCGGTAACAGATGAAAAGTCACAGTCGGACGCAGTTTATAACAACACAAACATTGTTCGGTTTAACGAATTACTGAAAACACTGGCAACGGAAAAAGGTGTCATTTATCTAAGCGTAAATGAAGCGGTCAGAAAAGAGGATGGTGCTTTGCAGGAAGCGGCGACGACAGATGGCGTTCATTTAAACAAAGAGTACTGTCTGAAATGGCTTGAATATTTGAAACAACATACACAAGAAGGGAATTTGGGAGAAAATAAAAAATGATGAAGAAAATTTGCAAAATAAGTGGAATTTTATTTTTGATACTTGCGATGCTTTGCGCCTGCGGGCAAAAGGGAGAGGTGGCGCTGAATGTCGAGGAAATGGCAGAAGCATTGCAGTCTGGGATTACATTTAAGGATCAGATGAATGAAGTAGAGCTTCCGATTTTTTATGCGTTATATAACCTTTCAGAAGAAGAGGTGAAAAATGCGGTCATGGTTGGGAGTACCGGTGCAACGGCGGAAGAGATTGCTGTGGTGGAAGCTACCTCAGCAGACGCTGCGAAGAAAGTGAAGGATGCAGTTTCGGAACGTGTTGCTTTTCAGAGAAGTGGATTTGAAAACTATGTACCGCAGGAATTGGAAAAACTAGAGGACCCTGTTATTGTAACGAAGGGAAACTATGTTATTTTATGCGTTTCTGATGATGACCAGAAAGCACAGGAAATTATAGACAAATATGTAACGGAGTAAAGAAATATGGTTTTTTCCAGCATTGTATTTTTATTTTATTTTTTACCGCTGACAATCTTATTCTACTATATGATTCCTAAAAATGGGAGAAATGGGGTTCTTTTTTTTCTAAGCCTCATTTTTTATGCATGGGGCGAACCAATTTACGTTTTTCTAATGTTTTTTTCTATTTTATGCAACTTTATTTTAGGATTGCGTTTAGATGCTGCAAAACGAAAGAAAAACGAAAAAGAGCCAAAGGTTTGGCTCTTTTTTGCCGTTGCTGTGAATATTGGCTTGTTAGGCTTCTTTAAATATGCGGATTTTTTAATTGAGAATATCAATTATTTCTTTCATATGGATATCGCACAGCTGGCGCTGCCTCTTCCGCTTGGCATTTCTTTTTATACCTTTCAGGCGATGTCCTATTTAATTGATCTTTACAGAGGTAAGGTTGAGGTTCAAAAAAGTTTGATTCACTTTGGGACCTACGTTGCACTGTTTCCACAGCTGATTGCGGGCCCGATTGTGAGGTTTTCGGATATTGCAGTGCAATTAGAGCACCGAGAAGAATCTTGGGGACTGTTTTCAGAGGGTGTATTGCGTTTTATCTGCGGGCTGTCTAAAAAAGTATTGTTGGCGAACTATGCCGGCTTGGTTTTTTCCCAAATAGGAGGGATGCAAGCAGGTGGCGTTTCCGTTTTATCCGCTTGGATTGGTATCCTGATGTTTACCTTTCAGATTTACTTTGATTTCTCTGGCTATTCTGATATGGCAATCGGATTAGGCAAGATGTTTGGTTTTACATTTCCGGAAAATTTCAACTACCCGTATACGGCAAAGAGTATCACAGATTTTTGGAGACGGTGGCACATGACACTCGGAACGTGGTTCCGGGAATACGTTTACATTCCGCTTGGCGGAAACCGGACCGGGCTGAAGCGTCAAATTTTAAACTTATTAATTGTATGGGCTCTGACAGGTATTTGGCACGGAGCGAGCTGGAACTTCGTAATTTGGGGTCTTTATTTTGGGATTATTTTAATTTTAGAAAAGATATTTTTGCTGAATTGGGAGAAAAAAATGCCATCCTTTTTTCAGCATGGAATTACTTTTTTTCTTATCGTAATAAGCTGGGTGATTTTCTCCTTTGATTCGCCGCAGGAAATCCTTAGATATCTGCAATCATTGTTTGGAATCGCAGGAGATTCAATCGTGGATTTAGAAGGGCTGTATTTGCTTAAGAGCAATCTTTTGCTGCTGATTGTTATGGCGATTGGTGTCACATCGCTGCCGCATAGAGGAGTTCAGAAAGTGCGAGCGTATCTTTCGGGAACGAAGCGAAGAAATATAGCCTATGGTGCAATTCAAAGCATTGGCATTGTAATGTTGCTAATACTCGTGACTGCGTTTTTAGTATCCTCTTCCTATAATCCATTTTTATATTTTCGGTTTTAAAGTAACGATTTGCTTGAAGGAGTAATGTTATGCATGAAAACAATAATCATAGAATAACAGTTTGGCTATTTTTAGCCTTCATTACAGGTTTTTCAATTTATAATCACCTGTTGCCGCAGCAAGCATTTTCGGAGACCGAGAACCGCAGCCTTGCAGTATTTCCAAAGTTCACGATACGCGAAGTTGTAAATGGCCGATGGATGAAGGCTTTTGAAGAATCCGCTTCGGATCAATTTCCATTTCGGGATAGTTTTATGAGGATAAAAACGAAAGCAGATCTTGCCGTTGGAAAGTCAGACAACGGGAAGGTTTATTTTGGGAGGGATGGTTACCTAATTGGTATGGAGCGCCCAAATTTGAAACAACAGACGGCGAACCGTATTTTGCTGTGTTCTTTTTTAGAGCGCATAGAGAAAGAAATTGAGTCACCGATACCAGTCTCTGTTCTGCTGGTTCCTTCTGCGGGCACGGTAGAGAAGAAAAAACTTCCTGAATTTACACCACCCTTTGAAGAAGCGAGTGAAATGGAAGCACTGACAAGAGAAATTGAGAAAGTAAGTAAGAAGACGCTTGTGGTCAACGCAATAAAGCCGCTTACCACAGCAAAAGAGAATGGAATCCAAATCTATTACAGAAATGATCACCACTGGACAACCTTTGGAGCCTATGAAGTCTATCGTGATTGGGCAGCAAAGAACAAGATAGCACCACTTGATAGAAGTGCATTTCAGGTACGTTTGGTTAGCAACAGCTTTTATGGAACAAATCAAGCCAAAGCACTTGGTGCAGAACAAGCTGCTGATGAAATTTATTCCTGGTCACTAAAAGAAAATCCGGACTATCTTGTAGAAGTACCGTCAGAAAAACGAATCACCCATTCTATCTATGAGGATGCTTTTTTAAGGAAAAAGGATAAGTATGCTTATTTTTTGGGTAGAAATACAGGGGAACTGCGTATTCACACGCCTGTGAAAAATGGAAAGAACTTGATGGTGATTAAAGATTCTTATGCAAACTCCTTTGTCCCGTTTCTCTGTGGTCATTACGAAAGTATTACAGTCATTGATCCTCGCTATTATCGCGGAAAAATCTATGATACAATACAGGAAAATAAGGTAACAGAAATACTGTTTTTATACAGCTTTTTGCAATTCTCAAATGACCGCAATTTTGTTTATGGAGTGCGTTAATTCTTCTATGTAGAAAAAGTTTATGTTATAATACAGGTAGAAAAATTAGATAATTTTGGAAGGGACGCATAATTTGCATCGCTGTGAAGTAAACCAGAATGGTGGTCTATGTACGCAATATGGGGGAGCGGAAAAATGATGCAAAACAGAGAAAATGAATCTGAAAAAGGTCTGAAAAGGCGCAATTGGCAGCGGAAGCATTACCTGCTCGCTTGCAGTGTGCTGTCTTTGCTTGTGATTGGATTCGCCGTGATTAGCTTTCGTTTTCCTGTTTCTTCTCTTGCGGGAGGCGAGCAGGAAAAAATACAGGCGAGAATTTCCTTTGCGCTCAAAGAAGCGGAGCAGTTGTACCAGGGCTTTTATTACGACGAAGCACTAGTACGCCTGCAAGAGGAATCCGATTTGATTACGGGAGAGGAAACTGACCGAATCACATTAAAAATAGAAGAAATAACGAAGGCAAAAAATGCATTAGTGAAGTATGAGGGACCCGTTCATCATGTGTTTTTCCACAGCTTGATTCTGTATCCAAAGCTGGCATTTGACAACGTAGGACATTCGGCGCAAGGATACAATATGTGGATGACAACGGCTGACGAATTCAAAAAAATGCTGCCGCTTTTGTATGAGCGAGGATACATACTATACCCGATTCAAGAGTGTTTTGAACAGAACCCAGATAAGCCGGGAGAGGTTCGCTTGAAGGATATCTACCTTCCGCCGGGACGCATTCCTTTGATTGTATCCATTGATGATGTCAATTATTATGACTACATGAAAGCGGATGGATTTGCAAACCGGCTTGTGCTTGGGAACGATGGCAGGGTGTGGACAGAAGTCATTACGCCGAAGGGAGAGACTGTTTTGACGAGAGATGGCGACGTGATGCCGATTCTTGATGATTTCGTAACGAAAAACCCAAGCTTTTCATGGCGAGGGACAAAAGGAGTCATGGCATTGACCGGATATGAGGGCGCGCTCGGCTATCGCATTACAGATGATTTACCAAAAGAAGCGGAATGGCAGTCGCAGGTAAAGGCAATTGCAGATGTAATGAAAGAAAACGGATGGACCTTTGCATGCCATAGCTATACGCACAATGGCAAATGGTTTCGAGATGGCAAGGCAACCTTGAAACAGGTCATTTATGACACAGACAGATGGAAACAAAAGATTGAGCCATATATCGGTAAAACAGATATTTACATATCGCCTTTCGGATTTTCGTGGAACAATGAGGACCCTCGGTACCGCTATATCATTGAAAAGGGTGGCTATCGTTTGTTCTGTCCTGTAGGTAATAGTCGGAAATTCATAGTAAATGGCGATAATATCGTAATGCCAAGGGTCAATCTGGACGGGTATACTATGAATGTGAGGCCGGAAGAAGTAAAGGCTTATTATTTTGATGTCAATCAGGTGATAAGCCCGGAAAGGCCGCCTTTAAACTTATAAAGAAATGTTACTGTAGAAGAAAGGGCTGTGAAAACAGCGGGGTGAACGGAAAATGAGACATAGAAGAATGAGAATGGTAAGTCTTTGCATAATTTTAGCGGTGCTGGTTTCTTTGGCTGCAGGATGCAAAGGGGCCGACACAAATGCAGAGGACGTAAAAAAGTATGATGTAAAGCTGTACTATGTAAATGATGAATACGTGGCTACGGGGAATGAAGCGCTGAGCCAGATGCAAGAGCCATACGAGGTTTCTCTACAGGCAAAGCCAGAGGAGGTATATGCAGAAGCACTTTCCAAGCTGAAGGAATCACCGCTGGATGGTTATGATACAATGCTGAGTCAAGATGTTGTAATCCGGAGCGTGAAGACAAAAGACGGAATGGCCGTTGTCGATTTTTCCAGTGAGAACTTAAGCGGAGGTTCGATGGAAGAGGGGCTTTTGGTCAGCCAGGTCGTGTTAACCTTACTCGATTCTTTCGATACGATTCAGGAAGTAAAATTTACATTAGACGGCGAGGATACTGACTCCTTGATGGGGCATGTGGACGTCACTAAACCATTTAAGCTGGGAAATACGGGAAGTGGAAGTAAGACGGTGACGATTGCGGAGTAATGAGGGGACAATACGAGAGTGCTTTGAACTTGAAGCAGCAGAATCATAGTTTGAAAGACGAAAGGGAGAACTCCATGAAGAACAGTAAGGCGTATTTCAGAGGATGTTTGCTTGGAGGTGCGGTTGGAGATGCGTATGGGTATCCGGTAGAATTTTTGAAGCTTGCAGAGATTCGGGAAGAGTACGGTATGGAGGGGATTACCGAACTTCTTTCTAATGAAGAATCGAACAAAGCGCTTTTTTCAGATGATACACAACTGACGACGTTTACTGTGGACGGGCTGCTTTGGGCAGATTCCAGGGCGAAGAACAGAGGGATTTATGCTTATACACCGTGCATTTTTTACGCGTATCAAAAATGGCTCTACACACAGACCGGAAGCTTCGCAGACGAGACGTATAAGTTTCTTTTAAATGGCGAGGTGCTTGACTGGGAGGGGCTGTTTGCGAGGCGAGGCCCTGGAACGACCAGCTTAAAAACATTGGCTGGATGTATAAATGGAAAATATGGAACGATAAAAAACAGGATAAATAACAGCAAGGGTTCCGGAGCGGTTATGCGTGCCGCTCCCATTGGATTATATTTTTACAATGATTCTAAAATGGCCTTTAAAATCGGGTGTGAAAGCGGCGCAATTACACATGGAAGCCCAAGTGGGTATTTGCCGGCAGGCTGCTTCGCTTTTATTATCTCCGGCATCATTCAGGGAAAAGATTTGGAGCAGAGCGTATTTGATGTGTTCTCAGAACTGAGGGAATGCGAAGGCTGCGAAGAGACATATGAAGCCTTAAAACTGGCGGTAACGCTTGCCAGGGAGGAGAAAACCGGAATTGGTAGCAGTGAGCTGAGAGAAGCGGAGTTATCCGATTTGACTTCTTTGGGTGAAGGCTGGAGCGGTGAGGAAGCCCTTGCGATGGCTGTGTATTGTGCACTGAAATACCCCAATAATTTTAGAAAGGCATTATGGCTTGCTGTTAATCACGATGGGAACAGCGATACGATTGGTGCAATCTGTGGTAATTTGTTAGGTGCCTATTCAGGGAGTCTTGAAATCCCTTTTTCGTGGATTCAAAAAGTAGAGTTATCCGACTTAATGGTACATGGGGCGGATAAGATGCTTGAAGCGATTACATAGTTTTATGAAGAAATAAAAAAGATATAAAATTTTCAAGAAAAGGCTGCCGTGAATCGACAGTCTTTTCTTGAAAAAGATGGATAGATTGGTATAATAAAGTGAAACAGAGTAAATTTACATAGCACATAAGCAGTGTTTCTCTCAAATTGAGAAAGACCGCGTTTATAAAGGGAGATTTTTTATGAAACAACATGAAATCAGAGATCTTAATTTGGCGCCGCTTGGACGCCAGAAAATCGAGTGGGTTCGCAACAATATGCCGCTTTTGAACGGATTGGAGGAACAATTAAAAAAGGAAAAGCCGTTTGAAGGAGTAAAAATTTCTTTATCTGTACACTTAGAGGCGAAGACCGCTTATCTTTGTGAGGTGCTTGCAGCAGGAGGGGCACAGATGTCTGTCACAGGCAGTAATGTATTGTCTACGCAAGATGATATCGCAGCAGCCCTTGCAGTAACCGGAATGAAGGTGTACGCATATCATGCAGCGACTGCGGAAGAATATGACCGGCATATTGAAATGGCGTTGGAGCATGGCCCAAACATCGTAATTGATGACGGCAGTGATTTGATTAATATGCTTCATAACAAGCGTACAGATTTGTTAAAGGATGTATGGGGCGGCTGTGAAGAAACCACGACAGGAGTGATTCGCCTAAAGGCAATGGAAAAGGACGGAGCACTCAAGGTTCCTATGGTTGCAGTCAATGATGCAAAGTGCAAGCATATGTTTGATAACCGTTATGGAACGGGGCAGTCTGTATGGGACAGCATTATGCGAAATACAAATTTAATCATTGCGGGAAAAGAAGTTGTAGTTGGAGGCTACGGCTGGTGTTCAAAAGGAATTGCGATGCGTGCAAAGGCTTTGGGAGCGCGGGTCATCGTGACAGAGGTGGATGCGGTGTCTGCCGTAGAGGCAGTGATGGATGGCTATGAAGTTATGACGATGGAAAAAGCAGCGCCTCGCGGTGATATTTTTGTTTCGGCTACGGGTTGTAACGAGGTCATTACGGTAAAGCATATGCTTACTATGAAAAATCGTGCAATTTTGGCAAATGCAGGCCATTTTAATGTAGAGATTGACATGGATGAGCTTGAGAAAAAATCGATGGAGAAGAAAGAGACACGGCCCAATATTATGGGCTATAAGCTGGAGAATGGAAGATGGGTAAATGTCATTGCAGAGGGGCGCTTGGTTAATATCGCGGCAGCGGACGGACACCCGGCTGAAATTATGGATATGAGTTTTGCGGTACAGTGCTTAAGTGCGATGTATATTTTAGAAAATAGAGGGAAGCTTGAAAATAAAGTAATCGATGTGTCAGAGGAGATTGATAACTTGGTTGCTGAAAGAAAATTGGCAGCGTGGGGCATTCAAATTGACAGCCTTACTGCACAACAGACAAAGTATTTATCCAGCTGGAATCTGTAACTTTTCATTTTTACAAAAAAGAAATAGGGCATTGCGTTTTTGCAATGCCCTTTCTTTGCAAATTACCTGATACGCGATGTAAGACTATCTTGTATAGCAATTGCAGAAAATGATAACCAGCAACAAGAAGAAAAATAATAAACTGGTATCAATACCTTCTCCGCGTAGGAGACCACATCCGTCTGACATTATTAATCACCTGCTTTTTTTATATTTTATATGTGTGTATTATAAAGTATTCGCGGGGATCCGAATTTGTGACTTAAAATAAAAAAAGGTTTTATAAAAAATAAAACCTTTTTTTGATAAATTATTATAATCCTCTTACTTTTTAGCTTATCCAATATCCTGAAACGCCTGTGCGATACGGCCGCGGACCTGATCTAAGCCCATAATCTGCTGAATTTCCCATAAATCCGGGGAACTTGTGCGCCCTGTAAGTGCAAGTCGAATCACATTGCTCACATGGCCGACATGGCCTTTATACTGGTCTGGATTTTTTTTAAAGTCTTTTGGCTTTAATGCGTATCCAAGTTCGGATGTAATCGTCCGGATTTTTTCGAACCAGCTTTCTTGATTATCTGCTGCATCATAAACTTGAAAGTAGCGGTTTAGAATTTCTTTGATATCACGAAAAGGAACTTCTTTCGGGTATTCATCTTCAATTACAAAGTGGTCATCAAAGAAATAGCTGATAAAGTGAAAAATCTGGCGGCAGTAAATGAGGTCCTTACGCGGTTTTTCTCCGCCGCGGTCGATGGAGAGGATGCGAAGCATCTGCTCTTCCTTTTCTGCCATCATCTCTGAAAGTGCCGGTTGATACGCTTTTGCCCACTGTAACAGGAAAAAGAAAATTTCTTCTGCACTTAACTTTGCCAAAACCTCTTTGCTGACGTCATTCAGCTTATTTAAATCAAACAAAGTGCCGGAATTACTCATTTTATCGGTAGTGAATTGAAATTCATCAATGGAAGCCTCTGGATTTGCCAAACGAAACTCTTCAAAGTTTGAATTCAAGATCGTAAGAAGGTATTCTCTTACCGCATATGGATGATATCCTTCTTGTTTATAATATTCTAAAGAAAGCTCAGGGTCTTTTCTTTTCGACAGCTTTCTTTTTGTTTCACCCTCCATTTTCATGAGAACGGTTGTATGGCAGTAAATCGGAAGCGCCCATTCTAAGGCAGAGAACAGTGCCACATGGATTGGAAGGGAAGAAAGCCATTCTTCTCCGCGTACAACGTGTGTGGTGCGCATTAGGTGATCGTCGACAACGTGTGCAAAATGGTAAGTCGGAATCCCTGTTCTTTTTAAGATAACGACATCCTGTTCATTTTCCGGCATTGTCAGCTCACCCCGGATTCCGTCTATCACTGTGAAGTGATTTTCAGGGTTTCCATTGGAGCGAAAACGAATGACGTAGGGTTGGCCGGAAGTAATGCGATCAATAATTTCTTCAAAGCTTAAGTCTCTATGCTTTGCCCAGACGCCATAAATACCAGGGTTTAGTTTCTTGCTTTCCTGTTCTTCCCGAATCTCTGCAATCTCCTCTTCTGTTAAGAAGCAAGGATATGCCATTCCTTTGGAAACAAGAAGCTTCGCAAAACATTGGTAAATTTCTCCGCGCTGACTCTGATGATACGGGCCGTAGCTGCCTGTTTCTCCGTTCAGACCGGCGCCTTCGTCAAAATGAACACCGAAATGATGCAGTGCGTTAATCAGCATAGGAACCGCGCCTTGTACCTCGCGTTTATCATCGGTGTCTTCAATACGGAGATAGAAAACGCCACCGCTTTGATGCGCAAGCCGCTCACCCGCAAATGCACCGTAAAGATTGCCGAGATGAATGAAGCCGGTTGGGCTTGGACCAAGTCTGGTTACCTTTGCACCTTCCGGTAAATCTCTAGGCGGATAAATTTTTTCGTAATCCTCAGGGGTTGCTTTTACCTGAGGGAAAAGTAAGTTCGCTAATTTGTTATAATCCATTTCTCCACTCCATTCTATATCGCAATTTTACTGTGCAGGATCGGTAGCACAGCAAAATTTTTGTTATTAAGGGGTTTTGCACTCAAAACAGGCGAAGCGCTTTGTATTTCAAAGAATGCCTGTCTAAGGGTACACCTTATTTATTATATACTGGGGTTGCCTATATTTCAACAAAAAACAAGTGCAATGAATCATGCTGCAAACATATGCTCGACAAACCTGTAAAACGAATGTAATGAATGATAAAGAGGGAGTGGGAAAGGGATTCGAATTACTTATAGCTTCCAGCCAATTGCTTCTTTGCGCCCAAGAATAAAGTTGGCATAGATACCTTCTTGATGAATGAGCTTTTCGTGAGTACCACGCTGGACAAGTTGCCCTTCATTTATAACCAAAATTTGGTTTGCGTTTCGAACTGTTTTTAAGCGATGCGCAATCATGATGATAGTTTTGTTCCTGGTTAGCTCTTCAATTGCCTGCTGAAGTCGATCTTCATTTTCAGGATCCACATTTGCTGTCGCTTCATCCAAGATAACAATCGGCGCATCTTTGAGCATCGCACGCGCAATCGAAAGGCGCTGTTTTTCACCGCCTGAGAGGGAAGCGCCGCCTTCACCGATTACGGTGTGATATCCCTCTGGAAGAGCTTCAATGAAGTCTTCACAGCATGCTTTTTTTGCTGCGGCAATGACCTGTTCGTGTGTGGCATCTGGTCTGCCGAATTTAATATTGTTTTCAATCGTGTCTGCAAATAAGTAAACCGTTTGAAATACCATGCTGATTTGATCCATTAAAGATTCTAAAGTGTAGTCCTTTACATCGTGCCCGCCAATTTTGATACTACCGCTGTCCGCATCCCAAAAACGTGCAATCAGATTGCACAGAGTCGTTTTACCAGAACCGCTCGGTCCGATAATTGCAGTGGTAGTTCTATCCGGAATTGTCACGGAAATATCATTTAGGATTCTTTTGCTTTCGTATGAAAAGGAAACCTTGTCGAAAACAATATCGTGCTTTTTGGGAGAGAAGGTCTGGCCGTGTTCATCCAGCTGTGGAATCTGTTCTGTCTTTTCCGCATGCTCGATGGAACTGCTGACGACGCGCAGCAGGGAAAGCCCGCTTCCCGCAGACTGGATTTGAGCAAAAACTAAGAAGGACATAATCACAGTCATCAATGCATTGGCGACACTCATTGTCCCTGAAAGCCAGAAGAATAGGGCCGCTGCAATCATAAGAATGCTAAATAATTGAAGGACAATCCCCTGTGCGATTGTGTATGGCGTAAAAAGCTGCTCCAGAGCAAGATTACTTTTTTTATTAAATTCCAGTGCATTCTGCACTTTTTTGTCGCCTTTTCCGGTCAGGTTGAAGGATTTGATTACACTCATTCCCTGTATATATTCCAAAACAGCACCTACCATAACTGTTTCCGACTTTTGGCGGTTGGGAGCGATGTGCCTGGATTGTTTTTCCATGAGAGAGGTGACAAATAGATAAAGAGCAGTACCGATTACGACAATGCTGCCGATGCGCCAATCCCAGCATAAAATCATGACAGTGAATACGGTTGCATTGATCAATCCCCCTAGAATATCGACCAATACCATCGGTGCGACGGTTTCCACGTTATCTAGTATCGTAGTGGAAACACCGGTGATTTCACCCAAGCTGTTCTCGTTAAAATATCCCATAGGGACACTTTTTAAACGGTTGGCGATTGCAATTCGCTTGTTTGCCGCCATGAAATAGCCTGCGTGCGTCTGCTGTAATTGTGAAAAATATTTTGTAAGGGCAACACCCACGATACTTATGAGAATGAGCCCAAGGGCAATCCAAGCAGGGGTGCTTTCTATTTCCCCCATAAGAAGCGCTTGCACTACTACATAAATGGCACCAATTTCGAGCATTCGAAAAAGCGCATTGATGAGACCAAGAAAAAGTGATTTATTAATGTTTTTTCGTTCTGTACCGGCAAAATGCCATATTTTTTTCAGTGTTTCAATCATGCAATATCACCATCCTTTGTACCTAAATGAGCCTGCCACATTGATTGATACAGAGGGCAGGCAGTTAATAGCTCCGTATGAGCTCCAACTGCTTCGATTTGTCCGTTTTTTACCACGACAATCTGATCCGCATCGATAATGGTAGATAATCTGTGGGCAATCAGAATGACAGTTTTTCCTTTAATAAGCTTTGCGACTGCCTTTTGAATTACGGCTTCATTTTCAGGATCGATGTAGGCTGTCGCTTCATCCAAAATTACAATAGGGGCATTCTTAAGCATTGCACGGGCAATGGCAATACGCTGGCGTTCGCCGCCGGAAAGATGTGCACCACCTCCGCCAACTCGCGTTTCATATCCATGCGCAAGCTCCCGAATGAAGGCATCACAGCCTGCTGCTTTTGCAACTACCTCTACCTCGTGATTTGAGGCAGTGCTTTTTCCCATACGGATATTCTCTAAAATAGTATCGTCAAACAGGTAATTATCCTGAGATACAAATGCGGTTTGCTCATAGAGCTGTTCCAAAGGAATTTCTTTTTCGTCCACGCTGCCTAATGTGATTGTTCCGCTGTTGACATCCCAAAACCCTGCAATTAACTTTGCAATCGTAGACTTTCCGCCGCCAGAGGGACCTACGAGAGCTGTCATACTGTTTGCCGGAATATTAAGATTGATTTCATGTAAAATTTTCTTATCTGTGTGGTACCCAAAGGATACGTTTTTCAGAGAAATATCATAGGCACTCAATTTTATCGGCGTTGTTTTATGCTGTTGCTCCTCTCCTTCTAAAAATTCATCAATTGAAGATACCGTAGTTCCGATCTTTGCAAGGTTATCAATGAAGCTCATTGCTTTTAGTAAGGGCGGGACAAGGCCAAGAGATAAAATGATGCAGGTGAGAAACGTTTCGGCACTTAAATTACCTGCGCGATAGAAAAACCAGCCTGCAGGAAGCACTGTAATTAAGGTGGTAGGAGCAATGGAATAGGCTAGGGACATATTGAATTGGCAACGTTTCATCCAGTTATAATAATATGAGGCATTGGCTTTTACTCGCTTTGAAAATGTTGCATAGGAATGTCGCCCCTGATTAAAGGCCTTGATGACTTCGATGCCATTGATGTATTCTACAATTGTTTCATTCATTTCTTGGGTGGTTTTCACTGCGCCTTCCCAATCCTTGCTGTAGCCGTTCATAACTACTATCATAAAACCCATTCCAATCGGAAGGGAGACCAGAGATAAGAGTGCCATCCGCCAATCCAGAATGAAAAGGTAAATCAGGATACAAATAGGTCCCACAATATTTGATGTCATTTCCGGCAACAAGTGTGCCAGTGTCGTTTCCATACTTTCAACTTGATCTACAATAATTTGCTTCAGTCTGCCGCTTTTGGTATCCATCACGGTACCGAGCGGAAGCTTGGGCAGTTTTTCCAAGACTCTGCACCGGATATCCTTTAAAATAGAAAATGCTGCCTGATGAGATAATGCCAATGCAAAGTTGTATAATAAGGTCCTGACCAGATAACCAGCCAGTCCGATTCCGCACCAAGTCAGATAATAGACGGGCTCCTGATTGTCATTTACCATTCCAATAATAATCTGTGCTGCGGCAGCATAGGGAATGATACCTCCCAATACCCCAAGTAGGGCACTGAGCATTGCGCTAGATAGGCGCTGATGTTCAGATTCGCCTAGTTCCCAGATTCGCAGTAAGGGACTTTTTTCTTTCATAGGGATTCCTCCTTTTTTTAATTAGCACATGCTAACCTGTGGTTATATTTTTCTTTTTTTAATCAGCATACGCTAACTCATAGCTGTTTTTTTCCTCGTTTCCCGTTGAAGGAGAAAGCGAGTGGATGCGTATTATTTATGTTCTGAAGGTGAAAAAATTGTTTCAAATCCGGCCATGTGGTAGAGTTTTAGCATATTGATATATTTTTCAGCTTCCTCTTTTTGCATGCCGTGCCTCACAACCTCAAAAACACCTTCAAAATAAGCCGTTGTAACGATATGAAGAAACTCTTCGTTTACTTCATCCGGTTTGCTTTCACAATTGATGACCTCCATGTAGCAATACGTATATTCCACTTCAATGCGTACCATTTCATCGATAAAATGGTGGTATTTTGTTCCGTAAGAGGAATCCAGTAAAAGACGGAAGATATCAAAGTTCGCATACATATAGTCCAATAATTGATCCATGCTTTTTGAAGTATATTCGGGCATGGTCTGTTTTTGTATCTGTTTGTCAAGCGAATGGAAGGTTGCCTGTGTGCGAGAAAAAATTTCCAACATCTCCTGCACGACGGGTTCGACAAGTGCTGTAAAAAGGCCTTCCTTATCACCAAATCGAGTATAAATGGAACCGGTTGTTGTCTCTGCATTTACAGCAATCACTCTCAAGGAAGCATCCTTATATCCATTTTTCAGAAATTCTTCTTTTGCGCATTCCAACACACGTTCATAGACACCCGCTATTTGCTTCGCCAAAAAATCACATCCTTTCATAACGATGTTATATAACACTGTTATGAATTTAGCATAGAATGGCGAATCTGTCAATTCTCTTTCACAAATTATTTTTGGATAAATAAGAATATATTCTTCGGGGTAACATAATGGGGACGCTGGGAGGAAGAAAAAATGAAAGCACAGAAATTGGCAAAAGGACTGCGTATGATTGCCCAATTTGAGACGCCGTCATGGATTACAAGGTATTTTGCATACAAAGCGGCGGAAGCGTTGGAAGGGCAGGCGGCAGAGCTTCAAAAAATAAAAGAGCGTACACAGCCGGTTCGCTGCGGGGAGTGCGCGAGAAGGTCTATTTGCGTTTTGTGGGATATTCGGCATCAGAGAAATGGATACATGAATTATCATGATTTTTGTAGCAAGGGAATGCGCTAGGAAAAAAGGCTCGCTGATTGCGTGATATGAAATGCTTATTTAGAGAAGTCATCTTCGCCTCAAAGAGGCGATTTTTTATTGCAAATTTAATTAAAATAAAAAAAACGCCTGCGTAAACAGGCGTAATCTATTTAATTATTACATCTTCGGCAGCAGCACCAACAACGTCTGACGCAACAACATCTACAACAACACCTACAACGGCAAGTGCAGCAACACCAGTAACGAGAGCAACACATAATCGCACCCCCCTTCGCTGGGTTACTATTATACTATGTTTCACAGGCAAAAAAGTGAGGCTTTCACCTAAAAAAATATGTGTATAAGGAGAAATCTAAAGCATGAAACAATAAAAAGGAAGATGTATCGATGCATAGAAGCGGGATAACCGCTGGAATACAAATAAAATATGGAGTATACTAATTAAAAATATATCTTGAACAAGTTATTTCACGCAAGCGCGTAGGGAAAGAAAGGCGAAATGAATTATAAAAGTTTTCAAGAACATGAAGAAAGTATAAAAGAAAGATTATTAAAGCAAAAGGGCAAGGTAGGGTTTTATTATAAAAACCTGATTGAAGAAACCTCGATGGCTTATAATGAATGTGAACTTTTCCGAGCTGCTAGTATCATTAAACTTCCTGTGTTTATAGAGCTTTTAAGACAAGGGGAGCTAGGAAGCGTTAATCTTGAGCAGAAGATAAAAATCAGAAAAAAGGAAATGGTTCCAAGCTGCGGGGCCCTGAATTTGTTTCACGAAGAGCCGGAAGTAACGATTAAAACCCTGTGTAATTTTATGATTGCATTAAGTGACAATACGGCTGCAAATGTGCTGATTGATTTGCTGGGGATTGAAAAATTGAATCGAGGGTTTCGTGAGTTTGGGATTCAAAAAACACGCTTAGAGAGAAAATTATTCGATATGGAAGCTGCTGCAAAGGGGCTGGAAAATAAATTTATGCCACTTGAAATTGCCCAGTTGTTTGAAGCTATTTATCTTAAGCGTCTGATTAGTAATAAAGTATCCTTAAAAGCGGAAGAAATTCTGCGAAAACAACAGATCAATCATAAAATACCCGGAAAGCTTTTGGAGCAGATTGAGGTAGCACATAAAACCGGTGAAGCCGATGGAATCTCAAATGACGCAGGAATTGTTTATTGGGAGAAACCCTTTGTAATTGTCTTTGCGTCAAACGACACAGATGTAGTGGAATTTGAACAGCTTATTCGAGAAATTACTTATGAATTTAGCATAGGAAGAACGTATTGAGAACTCAAAAAAGGAGCAATGCATGGAAAAAATGCAATACTCCTTTTTTTGTACAAAATAATAATCGAAGCGATAAGGATAAAAAATATCTCGGGAAAGCAGAGCGTTAATTGCTGAATGCATTTTTCATGTCTGCGGCAAATTCAAGAAGTCCACCGCTTAAGGCATTGGTAAGATCAGTGTTGTCTTTGATATCATCCACTTTCCATTCCCCTTCAATTTTACTCAAGTGAATTACTGCATTTTTTTCATAATCAAAAGTGGCTTCACTCAAATGTTTTGAAAGTAATTCTTCTGCTAAAGCTTCCATTTCTTCGTCAGAAACACCTGAGAATATCATAGATAGTGCCTGCTGAAAATATTCGCCGATACCAGCTTTAAAAGCGTCCTTTACATTATAAGTTTTTACTGCAATATCGACGGTAGCTGTATTTTCTTGTATGGTTTCATTCGACAAGGTATATTCAAATGCAAGCATTTTTTCTTGCATTGCGGATAAGAATTCTTTGCTGTACGATTCTGTTTCCACACCGGAGTCACTTATGAATTGGTTGAGATCACTTTCTCCCAGGTATAATTTAGAAATAGCGGTGGAGTCGTTTGCCTTTAATGCTTTCAAATAGCTGTCAGTCACTTCACTTGGTGAAGGATTGTTTTTGCATCCGCTGATAGAAAAGCATAGTAGTACTGCAAGTAAAAAGAGTATTGTTTTTTTCATGTTGGCCCCCTTGTGGTGTTTCATCGCTAAAAAAGAGTTAAAAACTTAAATATTATAATATAATAAAATATTATGGGTAAATTAGGAAAATGTCAAATGGATTTATCGTAAAGGTACGCTCTTATACGGCTTTTAATTTAATTGGAAAGAAAAAATTCCCACACGTAGTCCCACACCCAATAAGCAAATTTAGGCACATTTAAGCGCTGAAAAAACCAAATAAAAGGAAAAATATAAAAAAACAAAACCGCTTAATTCATTGATATTTCAATGTTTTAAACGGTTTTTTACTTGGTATCCCGTAGGGGAGTCGAACCCCTGATTCCACCGTGAGAGGGTGGCGTCTTGACCACTTGACCAACAGGACATATTTATTTGTATAACTGTATCACACTCAAACTATTATAATCGGTTTTCTTTCATTTGTCTATGGTATTTTGACAAGTTTTTTGATAAAATGTGTAATAACATCTTTTCCGTGCTTATTTCTTCATGGCGGAAATGATAACGAAATCGTGAAGTAAGGAGATGAAACACATGAATTATTATAAAAGCACAAGAGGAAGTGCGGAAACGAAAACAGCGGCGCAGGCGATTATTAAGGGGATTGCAGAGGACAAGGGCTTGTTTGTCCCGGAAAAGCTGCCTGTATTTTCCGGTGGATTAGAAGATTTCGTTTCGTTAGAGTACAGAGAAATTGCATATCAGGTATTATCAAAATTCTTAGATGATTATACAGAAGAAGAGCTGAGACATTGTATTGACTCTGCATATGATGATAAATTTGAGGCAGAAGAAGTGGTTCCGTTAAAAAAAGGTGGCAATGCCTATTTTCTTGAACTCTATCATGGAAAGACCGCGGCTTTTAAAGACATGGCACTCTCAATTCTTCCTTATCTTCTGACAACAGCGATGAAAAAAGAGAAAGAAGAAAACAAGATTGTTATTTTGACAGCGACCTCCGGTGATACGGGGAAGGCAGCACTGGAAGGCTTTGCCGATGTACCTGGGACAGAGATTATCGTCTTTTATCCAAACGAGGGAGTCAGCCAGGTTCAGGAAAGACAGATGGTTACGCAAGAAGGGGATAACACACATGTCTATGCCATTCGAGGAAATTTTGATGATGCGCAGACCGGTGTGAAAAAAATCTTTAATGATAAAGACTTTGCAGAAGAACTGTCTAAGCGCGGCTGTAAATTTTCCTCTGCGAACTCCATTAATATAGGGCGCCTTGTTCCTCAGGTTGCTTATTACGTTTGGGCTTATATGCAGTTAGTTAAACAAGGTGCTTTAAAATCTGGCGAACCGATGAATGTGGTCGTACCGACTGGAAATTTTGGAAATATACTTGCAGCATATTATGCAAAGCAGATGGGGATTCCCATTCAGAAGTTCCTCTGTGCCTCTAATGAAAATAAAGTGTTGACAGATTTCATTAATTCTGGAGTTTATGATATACAAAGAGCTTTTCATATCACGAATTCTCCTTCCATGGACATTCTGATTTCAAGCAATTTAGAACGTCTGCTTTACCACCTATCGGGAGGAAACGGGACAGAGATTAAAGAGTTAATGGAAGATTTGGAGCGAAATAAAAAATATGAGGTAAGCAGTACGATTAAGAAAGGATTGTCTGATTTTTATGCTGGTTTTGCTACGGAAGCAGAAACAAAGAAGGCAATCGGCGATTTGTATGAGCAGGATCGTTATTTGATGGATACGCATACAGCAGTTGCCTATAAGGTCTATGAGGACTACAGAAATGAGACAGGGGACACCACGCCAACCGTAATTGCATCGACAGCCAGTGCTTATAAATTTGCAGATAACGTAGCGGATGCGATTGGCCTTCCGGAATTTGCAGATGGGTTTGCATACATTAGTGCCTTGAATGCAAAGACAGGCGTTCCTGTACCAAAGGGACTTTCCGGACTAGAAAATAAAAAGGTACGCCATACGGGTGTCGTAAATAAAGACGAGCTTTCAAAAGCAGTGAGAGAATCTTTGAAATAAAGACGAAACCAGGGTGTAAAAAGAAGCAAGACAAAAGAGCAAATCCAATTGAAAAATGAACTGATTTCCCAATCATTAGATTTTAGTCTAACTTTTAGGGAGGCGGCTCGAAATAGGGTTTTGCTCTTTTTTTAGTTACCTTAACACCGTTTCAATTCGCGAAACAGCAAGATCAATTTCCTCCAAAGTGACAGTGAGCGGAGGAAGAATTCGTATTGTTTCATTTCCGCTTCCCGCGAGCAGAAGCTTTTGCTCCATGCATTTTTTTATGATTGCTTTTGAAGAATGCTCCATCTGTACACCGAGAAGAAGCCCGCTTCCCCGAATTTCTTTTATGATAGGATACTTTTTCTTCAAATCTTGAAGCCTGGCGATGAAATAGGAGCTTGCTGCTCGGACGTTCTCAAGCACCCCGTGGTTTGTTAGCTGTTCTAATACGGTCAGGCCGCAGGCGCAAGCTAACGGATTTCCGCCGAACGTGCTTCCATGATCACCCGGTTCAACAGAGGAAGCAGCTTTTTCCGAGGCAATAACGGCACCGATAGGGAACCCTCCTCCAAGTCCCTTTGCAGTTGAGAGGAGATCCGGCTTCACATCAAAATATTGGTAAGCAAAAAGTTTGCCGCTTCGTCCGATGCCACTTTGTACTTCATCGAAAATAAGAAGCGCATTGTACTCATCGCATAGCTTTCTCACACCCAAAATAAATTCTTCGGTTGCAGGTATTACACCGCATTCCCCTTGGATGGGCTCAAATATGACGGCACACACGGAATGATTCATAAGGGAGCGCACACTGGATAAATCGTTGAAGGCAGCCTCTTGTACACCTTCAAGCAATGGACGGAAATTCTTCTGATATTTTTCCTGCCCCGTAAGCGAAAGCGAGCCCATACTCCTTCCGTGAAAGGAATTTTTCATATAGAGAATGGTTTTCTTATCCGGGGAAATCCGGCTTCCGTGTTTTCTTGCAATTTTAATTGCGGCTTCATTGGCTTCTGTTCCGCTGTTACAAAAAAACACTCGTTCAAGCATCGTGAGCTCTCGAAGGCGTTTTGCCAAATCAGAGACGGTATCATTCCAAAAATAATTCGAGATATTCATTAGGAGACTGCTTTGCTTTTGAATGGTTTCAATTAGAGCCGGGTGACAGTGTCCTAATGAATTGACTGCAATTCCGCAGATGAAATCCAGATAAGCGTCCCCATTTTCATCATAGAGCCAGGAGCCGCTGCCAGACCGAAACGTCAGGTCGTGTTTTGAATAAAAGGGAATAAAAAAATCATTTTTCATAAAGGCGCTCCATTTCTGTAAATTTTGTAGCATCCCTTGTATCGCCATTCTGTTCTGTGCAAACAAGGATAAATATTTTTAAAAGACACTATAAAACAGATTAGAGAATCCGTCAATCATTTTTCTATAAAAATATTAAAAAAACATGACTTTATGCAGAAAAGAAAAAAAGTTAAAAAAAAGGCTTGCTTTTTCTTTAAATACCAAGTAAACTAGCAACATTAATGTTGATAGAGGAGCGAAGTAAAAGAAAATGTAAATCGCCGGCAGGCAATGAATTACATTGGAGGTATCCTTCGCCGAACTGCGGATTTAGGCATAAATCTGTGGTGGGCTTATAGCGAATAGCTATAAGACTGTCTACGAAAGTAGTTGTGCTATCCTTAATGACCGTAATTTTAGAGTATTGCGATACATTTCATATCGTTTATTCAAAAAAATTAATGTCAACAAGGGATACCTTGTTGATTTTTTTTTATTTATGGCTTGAGGAGCAGTGAGAATCGGTAAAGAGAAAATATGGAGGAGATTATGAGAAGATTTAGTGGGTCAATCGTTGCTTTAATTACACCGTTTCACGAGGATGGAAGCGTAAATTTTGAAAAGCTGAGTGAGCTGGTAGAATGGCATATTGCAATGAAGAGCGATGGTATTGTTGTATTGGGAACAACTGCAGAATCGCCCGCATTGAATGCGGACGAAAAAGAAAACATTGTGAATACGGTGCTCCAGGCTGCTGCGAAACGAATTCCTGTAATTGTAGGAAGCGGCTCAAACAATACAATGCAGGCGAAGGCGGATAGCTTGAAATATGAAGCGATGGGTGCGGATGGACTCTTGGTGATTACTCCCTATTACAATAAGGCAAACCCGACGGGGATGATTCGGCATTTTACTGAAATTGCTGATGCAGTTTCGATTCCGATTATTTTGTATAATGTGCCGGGGAGAACCGGATGTTCTCTGAGCGTAAATGCGGTAGAGGCATTGAGTCATCACAAAAATATTATAGGAATTAAAGAAGCAAGCGGAGATATTGGATTTGTCAGCTGCATTTCCAAGTTTATACGGACGGACTTTACTGTTTATTCCGGGAATGATGATATGATTGTTCCAGTCTTATCGCTTGGCGGAGCAGGAGTTATTTCCGTTTTAGCAAATATTCTGCCTTCAGAAACCCACCAGATTGTAGTAGAATATTTGCAGGGAAATGTGGAATCTGCGAGAAGAATGCAGCTGAAGTATATGGATTTTATTCGGGCGTTGTTTATTGAAACAAACCCAATCCCGATTAAAGAGGCGATGAATCACTGTGGAATGGGAGTTGGGGGTTACCGTCTTCCGCTTTGCTGCATGGAAGAGGATTCAAAAGAAAAATTAAAAAAAACAATGGAAGTTCTTGAATTGGAAAAGGAGGTATCATGAAAAGCGAAGTGATGAAAAACAAAATAAGAGTTGTATTGGTGGGCGCTGGGAGAACCGGAAAAGAAGTGAGAAGGAGAATTGAAAGTACGGAGAATATGGAACTTCTTGCAGTGGTAACACAGCAAGAGGAAAGCGAAAACTCGATTGCTTCTCTTCAGCAGCTGAAACAAGCTCCGGACGTTATCATTGATTTCAGCAAGACAGAACGATTAGAAGAAATTCTTGAATATGCACAAGAGCATCATATTCCACTGGTACTCGGGACAACAGGGTACGGTGATTCGCAAAAAGAAAAAATAATTGCGGCATCTGAGAAGCTTCCGATTGTTTATACTTCTAATTTTTCACTGGGTATTACAATTTTAAAGCAAATATTGTCGCAGATTACGCCGATTTTAAAAGAGGAATTTGACATCGAGGTGGAAGAAATGCATCACAGCGGAAAATTGGATGCGCCAAGCGGAACGACAAACATGCTTCTAGAGACTTTAAATCAAGGAAATGAATATGAACTTATTTACGGAAGAAATGGAAACAAAAAGAGAGGAAAGGAAATCGGGGTACACTCTTTAAGAGGGGGTACGATTGCCGGACAGCATAATATTATCTATGCGGGAGAGGATGAAATACTTCAAATTTCTCACCAAGCGCATTCAAATACTATTTTTGCGAAAGGAGCAGTAAGAGCTGCTGAATTTATTTCCTCACAAAAATCAGGATTGTATGATATGAATGATGTGCTGTTTGAAAGGGATAAGGGATAGATGGAAGCAAGTAAAATTATAAAATTGATTCAAGAATCGAAAAAAAAGACACCTGTAAAGGTATACCTGCGTGAAAAAAACAAAGGAAAAGAAAACCCTATTTCATTTCATGGCTGCCAGGTGTTTGGAGTTGAGGATCGTATTATCTTTGGAGACTGGGAAGAAATTTTACCAATACTAGAGGAAAATAAGGAGCAGATTGCTGAAATTGTAGTGGAAAATGATTGCCGAAATTCTGCGATTCCATTACTTGACACGAAGAAACTGAATGCGCGCATTGAACCGGGAGCAATCATTCGAGAGCGAGTAGAAATTGGGGAGCATGCGGTCATTATGATGGGCGCTGTAATTAACATCGGCGCGCAGGTCGGAGAAGGTACAATGGTCGATATGAATGCAGTATTAGGGGGGCGTGCCATCGTAGGGCGAAATTGCCATATCGGTGCAGGTGCGGTGATCGCAGGCGTAATTGAACCGCCCAGTGCCATGCCTGCGGTAATAGAAGATGGCGTTGTGATTGGTGCAAATGCGGTGGTACTGGAAGGTGTTCGTGTTGGAAAGGGCGCTGTAATTGCGGCAGGTGCCGTCGTGATTGAAGATGTCTTGGAAAATACGGTTATTGCAGGTGTACCGGGAAAAGTGATTAAAAAGAAAGATGATAAGGCGGCAAAGAAAACGGAAGTAATTCAAGGATTAAGGCAAATTTAAAAAAACGGAAGGGATGTTTTTTCATCCTTTCCGTTTTTTATTTACTTTTTAGCTACCATTATAATAGTAGTTATTTGTCTTCTTTTTAGAGCTGGCCTATTTTAGATTTTCCGGGCCAAACGTTTGTGCTTGTCCATCAGGCACTTCTGCATCATTGGCAAGGTGCAGGCGGTCTATGATATAGAAGAGTAAGCTTAAGATCATAGCGACAATGGTAGCTAAAGCCATTCCCTTGAGCTGGACTTCTCCAATCTGGATAAATGCACCGGAGAGACCCGTTACAAACACAACGGAGGAGAGGGCAAGGTTTCGGGAACGGTCGTAATTGACTTTCTCATCCACTAAAAGTCGAAGGCCGGAAGAGGCAATCATTCCATAAAGAAGGAAGCTGATTCCACCCATGACAGGACTTGGTATCGTCTGGATTGCACCCGCTACTTTGCCGATGAATGCCAGGCAGATGGAAAGTGCCCCGGCTCCACCGATGACGTAAACACTGTAGACCTTTGTCATGGCCATGACACCGATATTTTCACCATAAGTGGTTGTCGGAACGGAACCGCAGAAGCCCGAAAGCATGGTAGAAAGGCCGTCTCCGAGCAGGGTTCTGTGAAGACCTGGTTTTTTTAGCAGGTCTCTTCCAACAATTTTTCCGGTAACAAGCTGGTGGCCAATATGTTCAGAAACCACAACCAAAGTCGCAGGTAAAATAATCATAATAGCACTTAGATTAAATGCAGGCGCCTGAAAATTAGGGAGTGCAAACATAGAAGCGGTGGTCATAGGTGTAAAGTCAATGATACCGAGAAAATAGGAGGAGATGTAACCGACAATGATTGCAATCAGAATCGGAATCGCAGCGAAGAACTTGCGAAAGAGCACTGAGCCGAAAACTGCTGTTGCCAAGGTGATGATAAATACGGTAATAAATTTTGGATTGATTTCGGTGTATCCATTTGCGGGATCAAGGACAAGTCCTCCCATGCCTGCAGCTGTTCCGGCAAGCTCCAAACCAATCAATGCAATAACCGGTCCCATTGCAGCAGGGGGAAGAAGTACGTTAATCCATTTTGTTCCGAAAAATTTAACGATAAGTGCCGCGATACAAAAAAGACCACCGGAAATGATGAAACCGCCTAATGCGTACTCATATCCGAGGTCCGGATTCGCCATAATCAGCAAAGTTGGCGAAATAAAAGCAAAGCTGGAACCTAAATAGGCGGGGGCTTTGCCTTGTGTAATCGTTATAAATAGAAGGGTACCGATACCGTTCATCAGCAATACGATAGCGGGGTTGAGACCGAATATTGCGGGAACCAGTACGGATGCACTGAACATTGCAAATAGATGCTGGATACTAAGAGGAATGCCTTGTGACAAAGGGACTCGCTCTTCAACTTGGATGACTTTTCTTTTTTCGCTCATAGTTTTCTCCTTTTTTTCTCTCATTAACTCAAACTTGAAATATAATATCACCGCATAAATAAAAATGCAAGAGGAAAAAAACAAAAAAATATCAAAAAAAGTAAAATAGAAATTTGTTTGGCCGCAATAAATTCTTTTTTTTATTGAAAAGCAGGGTATTTAAGTTTTCGAAAAACAAAAACAGGCTCACACAAAAAGCCTGTTTTTTTATAGTAAGCGATTCATTAGAAGCAAGGGCAGAGACAGTCGGTACAGACATAGCATTTAAAAAGAGTGCATAGTAAATCATCATTTCTGTTGTAGCCATTGCCATAAGAAGCGGTTCGATAAGCTGGCCCTGCGTTTCTCATTGTGTTCAGTGCACGCTGGTATTCAAAGTTATTGGGATCCATGGACACTGCGGCTTGGAGTTTAGAGGAGGCATCATCGTACCAGCCCTTTCGATAGGAAAGAATGCCGCTTAAAAAGTACCATTCTGCATTTCTGGTAGAAGTTTGTAAGAGTATTCTTTCGGCGGCAGATAAGTTCCCGGTATCAAGATATCGTCTGACCTCCATGAATTCCTGCGTTGGACGATTTGCTTGAGCTCCGGCTGCCTGATAAGACGTCTGGCTGCTGTGAACTCCATTTTTTGTTAAGGTGTCATATGCCTCATTAATTTCTTGAAGCTTTTCTTCTGCCAAGTCTGCCAAAGGATTATTTTGATAACGGTCGGGATGATATTTTTTTACCAATTCTCTGTAAGCAGCTCTGATTTCATCTTGAGAGGCATTTTGAGGGATGCCAAGTATCTCATAAGGATTTTTCATAGTCGCTGTTTCCTTTCTGCAATACCTTATCTGTTTGTCGAAGCAGACCCAGATATATGATATTTTCTAAAATTCCTTTATTTTGCTTTATTTCTAAAAGAGTAAGCGCTTTGCTGATTTCCGCTAAGTATTGCAGCAAATTGAATTCTACTTGTTCTTCAATACGAGCTTTAAATACAGCCAGTGTTTCTTCTTTTTTATATTCAAACCGTGACAGTAGAGGGTTGTAGACTTTGTTATTGATGTCTTTTTCTAAATCATCAAAGGCATCAATTAAGTAAATCCATTTGCCGAGATGGTATCCAATCTGCTTTAAAATCAAGCGGTCAGAATTTTTTGTAACCAAATGATTTTCAGAAAAAAGCAATTCCATTATCTTTGCAAATGGCTCTGCAACCGCATCGAGGCTGGAAGAGTTTTGTTTCTCTAAATCTGAAAGCTGTGAAAGAAAAGCTTCTATTTTTGTACAACTCTCTGATTTTGTTTGAAACAATTCGGAAAGCAATGGTTTTGCAATCGCTTGTCCAAACGCAGCGAGAAGGCTTTTTTCATCAGCATAGTCATCTTTTAATTTATAGTAGGCTAAAAGAAGCATGGTGTCCGCAGCGTAATCAATGGCATCACTTTCACGAAAAACATTCTTTTTTTTAAGCGGGTGAACAATACAATGCTCTTTTTGAATTACGGGAACGTCTTCTGAAATAGCGGATAGAGTCAAAGCAAGAAAAACGGTATCATAATTCAGTGTAAGCCTTGGAATTTGACCGTAACGTTGACCAACGGACTTACAGATACCGCAGTAATAAGCACTATAGATTTCGTATTCATACATTTTAAGCTCTGACTTTTCTGCTACAACGTACCCTTGCATAGGATTCTCCCTAAAAATAGTAGTATACATAAAGAGCAAAGATTCTTTTTTTTGCTTCATATGCTGTATTTATTTCATCATAAGTGCAAATGGTTGCTCCGATTTGCTACAAGAGGGATGCAATAAATACATAAAGAGCAAAGATTCTCTTTTTTGCTTCATATGTTGTATTTATTATATCATAAGTCCAAATAAGTTTTGTGATAAAAGTGTGAGTTTAGGATAAAGATGCCTCCATTTTTTTAAGAAAATAAGTACTTTAATTGATTCCACAAAATAAAAATCAAAATCGAACAATCTTAAAAAAGGAGTCACTATGCAGCTGTAAAGATCCAAATAGAATCGCTCTTATTGATTCAGTAATACACAAGAATTATGAATAGAAAAAAAGAAACAGGGAATACCAACAAATATAAAAGTTTTATTGCGGAGGTAAGCAGATGGAAATTAATACCCAGGACCGTTTAAAGAAAACTCTTTTAGATACACAGGAAAGAGTGCGGGATTTTATGCATTTTTCGGATGAAATGCGCAATGATGAAATAAAAGAATTTTTCCGGCAATATGCACTGACAGAGGCCGAACATGCACGAAAGATTCAGGAATACATTGAATTCAATCAATAACCGTTCAAAAAAACAGACGCTTGTAAGCGTCTGTTTTTTTGAAAAGAAGTGTCTGGCTTTTAGGCAGACGCAAAGGCATTTAGTTAAAGGATCTGCAACATCTGCAGCACCAAAAACATCGACAGCAGCAGCTTCTATTTGTTGAAGTACCAGCGACGCTATTATTGGAATTGCAGCTGTTTGTCGTAGTGCCAGCTACGTTATTAGAGCAACCGCAGCTGTTTGTGGTAGTCCCGGCTACGTTATTAGAGCAACCGCAGCGATTTGTGGAAGTACCAGCTACATTACTATTTGAATTACAACACATATAATTAGACCTCCTTTGGTCACTTTTATTGTATTAATGATAAGGAGAATGTGTTACGGTTTTTATGAAAGTACTGTTTTTCGTGCAGCATTTGGAAAAATTTTTTTGCCGGGGAAGTAAGCTTTGTTGAATTTTATAATTTTTCAACTTCTGACTTTGATTTTAATATCTTCTGTCTCTTTGCATCATAGGAATAGTACTTGGTAATTGTAAGAGCATTGTATGCATAGATGGAGGAAATTTCTGTTGTAATGACTAAATCATAAACTTGATTTTTATTTTTCACCTGATAAGAAATACGAATTGTTGGATTTTTCCATCCGCTAAAAGCTTCAGCAATATTTTCACGGCTGAAGTCGTATAGATAGTAAAAATCGGCGGCAATTTCTGCACTCAAATCTGTTGTATTTTTCAAATCAGAGACGATTTGAGGAAGCTGCGCATCCACTTTGTAAAGCCCTTTTACTTCTTCGTGAATTTCAAGTCCGTCGTTTACTGTGAATGTCCCTTTTTTTTGATGCAATATACTATTATCTCCTGTCTGTAAAAAATAAAGAAAGGAGCCAAATAGAAAACCTGCTAATATAAGTCCGGCAAGCAGCCTAAACTGATCTTGCAAAAAAAGTTTCTTTGGACGATACCTTCGAATGCGATGATTCCTTCTTACTCGAATACCCATAAAATCTTCCTCCCATACAATGTATGCAGAGGCTGTCCAATAAATTTTGAAATTACAAAAATAGTTGTTGCATTTTTTGACGAAATACGTTATATTATTAAAGGTACGCTGCTGAATGCAAAATTGAAAATGTTCGTGGAGGATTGACCGAGTGGCTAAGGAGCTCGCCTGGAAAGCGAGTAAGGTGTAACAGCCCCGTGGGTTCGAGTCCCATGTCCTCCGCCAAAGAAAAACCACAGCTTTCCGTTAATTGAAGGCTGTGGTTTTTTGTCGCTTTGAATACAAAAAAAGTGAACCGCGATGGCTTGAAAAGAGGGCCTTTTAAATGTTTTTGTTTTGTGCAGGATTGTGCTTATAAAGCAATAGGAATTACCGGCAGCCGTAAGGCTGCCATTTTTTTAGGCTTCCCTCGTTATGCGTGTTGTGTGGTTAGAATATAATGCAGTATAACAAAAAATAATGACTACTTAAGGAGAATTTCATGAGAATTAAGGCTAGACAAAATTGGTTTACTATTTTATTACTTTGCATCGTACTGACAGGCTGCTCGGTAGAAGCAGAAAGCAGTATTGCTCCATCCTTTGACGGATACAATAAAATCGAAGTAGATGGGGGAGATTTAAATGGAATAAGAGAGCCTAATGCAGCCGTTGATATCGGTTTTGGGGAACGAGAGTATTGGGCATTTACCAATGAGTATGGGCAATTAATTCGAGTCGTTGCTGAAGAAATTATTCTTCAAGATGATGATACCGAGTCAGTAAAATCTAACGGAAGATATTACAATGAGGAGGCAAGAGTTCCAGGGACGGAACGTAAAGATATGGATCAAGGTCATGTTATTGCAGATTCACTTGGCGGCGTATCGAATGCGTATAATATTACACCGCAGGAGAGCACTTTAAATCGTCATGGAAATCAGGCATATATGGAAAAGGCAATACGAGATGCCGGCGGATGCACTGACTTTGAAGCGATTATCACATACCCGGATACCAAGACGCAGATTCCAAGTCACTATCATTATACCTATACACTAAAAGGAAATGTCATAACGGAAGACTTTGACAATGTAAATCCTGACGAGGTAAATGAGAATTTGATTAAAACACAGCAAATGCAGGATTGTGATTGGGAAGTGAATAACTCTGAGAATGACATCTCTGCAATTGATACGAATGGAAATGGAAGGATCTCCATTGCAGAAGCAAAAGCGGCTGGATTTAAAATGCCGATTACAAAAGACCACTGGCTATATCAATATATGGATGATCGTGACGGAGATGGGATGGTCGGCGAATAAAACGAAGTCTGGATTGAGAGCTATAAACCGGATTTCGGAGAATGGAAGTAAAGGATTATCGAGAGGAATGTATTAGACTTTCATCAGAAGAAGCATCAAAATCACTAACTATATATAATTTCCTTGGATAACCATATGTCGTATATTTGTTTCGGCGTCTATAATCAATCAACAAAGCATAAGCAAATGATGACTTATTTATGAAGGTATGCTTTAAGCTAAATATAGCATAAGCTATTTTTGATGTATTTGAATTTTGCAGGATTCGTGTGAAAAGAAACATTTTTTTATAAAGATATAAAAAGGGGCCGCTAATTTAAATTAGCAGCCCCTTTTATGAAAGAATAAGAATCTTATTCACAAACCACAGCTGTTCCAGAGGCTGTCACCATAAGCATACCGTTATCCGCTCCCAATACTTCATAATCAATATCCACTCCAACGATTGCATTTGCACCTAGCTGCATTGCTCTTTGCTCCATTTCCTGCAATGCATTTAATCGTGCTCGAATCAGCTCATCCTCATAACTCCCTGAGCGTCCGCCAAAGATATTTGACAAACCTGCGGCGAGGTCTTTCAGAAAGTTTACTCCTGAAACCACTTCCCCAAATACAATCCCCTTATACTGTGTGATACTTTTCCCCTCTATAGAGGGTGTCGTTGTAACAATCATACGTTTCCCCTTTCAAATTACATTTCTAAAGAATAAATTCTGATTTTACAATATCCTTTTTTCTTTTTCGTGTCAAGAAAAAGAAACATATGTGGGAATTGGTCGAGGAAAGTTAGGTTCTAAAATAGAAAGAGTTAGCGTAAAATGGAAAGGGGGTCATATAAGATGAAATACTTCAGAGAAAAGACGCTTCAAAGCGGTATTAAGAAATTTACTTCTGCGATCTTGTGTATGGGCATTATTTTCGCGGGTATCTTACTTTCATCCTGTCAGGACAGTAATTTTGTTGTTTCGTCAAACTCTGTGAAACCATTGGATGTTTCTGTAGAATACGAACGCCATGAAGATCTGCCTGGAATCTATAAGATAGATATTATGCTTCCTAAAATTGAGGGTGCGGGAGATGGAATTGAACGAATCAATGAAACAATACAAAGTGAATTTACAGAATATTACAACTTGAACGCGGCGAATGCGAATGAGATTTTAGGGGGATGGAAATATCCGCAAATTAATATTTCATATCAGGTGATCCGACTGCAAGAGACCTGCACCCTTAGTGTGATTACGGAAATTCATTCAGAGGAAGATGAGGGCAAAGAGCTTTCTGTTAGAAATTACTACTATGACGAGGCAGAAAAAAAGGACTTAAATACGGAGGAATATTTAGGAAAAATCGGGCTTACAGCTGAAAATATAACGCAGTCATTTATCGAAAATGAAGGACAGGATTATCATTTGGAGCAGATTGTTTTTTCCAGTCTTCAAAATCATTTTTATATTAATGAGGAAAAAAAGCCTGTTTTTTTTGTTGTTGAATAAGTAAAAAATTGCTTCTAGACAAGTTTGCAAGACAACAGGTGAAGTAAGGCGGGGGTAGAAGATGAAATTTGGTTATCATCCAGGCATAACGAAAAGACAGGGTGTATCTATTTGCATTGGCGCTATTCTTACAGCAATATCATATATATATAAATCCCAAAAGCAGATGAAGCATCTTTATAGGGCCTTAAAAGTGAGTGAGGAACGTTTTCGGATTGTTGCAAGCTATACAGATAATATTGTATTTGATTATGATATGAAGAGAAAGCGTATGTACCATTGTGATCCGAACATTCTGCGTTACGGGCTGGATACTGCAATCGAAAATGTGCCGGAGAGTTTAGTGGAAAACGGAGTGATTTGTCAAGGGTATGCAAAAGAATTCTGCCAGATTTTTTATGATATCGCGGCGGGAGCACCAAAAGCCTCCTGCGTTGTAAAATCAAATTTATGTGATGACACACAGCGTTGGGATAAGATAATACTGACAAATGTATTGGACGATAAGGGAAAACCGATACGGACTATTGGAGTTATCTTAAATGTAACCGAGCAGAAAGAGGCTGAGATTCGATTTATACAAGAAGAACAGTATCGAAAAGCAATCTGTGTAAAATCTATCTTGAATTACGAATTTTATCTTCAAAAAGACCAGATTATCAGGGGGAATGATTGCTGGAAGGAGTACTTGGAAGCCACTGGGTCAACTCGTTATTCCTGCATGCTGGAGTATGCACTTAGTCATACTGTTTTTGCGGAAGACCGAGAGCGGTTTTTTGAAGCGTTTAACTTAAGCAATCTTTTAGAAATTTATGAACAAGGGCAGAGCAATATCGAATTAGAATATCGCAGAGTAAAGAAAGATGGCACTACTGCGTGGGTAAATTGTACCATCCACCTATACCGTGATCTGAAAAATAATGAAATTAAGGGCTTTGCATATGTAAAGGACATAGACAGCGAAAAAAAAGAAACATTGCGCCTCAAAGATAAGGCGCGAAAGGATTGCTTGACGGGCTTGTACAATCGAGCAGAGGTGGAGCGGTTAATTGGGCAGGCTTTGGCATCTACAAAGAAGAATGAAATCCACGCTTTTCTTATTATTGATTTGGATGATTTTAAGGGAACAAATGATCAATACGGACATATTGCCGGTGATACCGCTTTAAGTGAGATTGCAATGAAAATGAAGAGAATCTTTCGAAAAACGGATATACTGGGGAGGCTCGGAGGCGATGAATTTGTTGCGTTTTTGAGAGATATAGAAGATTTCAAACGCATTGAAGAAAAGATAAACAGCCTATGTAACCTGCAAATCGATTTGGGCGAAGGGCAAGGTGGAATGCTGGAAATATTCAGTACGGTTGGTGTTGCAATCGCGTTTCAAGAAGGAAACAGCTTTATGGAGCTATATGAAAAAGCAGATAAGGCTCTGTACTTTGCAAAAAACCAGGGAAAGGCGCGATATGCCTGCTATGAGGAAGCGCTTTTTTTAGAGTCGTAAGGAGAAGTAAAAGGGGACTTAAATCGTGAGCTCACCGCGAAGATTTTCTTCCATTTTGCATTCAATTTCTTTTTTTGAATACCCCTTACTAATTAAATAATAAAGCTTGGTAACTGCTGCTTCTACTGTCATGTCATAGGCACTTAATACCCCGTTTCTTTTTAGAACTGCACTGGATTCATAAGCACCAATTTGTGCGGAACCTTTCAGACATTGAGTACATACAACAATAATGGTCCCATTTTCTGAGGCTTTCTCCAGTGTTCTTAAAAATGCAGGGTCATAGTTTGGGATATTTCCGGCTCCAAAGGCTTCCAAAACAATCCCTTTTAGGCGGCTTGAAACTAAATTTTCAAGGATGCCGAACTGGATGCCTGGAAAAATCTTTAAAACAGCGATGCTGGGTTCTGTTAAAGATTGTAAAAAAAGAGGACTGCAGGTTGGGGTTAGAATCACATTTTTATGTATATTAATACGCACTCCTGCATGGGCAAGCGCAGGGTAATTTGGACTGTCAAAAGCAATTAATGCGTCTGCGCTTATTTTTGTGGAACGGTTTCCGCGAAATAGGTTCCCGCCAAAATAAAGGCAGACTTCAGGAATTGTCTCTTCCGCAGCAATCAGCAATGCGGTAATTAAATTGTCTTTTGCGTCGTTTCGAACCTCAGAGAAAGGAATCTGTGAACCGGTCAGTATCACCGGCTTTTTCAAATTTTCAAGCATAAAAGACAAAGCAGATGCAGTATAAGACATCGTGTCCGTTCCGTGCAGGACAACAAATCCGTCAAAGGCTTCGTAGTTTTGAAAAATAATTTCTCCAATTTTGTTCCACTCCTTTACAGAAATATTGGAGGAATCTAACAAAGGATTCATTTCAATCAATGTATAGTTAGGCATCAAATCTGATTGAAGCTCTGAAATTTTTGAAAAAAGTGATGGAAGATAACCATTCTGCGGTTTATATCCATTCTCCGCTCTTTTCATTCCGATGGTACCTCCTGTATAGATGATACATACATTCTTTTTTTGCATAGCATCCTGCCTTGTCTTAATTCTTTCCCCATTGAAGGAAGAAATTGTTTTTTCAATGGATATCGTAACTATAGAAATAAATTGATTAAAAAGGCCGCTTAAATTCACTGTTGTAACAAAATCTTATAAAGGGCATCCGTAAATGATTTCCTTTCATAATTAAGCAGTTTTGAGAAAAAATAAATTTAATAATAAATATAAGCACAGTTATTTTAATATACACAAAGTAAATATTCAAGACATTAGTTCTTCTTAGGAGAAACGGTATTTTATAATGAGCTTTTTTATTTTAAAATAGAAGGAATAATGTGTGCGAGAAGCCTCTATTTCCATTTATGAATGCTTGAATATAGGAAGCTTACGCAAAGCAAAATTTTAATATCTCTGAAATAATAAAAAAGTGATTTTCATTAAGAAAATCACTTTTGGAGTAGGAGCTTCTCTGTTATTTAGGACTCTACTGTACGATTATCTGTGCGGAAAAAGAAAGAAATAGCATAAATTCCGGCAAGCCCTACAACCGCAAAAATAATTCTGCTGATAAGTGCAAGTTGACCTCCAAAGATATTTCCGACTAAATCATAACCGAAGAATCCAATGAGACCCCAGTTTACGGCACCAATGATGACCAAAACTAAAATTAAATTTCTCATTTAAAATCACTCCTTTCAATTGTATTTTCCCCATAATAAAAAAAATTATGATATAATAAATACAAATTATGAAGCAAAATCAGAGAATTTTGCCCGAATGTATTTATTGTGTCTAGGAGGAAGCAAACCGGAGCAACGATTTGCACATATGACATAATAAATACAAATTATGAAGTAAAATTAAAGAATTTTACCGGGATGTATTTATTGTGTCGAGGAGGAAGCAAACCGGAGTAACGATTTTTATATTCTGCTGAAAAAAAGAAATAAATTCATCGTGGAATTTAATGGTAAAATAAAAATGTGAAAGAAATAAGGAGTAATGCTTATGGAACTTGAGCTAAAGATAAAATGGAATCAAGGAAGCAAAGAAGTAATATACAGTGCTGAATCTGGAACAAAGATAGAAGCAATTGCAAAAAAATTTCAAAGCGAAACGCCATATCGCATTTTGGCAGCCCGGATAAACAATACAGACGCTTGTCTGAATGAAACGGTTGAAGAAAATTGTACCTTATCTTTTTTAGATTTGCGCGACCCGTCTGCAAATTCGATTTATCAAAGAAGTGTAAGCTTTTTGTATTTGAAAGCGGTATATGACGTTTTGGGTAGCAATCGAGTGCAGATTGAAAACTCACTCAATAAGGGCTTATTCACGCAGATGAAGCAAAATGTCACGGAAGAAGAGCTAGAGACCGTAGAAGAACGTATGCGGCAGCTTGTAAAAGAAGATGTTCCTTTCGTAAAGAAGAAATATCCTCGGCAGAAAGCAATTGAAAAATTGAGGGAAATCGGCTATATTCAGAAATTGCGCCTCCTAGAAAATACACCGTGGCTGGAGCAGGTTCCTTTTTACAGCATCGGAGAGTTTGAAAACTTTTTTTACGGCGCAATGGTTCCTTCTGCCGGTTACATTGAACATTTTGAATTAAGAAAGTGCAGAAGGGGTGTTCTACTTCGCTTTCCTGAGCCGAAGCTTCCAAACTTGATGCCTCCTTATCGTGACGATATAAAGCTATATCGGGCTTTCGGTGAAGCCAGAGAATGGGCAAGACTGATGGAAATCAGTTATGTACAGGATTTGAACGAAAAGGTGAAAAATGGAGCTTACAAAGAAGTTGTGCAAATTTCAGAGGCATTGCATGAGAAAAAGATTGTAGAGATTGCCGATGAAATCACGCAAGAGGGAAAACGAATTATTTTAATAGCCGGTCCTTCGTCTTCAGGGAAAACCACCTTTGCGAGACGCCTTTGCATCCAGCTAAGGGTAAATGGTTTGAATCCGCTTTATATGGGAACGGATGATTACTTCTTGGAAAGAGAGCAGACTCCAGTCGATGAAAATGGCGAATATAATTTTGAAGACATTGATGCGATTGATCTTCATCTTTTTAATTCCAATATGAATTCGTTGCTAGCAGGGGATGAGGTAGATTTGCCCGCATTCGATTTTCACCAGGGAAAGAAAGTTTTTGGAAAGCGCATCTTACGAGCAAAGAAGGGGCAGCCGATTGTTATTGAGGGAATACATGGCTTGAATAAGCTGCTGACTTCAGAAATTGCAGAAAATGAAAAGTATAAGATTTATATCAGCCCGTTGACACAGCTTAATATCGATACACATAACCGCATACCTACAACGGATGCGAGGCTGATACGCCGTATTGTAAGAGATAAACAGTTTAGAGGATATTCCGCGCAGCATACGATAAAGCTTTGGCCAAAAGTACGGGCAGGAGAAGACAAGAATATTTTCCCTTTTAACGGTGAAGCTGATGTTCTTTTTAACTCAGCTCATATTTATGAATTATCGGTACTGAAAAAATACGCAGAGCCGTTACTAAAGGCAATCACACCGCAGGAAGTGGAATACAGTGAAGCGTGTCGCCTGTTGCAATTGCTGCGCTTTTTTACAACGGTAGAAGACGATTCCATCATTGCAAATAACTCCATTATACGAGAGTTTATCGGAGGGAGTATTTTTGTCGACTGACGAATGTTTTTTGTAAAGCTTTTTACGGATAAAGCGAAGATAGAATATAAAGATAGATACGAATTATATGCCTGATTGTATTATGGGTGAAGACCAATACTGCGGAAAGAACGAGCTGAAAAGCAAGTTCTTTCCGCAGTATTTTATTCATCAGGCTTTTATAGTTGTCTATGCAGCGGGGCGACCTTCGGCAGCTGCTTTTTCTTCATCACTGAGATAAGCAATTGTAATTTTTGGGACAGCAAGAAGAAGTGTGATAATCGGCATCATGTAGTTGAAAATGGCAAAGCCGAAATATTGCGAGGTGCTGACCCCTAATACGGTTGTGATGTAAACACCGCAGGTATTCCACGGAATCAAGGCAGAGGTAACAGTTCCCGAGGATTCCAGTGCATTGGAAAGCGTTTTTGGATGAAGCCCTTTGTCTTTAAATGCTTGTGCATACATCCTTCCGGGAAGAACAATGGAAATGTATTGCTCCGGCATCGTTGCATTACTTACGAAGCAAGTGCCAAGAACCAGTGCGACAAGACCAAAGGCAGAATGTACAAGCTTCAAAAGCTTTTCGACAATGACTTCAAGCTGTTTTGTCATTTCCATAATACCACCGAACATCATCGCTAATATGGTAAGAGAAATTGAGCTCATCATATTCATGAGGCCGCCGGCAGACAACAAAGAATCGAGCGATTCAATTCCGGTATTGCTCACATATCCATCTCTTGCAACTGTAAGGATTGCTCCGAAATCGGCAGCATTTCCTTGAAAAATCGGTGCCATAATTGCACCGGACAGGATGCCCAACGTAATACCGGGAATGGCCGGAACTTTCATTGCGATTGCTCCGATTACAATGATTGGCGGCAAAAGCAGTATCGGGCTGATATGGAATTGAGCTGCTAATCCATCAATTAAAGTATCAATAGCACTAATATCCGCCGAGTCGGAACTGGAAAACTTCATTCCCATTATACCGAAAAAAATTAAAGTAATGACATAAGTAACGACGGTTGGCTTTACCATAAATTTGATATGTGTGAATACATCTGTACCGGCCATGGCAGGTGCAAGATTTGTGGTATCGGAAAGAGGGGACATCTTGTCACCAAAATAAGCACCGGAAATAATGGCTCCCGCAGCAACACCCGCCGGGATTCCAAGCCCGTGTGCGATTCCCATCAGGGCAATACCCATTGTACCCATCGTGCCCCAAGAGGTACCGGTTGCAAGCGAAGTAATGGAACAAATCAAGACTGCAGCGATAAGAAAGATTTGAGGTGATAGAATTTTAAGACCGTAATAAATCATGGAAGGGACGACTCCGGCTAGCAGCCAGACTCCGATTAACATGCCGATGATTGCGAGAATCATGATTGCTTGCATGGCACGGGAAATGCCGTCAATCATACTTTGCTCAATATCACTCCAATCATAACCGATGTAAAGGGCGACGATTGCGGCGCCGATTACACCAATAAACATCGGGATATGAGGCGCAACCTCGAAAACCATGATACCAACAGCCATGACGATAATAAGCATAATAAAGGAAAAAAGTGCCTCGTGAAGTTTTGCAGGGCGTGGCTGCCGTTTCGTGTGATCTGCCATTAAAAAAGACCTCCTTATAAATATTGGAATAGAATGAAAATTAAGTATATTGGTTATTATAGAGTAGTGAGGCTGATTAGGAAAGGTGATTTCCTTGTGGAATCTACAAAAAAAAGTCTGAATATTTGTGAATAATTATGCATGGAAAAGGATATGCAATAAAGCGAAAGATGGGAATAATAGGTTGATTATGCTTGACGAAATCGAAAAAGTTCACTATTATATAATATAGTAGACAAGTAATTTTGGATTTCGTTTATGAGTAGAAATGTAATTGATTTTTGTTAATTACAAAAGTAAATGGAGGAGAAACATGAAGGATTTAAAAGGTACAAAAACTTTAGAGAATTTAATGATTGCTTTTGCAGGAGAATCTCAGGCTAGAAATAAGTATACATTTTATGCATCAAAAGCAAAAAAAGAAGGGTATAATCAAATTTCAGATATTTTCCTGGAAACTGCAGCAAATGAGAAGGAACATGCAGAGCTTTGGTTTAAGCATGCAGTAGGTATTGGTACAACAGAGCAGAATCTGTTGGATGCCGCAGCTGGGGAGCATTACGAATGGACTGATATGTATGCAACAATGGCGGCAACTGCAAGAGAAGAAGGGTTTGAAGCAATCGCGCGTCAGATGGAAGGCGTTGCTAAAATTGAAAAAGAGCATGAAGAAAGATATTTGACGTTAGCCAAGAACGTAAAAGAAGGAAAAGTCTTTGAGAAAGATGAAGAAGTTCTATGGCAGTGTGCAAATTGCGGTCATACCTATATCGGGAAAAAGGCGCTGGAGCTATGTCCGGTTTGCTTCCATCCACAGGCATATATGGTTGTAAAAGACGAAAGTTACAAATAAAAGAGAATAAAAATCGAATGGGAAAAAACCAACTGGCGAAGATGTTTTCATCTTCTGGAGTTGGTTTTTTTTTACGAAATGTGATAAAATAATGATAAATATATTCTGCGATGCAAGGTAAACTTGATGAAAAACAAAGTCACGTTAGCGGGCTTTGTTTTTAAAGGGTGCATCAATGTATTTTAAATATTAAGCACTTCAATACATGGCATCAACAAAGAGTATAAAATACAGTTTCAATATGGGAGAAATCAAATTATGGACTATTTAAATAAATTAAATGAGCAGCAGCGCGAGGCGGCAATACATACGGAAGGACCTTTGCTGATTTTAGCAGGCGCAGGGAGTGGAAAAACCAGCACAATGACACACCGAATTGCGTATTTGATTCGTGAAAAAGGGGTTTCTCCTTATGAAATATTGGCCGTGACCTTTACAAATAAAGCCGCAAAAGAAATGAGAGACAGAGTCGAGAGCCTTGTGGGCAACGGCATTAATATGTGGATTTTAACCTTTCACTCCGCCTGTCTGCGCATTTTACGGTCTCATTCTGATAAATTAGGTTACGATAAGGATTTTGTGGTCTATGACCCGACAGATCAGAAAGTCGTGATTAAAAATTGCTTAAAGCAGCAGAATGTAGACGATAAAAAATATACACCGGGTTATGTTCTTTCTGTAATCAGTGACTGCAAAGAAAAAAATATCAGTGCGGCACAATATATGCAGAAGTATGGGAATGATTATAAAGGGAAGGTGATTGCACCTTTATATAAGGCGTATGAAACTGCCTTAAAAAAGAATAATGCAATGGACTTTGATGATCTGATTCTGCGCACGGTTCAGCTCTTTGAAAAAGATGAAGAGACGCTGTTGCTCTACCAGGATCGTTTTCAGTACATCATGGTAGATGAATATCAGGATACTAACTTTATGCAGTATCGATTTATAAAGCTGCTGGCTGAGGCAAACCGCAATATTTGTGTCGTAGGGGACGACGACCAGTGTATTTATCAGTGGCGCGGAGCTGACATAAAAAATATTTTAGAATTTGAGAAGGATTTCCCTGGTGCAAAAGTGATTAAGCTTGAACAAAACTACCGTTCCCATGCAAACATTCTAAATGCCGCCCACTCTGTAATCGAGCACAACCAAGGAAGAAAGAGAAAAAAGCTTTGGACAGATAAGGAAAGCGGAGAGAAGATCCAATATTTCCGTGCAGATGATGATAGAGAAGAAGCACGTTACATAGCACAGCAAATTGAACGTTTGAAGACAAAAGAACGAAATTATTCTGATTTCGCCGTATTGTACCGTACCAATACACAATCAAGACGATTCGAGGATGCATTTGGTGCCAGAGATATTCCGTACCGTGTCTTGGGAGGCTTTCGTTACTACGACCGCAAGGAAATCAAAGATATGATGTGCTATATGCGGCTGGTTTTAAATCAGGCAGATGATTTAAGCTTTGAGCGTATCATCAATGAGCCGAAACGAGGCATCGGAGATAAGACGGTCGAAAAGCTGAAAGCTTTTGCAGCAGTAAGAGAGGAAAGCTTGTTTTCTTTGCTGCGTGATCCTCAAATTTTAGAAAATCTGCCCGCAAAAGCAATTGACAGCGTAAGAGAAATGGTAGAAGCCGTTTGTCAGTTTGGCGAAGAAAAAGAAAACTTGAAGGTTTCCGATATTTATGACGGACTGCTGGTCAGAAGTGGGTATTTAAAGAGCCTTGAGGCACAATCTACCGTAGAAGCAGAAAGCCGGATAGAAAACCTTTTGGAATTTAAATCGGTTATTTACGATGCGGAAAAGGAAAATCCTAATATCAGTTTATCTGAATTTATGGAGAAGATTGCGCTCATTGCAGAGATTGATAATCATGATGCGGATGAAAATGCAGTCGTTTTGATGACAATGCACAGTGCAAAAGGATTGGAATTCCCGATCGTATTTATGCCGGGGATGGAAGATGGGTTATTCCCGAGCTGGCGTTCCTTTGAAAAACCGGATGGTGTTGAAGAAGAAAGGCGGCTTTGCTATGTGGGAATGACACGTGCAAAGGAACGGCTTTATTTGACGAGTGCAGAAGCGCGTACTCTGTACGGGAAAACAGACTATACGAAAGAATCCGTTTTTTTAAGGGAATTGGACAGATCGTTCGTAGAAGGGGATGCGGTATATCAGAAAAAACCACAGCCTACGGGATATAATACAGGGAATGCTTATTCCTCGGGTGAGGTTTTCCGTCCGTTTGCACAGCTTAACACCATTAAACAGAACAAGACGGCACGTCCGTCTTTGGCAGATGTGGATTTATCTTCAGGGGACAGAGTAAGCCACAATAAATTTGGAGAAGGAATTGTAATTGAAGTTTCAGGGAAAACAATTACTGTTATCTTTGATTCTGCCGGAACGAAGAAGCTGGCAAAGGATATCGCACCATTAAAAAAACTATAAGGAAGAGCCGGGAGGACACGATGGATATACAGGCAAAAATAGAAGAGCTTTACCGTTTGATTGCATACCATAATGATAGGTATTACAATCAGGACGATCCGGAAATCAGTGATTACGAATATGACCAGCTGTCACTGGAATTAAGAAATCTGGAAAAAGAATATCCGATGTTTGCTCATCGTGATTCACCGACGCAGAAGGTGGGAGGAACTACAAAGCGTGAGCTGAAAAAAATGAAGCATGATGTTCCGGTAATCAGCTTGCAGGATGTGTTCAATAAAGAAGAAGTTTTTCGTTTTGTACAGCGAATGAAAGAAGAATTGCAGGATGCTGATTTTGTTGTGGAGAAAAAAATAGACGGGCTTTCCATTGTACTTCGGTACTATGATGGAATTTTAAAAGAAGCGATTACTCGGGGAGATGGTGAAACCGGTGAAAGCGTTTATGAGAATGCGCTGGAAATTAAAACTGTCCCAAAAGAAATTCCGGAAAAACTGCCATATTTAGAAGTTCGTGGTGAGGTATACATGTCTTCTGAGAGTCTGGAGAGAGCGAATAAAAAGCAGCTGGAAATCGGCGGGAAGGTATATCAGAACCGAAGAAACAGCGCTGCAGGTACGATGCGTCAGCTGGATAGCAGCATTGTCCGTGAACGTGGTTTGGACATTTTTGTTTTCAATTTGGAGATTGCACAGGGCAAAGAATTTACATCACACTCGGAAAGTCTGAACTGGATGAAAGAGCAAGGCTTTGCAGTAAGTCCCGACTTCCAGCTATGTAAAAAGGAAGAAGCGGTATGGGAAGCAATTTGCGAGATTGCAGATACAAGGTGGGGGCTTTCTTATGCAATTGACGGTGCAGTTGTAAAAGTGGATCGATTGTCGGACCGTGAACGCCTTGGAATGACATCGAAGGTTCCTCGCTGGGCAGTCGCATTCAAGTATCCCCCAGAACAGAAAGAAACAGTGATTCAAGATATTGTGGTTCAGGTAGGACGAACGGGCAGAATTACACCTTTGGCCATTTTAGAGCCTGTTCGCCTGGCAGAAACAACAGTGAGCAGGGCAACGCTGCATAATCAAGACTATATCGATGAAAAAGGAATTCGTATCGGAGATACAGTCGTTGTTCAGAAAGCCGGAGATATTATTCCGGAAGTCCTCTCCGTGGTAGAGGAGAAAAGACCGGAGGGGACACAGCAATATCGTTTGCCAGAGCAATGTCCCGTCTGTGGTGCGAAGACAGAAAGAGGAGCGGACGGCGCGCATCTTCACTGCACCGGTGAGGAATGTGCGGCGAAGGATATTCGTTCCATGATTTATTTCGTCTCAAAGGATGCCATGAATATTGACGGCTTTGGACCAAGTGCGGTTGAGGCACTCATCAGCGAAGGCTACATTAAAAGCATTGCAGATATCTTTCGTTTGGAAAAGCACAGGGAACACCTCATCGAAGAAGGCATCGTCGGCAAAGAAAAATCGGTCGATAATTTATTAAAAGCAATTGAGAAATCAAAGGAGAATGACCTTGACCGCTTGATTACCGGATTTGGAATTAAAAATATTGGAAAGCAATCTGCGAAGACCCTGGCATTGCATTTTGTCAATTTGGATGAAGTTATGAGCGCTTCGCGAGAGCAGCTATTGGAGCTTCCCGATTTTGGAGAAACTGTTGCCGGCAGTTTAATAGAATTTTTTAGTAAAGAAAAAAATAAGAAATTGGCAGCTGAATTAAAAGAAATTGGAGTTAATGTGCTTTCTTTATCCAATCAGAAGAAAAAGGACGACCGCTTTGCAGGGAAGACTTTCGTTCTCACAGGTACGCTGCCAAGTATGACGCGAGAAGAAGCAACTGAGAAAATTGAAATGTATGGAGGAAAGGTGTCTTCCAGTGTTTCAAAGAAGACGAGCTATGTACTGGCAGGAGAAGAGGCGGGGAGTAAGCTTGTAAAAGCCGAAAGTCTGGGGATTACAATTCTTTCAGAGGATGTTTTTTTAGATATGGTAAAGGAGCAGTAAAAATGAGAAAATTGAAAGCAGGGAAGCTGGATACGGAGCTTTTGGAGCGGATTGTTTTTCGCCATGTGAAGCACAGGAGAGAAGAGGTACTGGTACGTCCGGGCGTTGGAGAAGACTGCGCAACCATAGACTTTGGGCCATATGAATGCGTGATGTCGACAGATCCTATTACAGCGGCGGTTTCAGAAATCGGACGTTTAGCAGTGCATATTACCTGTAATGACATTGCATCAAACGGCGTCGAGCCGCTTGGAATTATGCTTGCGGTGATGTTGCCGGTAGGAACGACGGACGAGGAGATCGAAGATATTATGATGCAAGCGGCTGAGGTTGCAGAATCCCTTGGCGTGGAGATTATCGGCGGGCATACAGAAATTACACCTGCGGTAAACCGTCCCGTTATTGTGTCAACTGCAATCGGAAAAACCGTTTCAGGCGGTTCGCAAAGAGCACAGGCGATGCGTCCGGGAGATTGCATTCTGATGACAAAATATGCAGGTCTTGAAGGAAGCGGAATTATTGCAAGTGATTTTGAACGGCGGTTAAAAGAAATCCTCACAGAAGAAGAACTTGCGGAAGCGAAAGCACTTCTAAAGCAGGTCAGCGTTGTAAAAGAGGGAATTGCCGCAGGTAGTGTTGGAACGGCAGGGATGCACGATATTACGGAGGGCGGTGTTTTAGGTGCCATATGGGAACTGTGCGAAATCTCAGATACTGGTGTAGAATTGAACCTTTCAGAAATACCGGTCAAAGAAGTAACCAGAAAAATCTGTGATTACTTTGAGATTGATTACCTGCGTTTAATTTCCAGCGGATGTATGATGATTGTAGCACATCCTGAAAAGAAAGAAGCCATTATGAACGCCGTAGAAAAATCAGGTGTACCGATTGCTTGCATCGGTACCGTTAAGGCGCATTCTGAAGGTCGTGTTTTACGGCTTGAAAATGGTATGAAAATGGAAATCATACCTCCGGCAAGCGATGAGCTGTATAAGATTGTGAAATGATATTGCGTTTTCTGGATGGATAGAAGCGTTGAAAAAGCATTAGATGGGTAAAATTTTAGCAGTGACTTTATGCCACTGCTTCTTGATTTTTTGTTTATTTTTAATTCTTATAAATTTGAAGTCTCTTAAAAAGCTTGTGGATGACAAGCTAATCGGCATGGGTAATTTTCTCAACGACAATAATATGGATTCCTGCACCTTTTACAGCAGAGCTTAGATTAAGTGTATCCTCAACTGTTTCCAGACGTACTTGTGCTTGTGGTTCGGTATTCAGCATGTGAACCCAAGCTTCCGGCAGAGGAAACGTTTCCGGAAATCCCAGATTCGACATATATGCGAAAATCGAATTGGAATTTGACAGTGCATACTTTGCGATAACGTATTGACCGGGTTCAACCGGAATGCTGAAATCAACGTAGAGTTCATCCTTAAAAGAATTGATTACGTCATTTGCTTCATAGGTACCGGCACTGCGCATACAAAGGTGCTGTATGTCGTCATTATAGTTGATAACGGCAAGTGTATACGATTCTTTTTCGGGTACGTCATTTTTTATGACATAGTAGTATTTTCCCCAGTAAAGGAGCTTTCCTTTTATATTTTTAAGAAGACGGTACGCGTAAAAAGAAGGCTTAGGAACAAGGCAGGACGTGATGCAGGAAGGGGCCCCTTTTAATAGACTGGAGGGTTCCCCTTGATCGCGCAGCCTGCATTGCAGTGCACCTTCTTGTGAAGTGAAATACGTGCGAAATATGTGTGTCGCAGCGGCGATTGAATCATACCCTGCTGACGAGCTGCAGCATAAGCCGTTATCACACACGGTAGATACTTCGTATCCGATAAAACTGAGTCGGTTTGTAATCAATGCGGTTGTTGTCTCGCTGTCTCCCTGCCGAAAAGCAAGAATCACTTTAGAAGCGTTAAGATCATAGAGGAGATTGAAAAGCCGCTCTCCCATTACATGATAATCCTCCTGCGTGATAATGACTTCAAGAAAGCGGTTGATTTCCATCACAGGAGCTGTCTGCGGATTCACATCAACGGTGAGGTGAAGTCGATTTATGACGGAAGCACTTTTTTCCTGATCAATGACAGCTGACAGACATCGCCGGATAAGCGTGATTGCTTGATTGTCGGAGAGCAGCTCAAGCCGCGCCGGTCTTGCATCACTCAGAATGTGTGACATATAAAGCTGGCGATGCTCCAGCGGTGTATGCCCAAACCATTTACTGAAAAATTTATCGTAATAGGAGGTGGTTGAAAAGCCGACATCCTTTGCAATCGTACTGATTTTCCGGTCGGTTTCCAGAAGGAGTATTTCTGACATTTCGGCTCTGGCAAAACAGAGCAGCTCCTGGAAGTTTATACCCATGTAATCACGGATTAGATGAGAGAGATAAAAGGTACTTAAGTGCTCCCTTTCTGCCAAATCTTCTAACGTGATTTTGCTTGCGTGATTGGCGTATACATAATTTATAATCCGGCTAATCCGTTCAACGATTACGGGATTATCATTTCTAAAATTCACCACCACCTGATCTTCAAAAGCAAACAGATTGTAGTGTTTGTTCAGATATTTTATGACTTCAATCATCTGTTCCACGCAGGTACTTTTATAATGAAAACTTCTTCTCGAATAGTCTAACAGAATGTGGAGAAGCATTTTATGCAGGGTGTCCCGCTTAAGATATTTATCATTATTTACATAGGTCATAAAGCAGGCCTTGGGCAAGGTCGGAAAATACTGTGTAAAAAAGCGATTGCTGACCTGTATGATTGCTACAACATTTTCCTTGTCTGTCGCAGTCAGTCCATGCACTTCGTGGCCGCTGTTGGTGAAGATATCTCCTTCTTTCAGAAGGTAATGATGGCACACGTTTTTTATGCGGATTTCCCCTTTCAGGACATAGATAAAATCAACATCCTGATGATAGTGAAAAGGATATTCCGTAACTTTTACGATTCTTATGCTTAATGGGAAGTCATCAAGATACGTTGTCTTTTCAAATAACACGCTGAACACCTCTCTGAAAAACGAAACTGCTAGTCTTAATTTAACTCTTATGTGTACATTATATACTGAATTAGAAAAGGAAGAAAAGCTTTTCAATGTTTTTTTTAGCAAACTAATTATGGTTTACAGCAAACTAATTACGAGAAACCATATTGACATGGAAAATAATAGGAATAAATTATTCTCTAAAAACAAAATCATCGCATTCGGTAATCACATTGGATTGCTTTGATTTGACCGCCTATTACGCATAGCAGGAATGCAGAATTTTTTCATTTCTCGCAATTCACTGCTTTTTATCTAAGCAACAATACAATTAGAAAACTTGACAAGCTGGTTCTTGTCTTGCACTTTACTATAATGTAGTATTGTAAGCAGTTAAAAAAACGGAAGGAGGAAACGTATGTTAACATCAAGAGTGAAAAGAATGAAGGAAAAGTATTTCGAGACAACTCCAACCATCACGGCGGAGAGATTGGTGCTGGCAACAGAAGCTTATCAGAAGTTTGCCGGCGATGCAGTTCCTATTTTCAGAGCTAAGGTCGTCAATCACATCATGGAGAACATGACCACACTCATCATGGAGGATGAACTCATTGTAGGAACCACAACAAATGCATACAGGGGGGCCAACCTGCATCCGGAATTCCAGTCAAGCTCATGGTATATTAGTGATATTGACGAGTTCGGGGAACGGAAAAAGGACCCTTATTATATTTCGCCAGAAGATAAGGCGACGATTCTTGAAACACTGAAGTACTGGGACGGCAAGTCAATGGAAGACTTGGCACAGACAGCGATGCCAGCACGCATTCGCGCTCTGGAGAAAGACGACATTATTTGTGTAGGGCTGGAGAATGGTGTTTCAGGTGAAACCACATGTAATCACGAAAAAATTCTCACACTGGGAATTAGAGGGTACATCGAAGAATGCCAGAGAAACATTGATAACACAGTTCCGCAGAGCATGGAGGAACAGGCTAAGGTAGATTTTTGGAAGGCTTGTATTATTCAGAGTGAGGGCCTGATTACTTATGCGCACAGAATGGCAGATGAAGCGGAAAGAATGGCTTCGGAGTGCGCAGATGAAGAGAGAAAAAAGGAGCTTCTCACGATTGCGGCAAATTGCAGGGTGGTTCCAGAAAATCCGCCTCAGACTTTCCAGCAGGCACTTCAGGCAGTATGGTTTGTACATGTTTATTTTTATATAGAGGTTTGTACGACTGCATGCGGATTTGGAAGGTTTGACCAGTACATGTGGCAGTTCTACAAGAAGGATGTAATCGACGAGAAGAACATCACAAGAGAAGAAGCGTTGGAAATGATAGAATGCCTCTATCTCAAGAGTTGTGAGGTATATGAAGTACGAGATAGTTGGTACGCTACTGCCTTTGCAGGATATCCGATGTGGCAAATCTTGGTTGTGGGCGGACAAACTCCAGACGGAAAAGATGCGACAAACGATTTATCCTACCTTTGTCTGGAAGCGGCAAGCGAGCTTCAGGTAAAACAGCCTGTCATGGCGCTAAGAGTTTGGGAAGAAACTCCTAAAGACTTAATTAAGTTTGGATGCAGAATGATTCAGGAGGGACAGGCAAACCCGGGATTCTTTAATGACGATGCTGCCATAAAAATCAGCCTTGCTAAGGGCCGAAACAGCACCATAGAAGAAGCTAGGGATTGGACGATTGTTGGCTGTATTCAGCCTGGTCCCGGCGGCGGTGGAACCGATGGGTCTCCTGATGCAGGATATGTTAACATGGGAAAGATGCTTGAATTTGTTCTACACAACGGTGTTGACCCTGCTACCGGTAAGTTGATGGGGCTTGAAACTGGAGACCCAAGGGAATTTAAGAACATCGAAGAGTTTAAGGATGCCCTTAAGAAGCAGATTATCCATCATTATGGGCTGATTCGAACTGGATATAATTTAATGCAGAGCATTCACATGAACAGATACCCTGTCATCTTCGCGTCCATGGTAACCAAGGGCTGCGTTGAAAGCGGCAAATCCGTACAGCACGGTGGCGCAAAGTATTCAACAGACGGGCTGTATGTTACAGGACCAGCAAATCTGGCAGATTCGATTGCCGCAGTAGAGAAGTGCGTATTCCAGGATAAGGACTTGACCATGGATGAGCTGATTAAGGCGTGCGACACGAACTTTGAAGGACAGGAAAGACTTCGGCAGCTTCTGCTGAACAAGCCAGAGAAATACGGAAACAATTTGGAGCATGTGGACAGCATCTATAAGGAGATGATGGACTATATTGCAGATATTGTTCAGGAATGGGAGGATGCAAGAGGTGGTTATTATGCATTCGGCATTGATTCCCAGACGATGAACATTCCACATGGTGCCGTTACAGGAGCGCTTCCTGACGGGAGACTTGCGGGGGAACCATTTTGCGATGCATCGTCGCCAATGATGGGAAGAGACAGAAACGGCCCAACCGCTACGGTTAAGTCCGTTGCCAGTATGGTAGACGAAGCGTTACATGAAGGTGCACTGTACAATCTGCGCTTCGACCCTAAGGGTGTTCAGGGAGAAGAAGGTTTGAATATTATCGAGGGGGTTATCAAAACCTATTTTGAAGATGGGGGACAACATATACAGATAAATGTTGTGGATAATGAAACTCTCAAGAAAGCACAGGAAAACCCAGAAAATTACAAGGGCCTTATGGTTCGCGTAGCCGGCTATATGGCATACTTCACAGAGCTGGATAAGAGTGCACAAGATACCATTATATACAGAACTGCGCACTTATCATAAATTTGACGTATGGGAAGAGCATTTGAAAAGTGCTTAACCAGTCAACACACAAATACAACGGGGAGGACGTTTCAATGAGTAATACAATGGAAAGAGTGCTTATAGGAAGCCTCCAAAAATTTTCAGTAGAAGACGGTCCCGGTATCAGAACCACCATATTCATGAAAGGCTGTCCTCTCCGTTGTAAGTGGTGCCACAATCCTGAGCTAATCGATCCGAAGCAGCAGCTTATCCAGTCGCCAAACAATTGCATCGGATGCGGACACTGCGTTAAGATCTGTCCTAGGGGTGCAGTGACAATGAACCCGGAATCGGGGATTGTAATTGACAGAGACAAATGCAACGTCTGTCTTGCGTGTGCAGACGAGTGCTACGCACAGGCATTAAGACCTGTAGCAAAGCCGATGACGATAGCGGAAATTCTAAGCATAGCCGAACAGGATAAGGGGTTCTATGATAACACACAGGGCGGTATTACCGTCAGCGGAGGAGAAATCCTCATGCATGCAGAGCTTGTAGGAAGACTTATTGATGAAGCAGGAAAGCGGGGCATTCGGGTGTGTATGGATACCTGTGGATTTGGGGATTCACAAGCCCTTATGGAAATGGCGCTCATGGAGAATGTCACGAATATTCTTTACGATATGAAGTCGATTGATGATGAAGTTCACAGAGAATATACAGGAGTCAGCAATCAGAGGATTATTGATAACCTGAGGATGCTCGCAGCAGATGCAAGAACGGTGAATAAACTCATTTTGAGAATGCCTCTCATCAAGGGCGTGAATGACAGCGATGACATCATTAAACGTACGGGTGAACTTTACAGAGAAATCGGCGTGAAACGAGTGAATCTGCTTCCCTATCACAGCCTGGGAATCGGCAAAAAAACAAACGTGGGCGGCATACAGGAAGAATTTGAACCGCCGACGGAAGAACATTTGACGGAAATAGAAACTTATTTCAAAAATGAAATAAATTTAAAGGTGGAAATTTTGGGTAGAGTATAAAAATTATTTATTACTGAACTTAAGAGGAAGGAAACACTATGGACGGGACTAATTTAGGAATCATCACCTTAATTCCAGCGCTTGGCTTCTTAGTATTTGCGCTAGTAACGAAAAAGTGTATTCTGAGTATCATGTTATCTGGTATACTCGGATACGTATTCTACTATAAGGCAGCATTTTTTGTGCCGATGATGGATGCATTGCTTACGGCAGCATGCGATGCGGACAACAACTATATCGTAATTATTTGTCTCTTGTTTGGATGCTTTGTACAGCTGCTCAGACAATCAAAGGGCGCGGTAGCAGTCGGCGACTTAGCGAGAAAGTATATCAAGACAGAAAAACAAGTACTATTCATGACTTGGTTGTGCGGAATTATAATTTTCATTGACGACTATCTCAGCATTCTGGTTACTGCAAACTGCGTGCTAACCCTTTCTGATGAACACAAAACACCGAGAGAGATGATTTGCTACATCATTAATACAACATCGGCTCCGGTTTGTCTGATCATACCGATTTCTGCCTGGGTCGTCTTCTTTTCAGGAATCTTCGAGCAACAAAAAGAAGCGGCAGTCGTTGGCGACAGCGCGATGAGTATTTATTACCATATTATGCCATATTTCTTCTACCCATTCCTTTGCGTCATCTTTGTACTTTTAGTCATTGTAGGAATTGTTCCTAAGATGGGAGGAATCAAAAAAGCATACCAGAGAGTTGCAGATACCGGGCAGCTTTGGCCGGCATCCAGTAACATGCAGAATCAGGGAGATGAGCTCGGCGAGGTAATGGGTGCAATCTCTGATGAAAATGCAAAGGAAGAAGAAGAAATAACTCCGCATCTTTGGGCCTTCATTGTACCAATGGCAGTCGTTATCATTGCGACTTTACTGCTGGGAGATATTCTTTACGGTGTAAGCATCGGTATTGTCGCTTGCTTTGTGCTCTTCGTTCCGACCAAGATAATGAGCCTGAGCAAATTCTGTGACAATTGTTACAAAGGGCTTGAGGATATGCTCTTTATAGCAGTCGTACTCGTTACATCATTGTTCTATCGACAATCAATCACCTTAATTGGTTTACCAGACTATCTGATTGATGTTGCAGGTCCGTATATGAGTGCAGCATGGCTTCCGGCAATCGCATTTATACTTGTAGGCATCGTATGCTTTGCAACCGGAAATATCTGGAGTATTCCGGCAGTGTGCACTCCAATCATTCTGCCATTGGCGGCTTCAACTGGTGCAAGCATTCCGCTCACATTGGGCGCGATTATCTCGGCTGCATGCTTTGGTGCACAGGCTTGCTTCTATTCCGATGTAACTTTGCTGTCTGCTTCTGCCTGCAGAATTAATAACGTCGATTATGCAGTCGCGCAGCTTCCATATATCGGAATTGTTACAGCGATATCCTTTGTCGGATATGTAGTCTTTGGCTTTGCAATGTCATAAACAACGATAATAGGGTTGAGATGCATTGTGCTGATTCAAGCATTAAATTTTGCAAAACGTTGTAGCAACAAATACAATAGGCGCAATTTCGTTAAAACCTATTATTCCCTCTATCGCAGAAAATAAAATACGAGGAGGGAAAGGGGCTGGATATTTCATCCAGTCCCTTTTAGAATGCGCGGGGAATTCTCGTTCCATTCGAGTTACTGCTTATTACTCACAAAAAGAAGCCTTTTTGGTTGACAGTATACAAAAAAATATATATAATAATGAAGTGCATGAATTGCCTTTTAGAAGCTTCGTTGACCGTGGTTTGGGTCCTGCGCAATAAGAATCTGTGAACCTCGTCAGGTCCGGAAGGAAGCAGCGATAAGCGGAATCTCTTATGTGCCGCAGAGCAGCCTTTTTCATGAGTCCGCGAAGCTCCTAAAGGGCAATTTTTTTAGCGAATAAGGAAAGTATCTCCAATTCGTTAAAAAAGGAAAGAACAGAGGGGAAACCCTCGCAGAGAAAGGAGGCTTCATGTATCAGGCATTGTATCGTAGTTTTCGTCCGGAAACATTCCAAGATATTTTAGGACAAGAACATATTGTCCGTATTTTAAAAAATCAAATTAACAGTGATTCAACTGGTCATGCCTATCTTTTTTGCGGGACGAGAGGTACCGGAAAAACTTCAACGGCTCGTATTTTGGCAAAGGCAGTGAATTGTTTAGCGCCACAGGGAGAACGTCCGTGCGGATGTTGTGAAAACTGTAACCATATTACAAATGGAACCTTCATGGATGTCATTGAAATTGATGCGGCATCCAATAATGGTGTAGAAAATATAAGAGAGCTGAGAGAAAGTGTAAAATATCCTCCGGTGAGCGGACGCTGTAAGGTGTATATTATCGACGAGGTACACATGCTTTCCACAGGTGCATTTAATGCACTGCTGAAAACACTGGAAGAGCCTCCGGAAAATGTAATGTTTATATTGGCGACAACGGAAGTGCAGAAGCTGCCAGCTACGATTTTATCACGCTGCTTGCGTCTTGATTTTCATAGAGTACCTGAAAAACAATTGTCCTCGGGGATGCGGTCAATCTGTGATTCCTTGGGAATTGAAGTATCAGACGGAGCCTTGGGACTGATGGCCGCGAATGCAGATGGGTCGGTCCGAGATGGATTGAGTCTTTTGGAGCAGTGTATTGCAGCCGGCGAAAAGAAAGTAGAACGTGAAGATGTATTGACTGTGCTTGGAAGCAGCGGAGAAGAGATTTTCCTGGAAATGACCGGATATGTGATACAACAGAAGGTGTCAGAAGCCTTGCTACTGTTAAACCGTATTTTGGAAGAAGGAAAGGAAGTGCGCCAATTTATAAAGGATTGGATTAGTCATTACCGCTCTCTTTTGCTGATTAAGTACGTTGAACGTCCGGAAGACCTGTTGAACCTTTCCTTAGAAAACATTGAACGCATTCGGGAGCAAAGTAAAACGATTGATTTACCGATGATTGACCATTCCATTGTAGAGTTATCTAAAACTTTAAATGAAGCAAGATGGTCTACACAGCCAAGAACTTTGCTGGAGCTCTGCATTATAAAGCTGGCAAACCGTGACTTTTCTTATCAAAACGTTGAACGGCAGCTTCCTGCAAAAAAGGTAAAAGCAGAAAGCGTTTTCGCACAGGAGCCGAAGCAAACGATACGGGAGGATGCAGTACCATATTCTCCGCAAAGAACGGAAAGTGAGAAACGGGATACCGAAAGGAACGTTAGCCCACACGACGTTGAGTCAAAGGGAGACTCGGTATTCGTCAAAAAAGATGATTTTAATTTAGACGAGCTTTGGGATTCGATTTTTGCAAATCCAAATTATATAAAAGGTAGTTTACATTTGTTGAAAAGAGGGACTGCACTGCGAGAGGTGTCAGAAAAGCATTTCCTGGTTGAAGTGAAAAATGAGCTGTTAAAAAAATGTGCAGAAGAAAACGAAGAACAACTGGAAGCTTTAATGGAGCGTCATTTAGGAAGGAAACTTCGCATGAAATGTACCTTGCAGGAAAAGAAAGAATCATCCAGGAACGAAGATCAAGTGGAGCAGTTGGCCGATGCCATTGGAAAGCGTTTGGGTCTTCATATAGATATCAAATAACGAGAGAATAAAGGAGAAAAGAAGATGGGCAAAGGAATGAGAGCAGGGAAAAAGCCAAGTGCAGGCGGTGGAAAAGGAAATATGCAAAAGCAGCTTCAGCAGGTGCAGCAGATGCAAAAGCAAATGGAGCAGATGCAGCAGGAGCTAGATGACAAAGAAGTGGAAGCGACAGCAGGAGGCGGTGCCGTCTCTGTGAAAGTCAGCGGAAAGAAAGAGATTACCTCAATTCAAATAAAGCCAGAAGTTGTAGATCCGGACGACGTTGAAATGCTGCAGGATTTAATCATGGTGGCAGCAAATGAAGCACTTCGTCAAATCGAGGAGCTTTCACAAAATGAGATGGGAAAACTGACAGGAGGCCTGTCTATTCCCGGGTTGTTTTAATGCAGGAGAAACGATATAAAAGGGAAAGCAAGGTGACTTTATGAAGCATTACGCAAAACCTTTGGCTAAATTAATCAGTGAACTTTCAAAGCTGCCCGGAATCGGAGGAAAAAGCGCACAGCGCTTAGCATTTCACATCTTAGCAATGGAAGAAAAAGAAGTAAATTTGCTTGCAGAAGCAATCACTGATGCGAAGAAGAATATGAAATACTGTTCTATCTGCGGGAATTTGACGGATATTGATCCTTGCAGCTATTGCTCGGATCCAGCGAGAGAGTCAAAAGTAATCTGCGTGGTAGAAAGTCCGCGGGATGTGATGGCAATGGAACGAATCAGAGAATTTCACGGGCTTTACCATGTTCTTCATGGCGCAATTTCACCGATGGATGGAATCGGGCCGGAAGATATCAATTTGAAATCTTTGATTTTGCGCTTGCAGAAAAATGAAATTGAAGAAGTGATTCTTGCTACAAATCCAAATATTGAGGGGGAAGCAACCGCGATGTATATTTCCCGATTGATTAAGCCTTCCGGTATTAAAGTGAGCAGAATCGCGCATGGTATCCCGGTGGGGGGCGACCTAGAGTATGCAGATGAAGTTACCTTATCAAAGGCAATGGAAGGGCGCAGAGAATTATAGTGAATGAAAAGAAGCATTATGTATACATATTGAAATGCAAAGACGAAAGCTTGTATACAGGATGGACAACCGACTTGGACGCACGGATTAGAGTCCATAACGATGGGAGCGGTGCGAAATATACAAGGAGCCGTCTGCCTGTAGAGTTGGCTTACTATGAAATTGAGCAAGACCGTTCGGCAGCATTAAAACGAGAAGCACAGATTAAAAAGATGAGCAGAGCGGAGAAACTGTCTTTAATACGGAACGAGATAAAAGCACCATAAGTCAGTCCATTTCATATTTTTCAAAAAAATAAGCGGTTCAGAAGATTTTTACTTCTGGACCGCTTTTGCATAAAATAAGGCGTTTTACTTTGTTCTAAGCAGGCTGATTGCACTAAAGATAATTGCGGTTGCAGATACTGCGGATGCAACAATTCCTAGAATCAAACCCGTTCTTGCAATTCCTCTCATATAAATTTCCTCCCATTCTTTCTTAGATTAATCTTACCATTATCTTAAGAAAAAAACCATGATTTTATCTTTCTTCTGAAAAAAAGCGGTCAAGTTGCCGGTAAATTTCTCGCAACGGAAGATTGTGTTTTTTAGCGAGCAGAACGCAGTCAGCATATTCTGCTTTATATTTCTCAAAATCACCAAAGGCGGCTTGCTTTACAGAAACAGGTCCAAGCGGTGTACGGAGCTCGTGTGAGGTTCGGGGTAAAAGCAAGCGTTGTGTAATTCGATGTCGAAGTCCGATCGTGGAGGTTTCACGAAATAAAATATCGGCCATTTTATTCAGATCCTGTTCACGGCATAGTACCGTCAGAAGTACAGCAGGACGATTTTTTTTCATAACAATAGGGGTATGATAGACGTCTAGAGCACCTGCTTCAAATAGCAAATCCATTGCATAAGCTAAGATTTCACCAGTTTCATCATCCAAAGAGGTTTCAATGACTGTTATGGCATCCGTGTTTTCTGTGCTGCCGACTGAAAAATCTGTGCAGACAGCTGTCTGTGAACGTGTACCGAGAAATACGCGCAGGGCATTCAGCTTTCCCGTCTCTTTTTTACCAAAGCCATATCCGACTTTTTCAACTTGCATCGCAGGCATTGCGCCGCAAGTACGAGCTGTCGCCTTTAGAATACCGAAGCCGGTAGGCGTGACAAGCTCCCCTTCAATTTCTCCGGTGATGAGTGTAAGCTTGCTTCCGGAAAGCATCTGAGAAACGGCAGGGACAGGAACAGGAAGAAGACCATGCTGGCATTCGATAAAGCCGTGTCCATCTTGAATCACGGAACAGTCAATCCGGTCTACGTTTAAATAATCTAAGCAGATAGCAGTACCGACAATATCTATAATCGAATCGACTGCTCCGACCTCGTGAAAATGAATTTCTTCCAGAGTTTTTCCGTGAACTGCGGCTTCTGCTGCCGCAATTTCTTTAAAGATTGCGATGGCGGTTTCTTTTGCACCTGATTTGATGGAGCTTTGCTGTATGATGGACGTGATATCGTATAAATTACGGGCATCAACATGGTCGTGGTGGTGCGAAGGTTCCTGTACGTGCTCGTGAGAATGCGAATGAGTATGGGGGAAAGTCTGTGCAAGGTCATGTGTGTGCTTTTTTTCGTGAGTATGTGGTGAGGGATGCTCATGCATCGATTCATGAACTGCTAGATGCTCGTGTGAGTGTGTATGAGAATGATGCGAAGCTGTATTTTCTGATGTGAGGTGAACCGTTACATCTGTCCCGCTTATCGCATTTTGTTGCGCAGGATTGATTTCTAATGTATAGCCTGAAATGTGCAGTTTTTCCAGTTCTGACTTTACATAAGAGAGATCAATTCCTAAATCAATCAATGCACCAAGCGTCATATCTCCACTGATGCCGGAAAAACAGTCAAAATATAAAATGCGTTCCATAAAATTTTATCTCCTTCTTGGATTTTACTTTTAAAATATTCATAGCTGTTTTTATTATAGCCGATTGATGTTAGAGGCAAGATAAGCGGCACCAAACCCATTATCTATATTCACGACGCCTACACCTGCCGCACAGCTGTTCAGCATTGTAAGAAGGGCAGAAATTCCGCCAAAGCTTGCGCCGTATCCTATACTGGTTGGTACGGCAATCACCGGCTTGTCCACAAGGCCCCCGACGACGCTTGCTAAAGCACCTTCCATACCAGCGACAACGATAATGACGTTTGCGGTGCGGATTTGCTTTGTTTTCGATAACAGGCGATGAATTCCGGCAACACCGACATCATAGATACGATCTACAGGATTACCAAGCGTTTCGGCGGTAACCGCAGCCTCTTCTGCGACAGGAATGTCGGCGGTTCCGGCAGTGACAACTGCAATCGTTTTCTTTTGAATCAGAGTCTCCTGTTTCTTTATCACCACGATACGGGCAGATTCGTGGTAAACCGCATCCTGAGCCACTTCACGAATTGCGCGGTAATGGCTCTGTGAGGCACGCGTTGCAAGGATATTTGTATTATGCAAAATCATGTGGCGTACGATTTCAGCAGTCTGTTCCGGCGTTTTTCCTTCACAGAAAATGGCTTCCGGATATCCGGTTCTAAGGTTCCGGTGCTGATCAATCATTGAAAATCCAAGATCTTCAAAGGGGAGTGTTTTTAGCTCCTCTGCTGCTTCCGCCGGGTTCTTTTCACCGGCTGCAACTTTATTCAGAAGGCTCATTAAATAAGCGTGATCCATTTACGTTCCTTTCTATATTTTGATTTAAGCTTTCCATTCGATAACCTCCAAGGTCCAGGCAAGCTTCGTAAGAAATACGAGAAGCAAGGAAGGCAACGGTGGGCTTGTCCCAATTTGCCTCGTTTCTTCCTTGCAAAGAAGCGCGTATCTCTTCTTTTGTAAAGCCAGTCTCTTTTAGAGGACTTAAGATTCTAAGCGCATTTCTTTTTGTCTCTATGAGTGAAGAATATTAAATTTTTCTCAAAGACCCTTGAAATTTCAGTGAAAATTGAAACTTCAAGGGTCTTTATATTTGCTTTCTTCTATTATGACGGAATTTTACAGAAACATCAAGGTGTTTTAAATGATAGATTTCTATTGTGCGTCGGGAAATGGGATTGTCTTGTAGCACCACCACCAGTCCGCACATTCCAAACCAATGCTTTCCGGATTATCTTCACGCCGCAGAAGGCCGTCGTAGGTTTGCGGTGCTGGTACCATGACTGGCTGGCCCGGCTCCCAATTTGCAGGAGTTACTACATTGTATTCATCTGTTGTCTGCATAGCGATTAGAATTCTAAGTATTTCATTGATGTTTCGGCCATTTGTAGCAGGATAGATTATCATAGCCCGTACGGTTTGCAGCGGGTCAATGATAAATACATCACGAATGGTCTCTTGCGTGGTAACGTCTGGTGCGAACATGCCGTAAGAGCGGGCAATGTCGCCGCTTCGGTCGGAAATTAAAGGGAAGGGAATCGTGATACCAGTCGTTAAGTAGATATCGTAGAGCCATGCTAAATGGGAAGGATTGCTGTCGATGCTGATTCCTAAAAGCTGTGTGTTTCTGGCAACAAATTCTGGGTTCAATTCTGCGAAGGCAACAAACTCCGTTGTGCATACAGGGGTAAAATCGCCGGGATGCGAAAAGAGTACAACCCACTTTCCTCTAAAGTCAGACATTCGGATTGGACCCATTGTAGATAATGCGGCAAAATCAGGGACCTGCATACCGATATTTAATTGAGAAACTTCCATAATAAAAATAAACCTCCATTTTCTTTACTATTTCATAGTATTCAGAGAAATCGAAAATGGAACAGGGTGGAATAATCCTAAAAGAAAATTCAGTGTTTCAACGTTTTAGCTATTTTGGGAAAGCAGATACGAAATGAAAGATTCTATTTGAGAATCCAATTCAGGTGTAATTGCTGACTGCTCCAAAATAGAGATGGATTTCAGCTTGTTTTCAGAATGCGCTTTGTGTTTATCGTTCACAGCAAAGTGGAGCTCACCTTCGGCAAGTCCGGGTTGCTTTCCGTATTTCGAAAGGAGCAAAGGATAGAGATCATCGCCTAAAAAGTGCTCCCAGTATTTCTGAAACAGAAGCATGGATACATAGCGGTCAAAGGAAGGGTGATCGAGTGAAAAATGATTAAATTCTATACTTTCAGAAAAAAGTGCTCTAAAGTAGCGGATACAAGAAATGGCTCTTAAGTCTGCAGCAACAGAACTAATTTGTAAAAAACGCTCGGCTTTTCTTTTGATGAGCTGTCTTTCTTTGTAGTCAAACAATTTGCCGAACTTTTCGATTGCATGTATTTTTTTTGTGTGAAATTGTTGGTGATCCGCAGAATCTCCCTGATCAAGAGGGTCGTACAGTAGGCCGCATTCCTTGCAGGTCATCAGTTCTTCAAGGCCGAGCATGAAGTCAATCGATACATCGAATCGAGTTGCAATCTTTTGTATGTTTTCCGGCCCCGGCGTTTGCCCGTCTAACCAGTTTTTAATTGTGGTTTGATGAACATTCAAATCTTTAGACAGTCGGTAAGGTGTAATATTCCCATTTTTCATGAGTTGTCTTAGAATCTCAGAGAATGTCATAGGGGTACCTCCATAAATAGTCTAATTAAATATAAAATTATAGACTAAATGCGCTTGAAATAATCTAATATTTATAGATATAATTAGATTATTCCAAATAATTTAAAAAATAAGATGTAAAATATACGATAAATCATTTCTTTTAATCTATAAAAATAGACTATCATACGAAATGAATTTTCGCAAGCATCTTAAAAAAGGAGGGAAGCAGGGGGCAGAAGGTAAATTGGTTGGAGTCACATTATAAACGATTGGGAAAAGGAGAAGAGAAATGTTTGATCGGTACATAAACTATAACCGGATTGCAGAGGACATGATTAAAAATAGAGAGGATAACCTTGCGGCCTTGGAATCCTTGCAGGAGCAATATGCCGAATTGAAGGAGAAGGACTGAGTTGGCAGTTTATCCTACGACAAAGAGCGAGTGCAGGTCAGCTTAAAAAACGATGCAATGGTAAATCATGCAATTCAAAAAGAGGCAATCAAGAAAAAATTGAACGAATTAAGGGCAGAGTGCAAATTATTTGATAAGGCATGGGGATATCTTACAGAAGAGGAACAGATTGTTTTGAAAGCTTTTTGCAGCCAAGAGGTAAAAAAGCAGGAAGCGGTAGATCTGGTATGTGAGGAAATACACTGTGAGCGCGCAACAGCATATCGAAAAAAGGATGCGGCACTGGGACGGTTTAAAAAATTACTGTTTTCTTAATGAGACAAAGGTGAGATGAAAACAGGGGTTTACAGTGTTATAGTGATATTGGTAAAAGATGCAAAAAAGCATTTCTGTAAAAAATCATTGATTAAAAGAGTCGTTTATTTAAATGACTCTTTTTTAAATCGTAAAAATTTGATTCTAATAAAGAGATAGGCAGAAATGAAAAAAAGTAATATTTTACCAGATTGTCTGAAGCGAGACACAAAATTGCAGGAAGTATGAGATGCCACCTCGTAAAACGCGTAAGAAAAAATGGAGGGGTTATGAAGAGAAATTTTTTAAAAGAGCTTGGGATTGAAGGTATGACAAAAGAGGTCATCAATGCGATTATGGCTGAAAACGGAAGAGACATCGAGAGAGAAAAGGCAAAGAATAAAGAAAAAGAGAAGAAGCTAGCAGAAAGCTACAGCTTAAAGGATGGCATGAAATCTCTCGGCGTCATTGATCCGGATTATATCATTTCTAAGCATGGCGGAATAGAAAATTTCTGCTTTGATGAGGACGGGCATCCTTTGATGTTGAAAGAGGTGTTAAAACCGTATGAGGAATTGCTGCCTTATCTTTTCAGCCAAAAGGCATGTCCGGCTCAGAGGAGCGTAACACAGGGGGAAAAAATGGAGATTTCATTTATTTGGAGGTGAAGAGGATGATAGACGAAATATTGGGCGGCATGGCAAAGAAATTAGAGTCGTTTGGTTTGCCGGTTTACTTAAGGGAAGCAACACAGGAACAAAAGGTATCTTGCTTTCTTATTTTACCGCTGACATCCTCTGCAGAGAAAATGATAGGAAAGCGTTACCGATTGAACCATTCCTTTGAAGTGCAGTACTATCCTTCAAAAGAAGAAAATGGGACTTTGCAAGAGTGTGTAAACACTTCAATCTTCGAAGTGCTTGCTTACATCTCAGCAGAGGATGCTTTGCTGCATGGAACAAAAATGTCCTCGAAAAGCCTTGACGGCATTTTTCATTTCTATGTTGATTATAATTTTTATTCTTATAAGAACGCAGAAGCGGAAAGCGTGATGGAATATGCAGATGTTAAAAATGGCTTAAAAGGAGAAAGAGAATGAAATTGAGAAGAGATGCATTTCGAGAAAATGTGACAGGAAAATTTTTGAAGAAAAAGCTGATTGCTTCAAGCAGATATAAAGAAAATCGTGATCTGCTTGGAGTATTGCTTGAAGAAGAACAGGAATATTCGATACAGGAAGCAGATTCCTATATCAATGAATTTTTAAAGAGGAAGGTGAATTAAATGGCTTTAGGCGGTGGTGTATTTACTACACAAAATAAATCTTATCCGGGCAGCTATATCAACTTTGTATCTGCAAAGAAAGCGTCCGCAGCGTTGTCTGAGCGTGGCTATGCAGCAATGGCGTTAGAACTGGATTGGGGAAAAGACGGAGAAATTTTTCAAGTAAGTGCAGAGGATTTTCAAAAGGATTCTTTGAAGCTCTTTGGATATGAATATACAGACGAACCGATGAAGGGGCTTCGTGATCTATTTAAGAATGGGCTGAGACTGGCTTATCTTTATCGTTTAAACAGCGGAAATAAGGCAGAAAATGATTTTGCACAGGCAAGATACAGCGGGATAAAAGGAAACAGCATCCAGATTCAGATCGTATCGAATGTCGATGATGCGGAGTTGTTTGATGTCAGCACTTTTGTCAATGGGAAGCAGATGGACAAGCAGTCCGTAAAAACAATGACAGAATTAAAAGATAATGACTATGCAGTGTGGAAAAAGAGCGCTTCTTTAGCAGAAAATGCAGGTGTTTTCCTTTCCGGTGGTACCAATAAGGCAGCGGTAACCGGAGCGGATTATACGGATTTTTTAAGCAAAGCAGAGAGCTATTCCTTTAATGTGCTGGGTTGTCTGTCGACGGAAGCGACGGTTTGCAATTTATTTACGGCTTTCACAAAGCGGATGAGAGAAGAACATGGCGTAAAATTCCAGACGGTTCTTTACCGTACGGCTGCCGATTACGAAGGTGTGATCAGTGTGGAAAATAAGACAAAGGATGCGGAATATCCAGAATCTGCTCTGGTATATTGGACGGTTGGTGCCACGACAAACGCATGAAGGTGTTCCATTAACAATGCTCAAAGGTATCATTTTTT
>CAUQTI010000007.1:0-151525 GCA_963521065.1 uncultured Anaerovorax sp. | reverse complement strand
CTAATTCTAGGATTCTTTGATTGAATAAACAAAATTGGAATTATGCAATTTCCTCGATTATAAAATTATAGCAGCACTATTCTTATGACATACTTTAAATGAAAGGCATTGCTTCCCATAAAAAAGCTTTCTTAATATAAATAGCCCATAAAAAAAGAGCATCGCTTCGCTTTATGCATAGCTGCAATGCCCTTTTCTAAATAGCCTTTCAGCCACCTTCTAGTTCACAATTTTATAGTATTCCTTTGCAGTCACCCAATACACCACTCCGTAAATCGCCGAAAAAAGAAGAATCGTGATAATGGTGCAAATGATAAATAAAACAACATTTGTTAGATTAAATAACGCTAATAATTTTGAAATCATTGGAAAAGCAAATACAACGTGTACCACCGCTGCTGCAAGAGGCAGAAAAAATACAGTCATTACCTGGCTTTTAATGGAAGCCCTTACCTCTTTTTTACTCATTCCTACCTGCTGCATAATCTGAAAGCGTGTTCTGTCTTCATAGCCTTCAGAAATTTGCTTATAGTAGATGATTAAGGCTGTCGCCATTAAAAAGAGTACCGATAAGAAGCAGCCTATAAATAGAAGTCCTCCGAGTATGGATAGATACTCACTCCCCGATTCCCAGCGGGTAGTAAGAAACGCACTGCCCTCTTGTTCATTCAAAACTTGATTGATTCCTTCTATGAATCTGGTTCTTTCTGTTTCAGCTCCTGTGAAATCAAAGGAAACATAACTATTGAGAAGGCTTTTACCAGAAACCTCTTTTTCCATTTTCTCTAATATAGATGTGAATCCCTCTTCTTGTAGAATGATATAATACTCTTTAAAGGTCCCTGACATCGCTAATCCTAGCATCGGCAGTTTCGGATCTGCCTGTGCTACTTTATACGTCTCGCCAAATATGGAGATTTCCTCTAATTCATAAGGTGCACCATCCGTATCCATCAAAGCCTCATTTTCTTTTAACACTATTTTCTGCCCTGTAAGGCGATTATAATTCTCTAAAGAAATAAAATGCAGCTGGCGGTTTGCTTTTCGATAATCACTCCTTATAAATTCATTCCCTTCCTGCTTTGCAGAATACGCGAAAAAGTCAACTGCAGTCAAATTCTTTACTTCAGAAGAAAAATCTTTGTCCTTTTCATTTAGTTTTTGAACAAGCTTCTCCGCATTTCCGTTTTGTATACTGCTTTCCCGAACCTGTACCTCTTGCGGGTATCTTTTTAATAAAATGTCCTGCTGTCCAGCATAAAGACAGACTGTCGTTGATACCATAACTAAAACCATCGTTGATAAAATACAGATGTTAGATAGTCCTGCCGCATTTTGCTTCATTCGATAAATCATGGAAGAGACACCGATAAAATGTTTTGTCTGATAATAATATTTTTTATTCTTCCTTGCCGTTTTTAAAAGTGCAATGCTCCCCGCAATAAATAAGGCATACGTTGCAACAATGACAAGTAACACCGCAACAAAAAACCAATTCAATGCTTCGATCGGTGACTCAATACATATCGCCATCCCATATCCAATTCCAAGTGCAATCACGCCCAATGCTGCAATCAGATGTCTCGTTTTTGGCTCTCTCTCACCGACTTGAGCGCTTCGAAGTAACGAAATTGGGTTTGAAATGTGAATCTGACCCAGATTAAAGAGAAGCAGCAGAATAAAAATACTGCCGAACAAGCAAATGCTTGTATATATTGCATTCAGCTCAATTGCAAATTGTACAGCACTGGAAAAATGCAATATCTTTAATAAAATCAAGAAGAGAAGCTTACTGATTATGATGCCGCTAAGTAACCCAACTATCATGCAAAAAAGGTACAAAGCTGCGGTTTCATAAAAGAGCATCTTGCCGATATGCCGCTTGCCCATCCCGAGTATATTGTAAAGCCCAATCTCCCGTTTTCTTTGTTTCATAAGGAACTGATTCGTATAAAACAAAAAGATTACTGAGAAAAAGCCTACAATATAAATACCCATTGAAAGCACAATCTTCAGCTGTGCACCTCCGTATATAAGCTCTAACCCCTGATTCTGCTCAATCGAGCATAAGATGTAAAACATCAAAATTGTACCGATGACTGCTAGTGAAAAGGGCAGATACAGCTTCCCGTTTTTTTTCAAATTGGAGAGCGCCAGCTTCGGATAAAATAATTTATTCAACCTGATTCCCTCCCGTCGCAATTACAATGAGCGCTTTGGATATTTTTTCATACATCTGCTCACTTGACATGGAGGCTCTGTATATCTGATGAAATACTTCCCCATCCTTGATAAAAATCACACGCTTTGCATGACTTGCTGCTTTTGTGCTATGCGTAACCATCAAAATCGTCTGCCCCTCTTCATTGATTTCTGAAAAGAGCTTCAATAAATCATCACTTGCTTTTGAATCCAAAGCCCCCGTCGGCTCGTCCGCAAGAATGAGCTGCGGTTTTGTAATCAAAGCCCTTGCAGCAGCAGCTCTTTGCTTCTGTCCGCCGGATACTTCATAAGGGAATTTCTTTAAAATCTCAGAAATTCCAAGTTTTTTCGCAATCGGAATCAGCGCTTCATGCATCTGTTTATAACTTTTTCCTGCCAGTACCAACGGAAGAAAAATGTTATCTTCCAAAGAAAAAGTGTCTAACAGATTGAAGTCTTGAAATACAAATCCGAGATTTGTCCTGCGATAAGCAGAAAGCTCACTTTCCTTAATTAAAACGCTGTTTTTCCCGTTTAGTAAAACGTCCCCCGAGGTCGGTTTATCAAGTGAGGCTAATATATTTAGTAATGTCGTTTTCCCAGACCCTGATTCCCCCATAATTGCAACATATTCGCCTTCTTCAACAGAAAAGCTCACATTTGCTAGAGCCTGCACCTGATTGCTCCCAAAGCGTGTTGTATATACCTTTTTTAGATTTTTCACATCTAGTAATGCCATGTTTTCCTCCATTCCCATTCCATACCTTTTGTTTTGTTGTCCTTCTTCATCCATTATAAAAAAAAGATAAAATCTCTGCCATGTATTTGGCTTACATTTTATCTTCTAAGCTTTCATTTTTGTAAGGTTTATTCGATTTCTACTTTTTTCGATGCCAAATCTAAAATTATTTTTGTCCCACATCCCGCTTTTGATTCAATATATATCTTGTGAGAGAGGTTCTCTAGAATTTTACGACATAAATATAAGCCGAGTCCGCTTGCTTTTTTATCCATTCTCCCATTGTAACCTGTAAAGCCCTGTTCAAAGACGCGCGGCAAATCTTCACCACTGATTCCGATTCCCGTATCCTCAATGACAAGCTGCTTTTGCACCCCTTGCTTCATGTAAATAGAGATTTCACCTTCTTGTGTATATTTCAGGGCATTTGACAACAATTGCTCGATTACAAAACAAAGCCATTTCTCGTCCGTCAATACCATTTCATTCAAGGGGCTTATAGTAAGGCGAATGCGTTTATGAATAAAGACGGGCGCATATTTTTTTACAGCCTGCCTCACGATTTTCTCAATATCGTATTCCTCTAAAAGCAAATCGGAAGACATACGTTCCATGCGAAGATACTGCAACACCATATCTACATACTGCTCAATTCGAAATAATTCTTGCCGCAGCAATGCGCTCTTTTCCGATTCCTCAGATTGCAAAAGCAGACTCATTGCTGTAATTGGAGTTTTAATTTGATGCACCCACAAGGTATAGTAATCGGTCATATCCTTTCTCGCAGTGAAAAAAACGGACTCCAGCTCTTTCTTTTTTAAAAAGAGTTCTCTTAGCAAGTTTTGGTACATTTCCTCCAATCCGTTTTCTGAATCGGGCAATTGCTCCAATTCAAGCGTTATACTACCTTCTAGTGCAAGCAGTAATTGATATTTTTTGTAATAACCCAAACACTCCCACAGAAAAAAGCAACCTCCAAAGAAGATGCAAAGTAAGGTTGCATACAGACTTGCTTCTAAGGGCAAATCATATAAAAAAAGAACTGTAAAAAAAATAATGCAAAAAAACAGGAATAAACACAGGTATTTTATCTGTTCCTTCCCATAGGAAAAAATACAATGCAGCAGGCTGTTTTTTCTTTTCATTCGATAAAATACCCGATGCCTTTCTTCGTTTTTACAAAATCCACAAGCCCAATTTCTTCTAATTTTTTTCTCATTCTTGTAATATTTACAGTTAACGTATTATCATCTACAAAACTATCGTCTTCCCATAGTCTTGCCATCATGCTATCTCTTGAAACGACGGTCCCGGCTTTTTCAAATAAAATCTGCATCAGCTTAAAATCATTTTTAGTCAATTCAATTTTGCGGTCTTGATAGGATAAAGTCGCGTTTCCCATATTTAAAATTACGCCCCTGTGTTCCATAACATTCAGCTGTCCGGATAGGGCATAGCTCCGACGCATCAGAGCTTGTATCTTTGCTGTCAATACACTCAGATCAAATGGCTTTGCAATAAAGTCGTCTGCTCCCATGTTCATCGCCATTACAATATTCAAGTTATCCGCCGCAGAAGAAAGAAAAACAATTGGAACACTGGAAATTTTCCGTATTTCTGTACACCAATGGTATCCATTCAGGAACGGCAAAGACAGGTCCATCAAAACCAGCTGCGGGTGGTAATGGATAAATTGCGTTGTAACTTCCTTAAAGTCAATCACATATTCCACATCATATCCCCATTTGGATAAATGCTGTTTCAGTGCATCTGCAATTAAAATCTCATCTTCAACAATTAAAATACGATACATAATCTCTTGTATCCCCCCATCCTTTTATTCTCATCACATCCGTCTTTCTTTTTTTATTTCTTCCAGCTTTGTTATCTTATAAAATACCGTTCACCGCCTGAAAGACAAAAAGATATGGCAATCTCCATATCTTCTTTATTTTTTACTTCTATGCCGCCCCGTCTTCTGCTCTGAAATTCTGCGTTTTTTTGTCTTCTTTTTCATTATGGAGTATCCAAAACTCCCTAAAGGCTTTTTCGCCAGACCGAAATACTCTCCGTGGCTGTAACAAATCAATCCTGCCTGCTCCAGTTGGAAACGCCCTTTATCATTAATCAAGCTATCTTCTGCATGAACAGCAACGATTTCCGCTAAAAACATATCGTGGGACGGAAAACTCAAAATTTCCTTGACCTTACATTCCAGATTAACCGGCGCTTCTTGTACCAGAGGGCACTTTACGACCTCACCTGAAACCGGCGTCAATTTCATTTCTTTAAATTTATCCACATCCCGTCCGGATTTGACACCGCAGTAGTCCGTTTCTCTCACAAGTTTTTCCGTTGTCAAGTTAATGACAAATTCTTGTTCTGCTTCAATAATCGCATGGGAATGTCTGGATTTTCTCACAGAGATATATGCCATTGGCGGCTCAGAATTAACAATTCCTGTCCATGCTACCGTAATTAGATTGTGTGTTTGCGGTGTTGCCCCGCAAGATACTAAAACGACAGGAACTGGATTCAGCATTGTCCCTGGTTTAAATAATACTTTCCCCATTCATCTCACCCGCTACGCTTTCTCAATTTTTCTAAAACTGTTTGAAATTCTTCAGGAAGTTCACTTTCAAATTCCATGTATTCTCCGCTTACCGGATGTATAAACCCCAAAATTTTAGCATGGAGAACCTGAGATGTAACTCCGAGCGTCTTTTTCTTCGGTCCATATACTTCGTCTCCTAAAAGCGGATGCTTTTTATAAGCCATATGCACACGAATTTGGTGTGTACGTCCAGTTTCCAAGCGTGCTTCTATATAAGTAAAATCACCAAAACGTTCCAGCACTTTATAATGTGTCACGGCACGTTTTGCATTCTGCGTTGTCACTGCCATTTTCAAACGATTTTTAGGATCTCTTCCAATCGATGCATCAATTGTTCCCTCATCTTCCAAAAAATTGTGATAGACAATTGCCCGGTAAGCACGCGTTATTGAATGCTCTGCGAGCTGGCTTGTTAAAGCACGATGCGCCGTATCATTTTTCGCAACCATAAGAAGTCCGCTCGTATCTTTGTCAATCCGGTGAACGATTCCCGGGCGAATCACCCCATTGATGCCGGACAAATTCGTACAATGATAAAGTAATGCATTCACCAGAGTACCTTCAAGATTTCCGGCTGCAGGATGCACTACCATTCCCTTCGGCTTGTTTACAACCAAAAGATCTTTGTCCTCATACACAATTTCCAGCTCAATATTCTGCGCTTCTGCCTTTAACTCTTTTGGCTCAGGAAGTATGAAAGAGACAAAATCGTCTTTTCTTATTTTATATTTTTTTAAATTCTGTATTTCCCCGTTTACCTGTACTTGTCCTTCTTCTATCAATCTTTGAATATGGCTTCTAGATACACTGGAAAGTAAATCAGAGAGAGCCGCGTCCAATCGCATTCCCGCTTTCTGTCCATCAATGATAAAGGAATGTACGTTTTCATTTTTTTCTTCCGTCATTTTTCTTCCTCAACACATAACCCTTTTTTTGTTTTCTGCAAACGAGGCTCCCAATACAGAATAAAAAAACTAAATAGGATACAGCCGCAAACAACAGCAATATCTGCAATATTAAAGATTGGCCAAATACGGAAATCAAAAAAATCGATGACATATCCAAGCAATGCCCTATCGATAAAATTTCCGATTCCGCCGCCTATGATAAGGCCTACACTCGCTAAAAACAAAGGATGTCCTGTTTTTCGCCTTCCAATTAAATAAACGAACATACCGAAAATCACAATTCCCGTTACAGATAACAGGAAGGTTTGGTGATTCTCTAAAATTCGAAAAGCTGCTCCATAATTATGAATATAGGTAAAGTGAAAAATACCATCAATGATTGGGATGGTATGATTCAAATTCATATTTATCTGTACCAGGTATTTTGTGAACTGATCCAATGCAACCACAGCTGCAATTATAACAATATAGTACAACTAATGCTTGTCTCCTATTCTTAAATTCGTTATTGTTTTCGAATCCTTTAATGATTCTTCGACCGCACTTTCTTTGAAAATTTCGCCCTTTGTAATTTCCTGTAATTCTTCCATATTTTCATCTGCAAAGATTTCAGAGCTTAATATATCAAATTTTTGCAATTCTGATTCTAAAAGTGTCTTATAGCGGGTTCGAAAAATATTCAGACGGCTTTTCAGTGACTGTGATTCCTCCGTCAGCCTCTCTATAGAGTCCTTTGCCTCTCGTAAAATAAGCTCCGCATCCAGCTCTGCATTTTTCACGAGAATCTGCGCTCTTTTTTCCGCACTCACAGAAATATCTCTCATCAGTGATTTCGCGGCCTCCAACGTTTCTAAGACAGCACTTTCTGACTTCTTGTACATTTCTAAATCTGCAGTCAAACCTTTAATCTGCTCTTTCAACTTCTCATTCTGATCTACAAGGTTTTCCATATCCAAAGTAATCAAATCTAAAAATCCGTCTACTTCCTCTTCCTTATAGCCTCGAACCCCCTTGCTGAATACCTTGTTTTGAATATCAAGCGGAGTAATCATGCCAAGCCTCCTTTACTAAAATAAAAGCAAAATACGAACCAAAACTCTTTCAATCAATTGCAACACAATAATCGCAGCTAGCGGTGCAAAGTCGATGCCTGTTCGATATGCAACGCCTGAGGTCAACTGCCGGAATGGATTTACAATCGGCTCCGTTAAATTATGAAGACTGCAATAAATGCGGTAAACGCTGCTTCCCGGTCTTACAAACCAACTCATTAAAGCTTCTGCAACAATCAGGGTAACCACTATTTCAATGAAAAACCCAACTGCTCTTGCTAATATATACGTCATCAGCTTTCCCCCTATTATCTCCACGGATTCTTTATATTATCAGAATGGTTTGAATTTTTTTGATCGATAGAGGATGCAACATCAACGTTTTCAGGTGCAAAAACAAAAATATTATTCGCAACCTTTTCTACATTCCCGTTTAATGCATAAGTGGCTCCGCTCAAAAAGTCAAATATTTTTCTAGCCGTATCCGACTCTAATTTTTCCAAATTAATAATAACGGGTTTTTTCGCCTTTAAGTTATCTACAAGCTTTGGACTTTCGTCAAAGGATTTTGGTTCAATGACTACCATTTTAAATTGGCTTGTTGCTCTGGTATTTGCAATATTCTGCATCGCTACCACCCTGTTTTCCTTTACTTCTCTACTCTCATTTTTGGGCTGACTGTAAGACGGACGTACCTCTCTCGGCTTCCAGTCCATTGATTCTTCCTGCTCATCCTCGTCTTCGTCCTCAATTTCTTCAATTCCCACCAGCATTTTTAACTTGCTGAAAATTCCGTCTCCCATTCTTTTATCCTCCGTGTTATTTCTTTTTACTGTAATCTCTTTCTCCAAAAATCGAGGTGCCGACACGGATTAAATTGGATCCTTCTTCAATCGCCACTCCAAAATCATGAGACATACCCATAGATAAATATTTGAAATCCAAACGTTCGTGTTTCTGTCTTCCATACTGCTCATAAAGCTCTTTTACCTTCCGGAAGTGAATTCGTACATTTTCCGTTTCCTCGTCGAATGGCGCAATACACATAAGACCACAGATGCGTACATTTGTGCACTTCTCCAGTATCTCCTGAATCATCACACCCGTCTCTTCTGTTGTAATACCAAACTTACTCTCTTCCTGTGCGGAGTTGACTTGAATTAAAATGTCCATCGTCCGGTTATGCTGCCGGGCGCGTTTATTTATTTCCTCTGCCAGCTTTAGAGAATCCACAGAGTGAATCATACTGACCTTATCGATAATATATTTTACTTTGTTCGTTTGCAAATGTCCGATTAAGTGCCATCGAACTGGTTTTACAAGGTCAAACTTGTCCATAATCTCCTGTACCTTGTTTTCACCGACATCTGTAATCCCTGCATCAATTGCTTCGTTGATTTCGTCCGCAGTTCTCGTTTTTGTCACAGCAACCAACAGAACTTCGCTCCCATTTCGTCCAGCAGCTTCTGCAATTTCATTCTTCTTTGCGTTAATGTAGTCGATATTCCCCTTGATATTTCCCATTTATAAGACCTCCCTCAGCGGATGTTACGGTTTCCCGCTCGTTAATATTTCATCATACACATCGATTGTTTTTACTCGAACAGCACCTTCTGGTGTATCTTCATAAAAATATGAGTTTTCTACAAGTGAGTTTTCTCCATCGCTCGTAATCGCTTTAATCGGACGAAAAACACTGTCGCCTCCCACGTCCTTGATGTATACTCCCGGTTTTCCATCTTTCGATGCAATGCAGCGGTTTGGAATAATTAAACCCTTATAGTCTTCTGTAATAACATTTGCTTCTACTTTTCGAATCCGCGGCAAATCCTCGTAATAACGATTGAATTTCAAAATGACCATATAGCTCCCGTCATCGTCTATAATATCCAATATCGTTCCACTTACATCCGCTAAAGGCAGCTGCAATGTAACTGCTTTTCCTTTCTCGTATTTAACAATATCCGCTTCATCTACCCAACAGACTGTATACCACACATTATTATTTACAATTTTAAACAGAGGCTCGTTCGCTAACGTCGTGTTCCTTGTAACATTTTCCAGCCCCATCTCCAGGCTTTTGATTTGTTTTTTTCTTAAATCCTTCATTCCTGCCGGATTAAACAGAGCCTCATAACCATCTAAATAATAGCTTACCAAGCCATTGTCACTGCTCACATATTGTCCTGGTGTGATACCTTGTCCCTGAATCCGATCCAAAATCTTTTCGTATTTTGTCTCTTCATACTCTGCATTTCCTGCTGAAATATCCAATATCCTCGTGTTTTTACGAACCTTCGTCCCTTCCTCCAAATAATATTGGATGGTACCGGAGCGATTCGCAAAATACACACTTTCATCCCTTACAATATAACAGGAAACCTTGTCACTTACCTGTATACTTCCATACTCTGCAATGTAGGTCCGCTTGAAAGCACCCATTACGGATGGAAGTACATATATGATGATAAATAAAACAAAGACTGCAATGAAAAATAATACAATGAAACGGCTTTTCTTATTGTCTTTTTTCTTTGCCATAGTCTCTTTCCTCAATGCTTATGTTTTTTATTTATTATATAATAAAACAGTTGCTTCTACAAGTCTTCCGACTCTAAAAGCTCCCGCAGAATCTTCTTTTCTTCTTTTGTTAGCTGTTCTGCTTTTTCTAAAAAAGAGTCCCATAAATCCGGTCTTCTTTCCCTTGTCAGCTCCAAAGATTTATGAAGCTGCCATAAATGAATCTTCTTATGATTTCCGGACACTAAAACCTCCGGTACTTCCAGTCCGCGATAGCTTCGCGGTTTCGTATATTGCGGATACTCCAAAAGTCCGCTGTATATGGATTCTTCCTGATTGGCATCGCTGCCACCAAGAACCTCGGGAAGTAAACGTGCCACCGCGTCAATTAAAATCATCGCCGGCAGCTCCCCTCCTGTTAAAATATAATCCCCCACTGAGATTTCTTCCATATCCCAATGGTCTATAATTCTTTGATCGATGCCTTCGTAATGACCGCACAGTAAAACAAGCTCCGATTCTTGTGACAGCTCCTGAATCAAGGCATGGTCCAGCATTCTTCCACGCGGAGACATGTATATCATTCTCTTTCCCGCGGCCTCTACCGCCTCCAAAGAACGAAAGACGGGATCTGCTGACATAACCATGCCCGCACCGCCGCCAAAGGGGTAATCGTCTGTTTTTTTATGCTTGTCCAAGCTATAATCTCGAATATTTGTCAATTGAATATCTAAAATCTGCTTTTCTCTTGCTCTTCCCAAAATACTATGCTCTGTAACCGGTGAAAACATCTCAGGAAAAAGTGTAAGCACATCAATCCTCATAGCTCCACCAAACCTTCGATTAGGCGCACCGTCATCGTTTTTTCTTCTATGCAGACAGAACGGACGAACTCTTTCACTGCCGGAAGCAAAAATTGTTTTCCGGATGCCGTAGTAATTTGATATAAGTCTTGTGTGCTGTTTTGTATTACATCAGTAAGGGTTCCAAGCGGCTCTCCGTCTTCTGTAAAAACCTTGATCCCGATCAGTTCTGAAATGAAATAAGTATCCTCCGGAACCTCCCACATGAGTTCCTTATCCAAATATAGCTTTTTCCCTTTTTGCAGTTCGGCAAGATTACGATCAGAAATCCCCTCAAGTTTTAGGACAACCATATTATTTCGATAGCTGACTCGCTCAATTTTGTATTCCAGCTCTTCAATTTGTAATGTTTCAATTTGGGAAAAACGCTCGATAATGTCCGTATAGGGATATACTTTTACTTCTCCTTTTATTCCCACCGCGCTCGTAATCTGACCCAGGGCAATTCTGTCCTTCATGCTCCAATCCTTTCATTTTCAGCATAGATACAATAAGGAGCCGCCCTAAACCAATCGGCATTTTCTTGCCATTTCGTTTTTTCGGACAGCCCCGTTCCTGCAGTATTTTTAGAATCAATATACCTTTATTGCATAATTTCTACAACTACTTTTTTATTTGCTTTGGTTGCTGCGGCTTTTACAACAGTACGAAGCGCTTTTGCGATTCTTCCCTGCTTACCGATAACCTTTCCCATGTCATCCGGAGCAACCTTCAGTTCGATTACGATTGCCTGACGTCCCTGAACCTCTTTCACTTCTACTGCTTCCGGTTGATCAACAAGCGCTTTTGCAATCGCTTCTACCAGTTCCACCATAACATTTCACCGCTTTCTTATTCAATAATACCAGACTTCTTGAAAAGACTTCTTACGGTTTCTGTCGGCTGTGCTCCAGTTCCAATCCATTTCTTTGCTTTCTCTGCATCAATTTTGATTTCAGCAGGGTTCATAAGCGGATTATAGTAGCCGATTTCTTCAATAAACTTTCCGTCTCTTGGCGAACGAGAGTCTGCAACTACTACTCTGTAGAAAGGCTTCTTGTGTGCACCCATTCTCTTTAATCTAATTTTAACTGCCATTTGTTCCACCTCCTTGTGTTAATTTATATATACCACCTCGCAAAAAAACTGCAAGAATTATGGCCATTCCTCATTAAAACCCTTTAAACATACGGTTTTTCTTAAATTTAGGTCCTGTAAACTGTTTCATCAGCTTTTTCGTATCTTCATATTTTTTAATTAAAGTGTTGATACGGTTCACCGTAACACCTGCTCCGGCAGCAATACGCTTTCTCCGGCTGGCATTTAAGATGGATGGATTTTTTCTTTCTGCTTTTGTCATTGATTGAATGATAGCTTCCATATATTTCAGCTCTTTTTCACCCTGATCAATGTCGGCATCTTTCACCTTACCGCCCATTCCCGGCATCATATCCATAATTTTACCCAAGCCGCCCATCTTGCGAACCTGGCCGAATTGCTCTAAAAAATCCTCCAGAGTAAATTCGTTTTTCTTCATTTTCTTTTCTAGTTCTTCGGCTTTTTTCTCATCAAAGCTTTCCTGCGCTTTTTCAATCAGGCTCATCATATCGCCCATGCCGAGGATTCTCGATGCCATACGCTCCGGATGGAACGGCTCCAAAGCATCCAGCTTCTCACCCATACCCATAAACTTAATCGGTTTTCCGGTTACGGATTTTGCGGAAAGCGCCGCACCGCCTCTGGTATCACCATCCAGCTTTGTCATAACAATGCCGTCAATTCCCAAAGCTTCATTAAACGCCTTTGCCGCGTTCACTGCATCTTGTCCGGTCATCGCGTCTACTACTAACAATATTTCATGCGGCTTCGTTTTCTTTTTAATAGAAACCAGCTCATCCATCAATGCTTCATCGATGTGCAAGCGGCCTGCCGTATCTAAAATCAGAACATCATGCCCCTTGTATTCTGCCTCTTTCACAGCCTTTTCCGCAATCAGAACAGCATCGTTACACTCTCTCATTGTAAAAACGGGAACATCCACATTCTTTCCTACAATTTCCAGCTGATCAATCGCCGCAGGGCGATAAATATCACAGGCAGCTAACATTGGTTTCTTGCCGTTTTTCTTCAAATAGCTTGCCAGTTTACCGCAGGTCGTCGTTTTACCGGTACCCTGCAAACCTGCCATCAAAATCACAGTAAAGCCACGAGGAGAAAAGGTCAGCTTACTGTTGGTTCCACCTAGCAGCTCAATCAACTCATCATTGACGATTTTGATTACCTGCTGTGCGGGAGTCAAGCTTTCCAATACATCCTGTCCAAGTGCTTTTTCTTTCACTTTTGCAACAAAGTCTTTTACAACCTTAAAATTAACATCTGCTTCTAACAATGCCAGCTTTACTTCCCGCATTGCTTCGTTGATGTCATTTTCCGATAAAACGCCCTTTCCTTTGAGCTTTTTAAATACGCCTTGCAGTTTTTCTGAAAGTCCTTCAAATGCCATTGTATTACTCCTGTTTTATCTCAATCGTTGAGTTTATCAATCGTGCTGCGAATCTGCGTCAAATTACATATCAATCTTGTGTTTGCCGTATTTTCAAAAATCAGCGTTTCAATTTCTCTGTCAATTTGACGTAAGGCATTTTGTGTATCAAGAAATTTTTGAACTAACCCTAATTTCTTTTCAAAGTCATAAAGTGCTCTTTCTGCTTTTTTTACTACGTCATACACACCTTGCCTGCTTATGTTATATTCTTCCCCAATCTCGGATAAAGAATAATTGTCTTCATGATAAAGTTCAAAATACGTTCTTTGTTTTTCAGAAAGCAGCTGTCCGTAAAAATCATACAGCATGCTGATTTCAATGATTTTATCAAACATATTCCGTCCTCCTTTTATACAACATGGTAAAGAATATCATAAAAAAAAAAGGATGTCAAGTAATAAACTTAACACCTCTTTTTCGCATTCACAGATTATTTTTTCATTTCACATTCTATTATTAGAGTTCAACCTCTTTCAGCACCTTAAAATATCTTAATTTGCTGTCCGAAGGCCCGTGGAAATGTCCATTTTTCAAACGATATCCTTCTACAAACTCCCATACTTCCAAACTCAACCGCTCTCCCGGATAAATAACGGGAATTCCCGGCGGATATGGCGCAATCATCTCTCCTGCTACTCTTCCGACTGCATTCTTCCATTCGACCTCTTCCTTTTCGGAAAAATAAGCTGCGCGCGGCAGAAGTACGGATTCAGGCTGCGGCGGAAAAGCGCCATACTTCACAACAGGTATACTGTTTTTATAGATTCCGGAGATCTTCTTCAAGGCATCCAAAAGTGATTCCATCTCCTCTTGCGAATTCGCAAAAGTAACAATCGCCAAAATGTGCCGCTCATCGGCAAGCTCCACATCACAATTGTACTCTTCAAACAAAATCTCTTTCAGACGGTATCCGCTAAGTCCTAGATTTTCAGCACTAATCGTCAATCGGGTAACATCCATATCGAAAACACCCGCCGTACCGATCATCTCGCTTCCGACACAGGATATCCCCTCAATCTCTGAAATAGCATTTCTTACAGCTACAGCCAGCTCTACTGCCTTTGAAATCAAACGCCGCCCCTGGTTCGCAAAATCGTGCCTTGCTGCGTCTAAGGAGGCCATGAGAAGGTAGGATGGACTGGTGCTCTGCACTAAATGGAGATTGGAATCTACGCGCTTTTGATCAACTAGCTTCGACTTTACATGAAGCATAGAGCTTTGTGTAAATGCGCCGCCTACCTTATGAATGCTCTGCGCACACATATCAGCACCTTGTTCTAAGGCTCCTTTCGGAAGCTGTTCTGAAAAATAACAATGTGCGCCATGTGCCTCATCGACCAAAAGGATTGCATTCTTTTTATGACAAATAGACGCAATGCGTTCCAAGTCACTGCATAGCCCATGGTAAGTCGGGCTGACAACAAAAACACCTTTACAATCCGGATGCAATTCAAACATTGCTTCTACACTTGCCGGAGTAATTCCGCCTAAGAGTCCCGTTTTCTCTGATATCTCCGGCATTAAGTATACAGGCTGTGCTCCGCTTACTATCAATCCCATCAATGCCGACTTATGCGCATTTCTCGGTATCGCAATTTTCTGACCCTCAAAAGCAGTTGATAAAATCATCGCTTGATTTCCGCAAGTAGTTCCATTGACTAAAAAATGTGTATCGTCTGCGCCGAATATCTCTCTTGCCAATTCCTCCGCTTCCCAGATTGCACCCTCTGCATTATGCAAATCATCTGTATAAGGAGTCTCTGTCAAATCCAGAGAAAAAATACCGTCCCCCACAAGCTCACGAAATCGCAGATTGATTCCACTCTCATACCGATGCCCCGGAATACAAAAGTACGCCGGTTTTTTTTCGTTGTAACGCATCAAGGCATCCAGGAGCGGAAGATCTTTCTGTGTTAGTTCCTTTTCCTTCTTCATGAAAAACCTCTATTTTAAATAATCACATAAATAGCTGACTGGTGTCTCGTTGGGATCTTTCACCATTCCCAAAATTTCAGCTACATCGCTTTTTCCCGCCATTCCTGCTGCAGATGCCAACGCCTTTTCCAAACCGCTTTTTGCGAGAAGGCTTCCAAACAGTGAGTTATCTTGATATCTTACATCCACCTGCGTGCACTCGACTAAATTATAAGTAGTACGCATATCGGCCAACGCCTCATCGTAAGTGCCGATTTTATCAATCAGTTTTAATTTCAAAGCCTGCTTTGCCGTGTAAATTCTGCCGTCTGCAAGCTTTTTCGTAGCCTCAATCGGAATCTCACGTTCTGTTGACACAATCCCTGTAAATTGATCGTATGCTTCATCGATTAGAGATTGAAAAATCGCACGCTGTTCCTCTGTCATAGGGTCTACAGGGCTTCCCATTGCCTTATTTGCTCCTGACGTAATGGTATGTGTCTTAATGCCGTATTTCTGTAAAAGCTCAGACACATCGAAAAGCGTTCCCATCGTGACACCGATAGAACCGGTCCACGTATTACGGTTCGCATAAATTTTGTCTGCCGGTGCCGAAATATAATATCCTCCTGATGCTGCCATATTTCCCATTGCTGCATAAACTGGGTTTTTCGTAGTTTCTTGGTATTCTTTTATTTTTAGATACAGCTCGTCGCTTTCGTAAACGCCGCCTCCCGGGGAATCTACAAACAGGATGAGCCCCTTATTGTTTTCATCGGACATCAGATAATCGATCTGCTCTAACGTCCATGCGTGCTGATAACCGGTTGCTATTCCTAAAGAGTCCACATTGCCGGAAGCAATGGTTCCTTCAACGTAAACGGTAGCAATGTACGGCTCTTTTACTGCGTAAGAATATTCCGTATCGCCTCCAAAGAAAAATGCTCCCAGTATCATTAAAAAGAACACGGCTAAAATGCCAAGGAAAATCCAAAGCCCAATCTTTCTTTTTTTGCGTGGCTTCTCCTGCAATACCACAGTCCTTTGCTGATTCATCTCATTATTTCCCATATTTGTTTCCATCGTACTCTCCTTTTTTTGAATGATATTCTTATTTTCTCCTTTTTCTGCATTTTTGTCAAATGAATAAAAAATGAACAGAATGTTTCAAGATGTACCTACGAAAATCCGAGCAAGTACGCCTGCTGTCGATGACAATTAATATGTAAAAAATAAAACGACACCAATCTGCCGTTTCATTTTCTTTCTTATTTTTCTTCCTCTATACTATAGCTTATAATATATTCGACATTCTCTTTTCCCTGACTGCTCTGCTTCTCATCGGTCCATTTTCCGAGACACCCAAGCTCCTTTAGTGCCAACTCAAAATGGCACATTGCAATCCCAATGTCCAGCCTCTGAATATCAAAAGCAAGAGACTTTGCGTAGTTCTTATTGCGACAGAGGTAGAAATGAAATGTATTTTCCTCTTTTACAATTCTCCACGGCTGTTTGTTCGAAGCGGAGGGCGCGATGCGCACCATTTCAAAAGCCTCTCGATAGCCATCGGTATCTTCCAGCTTTAAAGGCTGTTCTAAGCTACCATTGAAAAACAATTCTTGGAATGATTTTCTCTTTTTCGAGCCGGCCCCAGCTACCATCAAAGTGTCAATAAGGCTTCGATTTTGTTTTGTATATCCAACTGGTGCTACGATTGGAATCAATTCTGAATCCTTTAAAGCAAGGGCACTTTCAAAATCACTCCGCTTAAAAGTACCTCCCAGCCAACATGTTCCAAGCCCCATCGCAGTTGCATAAAGTATGATTTTTTCAAATGCATAGCCCAAATTTTCCTCATAGCGCGGTTCTTTTTCAACAATTGCGCAAAGGTAGGTCTCTGCACCCTTGATGATTCCGTAGGTACCCAGCTTCGCTCCGGCTTTTATCTCGTTTTTTTCTACGAGTGCAAATCTCATCTTTTCCCCAAATGGAGCAGATACTTCTTTTAGATAATTTATCAGCTTCTCTTTTGACTCTCGTTCTAGCGACATCTCTTCATACGTCCGCATAGATTTTCTGATTTTCATCGCTTCTATTGAATTCATTCTAAGCTCCTTTCCTCCTTAATCTTCCCTTTTGCGCTGAATAATATAAGGCTGGCAATAATAATGCTTCCTCCAATCAAAACACCGTAGTTTGGAATCTCTTTTAAAAGGAGAAATCCCATAATGCTTGAAAGCAGCGGCACTGCAAAGATATAGTTTGTCACATCACTTGTTTTTTCTGCCAGCGCCATGGCCTTATTCCAAAATAGATATGCCACCGCACTCGCTAATACACCCAGATATAAGACAATTAAAATTTGCTTTGCATCTGCCGTCCTGACTTGCTGTACGCTCTGCAGTGAAAAAATGGAAAGCAGAATTGCACCGCAGGTTATGCTGTAGGTGACAATTTGCAGTGAACTATACCCTTTGGAAACAAATCTTCGAATCAAAAGATTATATAAGGAAAATACAATTGCGGAAACGAAAATCCAAAACATTCCTCCGTTAACGGAAAAAACACCGTCCCACAGCATAAGTATAATGACGCCGATAAATGCGATTCCAATCGCGCCCCATCCCGTTTTGGAAATCTTCTCGCTGTATAACTTTGATGCGCCAATTGCGGTTAGAATTGGAGTCGTTGCAATTAGAATGCTTGAAGTTGCTGAGGTTAACGTCTGCATCCCAAAATTAAAAGTAACCATATATACAGTAAAACCCAATCCTCCCGACAGAAAGAACCAGGGAATCTCCGTTTTTGAAGGCAGCTTTATATTCTGCGTCTTACAAAGAATACATAGAAAAATTGCTGCAATTGTACAGCGGATAAACCCCAGCGCATTCGGCGTGTAGTGCTCCATCGCCATCTTAGTTAATGGAAAAGCCGAGCCCCAAAGGAGTATCGTGATTGACGCAAATATCGTTTGTTTTCCTTTTTGTATCATAAATTGAATTTTCTTCCTTTCCATTCCTGGCGTAAGTAATTAAAAATAATGCTGATTCTAACCTAATTCATATTAATCATAGCAGCGGTCATTTTTAAAATTCCCCCTCCGCTGATGTTTGTTTCTGCTTCCCCTTTTATCTCTGTAGCAATGCCTTCAAGCTGTAACGCACTTTTACTTTTCAGCTGGATGGCGTCCCCCTTTATACAAATTTTTTCTCCTTCCATATCAATTCCACCATCTGGCTTCATCGCAAAAGAAGAGCTTCCCGTTTCTAAGGAGATTCCATTCTTTACTTCAATTCGCATTTTACCTTCTTTTTGATCAACGGTAATCAACGCACCGTTTACATCAATCAGAATATTCCCATTTTTTTCTTTCATCGTAAAAGATAAATTATCTTTGGTTGCTAATGTTATTTTTTCTTCCCCCTGCTCTTCATCAAATTCGACTGTAGTACCGCCTTTCGTAAAAAAACGTTTGATGGTATCTTTCTTTTCCTTGGTTTCGTCAGCCATGAAGCTTTCCCCCTTTATTTTTGGTTATATGAAATCATTGATTGATTTGAATGCACAATGGTTATCACTCCACCGTAAGCACACATTGCTTTTGATTCTGTCGTCAATGCAGGCATACTGCCTAATAACAAGCCCCTACTTCCGGGAATCCAAGGACCAGCTATAGACGGAATACAAGGCATCGGAGTTAATGTACCTTGTGCGGCGACCGTTGCTGCTGCAACCGTCGGATTTCCGAAGCTGCTGCACATCCCAAACGGCGGAATATTTACGAGGGGTATAGTATCCCTTATGCCCGCAACCGCATTTTCTCCGCAAAAGATCCGATTCAGAGGTAAAACAGAAAAGGAAGCTTGACTGCTACCGGCACTGCATTTTAACGGTGCGCCCGATACGACGATATTACACACTATTTTTACCCTCCTTCTTTTCCAGTATTGTTGACAGCACCTTCGTAAATTCTTCATCCTGCTGTTTCGTTCGCTTTGGTATCGCTTTCGCCCGCCCTCCTTCCATACGGATTTTTTTTGCCGTATGGCGCTGCATCAGCAGGCTGTCTATATTATTTTGATTATAAATCATTCCATTTTGGCTAACCGTTATCCCCTCTCGTGCAAGGCACATCGCAGCCAGTCCATAGTCTTGCGTGATGATGACATCTCCTTTTTCAACTAAATTTACTAAAGTAAAGTCGACACTGTCCGTGCCTTTTGATACTGTGATCGTCCTTGCGCCATCCCTTTCAAACAGGTGGGAAGTATCACACAAAATAATACACTCCACTCGGTATTTTTTCGCAAGACAAACCGCAATATCAACCACAGGACAACCATCTGCATCAAGTAATAGCTTCATAGTATCCCTCTTTTCATTTTGCATCTGTTACGCACAACTCCATCTTATTATATTCTTTTTACCAGAAGTTGTATATGGAGTCTTTGTGATAAAGAGAGGCCATTTTATTCATTTTCGTTCAATTGAGACTCAATCTTCTTCTGTTTTTTCTCGTTTATGAGATAAATAAGTTCCAGTACAATAAACGCAGTGGCAGCCGCGCTGATAAAGGTGATTCCTGCAACCAACGCAGTATTAACAGCGATTGGCAGCCGAACCCTATCACTATACTTTATATAATTTAAAATGGTATTTATAACAGCAACCGTAAATCCACATACTAAGCTATTTATGATTACAATCGCCTGCCCGCCTTGCTTTGAAGCAAAAATATCATTACCGCTGACTAGATTGCGAATGACTACATACGTTGATGCTGCAATAAACAACACAATTTCAACTGCATATTGTATAAATGGTGCATTTAGTACATACTGCTGCACTAATACGGAAAGGAGCAGCGCAACCCATAAAATGTTGAATGCGTCACTGCCTATTTTTCGTTTCTGCGCCAAAACTCTCTCATCTTGTTGTATCTGATTTCTGATTTTTTTCATTGCATTTCCTCCCAAAATAGGTCATTTAATGTTTTCCCAAGTGTTTTACAAATTGCAATACACAATTTTAACGTTGGATTATAATCCCCTGCTTCTATTAAACCAATTGTCTGCCTTGTAACACCGACAGCTTTGGCTAAATCGTCTTGCTTCATATCACATTCTATGCGGGCAATTTTCATTCGCTTATTCTTCATGAAGTACCTCCTCATGTTACATAATATAATATATAAATTTCTTAATGTCAACTATATATTACATTTTGGCAAAAAACAAACCTCCATTGATAGGCTTTAAGTGGTTCATCAACCGCTAAACTATCAAAGGAGGTTTTTACTATGATGATATAAAAAATTTTTACTGTTTTATGCCATTCTTTCCCAAAATAATATAAGTATTTACTTATTCATAATTTCAGCCGCCATATTGACAAGAGTGGCTTTATCCACGGTATCATCCGAATTAATCAAAGTATAGGACATACCGTTATCTTCCCATGAAATCTGCTGCATATGATTTATCTCAATTTCTTGTGAACCGTATGAGAATACATATTTTCCGCTTTCCTCATCAGCCTTATCCTGTGCAGTCATTACATAATCTGCTGGTAAAAACTTATACATTTGTCCCGAATATCTTCCTTCTGTATCAGAAGTAATTTTTACATTTTCCCCTTCCGATTTTTCTCCCGGCAAAATACCAGCTTCCACGAGAAGGCTTACCGCTGAATCCCCATTCTTATAAGTAAAATGGGCCGTCTTTACCGTCATATCTTCAGTTCCATCCTCTGTATTTGCCGTCGATTCTCCGACTCCGCCTCTATAAAACTTGTATCCCGCAGTAAATTCTTCTACATACTTTGGAAGAAATCCGGCCTCTTTTTTTACTTCCTTTTCACTTGGAAATTCTGCAAAGGTATCATTCGTAGAATGGCTTGTATAGCTGACAATTTTTGCTGCCGCAAAGCAGGTTATCGTTGTAAACACTAACAAAAGCATACACGCTACTAAAATTCTTCTGGTTTTTTTTATTGGTTTAAAATTCATATTCTTTACCCCCATATTTTCACTTTCTATTTTCCGATTGATTTGCAAAAACAGATCTTCTGAAGGGCAAATTTTACCTGCCTCTGCATCCATCGCTTTTTTTAGTTTTTCTTCAAATTTTCCCGGTAATTTCATTGCATTTGGCCTCCATTCTATAGTTACTGTCAAACTCGATACTTTTTTTTAGATTTTGCCTTGCCGCGTGAAGCCTTGATTTTACGGTCCCCTCAAAGCATCCCATAATTTGCGCAATTTCTGATACGGAGAAATCATTAAAATAATAGAGAAGTACAGTAATTTTTTTCTTTAATTCCAAATGTTCTACCGCTTCCATTAGGTATTCCGATTCTTCTTTCTCAATCATTTTCCCTTCTATTAAAGGGCTCTCTTCCGTTTCTGCAAATTCAAATATATTTTCAACCGGTACAGATATTTTTTCTTTCGCAGACAACTTCCATGCAAGCCTTGTTAAGATTTTGAAAAACCACGTCTTAAAGCTCTTCGGGTCTTTTAATTCTGCAATTTTGAAATAGCAAAGTATAAAGGCCTCTTGTACGATATCATCTGCCAACGCTCTGTTTTTTGTGATCAGATAAGCCGTTCTTAGTGCCTTTTCTTTATATAAATCGAATAATCCCTCAAAACAGGACTTATCCCCTCTTTGCAGTTTTAAAACAAGTTCTGCACTATTGTCTATCATTTAAACTCACCTTTCTGTGTACACATAGATAAGAGTCTTTTAAGCTGCAATCGGTTCATTAAAAACTAAAAATTTTAAAATTATTTCTATAAAAATAATTTTAGCGGCGATAATAGTTGAAAGATTCGCTGCAAAGGAAAAAGAAAAAAGCCCAAATAATCGTGTAAACACACTATTCTTAGGGCTTTATCTTCTATTTCAACTTTAAATTATGGATTCAAACCATGCCCAATGCAGGAGTTTTATCCCCTCTTCAATTTCTTCTTCACTGAGGCTACTATACCCAATCAAAACCATATTGTCTTTATAATTTTCCTTATGCTCCCAATAAATTGATACCGGATATACCCTTACGCCAACTGTTTCCGCTCTGCGGAGCAGTTCTTTTTCTTTCATACCGTTATGCACTTCAAGTAAAATATGCAACCCTGCATTATTGCCGTGAATCACCGTTTCCTTTTTCATATACTTCTGAATTGCATAAATTAAGGTATCGTGTTTTTTCTTGCTTAGGGTACAGATTTTTCTTAAATGCCGGCTCCAGCCGCCGCTTTGAATAAAAATCTGCATCGTTTTTTGCTCAATCCACGATACACTGCAATTATAGACAGCACACTTTTCATGGTATTTTTCAAGCAGCGGCTGTGGAAGTACCATAAAGCTCATACGCAGACTCGGAACAAAGGCCTTTGAAAATGTATTAACATAGATCACCCGTTCTTTCGCATCCAGTGATTGCATCGAAGGAATCGGCTTACTGTTATAGCGCAGCTCGCTGTCATAGTCATCTTCAATGAGATAGGCGTCATTTTCTTCTGCCCATTGAATGAGATGAAGCCTTTTATTGATCCCCATCACTTTGCCGGTCGGAAATTGATGAGACGGTGTCGTATATACCAGCTTGGCGTTTGTGTCTTTCAAACAGGAGACACAAATCCCATCTTCTTCAACCGGTATCGAAGTAATCTCCATGCGGTGATTTTTAAAAACCGCTCTGGCACTGTGGTAGCAAGGCTCTTCCAATGCAACGGAATCCAGTTCTCCTGCAAACAATTGACAAATCAAGCTTAGTGCCGCCACCGTGCCGGAAGTCAGAACAATCTGTTCCGGTCTACATCTGACGCCTCTGGAGAAATAAAGGTATTTCATAATTTCAATGCGCAGCTCCCGCTCTCCTTTCCTATCATTATAGGAACGAAAGCAATCCATCTCATTGGAATTAAGTACTTCATTCAATGCTTTTTTCCATGCATGAATCGGAAAATCGTTCAAGTCAATCTTTTCATATAAAAAATTGTATTTTATATGCGCATCCTTGTCTTTTCCACACTCCTTCTGCTCTCCGAAAAGTATTTTTTCTCTCGTCGAATCTAAGGTCGGGTATAGACCTGCATCAAAAGGCAGCACAACGTATCCACTGCACGCTTTACCCAACAGATACCCTTCTGCACAAAGCTGCTGGTAAGCCGATTCTACCGTATTTCTGCTGATTTCCATCGATTTTGCCAAACCTCTTGTAGAGGGCATCCGGCTTCCTTCTTTCATCTCTCCGCTTGTAATCTGCTGCTTAAAATACTGATAAACCTGCATGTATTTCGGTTCGTCTTCTTTTTTCTCCAGTCTCCTCACATTGCCACTCCTAATAGGTTTTGTACTCGCCTTTTTCACGTTTTTTTTGTGCCGTTTTGCTGATATAGGTACCGTCAACAATATTGTGATATCCCTTTTTTTGAACAAGGCCCCTGATATAATCCAAATTTGGACATCGATCATGGTGATAGTTATCTGTCACCATGCAGGAGGATAAATGCACCACAACTTCATCCTTTTTAACTTCTGTTTTTTTCAAAAGCTTCGTTGAAAAATGCTCCAGCTTCACTGCAAGTCCCGCGCCGCAACAGCCACCGCAAGTCATTGCAATATACCGAACCGCTTCACCATAGTCCTTAAATCCGTCATCTCGATTATAAAATCCGTTGGTACACGCAAACCCGCTGCACCGATTTCTAGCAAACTCACATTGAATAATCATCACATATTTGGCATTCATAAAACGTCCCCTCCTAGAATCCTTTTCCTTAATATAATAGATAATCCCATTCTAAAAAGAATCTGTCATATCGAAAAGGTCCAGTTTTCTTCTTTTTATTAGTGCCAATTTAAAAAATTCGCCTCAATATTTTATTTTAAATTCACACAATTTACGAGTTTTCCGTTTAAAAACTGCTTTAAGTTTTCTGCGGCAATTTGGCAGATGCGAATGCGCGCTTCCTCTGATGTCCAAGCAGTATGAGGCGTAATAAAGCAATTTTTCAAAGTGAAAAGCGGATTATTCGGATTCGGCGGCTCTTCCGCCAACACATCCAAGCATGCAAAGGCAATTTTTCCGGATTGAAGTGCATCAAATAAATCTTCTTCCCGAATGAGTTTACCGCGAGCCGTATTCACTAAAATTACGCCATCCTTCATTTTCTCTATGCTCTCTTTTTTTATAAGCTCTTGATTTTCTTCTGTAAGCGGACAATGCAGTAAAATTACATCCGAAGAAGAAAGCAATTCCTCTGTAGAAACAAATTTCATAGTCTCTGTTTCCAGCTCTTTTTTCGGATATCCCGATGAAATGAGGACGTTCATTCCAAAGCCCAGTGCAGTTTTTGCGCTTTGCTGTCCGATACTTCCAAAGCCGATAATCCCCATTACCTTACCAGCCAGCTCATAGGATGGATAATTCCAAAACGGAACCATAGGCTGTGAGCACCATCCGCCCTCCGCAACGAAATGAAGATGCTCTCTCAAGCGCCCGCATCCGTAAAGCAAGAGAGCAAACGCACACTGCGATACAGAGTTCGTTCCGTAAGCAGGTACATTACATGCCGGAATCTTTTTCGATGCTGCATATTCTAAGTCTACAGAATTCGTCCCTGTTGCTAAAATGCCAATCCATTGCAGCTTTGAGCAGGCATCGATTACCTCTTTTCCGATATAAGTGCTGTCCGTAAAAACAATCTCTGCATCGCCAATCCTTGAAGCCACCAACTCTTTTGGTGTAAAATCATAACTTGTAACAGCTCCCCATTCCTCAAACCAAGCAAGCTCTGTCTCACTCGGATGAATCGTATAACGATCTAAAATTACAATTTTCCTCATGCGTCTCTCCTTTTATATTCTTACAATCACAGTATATCGGCTGACTGAAGGCTTTGTAAACAGCATTTTACAACAAAAAGACTTCTGCTCCTTTCCGCAGAAGTCTTTTTCCGTTTCATCGTTTATTCTTTTTATTTATTATATCCCCACTCTCTTATATCCGTATGCAATAGGTGGTGTGCCTTTTCGGAAAGCGGTGCCCCTAAAAATTCTTCATAGGTTTTCTGAACGGAAGGATTTTCGTGTGAGAATCGAACCTCTGCAGTACGGTCTAACCCATATAGAATTTTCCCCCTTTCTTCCGCCAGCTCCACATTATCGTGAATCGGTTGTCCGCCACCGCCTGCGCAGCCACCCGGACAGGCCATAATTTCTACAAAATCATATTTCACTTTTCCGTTTTTAATCGCTTTCATCAATCGCCTTGCGTTCCCAAGTCCGCTTGCTACCGCGACATGAATCGCAGCCCCTTCTATTTCAAAAACGGCTTCTTTCCAGCCATCCATTCCTCGTACTCTACGGAAGCTTTCTGGATCAGGGTTCTTTTTCGTCATCAGAAAATAGGCACTCCGAAGTGCCGCTTCCATCACTCCACCTGTGGTTCCAAAAATAACCCCGGCTCCTGTAGAAACCCCAAATATATCATCAAAGGGTTCTTCCTTTAAGCTGTCCGCTTTGATATGATCGGCTCGAATCATGCGGTCAAGCTCTCTTGTTGTTAATACCAAATCGACATCCTGCCCAAATCCGGCATCTGAAAGATTCTCCACATCACATTCATATTTTTTAGCAACACATGGCATAAGAGAAACTGCAAATATTTTCTCTGCCGGAATCCCTAATTTATCTGCAATGTAGCTCTTCGTAATCGCACCAAACATCTGTTGCGGTGATTTTGCGGTAGAAAGATGCTCTGCCATATCCGGATATTGAGATTTTACAAAGCGCACCCAGCCGGGGCAACAGGAGGTAAACATCGGCCATTTGTATTTTTTCCGGTTTTGAAAGCGCTCTAAAAACTCGCTTCCTTCTTCCATAATGGTTAAATCCGCACTATATGTCGTATCATAAATATAGTCGAATCCCATATTGCGCAGTGCACTGACCAGCCTTCCCATCGTAGCTTCCTCTTTAAACAGACCGATTCCTTCTCCCCACGAGGTTCGTACGGCAGGCGCCACCTGAACAATCGTAATTTTATCCGGATCGGCCAGCGCATCAAACATCCGCCCCACATCGTCCCGTTCTCGCAGTGCGCCGACCGGACAGTGCGTAATGCATTGCCCGCAGAGCGAGCAATTCGCATCTTGAATCCTGCGGTTCTGTATTACCCCGACAGTCGTGCGGTATCCGCTGCCCGATACGTTCCAAACCTGAAGGTCTTGCACCTTATCGCAAATTTGAATACACCGCATACATTTGACACATTTTGACGCATCGCGAATCAGAGGGAAATTTTTATCCCATCGGTTTTTCTCCGCAATCATTTTATATGGAACCTCTACAATTCCTAAATCATTTGCAATTCTTTGAAGGCTGCAATTTCCACTGCGCACACAAGTAGCACACATGCAGTCGTGGTCGGACAAAATTAACTCAACATTGGCTTTTCTCGTTGCACGCACCTTCGGACTGTTCGTGCTGATTTCCATTCCCGGCTCAACTTCATTATTGCAGGCGGTAATCAATTTACTCATTCCTTTTTTTTCAACAATACAGACACGGCAGGCTCCAATCTCGTTAATATCTTTTAAGTAACACAAATGGGGAATGTAGATTCCTGCTTTGTCTGCTGCATCTAAAATACTCGTTCCTTCAGGAACGGTTACATTTTTTCCGTCTATTACTAATTTTACCATCTTTCTACTCTCCCTCCTTTAAAGGTACTCAGCCCATAATGGTCACACCGCAGGCAACGCAGTGCTTCATACTGCGCTTCTTCCTCCGTCATTCCCTTTTCTATCTCTGCAAAGTCTTCCCCTCTTTCACCCGGAAGGCGCTCTTTCATCTCAACACGCGCACAACGAGGATGATCTCCATGCCGCGGCGCAGGAATTTCTATATCGCATTCCATCATGCGATGATATCCTAAGTAGCTGTCGATGTTTGCAGCAGCTACCTTTCCTGCCGCAATCGCATTAATTACCGTTGAAGGGCCGCTGACGCAATCACCTCCCGCAAAGATTCCCGGAATGCTCTCAATGCCGCTGGATTTTGCCGCTACGATATTTCCTCTGTTAATCGGAATGCCGTACTGCTCAAAATGCTCCGAATCCGTCGCCTGCCCAATCGCAGATATGATAATCTCACAAGGAATGCATTCCTCTTCCGCCTGCGCATCCATCGGTTTGGGTCTTCCTGCTTTATCTGCCTTGCCCGCAATCTGCGGCTTTGCAAAGAGACTTTTCACATCCCCGTCTTTCGTGCACTCTATGCGCGACGGAGCTTTTAAATCCAGCAGTTCACAGCCTTCTGCAATCGCTCCTTCGATTTCTTCAGAAAGCGCAGTCATATCCTGCCGTCTTCTCCGGTACACAATGCTGACCTTTTTTGCGCCCAATCGCTTTGCCGTTCTTGCCACATCCATTGCTACATTGCCTCCGCCGATGACGACCACTTGCTTGTCTTTAAAATCCGGCATGGTATCATCACCCATGCTTCTTAGTATTTCAACAGCTGAAATAACGCCTCGAGAATACTCTCCTTCAATTCCAATTGTTTTATGAGTGTGTGCTCCAATCGAAATATAAACTGCATCATATTCATCACGCAGCTTTTGAATGGAATCGCCGCCTCCAATGTCTGTATCCGTTTTTATCTCCACCCCTGAAGAAAGAATCGCTTCAATATCTTCTTTCAGGCGTTCTCTAGGCAAGCGGTAGCTAGGAATTCCATACCGAAGCATTCCGCCTAAATGCGCCCTTTTTTCAAATACCGTGACGCAATGTCCCATCAGCGAGAGAAAATAGGCTGCGCTCAAGCCGCTCGGTCCGCCGCCTATCACCGCTACCTTTTTACCGGTAGACGGCATTCTCTCTGGAATCTCCACCTTCCCGCAGTGATCGACCGCATAACGCTTCATTCCGCGAATATTAACAGGTGCGTCAATTAAATTACGGCGGCATCTTGCCTCACAAGGGTGCTCACAAATCAAAGCACAAACAGCCGGAAACGGATTATCCTTTCGGATTAGCCGAACCGCGTCTGCACATCTTCCCTCTAAAACAAGTGAAATATAGCCCGGTACATCTACTTCTGCCGGACATAGCGCAACGCAAGGAACCGGCTGATTCGAATTTTGAATCGTGGACACACATCGATGATTGGTTACATGTTCCTCGTAATCATCCCGAAATCCCAAGAGCCCCCGAAGTACCATATTTGCAGCTTCCGTCCCGATTGCACAATCTGCAGAATCTCGAATCGTCTCGGCTGTCCGTTCAATTAATTGAATGATCTCTAAATCTGTATCTTCACTTAAATCCAAAACATCATCCAGCAAATGTTGTAGCTGGCCCAGCCCTACCCTGCACGGAACACACTTCCCGCAAGTCTGCGCGTGGCATAGCTTTAAAAACGAAGAGGCCATATCAACCGGACATAGGCCCGGCGGACTGGCGATGATTCTTCTTTCCAAATCCTTATACAGGCTTTCTACAACCATTTGGGAACGATCCCTGGTCTTAATATCCAATCTACTCATTTTTTCAAACCTCCCTAATCAAATAAAATGATTGCTCTTTCCTCTGCTGCTATTTCTGTGTTTACTCTCACCACATAGATTTCTCATCTTCCAGAATATCTTCCTCATATCCTTGAGAGTCATTTTACCACGCAGTCATTCAATTTTCAAATTAAAAAGAATATTCAAAATATGGTATCTCTGATAAACGATTCACAATCTCATTCAGTTTTACAATCTATTTTCCATTTTCTCACAAAAAAATATTGACCCCGTACTACACAGTATAGTACAGTTAGAATTAAGAAAAGAGGAGAGTATTATGTTTCAATTGGATTTAAAATCCAGGAAGTCAATCTACGAACAAATCATGGATAAAATAAAAGAATTGATTCTCACTGAAGTAGTAATCCCTCATGAGAAGCTTCCCTCAGTACGCGAATTATCCAAAACTCTAACAGTAAATCCCAATACCATTTTAAAGGCATACCGTGAGTTAGAGCGAAACGGATATTTATATACAACGGCAGGTGTCGGCTGCTTTGTTGCAGAAAAAAATGCTTGGAAAATGGATAGGCAAAAGCTTGAAGAAATTAAGCAACGCATTCAGAATGACGTTATGGAGCTAAAATATTTGGGCCTTACTTCCTGCGAAATTAATCATTTTCTAAAACAAATAATGGAAAAAGGAGCACATTGCCATGATTAAAATTACCCAGCTTGACAAATCTTTTGATGGTGTCAATGCATTGAGCGATTTAACGATGCATATAAAGACCGGCTCTATCTACGGACTGATCGGCGAAAATGGTTCTGGAAAAACAACTTTAATAAAGCATCTAATTGGCGTTTTAAAGCCAGACAGCGGCATTATTTCTATCGATGAAGAATCAATTGAAAACAATCCAAAGCTGAAAGAACGTATTGGATATATTCCCGACGATTTGTACTTTTTTTCTTCCTATAACCTAAAAGATGCTTCTAGATTTTATGCATCCCTTTATCCAAATTGGAACGAAGAGCGCTATAAAAAGATGTGCACGCTTTTTAATCTGGATGAAAAAAGAAAGCTTGGAAAATTTTCAAAAGGGATGCAAAAACAAGCTGCCTTCATTTTAACAATGTCCTCAATGCCTGATTACTTGATACTAGATGAGCCAATTGACGGTCTGGACCCCATTGTGCGAAAACTGGTCTGGAAATACATTGTAGAAGATGTCAGCGAGCGGAATATGACCGTCTTAGTTTCTTCCCACAACCTGCGGGAGATGGAAGGTATCTGTGACAGCATCGGCATTTTAGAGCGCGGAAAGATGAAATTAGAAAGAGATTTGGATGAATTGAAATCAGACATCCATAAAATTCAAGTTGCATTTAAAGATCGGCCGGAAAATCCTTATCGCGGTCTCAATGTTTTATATAAGGAAACCCGCGGCAGCGTAGACTTGCTGCTAATCCAAAACCGAAAGGATGTTGTCGAAAGCATTATAAAAGAGCATAATCCAGTGCTTTTTGACCTTCTTCCGCTTTCATTGGAGGAAATCTTTATTTACGAATTAGGAGGAAAAGACCATGACATGCAAAGTATCCTGTTTTAGTCCGTCACGCCCTCTCCTACAGGAAAATTTTAGAAGATGCTGGCCGATTCCTGTAATCGGGTTTTTAATTTACTTTCTTTGCGGAGTCTTTCCAATCCTTTTAAGCTATCGGAATCTGTCTGACTTCGCCTATTACATTGGGAGTGTTTTAAGAAATGAACAACCGTTTCTCCTCTTAGCGCATTTATCATTTCCTATTTTAACGGCAGTTGTGCTTTTCCGTTATCTGCAAAATACAAGCTCCGTCGCAGTCATGCACGCGATGCCGTTTCGCAGAATCACACTCTATAACAGTCACTTTTTGTCCGGCCTTTTGCTAATTTCCATTCCAATCCTTGCAAATGGCCTGATACTGCTTGCAATCAGCAAACCCGTTCCCGTAGATTGGGCTGATACCGCAGACGTTTTTTCAAGAATGATGATTTTACGTTGGATATTCCAATCTCTTTTGATTGTCATTTTTTTATATACAGTTTCTGTCTTTGCCGGAATGATTACAGGAAACAGTATCATGCACTTTTGTACAGCCGTTGCATTTAACTTTCTGCTTCCTGCACTGCATGCTGTGCTGATTTCTTATTTTAAAGTGTATCTTTTCGGGTTTTATATAGAAAGTGGAGAGTCTTTCTCCTATGCCTTATCGCCGTTTCTTGCAACACTGTCCGGCGCTCCAATTTTCACGCCGCTTCGCATCATATTCTATCTTGGAATGATTGTGTTTTTATTTTTCCTGTCCGCTTTATTGTACGAACGGAGAAAACTTGAAAAAACATCGGATGCTTTGGTTTATTCCTTTTGTGAACCGGCTATTTGTTACCTGATTGCCTTCTTTACTATGACAGCAATTGGCACCTATTTTAAATTTTTAGGGGACTACTCTTATATCGGCTATTTTTGCGGAGCTCTTTTAGGTTTCCTAATCGGAAGGATCGTTGTAAAAAAAACAGTTTGGATTTTTAATGTTGCAGCCTTAAAAAGCTTTGGCATTTACCTTTTAATCGCAGTACTATTCTTTCTTTCACTGGAATTTGACGCTTTCTCCTATGAAGGCCGAATTCCCTCTGAAAAAAACATAAAAAGTATTTCTATGGATTATGCATTGTCCTATAATTATAATGAATACAGAAATTATGATGAATTAAAAACAAAATATAAAGATCCAGACAATCTTCAGCAAATTATTTCTTTCCATAAGCAGATTATTGGAAATCGAGATAAAATCGTGAAATACACGAAGGATAACCCAAATGGATATTCATCCATTCTCTTTACCTATAAGACAGATTCCGGACGTACCCTAAACAGGTACTATGAAGTTCCCCGCTGGCTTATTACAGAAAATAAAAATTTGAAAACACTTTACGAATCCAGTGAATTTCGCACAGATTTAGCGTTGCTGCGAATTCCCGAAAAAGATTTGCAGCAAGTAACCATTCATAGCCGCGTTACCTCTGCGATTGACCCCAGCATTACCACAGATGATCTGAAAGGCTTGATTCAAGCACTTAACCAAGATGTGCAGGTACTGACTTACGAGCAGCTCTGCAAACCTGAAATGCCGTTATGCAGCGTTGAAATAAAATACATTCGCCCTCAGCAAATAGGAACAGATACGGTACCGTTGGGCACCACAGCGGAGAGCTCGCAGAAAATAGGAGAGGACCCTACAGAAACAAGAGAATATTCAATCCGTCCTTCCTATACGCAAACAATTGCGTGGCTGAACCGTCACGGGTACAACATTTACACAGAGTATATGAAAGTCACCCCTTTGTATGCAATGGCTACGCTTTCTGACACTTCCACAAAGAGCATCGAGCAATCTCTTGACAGCTATTATAACCCCGGCCTGCAACCGCCGGAGGAGCATGAAAATTTAATGGTAATCACCGACCTTTCTAAAATAAAGCAGCTTTATGAGTTAGGTGAAACAATGCAGTTTGACTCCGAAAAATATTATCGCTTTCAAATTGTCTATGCCGGCAGAAATGGCGGAGCCGCTCCTACAGAGCTTTACATTCATAAATCAAACGCACCGGATTATATTTCGGAGTATTTCAAATAGCAAAATGGGTATTTCTATACAAAAGGGCTTTGCATTTTATTGTGAAGTCCTTTCTCTTTTGCTATGATAAAGGAGAATGCTTTAGAGCATATTTTTATAAGATAGTATCGTTTTCAGATAAAATTTTCACATAAAAAACAGAATGGAGATTCCTATGACTTATGACTTAATTATTATTGGAGGAGGTGCTTCCGGCCTATTTGCAGGGGCATCCCTCCCGCATACAACAAACGGCTTATTGATTGAACGCTCTTCCTCTATGGGGAAAAAACTTTTGATGTCCGGCAGCGGCCAATGTAACCTCACGCACAGCGGCTCTATCAAAGATTTTTTAGATCACTACGGCACAAACGGAAAAAGCATTCGCCCTATTTTATATTCCTTTAACAATGAAGCACTGCTCTCCTTTTTTGAGAAAAATGGGATTGATACGGTAACGAGAGAAGATGGGAAAATATTTCCGAAGTCAATGAAAGCACAAGATGTGCTGAATTGCCTTTCTTCTCTCTGCAAAAAAAACGGACTTTCTTTTCGGCTTTCTACGCAAGTAATTTCACTCGCTCGGAAAGAAGACGGAACGTATTGTGTTACCTGCGACAAAGAAGTCTATTATTCTAAAAAGGTAATTGTGGCATCCGGCGGCTGTTCTTATCCGACAACAGGCTCTGACGGCAACCTTTTTCCGGTTTTGTCCAGTCTCGGAATTACAATCGAACCGCTCCGCCCTGCATTAACCCCTATTTTCATAGAAAACTATCCTTACAGTGAGCTATCCGGTACCGCTTTTGAACACGTAAAATTGCAAATTCTTCAAACAGACGGTAAAAAAATCTCAGAGAAAACCGGAGCTCTTTTATTTACACATAAAAATCTATCCGGACCGGTTGTTTTGGATAGCTCCCGATTCGCCTCCACCGGTTTGCTTTTACAAATTCAGTATCTTCCGTTTTCCGGAGAAAAATTACTCGCTCTTTTACAAAAAAATCAGCCGGCGAATCAGAAGCAGCTGCTTTCTGTATTGCAAGAGCTTCTTCCTCTCCCAAAAAGATTTTTAGAGCTTATTTGTGATAGGCTGTCTTTATCTCCGAATCAAAAATTTTCTCAACTTTCCGGTACAGACCTCAAGCGCCTTTCCGGGATATTAACAAAAGATATACATCGTATTAGTAAATTGGATTCCTTTGACAAAGCAATGGTCACCGCCGGAGGGGTATCGCTTCTTGACATTTCTATAAAAACAATGGAAAGTAAGCAGTTTCCCGGGCTGCATTTCGCAGGCGAAGCCTTAGATGTAGACGGTGATACCGGAGGATATAACCTCCAATTTGCATTTTCTTCTGCCTATCTTGCTGCACAGCAAATTTAATTTTTGATTCTCCTATTGACATTTCTTTTTCAATGCGTTAAATTGTATATATTGTATATACACACTTTAACGCATTGAGGTACGCGTCTATGAATATTATTTTAAGTAATACCAGTGAAAAACCCTTATATGAACAAATCATCTCCCAAATAAAAAAGCTTATTTTAAACGGCACTTTAAAAGATGGTGATTCCCTTCCTTCTATGCGCTTTCTGGCAAAAGAGCTTCGAATCAGTGTTATCACTACAAAACGTGCCTATGAAGAATTAGAGCGAGCCGGATTGATTGAAACCATTACCGGAAAAGGAAGCTTCATTTCTTCTGAAAAAATCGAGACTATCCGCAATGAACAACGCCATATAAGTAAGGAATTTCTCTTAAAATCCATACAAGCGGCAAAGGAGAGCGGAATGACCCTCGACGAGTTGACAACATTACTTCATACGCTTTATAAGGAAAAAAAATAACAGGAGGAAAACTCATATGCAAACAGCAAATGCCCTTGAAATAAAAGGCTTAACAAAACAATATGCTAATTTTCATCTGGACCAAATCAATTTGACAATTCCCAGAGGGTCAATTGTCGGCTTTATTGGTGAAAATGGAGCCGGAAAAACAACCACAATTAAACTCATCTTAAATCAAATAAAAAAAGAAAACGGAACGATCGAAATATTAGGTCTAGATGCTCAAAAAAATGAATCTGAAATAAAGCAACAGTTAGGCGTTGTTTTGGATGAAGGTTTTTTTTATGACTCAATCACACCACTCCAAATTTCAAAGATTATGCGTCCACTTTACCAAAACTGGGATCAAAAACTTTTCTTAAATTTTCTTCAAAAATTCAAGCTGCCTCAAAAGCAGAGCATTAAAGAATTTTCGAAAGGAATGCGCATGAAGCTATCCATCGCAACAGCACTTTCCCATCATCCGACGCTTTTAATTTTAGACGAACCCACTAACGGCTTAGATCCGATTGTACGAAATGAAATCCTTGATTTATTTTTAGATTTCATTCAAGATGAAACCCATGCGATTCTATTTTCATCTCACATTACAAGCGACCTGGAAAAAATCGCTGATTATATTTGCTTTATTCATGAGGGAAAAATTGCCTTGCAGGATTCCAAGGATACAATTTTAGAAAATTACGCCTTACTGAAATGCACAAATGAAGAATTTCAAAAAATAGCCGCTGAGGACTACATCAGCTTTCGAAAAAATTCGTTTGGGTGTGAAGCGCTGGTCAGCGACCGCGCTTATATCAAAATGAAATATCCTGAGTTCATTTTAGATTCGGTAAACCTTGAAACAATTATGTTGTTTCAGATACTTAGACAGGAGGTTAAAAAATAATGAAAGCGCTTATTTTAAAAGACTATTATAACATCAAAAAACAAGGGAAATTTATCTTAGGAGTCACCATTTTATATGGAATCATTGGGATGTTTATCTCTGGCAGCTTTCTTGCACCCTTCCTTGGCATTTTGTGTTTAATTTTACCAATCAACACCTTTTCCTTCGATAAATATTCAAAATGGGATAATTATGCTCTCACACTTCCTGTCACACGCACGCAGTTAGCTCTTAGCAAATATGTCGTAGGCTTTGCCTTAGTACTCTCTGCAATTATAATAAATATCCTTTTTTATGGTGCCAGTTTCCTGCTACCAGATTCACAGCCATTGCCGCCAGAAGTATTTTTGTTGACCTGCTACTCTATATTGTGTGCTTCCTCCCTTGCCTTTTCAATCCTCTTCCCGTTCATTTTTAAATTTGGGATTGAAAAAAGCCGAATTGTGTTGATTGTTATCTTTCTGATTCCAAGTTTAAGCATCGCATTATTCCCTACCTTGGGAAGCACGCTGAATCATCAATTATCATTTTTCGCACAGCTTTCGTTTCCAACGATCCTGTTTATGCTCTCCATTTTAATTGTCATTATTTTAACAATTTCAATGGTAATTTCAATAAAAATTCTAAAGAAAAAAGATTTTTAACATAGAAAAGACAAAGAAAAAGAGCGTTTGGTAAAGGAAACCAAACGCTCTTTTTCTTTGTCTTATTTTAAATATGCTTTTATCTGTGTTATATTTTATCTTATTTCTTGGATTTGTTTAAAGACTCTAAGATCGCACCTACTGTATAGGATTCAGCTGGTTTTTCCCACTGATTCAATAAAGCTTCTCTTTTTTCTTCGCAAACATCTCCGTAAAATCCGATTACCTTTTTCATAATATTATTCATTTTTAATTACCTCCATATTTCCCTATTTTTTTATTTTTTCCCGTTTTTAAGATTTATCTTTCGTTCTACACGCAAAATCGCGTCGCTAGTTAAATCCTTCCCCTTCGGGATTGCCCCTCTTAATTGCCATCGGGGCAACATAAATAGCCTGATCTAAAAACCATGACATATTTATCTACCTCCATTCCTTTCTGACATTTATTTATAAAGAAACGTAAGCGCTTCTTTATTTTCTGAAAATTCAATATTATGTTTCAAAAAGAAAAAAAACTATAGCATTCGCCACAGCAATTTTTCAAGATATCAATAATTATCATCTTTACCTGTTTAATAATAATGTGTCTTCTCTTTAACTTTATACTACCATTCCAGTGAAACATTGTCAATACATTTTTTTAATTTAAATATTTTATTACAACACTTATAAAATATAAATTATTCTGACTATTTTTTCATTTTTCTTCCTTCGATTGCTTTTCAAATTCATCTTCCGTTAAAACAACCGGAATAATAATATTCTTTGCATCTTCCAAACATTCCTTTGGAACATACAAATCAATGGGAAAAGAAATACTATTTCCCATAATAATTTCTAAAGCATTGGAGGCTCCCTTATATTTTTTTTCTGACGGAATCCCTTCACCCCGCAGCTTAGATTCTAAAATGTCGGCCTCCATAGAATCTCTTGCTGTCGTTAAATACACTCCGTCACGCCATTCCTTTTTTTCTTTCTTTCTAAACATAATTACCTCACTTTCCTATTTTTATTGTATCACTAATTCTTTGAATCTCAATACAAAAATGGTACTATTAAGTAAAAGCAATCTACTATGAAATGAGGTGCGATTCATGACAAAATCTGATGTTCATATTCGTTTTGACATTCTAAAAACTCTCTATGAGCTGACTCAATCTAATAAAAAAAAATATCAAAGCCTTTTCCCCGCACAAGTTGATAACTGCACTTACCAAGATATGACCTTTCATTTGAGAACGATGAAAGGGAAGAAGCTACTGGATTACCAACCCAGAATGTTGATGCGTACCTTTCAAATTGAAATGCTTGCAGACGGTGCCGCAATCGTAGAAGAATTCATTTCTGCTTACCGTTCAGAAGCAGCTGACCGAGACGACAAGATGAACGCAGCACTTGAAAAATTGAAATAACATTCTTAAAAATGCGCACAAAATATTAGTATTCCAGCCCTTCCATTTTTGTGCATTTTGGTGCAGAAAATTTTCTCCTTTGTATCCTGACCGTTTTGCTGTATTTTCATGCAGCCCATAATGCTACTTCTCAAAAAAGGCTGCTGCCTAAGCGATATTCTCGTCGCTTAGGCAACAGCCTTTTTTAATGACAGAAAAATTTTAATCAGAAATTTTTTTCTTTAAACTGCCTTTGTTTCAATCTCTTTTTGGAGCTTAGAGATAAATGCGTCAATTGCCATTGGCTCTAATTCACCCTCTTTATTTGAACGCACCGGCAACATTCCAGTCTCTACTTCCTTTTCTCCGATTACTACAATATAGGAATCTCTCGCATTTCGTGCTTCACGAATTTTATATCCAATTTTCTCATTTCGGATATCGGCCTCTGTTCTCAAGCCAGCTTCTCTAAATTTCTTTTGCAGCTCTAACGCATAATCTGCAAATTTCTCTGTTACCGTCAATATTTTAACCTGTGTTGGAGCGAGCCATAGTGGGAACTTCCCTGCAAAATGCTCTGTTAAAATTCCAATGAACCGTTCAATACTTCCAAAAATTACACGGTGTATCATAACCGGGCGGTGTTTTTCACCATCTGCACCAACATACGTTAGATCAAAACGCTGCGGCATTTGGAAATCAAGCTGAATCGTACCGCATTGCCAGGTTCTTCCAATACAATCCTCGAGGTGGAAGTCCAGCTTAGGGCCATAAAATGCGCCGTCGCCTTCATTTACAACATATTCCATCCCCTTTTCTTCCATTGCCTCTCGTAATGCCGCTGTTGCCGTTTCCCACTCTTCCGCAGTTCCCATAGAATCTTCCGGCTTCGTCGAAAGTTCTACATGATACTTAAATCCAAACATGCTGTATACTGTATCAATAAAATCAATGACGCCGACAATTTCATCCTTAATTTGCTCTGGGAGCATAAAGATATGTGCATCATCCTGCGTGAAGGTACGAACCCGCATCAATCCGTGAAGTGCACCAGAAAGCTCGTGTCTGTGTACCTGTCCCAGTTCGCCCATACGAATCGGAAAATCTCTGTAGCTATACATTTTTCTTCTGTAAACAAGCATAGAGCCAGGGCAGTTCATCGGCTTGATTGCAAAGTCACCTTCGTCAATTTTTGTGAAATACATATTATTCTGATAATGATCCCAGTGACCGGAAGTATGCCATAGCGCCTCACTCAAAATTAAAGGTGTTTTAATTTCTTGATAGCCGCGTTCCATATGTGATTTTCTCCAGAAAGCTTCTAATTCATTTCTGATAATCATACCCTTTGGAAGGAAGAACGGGAATCCAGGACCCTCATCATAAAGCGCAAACAAATCCATTTCTTTTCCTATTTTACGGTGATCTCTTTTCTTCGCCTCTTCCATACGCTCAAGGTATTCATCAAGCATTTTTTGCTTCGGAAAGGTAATCCCGTAAATTCTCTGCAGCATTTTATTTTTTTCACTTCCGCGCCAATACGCACCTGCTACGCTTGTCAGCTTGACTGCCTTCACAAGTCCTGTGGAAGACAAATGCGGCCCGGCACATAGGTCAGTAAAATCACCCTGTTCATAGAAAGAGATGATTGCATCCTCTGGCAAATCATGAATCAGCTCAACTTTATAAGGTTCTTTCCGCTTTTCCATATACTCAATTGCTTCTTTTCGGGAAAGCTCAAAGCGAGTCAAGGGCTGATTCGCATCCGCGATTTTTTTCATTTCTTTTTCTAGTTTTGCTAAATCTTCTTCTGTAAAGCGATGCTCCAAGTCAATGTCATAATAGAATCCATTGTCAATGGAAGGTCCAATTCCAAACTTTGCCTCAGGAAACAAACGCGTAATTGCATTGGCTAAGATATGTGAGCTCGTATGCCAAAAGGTATGCTTTGCCTCTTCTTCTTCAAACTTTAACAATTCTAGCTCACAGTCGGACTCCAAGGCATAATCCACTCCTTGTATTTCACCATTCACCTTACCACAGACGACTTCTTTTGCAAGTCCTTGAGAAATCGATTTTGCGACTTCTTTGATGGTTGAGCCATCTTTCACTTCACGAATACTTCCGTCTTTCAATGTTACTTTCATCTTATTTTCCTCCCTGTATTTATCATCAATAAAATGTAATTTTTCTATTCTTCTTACTATGAAATATAAAAGCAGAATCCCGTTTACACAAGTAAAGTAGTAATTTATTGTCGATAAGAAAAATAATCCCCTTGCATAATAAAAAACCAGGTATTGCAATGCAATACCTGGGGCAATTCTGCGGTTCCACCCAAGCGAATACTTCATTTTCATAACGACAGCAGCAAACTGCCGGCATCCTTCATCAGGAGCTGCTCCGAGCTGGTCATAGCACATGCAAATTTGGATACTCACAGCTCATACCTTTTTATCAAAGGTACGGCACCCATTCTCTGAAATTTACGTCCCTGTCCTACGTTTCTCTTCTACGCATTTTTATATTTACTATATCTTAACCATTATATACTTCTTATTAAAATCGGTCAATACTTTACTTCTTATTTTCCCCAGCCCTTCCATTCATATTTTGCAGTTCTTGACACCTTATCCATCGATAAAAAAGGTAAGCGGAACAAATCTTTATTCAGATAATAACATAGCTCTACCTCAATTTCCTTTTCACTGTACAAAACGTGGTATTCAATGACTCCACCATAGGCCCTACCCAGCATTTCCTCCGCAAACTTCACCTTTTTCAATATAAATTGCTCGGCTTGTGCCTCTCTAATACACCATTCGCCCTTACTATATTTTTCTTCATCGTAATATAAAGCAGCTCCTGCTGCACAATCTTCTGCGGTTGCCTTTAAAAACACCTGCATTTTTTCATATTGTGCCATATCCCCATTATAGACAAGGAAGCTGAGATTAATAAGTAGTATTCCCATAAACACTAAAAATACTTTCATAACTATTCCATTTCCAGAGGAAGTTTCTCACTTGCCGTATAACTCTCAATTACATACATCCCTCTGTTTTCTTTATCTTCAATTCCAAAGAAATGATTTCCTGCGATTACTTTTTCAATCGGAACGGAAACGCGATAGTGGATCATTCCTCTCAACGGACTATCTCCACCACCTTCTTCAATATGATTCATACGATACTGTATATTTTTTGTGGCCTCTACTTGAATTTCTTCACTGCTTATCTCAAAATCTTCTGCAATTTGATTTTTCATTTTCTCTTCAATTTTATCGCTGAAGCATCCCTCTTGCTTTGCCTCTTCCTTTGCCGCATAGACATAATTCTGCAAACGTCCAATGTTTTCTGAATTTTTTTGATCAAGTGTAAACTGCATCATAAAAAGCAGTAAAAATGGCAGTACCGCAGCAAGCACGATTAAATTTTTCATAAAATTGTCCTTTTTAGCAGCATCTATCTGTCAAATAAATACTTCTGTCTTCCTTTCTTGTCTTTAACATATTACAGTTTTGAAAAGTTTTACGGTGATTTCGTGCGAATATCAATTTCCTGATGCCAGACGCTTTTTACTCCGGAATACACGCTATCATCCTGCGGACCCATAATCATATGAAAGATAGCCACTCCAAGCAAAATAGTCGCTGTCATAACGATAATCTGCTTCATATTTTATCCTCTCAAAATTCTATATCAGCATGTTTCGTCTGTGCTTACGTCGCATTTCCCAGTGTCTTAGTTATGCTTGTCGTTGCATGGTCTGTAATCGTTTTTGCAGGTTCCTTAAATGCCATAATCATGACCGCTAGAGCAATGCCTAGTACAACCATTGCTATCATTACAATTATCTGTTTCATTTTTAATCTCCATTCCTGCTATCGGGACAAATGCATCGCCCCTTGCAGGAACAAATCAACTTTGAAAGGATAGCGGTTGATTTGCCTTACGGTGGGACTAAAACAATTCGTATACCCGTGCCAGCATTTTATTTTTACTTCTTCCATGTGCAAAATGACACATAGACTGTAAGGTTGAAATCCGTTCAACCTTTGTCTCCTCATTGAAATACCCATAACAGCTGCTTCTGCTGCTCAATAAAATAAGCTACATAAATAAAATTCATTAATACTAACATGACATTGATTACAACAGGAAAATAAATAAGATCACTCATCAATTCATCGGTTTTTCTTTGCTTTGTTCTCTTAATTTCTTTGATTGTCCCCTGGTACGTTTTTAAAGTTTCCCACCAATGCTGTGCTTCTGTCTCTTCCCATTGCAATAACAATCTACCGTAATCATTTGCGATTGCACTGTCTATATCCTTTGAAAAAATGCGCAGCCCCTCTTCTTTGTGATTCATCCTGACGTAATGAAGAAGCTTCAAATAATGCGGCTGCATTATGCCTTGAAGATCCGCAAGCTCTTCCAGAATCCAGGGTGTGCTCATTTTTTTCCCTCTCTCGATTGCAATTAAGTTACGCAGATAAGAAATTCCCTCATAAATCTCACTTTCATATTTTTCTTTTTTCATCTCCCTTCTTACTTTTTTTATGAAATTTAATATTGCATTCTCACTCCCTATGGAAATGAAAGTTCTGCATTTTTTTAATACTATATTTTTTAAGATACCTATTTTACCTTTATCCGGGAATCGCTTGAACCTTCCACTTCGAATCAGTAAGATTCCCAGATAAAAAAGAAGTAAAAGAATAATTGGAATCCAAACACTCTGTCGCATTGTTCCCCCTTTCAGCAATCGAATCTATGGTGATTAAAATAATCCAACACCAATAAGTTAAATAAAAAAGAAAACCAGATAAAAAGAAAAAACAATAACCCCTGAGAGGTTTGAAATTGGTTTGCACAGAAACTTGAAAAAGGCAGATCCATGTATCTGCAAGCTAATAAAATAGTTGCCACATAAAGCAATGGAATCATAAATACCGTCATCCGTGTTGCCTCACTATTCATGCGCCTTCGTTCTTCGGTTGCACTCCTTGCATCGCGCAGCTGAATCAAAATATCTTCTACCGCTAATGATATATTTACACCTTTCTCTGCTGCAACCTGAAGGTTTGTTGCCAGCATCCGACTCCAATTTGTATGGATTCCAAAATAATAGAGCTCACAAGCTTCTCTGATTAAAATCGGATTACCCGTATTTCTCAAACGAAGTAAAATCTGAAAAAATAATCTCCTGCTTATCTTACAATGCTTCAAATTCGCAATCATTTGCTCTAGCGTTTCATAAACATTGTAATTACAGATACGATATTGCCTTAGAAATTCCGAAATGACCTCTTCTCCTTCAAAGCTCCCTTTATGCCGAATACTTTCAAGCCGAATCCGCAGCAAACCGTATGGCAAGATTCCCCCAAAACTGCTTAAAAGAAAGGTAATCACAGCTGAAAAACTTTGAATTCCCAAATAAAAAAATAAAAGAAAAATGATGCAGCTAAACGCAACAAAGCGGTAAGGTGTAAAACAACGCACTCCAGTCGTTAGTAAAATCTGATTTAAATGCTTAGAAATGATTGAAGTATTTCGCTGTTCCCCATTCATTTTCAGTCGTTTTTTTATTACAAAAATCCCTTGCAACTTTTGGAATGCCGGAGAAAGCAATATAAAATATCCAGTTATTAAAAAAATATATAATATCGAAATGATAAAGACAGAAACTACAATACTCCTATTCATTGCGTATTACCTCCTGAATAGCCAACGCATTCAATTGCTTTTTAAATTCCTCATACTGTGCTTCATCCTCTTCCAGCCCATGCTGCTCAATTTTTGCCCCAATTTCTGAAAAAAAACGCCACCCATCTTTTTGATAGTCATACAAACAAATCGGATTTATTTGTATTTCATGCCCCGGCTGATGCAACCCCAGCTCATAAATGCCCTTCAATCTCTTTTTGTTTTTCTCTTTCAATTGTACGAAATGAAAAATATAGTCAAAGCTCTGTACCACCTTTGTCATCGTTGATTTAAGCTCACCTCCTCGTTCTTTTAGTATTTCAATCGCAACGTCCAAAGGAAACTCCATTGGATCTCTTGTATGAAAGGTCAGCTTCATTCGTTTTGTCCCCTTTGCTGCAATCCGCAAAGCCGTATCCAGTGCATTGCCGTCTCTTGCTTCAGCAAAAATAAAGTAATCGGCATCGCTGCGCAGCAAATTTTTCGTAATGCTTGAGAGTCTGCCTTCATCGGCGAGCAATTGCACAATCGGTGCTTCCGGCATAAGACGATGCAGTGGAATTTCAGGGTCTGTTTCCACCATAACCCCTTCCAAGGTTACATCCTCATAACTTTGCCACGTTGATAGAAACGTAGTTTTTGCGGTTCGAACCGCACCTGTAAAAACTACATTGTAACCTAAGTGAACCATGGATTGAAAAAGAGGAATCGCTTGAAAGGGGATGGTCCCTCGCCTTGCCTGTTCTTCAAATCGGTATTGCGGTATGATATAACGCCGAAAGATAATAACGTCCTGCTCTCTTTTGGTCATACTTTTTCCAAATATAGTAACTCTGGTTCCATCCAACAAATAAATTTCGTGGTATTCCTTGTCCATTCTTTCATTTGGTGTAAGCAGTAGGAAGGCTCGAATCATCTGCTCACGCCGATTTTTATGAATCGTTTGCTCTTTTTTTTTCATGTGCCCATTTTCTAGATAGTAAATTCTATCCCCGATTATTTTTGAAGAACTGCTTTCGCTAAATTCCTTTGAAAACCACTGTGAAATTCCACTCAATCCCCAATTCTCATGGTAAACTCCATCAATAAGATTCTCATACCAAGGAGGGTACGTTACTGCTTCGGCATGTTCTTCCTTAATAAAAGTTCTAATTTTTTCTTTAAAATAAGTCACTTCATTTTCATACCCGATTAATGCCTTTTTTTGAATATCCATATAAGAATACAGATTTTCCTCTTGATTCTCCATTTCAAAAAAAAATAGATTTTTTATATGCTCGCAAAGAGAAAGAAAATCCATCTCTTCTGTGTTTTTTTTATGATTTTCCTGTTCAAGGTATTGATCTAAATAAAATTGATCCATCGTTTCTTCCTCTTTTCCTCCTCCGGATTCAACTTTCCTAATCCACATTGTTTTAAAATAGAATCAGCAATTTCAGAAATATCTTTATCGTAAGTGTTATCTCCATAAAAAAGCAGACTTTTTCTGTCACGCTCTGCCTGCCGCCCAAATTCCGAATCTTTTACTTTAAAGATTGTTTCATAAGGGTGATTCAGGCGTCTTGCCGTATAGTGTAAAGTGATTGGGTCCTCTTTTTGAAAATGGTTTAAAATCATACCGGCTGCTTTCAGGTTTAAGCGTTGGTAAAGCTCTGACTTTATCTCATATTGACGCAGTGCAGACTCTTTTTGTGATATCGTTATATAGATGGCGTCCGCATTTTCCAATGCACCTAATGAAATTCCACTATCCAGATCGTTTCCGCAGTCTGCAATGATAAGATCAAAATCATCTTTCATACACTCTAGGAAATACTGTGCATTTTCTGGAAAATAAGTTCGTTTTTCAGAAATATTTTTAATTCCTCCCAGCATAAATAAATTTTCTGATTGCTTTGATGCCTCCATTACCTCTTCTTTATTTAAGATGCGGCTATAAATTTGAAGGCGAAATTCTTCTAGAGATTGTGCCACTGTATCTTTATAATCTTTTCCGTCTCCAAGTCCAAAAACGGTCCAAAGAACTTTTATTTCTTTGCGGTTTCGTGCCACCAACTCAGCTACTGATTGGGAAAGCATTGTCGCCCCTGATTTATGATCCGAACCGTGAAATGCAACTAATTTTTTCACTTTATTCATCCTCTCCCATTGCTTGAACAATCAGAAAGCCCTTCTCGGATCCCTCTGCCTTTTTTCGAAGCTCTTCATACGCGGCAAGCTCAGCTATAATTTCAATATGGCTGATTTGTGTCGTTGCATCTGTTCGTTCCAAAAGGTAATCTTGAGAAACTCCTTCCGTATTTTTCACTTCCTGTTCCTTTTCGTCCTTTACGAAGGCAACCGCATATCTGCCTGCAAAGCTGCCATCTTCCGCCATATAGAAATCGACGAAATCTCCTCGCCGTAAAGAACTGCTTCTAGAGTCAATCCATTCTGGTTTTATTAAAAAAATAGATTTTCCTTTTCCAATTGGAACAATCCCCTTGGAAAAGGCATTTAAAGTCACCTGCTGATTTTTTTCAATAATCTGCGCGGTGACCTTTCCTTGTAAAAAAGCTTTTTCTTCTTTTGAGAACGCACCCTGCACCTTATTTTCACGCAGAACATGTACCAGCTTAAACTGATCGGCAGACACGGTCTTTCCTGTTGGTATCTTCTCTACAGCGACAAATACTTCATCCATAAGAAAGCATTCTCTTCCTTTTGTTTCCCAAAAAAATAGTCCTAAAAGCGAAACGGCTACTAAAAAAATTCCAACCCACATTCGAAATGCTTTCAAGTTCATCCACCTTTCTTTTTCCATTTTATGTAATTTAATTATAACAGCATTTTATTTTTCGTCAACCATATTTTTACATTTAAGTAAAAATATTATTTTCAACATTGTCTTCATACATAGAAAAGAATCTCGGTAATTCCCTTTTATGCTCTCCTTTATCGGATAAAAAAGAATGCAGCTATGCTCGGCGAAAAGGCTTCACTTTCTTGCTTTTGCTATAGAGTGCTTGACAGAACGCGGTTTTCTAAATTAAAATTTAAAAAGAAATTATCTGGGATAAAGGCGGAATAAAATGAAAGAAGAACAAAAAAAAACTTACCATCAAAAAAAATACTGTAAATATCTTCTCATCATCGTTGTGCTTCTTATCGCAGCGGCACTCTTTTTTATCATTTCAGGGCTGATTCGAGGATATGGCAGCGGCATACAAAAGCAAAATTTACACAATGTAATACAGGATTCCTCTACAAATAAAAAAACAGCCTCAAATAAGACCGAATCCTCCGACTGGACGTTTCAGGAAATCCTTTTACCAACGTACGTCAAAGACTTTCTTTCAGATCATTGGGAAACAGATTACCGGAATGTAATCTCGGCACTGTACGCCGGAAAGAGCAGTGTGCAACTTACTTCTATTTCTACACAGCAGGAATGGGAAGAATTGTGCAGGCCCGTTAGGCTCACTTTTCCTCCAAATGCACTTTTATTTGACGCACATTACTATAACTCTCAGGGGCCATTTTCATTCGATGAAGCAACAAAAATTTTAACGATTCGCTATGGCTGGGAGGAAGAAACTCCTTCCGTCACGAGCCGCAGTGACTATCTAAAAAAAATAAAAGATTTTAAGATTAACGTTACGAAAATATTCGATCTCTATATAACGGATGTTTCAAATGAAGAAAAGACTGCGGGTGAATTATATGACTATGTCGCTTCCGCATTGCGATATGATTATGATATGAAGCTGGATTTATACGATGCTTTTACCGAAGGCACTGCCTACTGTGCGACCTATTCAGAAATGTACCAGTATTTGATGTGGCAGGCTGGTTATGAATGCTGGCTGTGGGGCGGGGGTAACTATGATCACGAATGGAATGTAATTTTGCTTGATGGAAGCGCTTACCATGTAGATACCACCTGGGAGTCAACAGGTGATTCTCCGAAACGTTACTTTTTTGCAATGAGTGATAGCACCGCAGAAAAGACCGGGCACGGACCCAGCGCAAACTATACACGCACCGATGCCTTACTTGATACGGTAAAGCTACCCCCAACGTATTGCACAAATCAACGATTTGATCAAATCTATCGCAAAGAACTTTTAGAATAAATAAAAAAATGTCGGAGAACTGCGCTGATTGATATGATCCACAAAGCTAAATTTTAAGTTTAACTTTACGGCTCGTACCATCAGCTTCTAGGCTTCTCCGGCATTTTTTTATTTAAACTTTTTCTATCTTATTTCATCTGCTCTAAAAACTGCTGAATTCTCTGTTTGCGGTTCTCTGCTCCAAACACAGAAGATCCCGCTACAACAAGCTCTATTCCGCAATCCAATACACTTTTCACATTTTCTAAAGTGATACCTCCATCAATCTCAAGCATAAGATTTTGATGATACTTCATTTTTAATTTTTGTAGCTCCTTCGCTTTTTGCAGTGCAGAAGGAATGAATTTCTGCCCTCCAAATCCCGGATTTACGGACATAACGAGCACTAAATCAATTTCCTCTAAAATATAATCCAATACGGCTGGCGGTGTTGCTGGATTTAATGCAATCCCCGCTTTTACCCCAAAGGAATGAATTAACTGAACCGTTCGATGCAGGTGTGTACAGGCCTCTGCATGTACCGTAATAATCTCTGTATTCTCTGTCACGAAATCCTCAATATATCTTTCCGGTTTCTCAATCATCAGGTGTACGTCAAACGGCAGTTTTGTTTTTCCTACAAGGCTCTTCATAACGCTTGCACCATAAGAGATATTCGGTACAAAATGCCCGTCCATAATATCCACATGAATGATATGCGCTCCTCCGTCTTCAATTTCTGCTACCTCTGCTCCCAATTTTGAGAAATCCGCTGATAAAATAGATGGTGCCAATCGATTCATTTAAAATTTCCTCTTTTCTTGAATTGTTTTAATCATTGCTTGGTATGACTGATACCTTGATTCTTTAATTTTTCCTTCTGACACAGCTTGCATTACCGCACATTCGGGTTCTTTCAAATGGCGGCAATTATCATATCTACACAGCCCTTGGTAATGCAGCATCTCAGGAAATAGGAACGGAAGCTCTTCCTCATCTGTATCTAAAATGTCAAACGAAGTAAATCCCGGTGTATCAAAAATCTGCCCGCCAAATTCCATTTCAAACAGCTCTGCATGACGTGTTGTATGCTTGCCGCGATTTGTTTTTTGGCTGATTTCTCCGGTTTCCATTGCATAATCTTGACGCAAGCAATTCAGCAAGGTTGACTTTCCCACGCCGGAAGGGCCTGCCAGAGCACATGTTTTCCCCTTCATTTTATCCTTTAACGCAGCAAGTCCGGCTCCGTTTTTTCCACTGACACAGCACACAGGATAAAGAGTTTCATAAATTCCGCTTAATGCCGCAAGTTCCTCTGCGTTTACCAAATCAGCTTTATTAATGCATAAAATAGCTTCTGTATGATTTTCCTCTGCCATAACTAAAAACTGATCGATGATTAATAAATTCGGCTTGGGCTTTGCTGCGGCGCAAACTACAATAAAACAGTCTACATTTGCAATCGGCGGGCGAACAAACTTATTTTTCCTTTGGCAGATTTCAGTAATAATCCCTTTGTCCTCTTCCAAAGCTTCTATACGCACATAATCACCAACGTGAGGAACCAACCCGTCTTTTCGAAAAATCCCACGCGCCTTGCACTCGTAAAGGTGCTCTCCGCACTTTACATAATAGAAGCCTGCAATTCCTTTTAGAATCGTTCCTTCCATCAGCTTAGATCTCCAGTTGCAAAATCTACAGTAAGCCTTTGGAGCACTTCATTGTCAAACATGACAGTAATCGTTCCTTTTCCTTCTCCCGAAACAGATACAATGCTGGATCCGTCACTGCGATTTCTCTGTTCCCTGCTGATTGGTGTACTTACTCCATTTTCATCGGATACGATAACCGTCAGCCAGAAAAGCTCATTTTTTGCTTCACTATAAGAAATCGTTAAATCTACGGTTCCTTGTTTTCCAGTGCTTTCTCCTTCTCCGGAGCTGATTACAAGGTCAATCGCTGTTCCTTCAGCCACCATCTTTCCAGCGCTTACACTTTGTGAAATAATCTGGTTTTTACTGAAAGAAGAGCTTGCTTCGTAAGAAGGATTGCCAAGCGCTAAATTGAATTTTGTCAGCTGATCTTTCGCACGGTCAAAATCCAACCCCTTTAAGTTCGGCATCTCTACCTCTTTTGTCTTGCTGCCTAAGCTGACTTTAAAGCTAATCTTTGTTCCCGATGCAGCTTCTTCTCCGGATGCCGGAGATTGTTCAAATATGACACCTTTTGCATAATCACTGTAATCTTCCGACGCCAGTCCTTTTTTATATCCATAGGTTTCTAATACAAATTCTGCTTCGGAAAGGGTTTTCCCTACCAAATTTGGAACGGTTCCGGACTGCATTCCTTTGCTGATATTGACTTTAATTGTTGCACCTTCTTTGATTTTCATATCCTCTTCCGGACTTTGCGAAACGATGCATCCTTCTTCGTAATCAGAGCTGTAAACCTCATTTCCCTTTTCCAGTACCAGCTTTAATTCCTCCAGCTTCTTTTCCGCTTCTTCAACCGTATAGCCTTTTAAGTCTGGAACAATTACCTCATTTGGCTCAAGGAGTGATTGAATCCCGTTGACCAAAAGCCCACTGAGAGGAATTGCGCATAACAAGGCAACTACAATTGCCGCAAACTTTACTTTATTTAGTTTAAAGCGTCTCTTCTTTCCTTTTTCTTTTGTCATTTTCTCCTCATCCTTTTCCCCTATCGCACGACGCTCTGCTTCTTCTTCCTTCAATGCAGCCGCGTTTTTTATTGGTGTCATAACAATGGTGGAATCTCGATTCGACGTCTTTGAATATCCCCCTGTTTTCCCTGTCGCATTATAATTGACTAAATTTAAAGCGGTGAGCATATCTTCCGCAGATTTATAACGATTAACCTGATATTTGTTGGTCGCCTTTAAAATAATTTCTTCCAAGTCAGCAGGGAGGCTTGAAATAAGCTCTGAAGGGGGCACCATTTCATCGTTAATATGCATTACAGCAACGGCTACCGGATTTTCTCCGTCAAACGGAACCTTTCCCGTTACCATTTCATATAAAACAATCCCTAAGGAATAAATATCTGATTTTTCATCAATATATCCTCCTCTAGCTTGTTCTGGAGAAAAGTAATGAACAGAGCCCATGATTGTCTCCGTCTGCTTTCCAACAATTGTTCCTGTACTGATGGCTTTTGCAATTCCGAAATCTGTAATTTTCGCAACGCCCTCCTGATTGATAAGAATATTGTGCGGCTTTACATCCCTATGTATCAGGTTGCTTTTATGCGCAAGACTGAGAGCGGATGCCATCTGCTTCGCAATGGATACGGCTTTTCTGACTTCCAGCGGTCCTTCTGCTTTGATTAAATCACTCAATGTTCTGCCTTCAATCAATTCCATGACAATGTAATGGATATTTCCCTCTTTCCCAACATCATAGACATTAACGATGTTTGGATGTACCAGACTTGCGGCTGCCTGTGATTCCCTTCGGAAGCTTTCAATAAATTTTGCATCCTTTGTAAATTCAGGTTTTAATATCTTTATCGCCACAAAACGGTTTAACAATCGGCATCTCGCCTTATAGACAACGGCCATACCGCCTTCGCCTATTTTTTCTATCAATTCGTATCTTCCGGCAAGTATTCTGCTACTCATATGCCGTCCCTCCATCTTTCAACAATAGTTTATTTCTCATCGAATCTATATCATTATGCAAACGACGGTTATATTATCTTTGCCTCCCCGTTCATTTGCCTCTTTTACATAATCATTTGCCAAGCGGTGCATAGAGCGTCTTCCCTGCGCCATCTCATTAATCTCATTTTCAGACAGCTCTCCATACAGTCCATCCGTGCACAGCAGAAGCAAATCTCCCTCATATACCTTGAATTGGTAAAAATCTGGTGAAAGATCATACTCCGCTCCAATTGCACGCGTAATCATGTTCCTTTTCGGGTGATTTTCTGCCTCTTCTTTCGTAATGGCTCCGCTTTTCAGCAGTTGGTTTACATATGTATGATCCTCTGTGATTTGACGAATCAATCTGTCTCGAATCAAATACACCCTGCTGTCACCCACATTCACAACATAAGCCTTTGCATCATTTATATATACTAAGGCCAATGTCGTTGCCATCCCCGCATTTTTGCGGCTTTCTTTGGCCATTTCATACAGCTGCTGATTCACCTGCTTCAGGCATTTCAACAGATAGTTTTTTAATGCTTCCTCTTCCTGCGTTTCAGGAATTTGATTTTTTGATACATATTCTGCAATTTGCTGCACTGCAAAGCGGCTTGCAATTTCCCCTGAATTATGCCCGCCTACGCCGTCTGCAACGATATAAACCCGCTGTTCTGGCAATACAAAAAATGCATCTTCGTTATTGCTTCTCTGCTGTCCCCTGTCTGTCTTAAATCCAACTCTCAGCATAAATTAATCCTCTACCCTCTCCCCTTTTCTTCTCTTTAAAATCGACGACACATCTTACAAATAAAAAATCCGTCCGTTCCCGATTCCTGAGGAAAAAGCTGCTCTTCTTTCATCAATTCATAATTGGGATGTTGCAAAAGGAAGGCTTTCCTCACGTTCTGGTTCTCATGGACAGATATGGTACAAGTGCTGTATACTAATACGCCCCCTACCTTTAAATACGTTGAAGCATTCGATAAAATTTGAAGCTGCTTTTGCGGAAGCAATTCCATTTCAGCATCAAATTTCTTATACTTAATCTCCGGTTTGCGACGAATCACGCCCAGTCCGGAGCAAGGCGCATCCACTAAAACACGATCCGCAGTGTCTTTCAACTTTAAATTTATTTCTGTTGCATCCCAAAGCTGCGTCTCAACAATAGATATCCCCAGACGCATTGCTTGTTGCTGAATCAATTCTAACTTTTTCGAATAAATATCACAAGCGAAAATATGTCCTGTATTTTTCATCTTCTCTGCTATGTACAACGTCTTACCACCCGGAGCTGCACATACATCTACTATGACATGGCCCGGTTCAGGTGCCAGTGCTTCTACCGCTAGCATAGAGGCTTCATCCTGAACAGAAAAAAGCCCTGACTGATACAAGGAGGATTCCAATATTCCGCTTCCTTTCGCATAAATTGCCTGCTTGCTCTTCATCCCAGGCTCCGTCTCAAAGCCTTCCGCATTTAAGGAGGAAACGGCCTCTTCCACAGAACTCTTTAATCCATTGATACGAAGCGTAAGACGTGGAGTCTGATTTCCAGCGGAAAGGAGCGCTTCTGTAACATCAAATCCGTACTCTTTTATCCATTCTTCAATCATCCACGGCTCATAAGAATACTTTACAGACAAATACCCCACAGGCTCCTTCTGCAGGTCATTCAATGAGACGGTATCCTTTTCACGCTGATACTTTCTTAGAACTGCATTGATGAAGCCGTCCCTCCCTCTGCAATACTTTTTTGCCAGCAAAACTGACTCATTCACCGCAGCATAAGGAGGCACTGCATCCATAAAAGCAAGCTGGTATATCCCCATCCGAAGAAGTACCAAATCACTTTTCTTCATCTTTGCCATTTTTTTTATAAAAAAACCAAGAATATAGTCCAAATAATACTTATTTTCAATCACACCGTAAACCAATTCACGAACAAAAGCAGGCGAATCCGGCTTGGATTGCTTCACACGATGGTTCAGTGCTAAATTGGAATAAGCATTCTTTTCCTCTACATCCATCAGAACTAAATAGGCAGTGTTTCTATTATTATCCACCTCAGTCATTCCTCCTAAGTGCGAGAATGCGAAGCAAGTTAGCAACTGCGACCGCTAATGCAGCAACATACGTTAGCGCAGCAGCAGAAAGTACTTTTTTTGCACCTCCGGCTTCTTCCGGATAAATAATATTTTTCTCCTGCATCTGTACAATTGCACGGCGGCTTGCATTCAATTCCACCGGTAATGTAATTGCCTGAAAAACAACAGCTCCGCAGAAGAATAAAATGCCCAAATTAAAAAGTAGGCTTCCCTGCGGTGAATTTCCCATAATAAGGCCGATTAATAAAAGCGGCCATGCCAAATTTGAAGCCAATGAAACGACAGGCGCAATTGTGTTTCGTATACTCAGCGGCACATAGCCGTGCCCATGTTGAATCGCATGCCCCGTTTCATGTGCCGCGATACTGACAGAAGCAATGGACGCCTCATTATAAACCGCCGGTGAAAGCCGCATAACTCTTTTTCTCGGATCATAATGATCGGAAAGCTTCCCCTGTACCATCTCAATTTGTACATTAGACAAGCCATTTTGATCAAGAAGAATACGCGCTGCCTGCGCTCCGGTAATCCCTTTTCTATTTCTGACCCTTGCATATTGCGAATAAGCCGAGCTTACCTTCGCCTGTGCATACATTGCAAATACCATCGCTGGAATCAAATAAATGATTGAACTGTCCCACCAATACATTTTTATCCCTCATTTCTCTCACGTTCTCTTTTTGCCAATCTCTTTTTATCACATATTCTACCCTAATATCTGATTCATTTCAATTTTATTTCCTTTGACATATTCTGCTACTTCCATCGCCCGTTTGCCGGGAAACTGCAGTTTGGTAATACGAAGCGTTTTTCCGCCTGCGGCAACATCCATTCCATGGCTGTCAACCTTGACAATGGTTCCATGCGCCTGCTCTTGCGGCTGTGACAATGCTTCTGCATCCCATATTTTTACTGCCTCTCCCATATAGCGTGTATGCGCACCAGGCCAAGAATTAAACCCTCGTATCAAACGTTCTAAAACCACGGGATCCTTACTAAAATCCAAAGCTCCTTCTGCTTTGAAAACCATCGGTGCGTAGGTAGCTTCGGTTTCATTTTGAGAAATTCTTTCGTTATTCCCCTCAAAAATCGCTGGAAGAGTTTCCATTAAAAGCGTTGCCCCCAGCTCGGCTAATTCCTCATGCAGCTGCGCTACATTCTTTTTTTGAATCGGCGTCTCTGCTTTTGCAATCATGTCACCTGTATCCATACCTTCTGCCATATACATCAGTGTAACGCCGGTTTTCTCTTCACCGTTTATAATCGCACGGTGAATCGGAGCAGCACCTCGATATTTCGGAAGCAAGGAAGCATGAATATTGATGCAGCCGAATCGCGGAATTTCTAAAATTGCTTTTGGCAAGATTTTTCCGTATGCCGCGACTACAATCAAATCTGGGCTTTCTTTTTTTAGTTGATCTAAAAATTCTTCATTTTCTTTTACTTTCTCCGGCTGCAATACGGGAATATCCCTTCTCTGTGCTTCTTCCTTTACCGGTGTAAGCTGTACCTTTTTTCCCCGATCTTTCGCCTTATCAGGCTGTGTCACCACAAGCGAGACATGGTATCCGTGCTCACATAATGCACTTAAAGCCGGCACCGCAAACTCCGGCGTTCCCATATAAATTATTTTCATTCCTCTTCCACATCCACTTCTGTTTCGCGAATATTCGACGCCTTATCTACAAATAAAACGCCTTCCAAGTGATCATATTCATGACAAAATGCTCTTGCGAGCAAATCTGTAGCCTCGTAAACTACAGTCTTCCCTTCGCGGTTTATCCCCGTAATTTTTACGTATCTCGGACGCTCTACGGTTCCAATAAGACCCGGAACACTCAGACAGCCTTCCTCATCTATCTGCTTCCCCTCTGTTTCTAAAATCTGAGGATTAATCAGCTCGATAAACGTGTCATCTACTTCAACAATGAACATCCGCTTTAAAACACCAACTTGCGGCGCAGCAATTCCAATCCCATTGCTCTCATGCATTGTGTCAAGCATATCATCCAGTGTTTGTAAAACGCGCTGATTGATTTCTTTGACCTCTTTTGCTTTCTTTCCTAAAATTTCATCGCCTCGACAGACTACATTTCTTAAAGCCATCTTTCATTCTCCTTTTTCTCTTGCTTGTACTCCGCTGCTTCGCTATAAAAAGCTATATGGGTTGATATCTACAGACAGCGCGCATTTTGTTTTCCTCTTTATAAAAAGCGTTTGCTTCAATTCCGCAATTTTTTTTGCGTATTGCTTGCGTGATCCCGGTTGTGCTTTCATTAGAATTTGATAACGAAACCGGTCATTCATCTTATAGATTGCTGCCGGATGAGGGCCTAAAACAGAAAACGACTCATTACTTCCTTTGGTTTTCTTCAAAAATATGCCCGCTTCTTCCGCCATCCGTCTTGCTTCTTCTTCCTGCTCCGATGAAATAATAAGCTGAAAAAAATCACAAAACGGCGGATACGCAGTTTGTTTTCTCAAAGCGAGTTCCTGCTGATAGAACCCCTCATAATCATGGTGTGAAGCACACTCGATTGCATAATGCTGCGGTGTATACGTTTGTATAATCACTTTTCCGGGGAAATCGCCTCTCCCGGTTCTCCCTGCAGCCTGTGTAATCAGCTGAAACGCTCTTTCCGAAGAGCGATAATCCGGGATGTTCAATGACACATCTGCAGAGATAATTCCTACAAGTCCAACGTTCGCAAAATCCAAACCTTTTGCAACCAGCTGTGTTCCAATCAATATGTCAATTTTTCCTTTATGAAAACTATTTAATACTCTTTCAATACTTCCTTTTTTCTTTATTGTATCTAAATCTAAACGAGAAATATTCGCACCTTCAAAGATTTCCGATGCTTTTTCTTCTACTTTTTCTGTTCCCATTCCAAAGTATTTAATATAGCTGCTTTCACAGCTCGGGCAAGTCTTAGGTACAGAAGTCTTTTTTCCACAGAAGTGGCAACGCACTTCATTATTTTCCTTATGATATGTCATAGAAATTCCACAGTCCGGGCATTTCAGCACATATCCACAGCTTCGGCAAGAAATAAAAGTAGAATAGCCTCTCCGGTTCAAAAACAAAATTACTTGCTTTTTTTTCTCCAGACATTCTTGAATCCGATTGTAAAGAGAAATGCTGAAAATACTCGTATTTCCATTTTTCAGCTCTTCTCTCATATCCACAACTTCAACCTGCGGCAAAGGCATCTCATTATAACGTTTTGTCAGCCGTATTAGGCGAAACATTCCTTTTTGCGCCCGGTAAAAGGATTGAATTGACGGTGTCGCACTCCCCAGCAAAACCACACTTCGATTCAGCATGGCTCGCTTTACAGCCACTTCAAAGGTATCATATTTAGGCGACATATCCGATTTATAGGTACTTTCATGCTCTTCATCCAGAATGATAATTCCAATGTCCTTTAGAGGTGCAAAAATACCTGAGCGAGCTCCGATTACAATTTTGACCTCGCCGTTTTGCACTCTCATCCACTCATCGTAGCGTTCCCCTAATGACAGTTTACTATGTAAAACTGCCACCTGCTCATTCCCGAATCGGTTGATAAAGCGTTCAATTGTCTGTACCGTAAGTGATATCTCAGGTACTAACATAATTGCCGTTTTACCCTTTTTTAAACAGGCAGAAATCGCCTGCATATAGAGCTCTGTCTTTCCGCTGCTTGTTACTCCGTGTATTAAAAAAACCTCATGCAACTCTTTCTGAATGGAATCTTCGATTTGAGTGACTGCCGCTGCTTGCTCTTCCGTCAAGTGTTTGGCTGTATTTGCTTCCCTCTGATAGTCCGCAAAAGGGTTTCTCTTTTTTTCCCGTTTCGAAGGAGTGCCGGCCGGTGTAAAGCATTTAACTGCATCAATATAGCGGCATAAATAGCGTTTTTTCATCCAAGCGCATGTGCTGATGGCCTCCTCAGAAAGAGAGATTGCTTCGTCCCTCTCCATCACCATTTTCAGCCCCTTTACCGGCTGCGGCAACTCCTCCATCACTTCAAACACATAACCATCCTTCATACGGTTTCCCTTTGCAAAGGGCACTTTTACCTTATTTCCGATCTGAATATCCTCTATTTCCGTTCCATAGGTATAAAGCACATCGGTATGATCCGTATTATTATCTATGGCTACATTCACATACTTCATGAAAGCTTTTTTCCTCTCCTACAGCAGGAAAATATTATTGTCTTTACACTCCTCAACCATTTCCTTTGGCCATACGGATACCTGCACCTCTCCGATATGAGCTCTTCTCAGAAAATACATGCAAAGACGTGATTGTCCGATTCCACCGCCGATGCTGTAAGGTAATTGCTTCTCTAAAATCGCTTTGTGAAATTCTAACGTCTTCCGGTCCAAAGCATTTGCTAATTCCAATTGTTTTTCCATCGCTGCTTCATCTACACGAATACCCATCGAAGAAATCTCAAAGGCAATGCCTAAAATATCATTCCAAAGAATAATATCCCCGTTTAATTCCCAGTCGTCGTAATCCGGTGCTCTTCCATCATGTTTTTCACCTGACTTCAATGCCCCGCCGATTTTCATAATGAAAACAGCTCTTTTCTCTTCCGCAATCGCATTTTCACGTTCCTTCGGTGTCTTATCCGGATACCTATCTTCCAGCTCCTGCGTTGTGATAAAAAAGATCTCATTCGGGAGCGCTGTGCGAATCATGGAGTATTCGCGATTTACATAGTCATTAAGGTTTTTTAGTGCATTGTAAATCGACGTCACTGTTTCCTTTAAATACTCTTCGGTGCGGTCTTCCTTTCGAATAGATTTTTCCCAGTCCCACTGGTCTACATATACGGAATGAAGATTATCGAACTCTTCATCTCTGCGAATTGCATTCATGTCTGTATAGATTCCGCCGCCCGGCTCTACCCCGTATTTTCCCAATGCCATGCGCTTCCATTTCGCCAGGGACTGCACAATCTCTACATTCTTTTCCTGCATATCCTTTAAAGTAAAAGAAACCGTACGCTCCACGCCATTTAAATTGTCATTCAATCCGCTTTCCGGAACGACGAAAAGCGGTGCTGTCACACGCTGCAAATTTAAACCGCATGCTAATTCCTGCTGAAAAAAATCTTTTATTTTCTTGATTGCAATCTGGCTGTCCATCAATCCGATGATTGGTTCATACTGCTTTGGTATCATTAATTTTCCACTCATATTTTACTCCTTTTTTCTCTCACTTCTTATGATGCAGCTATCCTATTCCCATTTGGAAAATTCACAGCCACAGTAATTTTGACGGTAAAGAGCATATTCTTTCGAAAGTGCAACAGATCTCTGAAATCCTGCTTTTTTCTTGAAATCCTTGGCCAGGAATAGGACTCCGTATTTTTTTTCCAGCTCCTCTGCCAGCTGACAAATCAATCTATAGTTTTTGTGAGGGCTTACCGACAACGTTGTAGTAAACAAATGAAAGCTCTGCATCCTTGCTATCTGCGCACTTTTTTCTAAACGAAGGCGGAAGCAGTGGGTGCAACGCTCCCCTCCCTCCGGCTCACTTTCAAATCCCTCTACGGTTTGATAAAAAAGATTTGGTTCGTAATCTCCCTCTATAAAATGTACTTGTTCGCGGCCCGGTTTTTGTTCGTTATACTGTTGCAAAAAAAACAGCTGTGTCTGTTTTCGTTTCTCATATTCCTCTCTATCGGTTATATTGGGGTTATAGAAAAAAATAGTCACCTCGTATTCGTCCATTAACTGTTCAATTACCGCAGTGCTGCAAGGCCCGCAGCAGCTGTGCAGTAATAATTTTTCTTTTTCCATATGGATTCTCTCTTCTTTTTTCGCTGACACACTTCCAAATCTCAAAGGATTGAGATACACTATTTATATAGCATTGTTACGATACACTGCTATATAATCTGTACAAACCATTTACGGTTTGCTTTACGATGATGCAATAAATACATCCGGCACAAAATTCTTTAATTTTGTTACATAAAAGTGTATTTATTATACCATGAAGTCCTACTTCACGCAAATTTTGTAGTGAAAAACTATCTATTCAATCGAGGTGTGTTATTTGGAAAATATATTTGGAAGCAATCATTTTAATACCATTGCTGTGCATTTAAAAAAACAATTTGGCTGTCGTATCATAAAATTAAGCTTGGATGCCGGCTTCACCTGCCCAAACCGCGATGGTTCAAAAGGCTTTGGCGGTTGTTTTTTCTGCGCAGAGGATGGCTCTGGGCATTATGCCAGCACCATTCCGGAGCAAATTCAGCTTCTATCCTCAAAATGGCCCACAGGAAAATATATCGCATATTTTCAAAGCCATACAAATACATATGCGCCCGTAAACGAGCTGCGTACGCTTTATGAAGAGGCGCTTTCCTATCCAAATATCATCGGTCTTTCCATTGCAACCAGACCGGATTGCCTTCCGGAAGAGGTTTTGGATCTGTTGGAGGAATTGAATCAAAAGACCTATCTCTGGGTTGAGCTTGGACTCCAAACCATTCACGATTCCACCAGAGACGAACTGAACTGCGGCTACTCACTCAAGGACTTTGAAGCTGCAATGCGAGAACTGAAAAAACGAAAGATTAAGGCTATTGTGCATCTAATCCTGGGCCTTCCCGGAGAAACGAAAGAAGATATGAGCGCCTCTGTGAATTACATCGCGCAAATGCGTCCTTTCGGGCTAAAGCTGCACCTTCTTCATGTTATAAAAAACACTCGGCTTACCGACTTCTATCCCGACAGACTTAACATCTTTGAACAAGAAGAATATATCCAATTCATCACAGATAGCTTAGAACGGCTGCCTCAAGAAATCACAATCCATCGAATCACGGGGGACGCGCCTTTGAAAGAACTAATCGCCCCTACTTGGAGCTCAAATAAACATGCCGTATTAAATGGTGTCCAAAAAGAATTTAAACGCCGAAACTCGTTTCAGGGAAAATACTTTAAAGAGGAAAATAAAAATGATTAACCATTTTTTCCCGATTAGCCCCTTCCTTAAAAAGCTCTCTTACATACTATCGAACTATCGAAGCCGAAGTGGCTGCACTGTGAAAAAACAAAATGCTCTCTACCAAATGGTAAACAGCATTTTGTTCTCAGTCTTCTCTGAGTCGTCCATCATTATAGTGTTTCCTGCACAAAGAGACGTACATATCATTGCCCCCGATTACAATCTGATCGCCTGTCTTTACAAATTTTCCATCGACCACACGCGCTACCATGGTTGCTTTTCTCCCGCACCAGCAGATGGTCTTTATTTCCTCTATTTTATCCGCATAAACAAGCATATAGTACGAGCCTTCAAAAAGCTCATTTTTAAAGTCATTTTTAAGCCCATAGGCCAAAACCGGCGTATCAAAACTATCCACAATTTCAACCAATTCCTGTACATGATGTTTTTTCAAAAACTGGCACTCATCGACTAAGACACAATCAATCTTATATTGTCCATCGGCTTCCATGAACAGCTTTAAAATATTTGTATCATCATTTACAATCACAGCATCTCTCGTAATTCCGATGCGTGAAGCAACTGTACCGACTTCAAAACGATCATCAACGCCAGAAGTCAATACAAGAACGTGCTTCCCCCGTTCTTCGTAATTATATGCTACCTTAATCAATTCTATGGATTTCCCTGCATTCATCGTACTGTAACGATAATAAAGCTGCGCCATCTTCACTCTCTCTTTCTTATGAAAAAAAATAGCCCCTCGGACGCAATGTCGGCAAGTGACTACTTTTAAAAGATTAATGGTGCCCAGACTCGGAATCGAACCAAGGACACGGGGATTTTCAGTCCCCTGCTCTACCTACTGAGCTATCTGGGCATACGTTTTAACAATGAAATGGTGGGCCATCAGGGACTTGAACCCCGGACCTGCCGGTTATGAGCCGGATGCTCTGACCAACTGAGCTAATGGCCCTTATTTTTTTTATGGTCGGGGTGGCAGGATTTGAACCCGCGGCCCACTGGTCCCAAACCAGTTGCGCTACCAAGCTGCGCTACACCCCGATATATTATATGAAATTTGGCAGGGGCAGTAGGACTTGAACCCACGGCACGTGGTTTTGGAGACCACTGCTCTACCAACTGAGCTATGCCCCTATAATCCTACACATAAAATGTGGCGGAGAAGATGGGATTCGAACCCATGCACCAGTTACCCGGTCTAACGGTTTAGCAAACCGTCCTCTTGAGCCTACTTGAGTACTTCTCCATCATTCATTAAAATCAAACAAGTTTATCTGGCGGAGAGGGTGGGATTCGAACCCACGGCCCCTTTCGGAGTCACTGGTTTTCAAGACCAGCTCCTTAAACCGCTCGGACACCTCTCCAATTTGAGTTCTGCGTCCTCTTTTTTTAAATTGGTGACCCATCCGCGACTCGAACGCGGGACACCTTGATTAAAAGTCAAGTGCTCTGCCAACTGAGCTAATGGGTCATATGGCTGGGGTAGCAGGACTCGAACCTACGAATGACGGAGTCAAAGTCCGTTGCCTTACCGGCTTGGCTATACCCCATTCTCGAGAAAAAAATTGGTGAGCCCATAGGGATTCGAACCCCAGACACACGGCTTAGAAGGCCGTTGCTCTATCCAGCTGAGCTATGAGCCCACGTAAGAAACTCTTACGCGTATATTACGTATTTTGTATGAAATTGGAGCGGATGATGAGAATCGAACTCACACTATCAGCTTGGAAGGCTGAAGTTCTACCATTGAACTACATCCGCAGAATTGGAGCGGAAGACGAGATTCGAACTCGCGACCCTCGCCTTGGCAAGGCGATGCTCTACCCCTGAGCCACTTCCGCAAAATTGGTGGAGGGAGATGGATTCGAACCATCGAAAGCTCAGCTAACGGATTTACAGTCCGCCCCCTTTGGCCCCTCGGGAATCCCTCCAAGTGTATGAAATTATGGAGCTGGCGAAGAGAATCGAACTCCCAACCTGCTGATTACAAATCAGCTGCTCTACCGTTGAGCCACGCCAGCATGCGTGAAGTTAAAAATGGCGACCTGGATCGGGCTCGAACCGACGACCTCCAGCGTGACAGGCTGGCATTCTAACCAACTGAACTACCAGGCCAACATGGTGGGCGCTATAGGGCTCGAACCTATGACCCTCTGCTTGTAAGGCAGATGCTCTCCCAGCTGAGCTAAGCGCCCCCGGCAATTCTCATTTTTAACTATCTGACACATTTACTTATTATACACAGCTTGTTTATCGAAGTCAAGTACTTTTTTTTATTTTTCAAAAGCTTTTTTTCAAACCAGCTTTTTCAAATTGGCTCCAAGGGTGGGGCTCGAACCCACAGCCTATCGGTTAACAGCCGAGTGCTCCACCATTGAGCTACCTTGGAAAGTATTGCTTCTTTGTGAGCCGATATTTATCTTAGCATAAGCTTCCAGGCTTGTCAACGCATAATTTCTATTTTTTAGTATTTTTTACGTATATTTAGTCTTTCCTTCTGTTTTCAACACTATAACTGGTGTTTTATTCCGCGCGTACTTTAACGAGTTTCAACGTTTCAGACAATACTTCACCGGTTCCGCCAGTTAAATCCGACAAATTCATTTTTATCTCTTCAAGACGCGACGGTTCCATTGCCAGACTAACCGTGACCACATCGGTGTATTCTGCGTCTTCCAGAAAAAATCCTTCTGAGACAGCCAAATTCTGCAGCTTGTCATAATAAGTATAGGCTACTTTAACGCGCAATATTGCCTGCTCTCTTACCTCACAATAGATTGCGGCCTCCAAGCCGAGTTTTACACTGCTTGTATATGCACGCACCAAACCTCCGGTTCCCAGCTTTATCCCTCCAAAATAACGAGTCACAATCACCGCCACATTGTGAATCCCTTCTTTTACAAGCATCTGAACAATAGGCGCTCCTGAAGTTCCCTGCGGCTCTCCGTCGTCGCTTGCCCATTGCAGCTCTGCTTTCTCCCCAATCACAAATGCAGGAACATTATGGGCTGCAGCTCGATTCTCTGCCCTAATTTGCACAAAAAAAGCTTCCGCCTCTTCTCTGGAATTTACTGGTTTGACATGACAAATAAACCTAGATTTTTCGACTACTTGTTCTGCTTCAGCTTCTTTCATGACTGTTTTATAGCGAACCATAAGAACTCCTATTCTATCTCTATGAAATACTCACGAAGACGATTTTGATCCTCTAAAGACAATTCTGCTTCAAAATAAGTTCCATCTTCCCGATATTCCATTTCTTTTGGTTTCGTCTTTTGGCACAAATAAGAAGACACGTCTCCTCTTTCATAAGGAATCAACAGCTTCACAAGGCGCTGATCAGAAAAAATACGTTCCTTGATTTGCTGCACCAGCTGTTCAATCCCTTCTCCTGTTTTTGCAGAAATATAGGCAGCTTGCTCACCTACAAGTGGCAGCTGAGCACGTTCTTCGACCAAGTCAATCTTATTATAAACCAGCAGTTTTTCTTTCTCTCCTGCACCGATTTCTTTTAAAACACGATTTGTTACATCAATATGAAAGTCACTTTCTTCGTAGCTGCTGTCCACAATGTGCAGCAGAAGATCTGCATAATTGACTTCCTCCAAAGTTGCTTTAAAGGCATTCACCAGGGTATGCGGCAGCTTGCTCACAAATCCCACGGTGTCAATCAAAATGAATCTTTGATTGGAATCCAGCTGTATGCTTCGCTGTGAGGTGTCCAGCGTTGCAAAAAGCATATTTTCTTCAAAAACGGATTTCTCCTCTTTCTCATTTTGCGAAAGCAAATGATTCATCAAAGCGGACTTTCCCGAATTTGTATATCCCACTAAAGCTACCACCGGAATTTCCGATTTGCTTCGCTTCGCGCGCTGCGTATTTCTTGTATCTTTTACTTCCTGAAGCTCACGTTTAATATCATCCATCCGTTTGTTAATATGACGGCGGTCTGTTTCCAGCTTCTTTTCTCCCGGACCTCTTGTCCCAATTCCTCCGCCAAGGCGAGACAAAGATTTGCCAAACCCCGTCAAACGAGGAATGCGATATTGCAGCTGTGCGAGCTCCACTTGAAGCTTTCCTTCTCTTGAGGTCGCTCTGTCTGCAAAAATATCTAATATTAAAATGGTTCTGTCAACGACACGCAGTCCCAGCTGTTCTTCTAAGTTACGAAGCTGTATGCCGGAAAGCTCATCGTTAAAGATAACGACATCTGCCTGCATCGTCTCACACATCTCTGCCAGCTCTTCCACTTTCCCTTTTCCAATGTAAGTGGCGGAATTTGGTTTTTCTAAATTCTGTACCATTTCCCCAATTACTTCAATGTTAGCAGCCTCAGCAAGACCCCAGAGTTCTTTCATATAGTATGAAATATCTTGATTTGCCTGCACTCCCGCTAAAATCCCTCTATATCGCTCATTCTGAATAATTTCATTTTTTTCATTAAATCGAATCATATACCCTCCCAAAATTACAAATGTAGTATACCATAGACATTTTAAAATGCAAACAAAACTAATTTACAACATCTAAAATACCCTTTTCCGGCACAAATATGTAACTCTGAGGAACATCGCCCACAATAATGGTTTCTGCCACTAAAACTGTATTTTTCAACTGCATTTTATTGCTGGAAAACGGTACCAAGACTTTTGCACTGCTGTTTACTTCTAAATAAACTCTGTGCCGTGTCTGATTGATGCCGGTGCTCTCAAATTCCGTTTTAAAGCTGACTTCCGTCGTTGCCATAGGGAGAATCCTCAAACTAAATTTGGGCCCCATCTGAGAAAGAATCTGACTTCCCATAAGACTTCCAACCGGAAGCTGTATCTTTGTATCGGTTAGATTCATCAATTTCTTTTGAATTCGCCCGCTCATATCCGCAGCCAAACGGTTCATAGCCACCGTATCCGCCTGTACAAGCGTTACTTTTCCTTCATTGTCTAGTTCCATCTCAATTAAATGGCCTGCATTGACATCCTCCGCAAATTTTTCTCGGATTGCTTCATTGATTGTTTGTGTCACAATTGCCTTCACTCTCATTTCTGACACGGATGTAATGGAAGGTTTCACAACCTTTATTAAGAAAAAGCTACTATATACTAGGAAAAGCATGCAAAGAATAAAAAATAGAAATCCTTTTGTTGTCCCTCTTCTATTTTGCTTTTTTCTTCTAATATGGTCGCTCATAAGAAAACCCCCAATCACATATCAGAATATGCAGATTGAGGGTTTTTGGTCACTGTCTTATACGTTAGTTATCTAACACTGCCAGCTCTTCTTTAAATTTACTGTTAATAATCTTGATATGGGTTCCTTTCATCCCTAGTGAACGGGATTCAATTACACCCGCGCTTTCTAGTTTGCGCAGAGCATTGACAATGACAGAACGGGTAATTCCGGAACGATCTGCAATCTTACTTGCAACCAATAATCCTTCATTGCCTTCAAGTTCCTTGAAAATCTGGCGTACCGCTTCGGCCTCAGAATAGGACAATGTTCCAATTGCCATACGAACGACACTTCTCTTTCGTTCCTCTTCCTCCGCTTCGATGGCTTTTCTTCTCTGAATCTCCAGTCCTACAACGGTCGCTCCATATTCGCCTAAAATGATATCCTCATCATTAAAATCAGGCTCATATCTTGCTACAATCAAAGTACCCTGTCTTTTTTTGCCGCCAAAGATAGGAATTACGGTATGCAGCTTATCTGAGGTATCGTAATCGTATTTAAAGATTTCCAAAACCTCTTCATTCTTTAAATTACACTGTGTTTCATGAATTGCAAGTAAAGCATCATTGTACTCCAACGGGAAGGTTTCGCTTCCTGTCGCTGCATCCGTAATTGTAGCACTGTCAATACGGTCTTTATAATGAACGCCAATCACCTTTCCTTTTCTGCTAGCCACATACACATTTCCATCCAAAAGGTCGCTTAAAATTTCACATAGTTCATTAAATGAAAATGCACCCTCTACACTTTCCTGCAGCATCCAATTCAATTTTCTTATTTTTTCTAATAAAGTTTTTCCCATATTTATCCTCCATTCTAGTTCATTTTTTCCTGGGCCTTATTCTTATCTTTATCCTTATTAAAATTATAGGATTAAAAACATTATAACGGGAAATTTTCATAAAGTAAAACGTTTTTTTATATTATTCGAAAAATTCTATCATTATATGCATGAAATTTACATTAATTTTATAAAATATATCGATCAATATCGTCCTCATGAATCTTGTCAGCAAATTTCTCTTTCACATAATTTGCATCAATAATAACTTCCTCTTCTTCCATATCGGGAATATTAAAAGAAATATCCTCCAACAGTTTTTCCATAATCGTATGAAGTCTTCTCGCACCGATGTTCTCCGTTTGCTCATTCGTCAAATAAGCAATCGTAGCGATTTCTTCCACTGCATCCTCTGCAAAGTCCACCTTGATGCCCTCTGTCTCAAGAAGCATTTTATGCTGCTTTAACAGTGCATTTTCCGGTACTGTTAAAATCTGTACAAAGGCTTCCTTTGTCAAATTTTCCAGCTCCACACGAATCGGAAATCTTCCTTGCAACTCAGGAATCAAATCTGTTGGTTTCGCAATATGAAAGGCTCCTGCTCCTATAAATAAAATATGGTCGGTTTTTAGAGGTCCGTACTTTGTATTGACAACACTTCCCTCTACAATCGGAAGAATGTCTCTTTGTACACCCTCTCTTGAAACATCTGCTCCTGATTTGTATCCATTTCCAGAAGCAATTTTATCAATTTCATCAATAAAGATAATCCCGTTTTGCTCCGCATTTTCCAAAGCTTCTGACGTTACTTGATCCATATCAATGAGATTTTGCGCTTCCTGTTCGCGTAAAATTTTTCTTGCATCCTTCACTCTGACATTCTTTTTTTTCTTTTTCTTGGGCATCATATCGCCAAAAATATTTCCAATGGAAATGCTGGCTCCTTCATTTCCCAAATCCAGCTGATTCATCCCTTTTTGTGACTCATTTACTTCTATTTCAATAAACTGCTCTTCCAAAAGCCCTTGTCTGAGCTGTTGGCGAACCTGCTCTCTTGCAAGTTCCACATCGCTGACTTCCTGTTCCCGGTTTTCCTGCGCAGGAAGGCCACTTTGACTTTGCGGCTGCTGAAATCCTCCCATTATAAAATCAAACGGGCCTCTGACACCTCCGGATGCAGAAGGAGCTTTTTTCTTGCCCGGGATAATTGCCTCGATAATTTTTTCTTCTGCTACTTCGTCAGCAATCGAATATTTTTCCTGCAAACGTTTCTGCTTTGTAATACGGATCGAAGCCTCCATCAAATCTCTTACCATGGAATCAACGTCGCGTCCAACATATCCAACCTCTGTAAATTTAGTTGCCTCGACTTTAACGAACGGGGCATCCATCAATTTAGAAAGTCTTCTCGCAATCTCGGTTTTTCCTACGCCGGTAGGTCCCATCATCAAAATATTTTTCGGTGTTACTTCCTCACGCATTTCATCAGGCAGTAAGCTTCTGCGATAGCGGTTGCGTAAAGCTAATGCAACGGACTTCTTTGCTTGATCTTGTCCTATAATGTATTTATCTAATTCCTGCACAATCTGCTTTGGGGTCATGCTGTATAATTGACTCATTTTCACTTTCTCCTTTACTTTATAATTTTTCTATGGAAATGTGATCATTCGTATAAACACAAATGGAAGAAGCGATGCGTAGGGATTCCCTTACCACCTCTTCTGCGGTCATATCAGTATGATTGTATAAAGCATTTGCAGCTGCATATGCAAAGTTTCCGCCCGAACCGATTGCTACAAAATTTTCATCCGGCTCAATAACCTCTCCATTTCCAGAAATCAAAAGCAAGCTCTCCTCATCTGCAGCAAGCATAAGTGCTTCTAAATTTCTCATTGCGCGGTCAGATCTCCACATCTGTGCTAATGCCACAGCGGCTCTTTTTAAATTGCCTGAATGCTCCTCTAACTTTTTCTCAAATTTTTCTGTCAGTGTAAATGCATCTGAAACAGAACCGGCGAATCCGGTCACCACTGTGTTTTTATAAATCTTACGAACTTTTTTTGCATTATTTTTCATAATTGCAGTCTGGCCCATTGTTACCTGTCCATCACCGCCAATACAAATATCTTTTCCATTTCTTCTTACGGCCACAATCGTTGTCGCGTGAAATTCTCCCATAGTTGACCTCCTTTTTTTATTCTTTATACCCGCATTCCGGGTTTGAACACAAAATTTTCGTGGTTTTTGTCTTTTTTTCTGTCATAAGTGCCCCACATTTCGGGCAGTTTTGATTCATCGGTTTATTCCAGAACAGCTGATTGCATTCCGGGTAACCGCTGCACCCATAAAACAACTTTCCATTTTTACTTTTCCTTGCAACAATATCCTTGCCGCATTTTGGACAAGGGACGTCAATTTTCTTTATGCGCGGTTTTGTATTTTTACATTCCGGATAACCGCTGCAAGCAAGAAATTCGCCAAATCGTCCATGTTTTATTGCCATTGGCTTTCCGCACAGTTCGCAAACCTCATCTGTTAATTCATCTTCAATTTGCACTTTTTCAATTGCGGCGTCTGCTACCTCAAGCTCTTCTGCGAGCGTCACATAAAATCCTTCAATGACAGACTTCCAGTGTAAATCCTTTACCTCAATATCATCCAGCTGATCTTCCATGCCTGCCGTAAAGCCGGCATCGACAATTTCTTTGAAATAAGTTTCCATTAAATCGGTAACAACAAATCCCAATTCCGTTGGTTTCAATATCTTTTTCTCACGGTTGATATACTTTCTCTCAATTAAGGTCGCAATAATCGGCGCGTAAGTACTTGGGCGCCCAATATCCTTTTCTTCTAAGTCCTTTACCAACCCAGCTTCTGAAAAACGCGAAGGAGGTTGGGTGAAATTCTGATCACTCAGCAAATCAATTAAGTTTAGTACTTCGCCTTCTTGCAAATCAGGAAGCATTCTCTCTTCATCTTCTTCACTGCTGTTATTATAAATCTTTAGATATCCATCAAATTTCAATTTTGACCCGTTCGCCTTGAAGGTATAGGTGTGATTTTTTATTTCGGCAGAAATTCCGTCATATACAGCGGCCTTCATACGGCTGGCTACAAAACGGGACCAAATTAATTTATAAAGATTATACTGGTCTTTTGATAAGGAATCTTTGATGCTGTCAGGAGTAAGAGATATGATACTTGGACGAATTGCTTCATGCGCATCCTGCACATCTTTCTTCTTATTTGTATATACATGGTTGCCTAAATAGTCTTTCGAATACGTCTCTGTTATATACGCAGTGACGGCTTCCTGTGCTTCGCTGGAAATGCGGACGGAATCTGTTCTGATGTAGGTGACCAGTCCGATGGTCCCTTGCCCCTTTACCTCTACGCCTTCATAGAGCTGCTGTGCAATCAACATGGTTTTTTTCGTATAAAAACCTAATTTTGTAGATGCTTCCTGCTGCAAGCTGCTTGTTGTGAAAGGAGGCATCGGACGCTTCATTCGTTCCTTTCTCTCCACTTTTCCTACAACAAACTGACTCATATCAATTTCTGATACGATTTGTTTTGCCTGCTGCTCGTTTTCTATTGTAAGTTTTTTCCCATTTTGTTCAATTAATTTCGCTGTAAATTGTTTTTTTGAATTCCCTTTTTTCATTTTTTCCAGCATTGCACTGATAATCCAATACTCTTTCGGAACAAATTCTAAAATGGATTTTTCACGGTCACAGATAATTTTCAATGCTGCAGATTGGACACGTCCTGCACTCAAGCCTCTGCGCACCTTCCGCCATAAAAGCGGACTGATTTTATACCCTACCAAGCGGTCCAGTACGCGCCGTGCCTGTTGCGCGTCAACCAGTCTTTTATCAATCGGACGCGGATTTTTTACGGCATTTCGAATCGCACCTTTTGTAATTTCGTTAAATACAATCCGACATGGCTGCTCAATATCAATGCCCAGCAAATGCGCAATGTGCCAAGAAATCGCTTCCCCCTCGCGGTCAGGGTCAGTTGCGAGATACACTTTATCTGCTCCCTTTGCTTCTTTTTTTAAGGCTTTTATTACATCGCCTTTTCCCCTGATAGAGATATATTCCGGCTCAAATCCATTTTCTATGTTGATTCCCAATTTGCTCTTCGGCAAATCTCTTACATGTCCAACTGACGCAATAACCTTATATTTACTTCCTAGAAATTTGCCAATCGTCTTTGCTTTTGACGGTGATTCTACAATGACTAAGGATTTTCCCATTCGTTTCCTCCCAATCTAGCCTCTTTATTCGGAATTTTTTCCTACATTATAATTATATAAAATGATTGATCGTTACAAAAACTGATTATATTTCGAATTTCACTACTTTGCAATAAAAATTTTTCCGAAACTGCTTTGAAGTACACCTTTTATTTCTAAAATAGTCACAATTCCGTTAATATAAGAGGGTGACTTTTTTAGTTTATGGGATAAAAAATCAACACTGGTTTCCCCTTCTATCGATACCGCTTCATAAACCTGCTTCTCCTCAATTCCCAAGCTTTGTCCGGGTATTCTTCCTTCCGGATCACTCTGCAGACCTAGACTTTTTTCCACATCCAAAACTGTGATAATAGGAATCGCTCCATCTTGAATTAATTTGTTTGTGCCAATGCTGTTTATCTGCGTAATATTTCCAGGAACCGAAAAAACGTCACGCCCCTGCTCCGCTGCAAATTCTGCAGTAATGAGTGAGCCGCTCGATAAACCAGCTTCCGCTACAATTACCGCCTGTGATAAACCGCTGATAATCCGATTCCGCATAGGAAATCGAAAAGGTTTGGGCGGTGTTTTTGGAAAAAACTCAGAAACGATTAAACCCTTTTTTTCAATTTCCTTCATTAAGGCACGATTTGAAGCAGGATAGCAAACATCCACACCGCACCCAAATACCGCAATGGTATCTCCACCATTATCCAATGCCCCTCTATGCGCTGCCGAATCCACACCAGCTGCCATCCCGCTCACGACAACTGCATTACATTTCGCCATACGCTCCGCCAGTTGAAAAGCAATTGTTTTTCCGTAATGGGATGCATTTCTGGCTCCCACAATGGCAACACCTGTTTTATCTAACAAATCTGCCCTACCTTTATAATACAGCATCCACGGCGGATTATTCATTTCTCTGAGAAAAAGAGGGTATTTTTCATTCGCATGGGAAACTGCTCCAATTTTTTCTGCTTTCATATAGTCCAGTTGTATTTTTGCCTCATTTAAATTCTTATCTATTCTGAGCGTTTCTGCAACGGAATAGAGCGTTGTGCAATCACTATATCTCTCTACTAACCGCAGCTTTTCGACAGAAGAAATCCCCTTCAAACGATCTAGCCAAATCTCATAAATCGAGGGGGTATGTATACTAAAGCCTTTCAATTTTCCATACCTTAGCCTTTCCTTTTCTCATAATATTTTTCCATGCAGCGATAGCGAATTGCCTCTGCCATATGAATTTCTTCGATGGTTTCTGATTGTGCAAAGTCACTGATTGTCTGAGCCACTTTGATAATTTTATAGTATGCTCTTCCGCTTAGCTGCCACCTCGTGTAAGCACCATCCAGTATCTTTTTTGCATTTACATGTAAATGACAATATTTTCGGATCAAATCCGGCGAAAGCTGTGAATTGTAGGAAATCGATTCATTTTGAAACCTTTTTTCTTGAATCGCACGCACTTTTAAAACGCTCTCCTTCATGCGTTTGGAGCTTTCGGATGCCGCTGTCTCAGAAAGGTAAATTTCTTTTTTTACAGGTAATAATTCAAATTGTAGGTCTACACGATCTAAAAGCGGTCCTGAAACGCGCGACAAATAGTTTCGAATTTGCTGCGGTGTGCAACGGCAAGTTTGCTTTTCACTTCCAAAATAACCGCAAGGGCAGGGATTCATTGCCGCAATCAGCATGAATTGTGCAGGAAAAGTAAAATTACCGCCGGCCCTCGAAATACGAACTTCTTCTTCCTCTAACGGCTGTCTCAATAAATCCAAAATATTTCTTTGAAATTCCGGAAACTCATCCAGAAAAAGAACGCCTCGATGTGCAAGTGATATTTCCCCCGGTCTAGGATATTTCCCACCCCCAATTAAAGCAGCTGCCGTTACGGTATGGTGCGGCGCGCGAAAAGGCCGTTCCTTTATAATACGATCTCCCGGAAGGAGCTCCGCCACACTGTGAATTTTAGTCACTTCCATCTGCTCTTGTTTGTTCAGAGGTGGCAAGATAGTTGGGACTCTCTTCGCCAACATTGTTTTTCCGGCGCCCGGAGGCCCTATGAACAGACAATCATGGGATGCTGCAGCAGCGATTTGAAGTACACGTTTTGCAGTCTCCTGTCCCATCACATCCGCAAAGTCGACAGGAATTTCCTGCTTTCCTTTTTTCTTAGAGCCTCTCTCGGAGTACGGCAAAATTGAAGTAAAATCAGATAAGAATTCTATTACTTCATTTAAATGCTCAGCCGGATAAATTGTAATATCTTCTACTAAGGAAATCTCCCCCGCATTTTTTAACGGGAGAATTATTTTTTTTATTCCCTGTTCATGGAGTCCAATTGCTAAGGGTAAAGCTCCTTTTACCGGATGAATGCTTCCGTCTAAAGAAAGCTCTCCTAAAAAAGCAAGCTCCTCTGTCTTTTCTGTTTTTATAATACCAAGTGCGCTCAACACGCCAACCGCAATGGGTAAATCGAAATGAGTCCCTTCCTTTCTTATCCCTGCCGGAGATAGATTCACTACAATACGCTTTGCCGGAAATGGGCAGCCAATATTGGCAATTGCCGCTCGTATACGATCTTTCGCCTCCCTTACTGATAAGTCAGGAAGTCCTACTATGTTCCACACAGGAAGCCCCAAAGAAATATCGGTCTCAACAGAAATCAAATCTGCTTGCAAGCCATAAAGGGATGCCGTTTTTACTCTTGAATACATATACAGTCCTCCTTAAAAAGCATTTTCAATGTGCCGCAAATACACTTTTTTATCTAAAATAAGTAACTCAATCACATCAATTCGAAGATTACAAGGGTTCAATTTTTTTTTCATCAGATACATTTGAATTGTTTTTTGTATATGGGTTTGCTTTCTCTTTGTCACTGCTTCACAAGGCTCTCCAAAGCAAAGACTTCTCCTTGTTTTTACTTCAACAAAGCAGACCGTTTCATCTTTACTTGCGATTAAATCCAGCTCACCGAAGCAGCATATGTAATTTCTATCTAATATTTTATATCCATTCTGTATTAAATAAGAAGCCGCCCTCGTTTCGCCCCATGTTCCTAAGTTCATATCACGCCTTTCAAAATTACATTTTTTACCATTTTAACACATTTTACAATTTTTACAAGTTGTATTGGAAATATTCAGAATTTGATTCTCTCTTCTATTGCAAATAGCATTACTTTATCCTTCATTCTCCTTCATTTCCTTCCACATCATTTTTTAAGGATAAAAAAATACCTGCAGGCTTGTCTTCACAACTACCTGCAGGCTTCCAAGTTAACGTATTGATTTTGGGGAAAACACGATGGCAACAAAATATCCAAAACAGATTGCGGCGGCTACACCCGCAGCGGTCGCAATGACACCTCCTGTTAAGGCCCCCATCAAGCCCCCCGTCTTTGCTGCATCAATTGCTCCTTTTGCCAAAGCATACCCAAATCCGGGCAGCGGAACCGTGGCTCCGTTTTTTCCAAAATCGACAATTGGCTGATATAAGCCCAATGCGGTTAAAATCGCGCCACTTACGACAAAGAGAACTAAAATTCTCGGGGCGGTTAATTTTGTAGTATCCATTAGAATCTGTCCAATGACACAAATAATTCCTCCGGTAATAAAAACATTGAAATAGTCCATCTTCTCCTCCTGCTTATTTTGCTTCCACCGCAACAGCATGTGCGATTCCCGGTATGGATTCTCCCTGCTGTGAACTGATTGTAGAGAGCAGTGCACCTGTAGAGATTAATAATGCTCTTCGAATTTTCCCTCTGCGCATTTCTTTAAAAATATGCCCACAGAAAACAGAGGCAGAGCAGCCGCATCCACTTCCGCCGCTGTGTACATCCTGCTCCTTATCATACATCATCACACCACAATCATCATAAACCGACTCTAAGTCTATATTTTCTTTCATTAACAAATCTTTCACAATATGTTTCCCTACGATACCCAAATCACCGCTTAATATCACATCGTAGTAAGAAACGTCTCTGCCGGTATCCTTTAGATGTTGTAAAATCGTATCTACGGTTGCCGGTGCCATTGCCGCACCCATCTGATTTGCATCTTTAATTCCCGCATCCACGATTTTCCCAACGGTTGCATGTGTTACCACCAAGTTCTTAGCTGGATTTCCTTCTATCATTTGCTGGCCGTCACGAATTTGATTCGACAACACCATACTGCCTGCACCCGTAACAGTCCATTGTGCAGAAGGCGGCCTTTGATTTCCATGCTCTAGCGGCATCCGAAACTGACGTTCCGCTGTGCAATAATGACTGGAGGCTGCTGCAATAATATTATTTGCATAGCCTCCATCTATTAAAACAGCCCCTAAAACCAGGGATTCTGTCATGGTGGAACAAGCACCGTAAAGGCCAAGGAAAGGAATTTGCAAGTCTCTTGCCATAAAAGAAGAAGACATCAGCTGATTGATTAAATCTCCACTCAGTATCGTATCTAAATCTTCTTTTGTCTTTCCCGAATTCTGTAAGGCCAATAAAATAGCTTTTTTTAATATTTTGCTCTCTGATTTTTCCCAGGTCTTTTCACCATAGGTATCTTCTTTTAATATGACATCGAACCATTTGTTCAGTGGACCCTGTCCTTCTTTTTTCCCAACAACTGCAGCAGCTCCAATTATGTTTGGCTCATTGTGAAAGACAAAGGTCTGTTTTCCCAGCTTATTTCCCTGCATCCCATTTCTTCCTTTCTATCATAGGTTCATCACATAATAAATCAGTCCGATTATGACGGATACTGAGATTCCACAAACCAAAACCGGACCCGCAAGGCTAAACAATTTTGCACCAACGCCAAGCACAATCCCTTCTTTTTTATATTCGATGGCTGGCGCTACCATTGAGTTCGCAAATCCTGTAATCGGCACAATTGAGCCAGCTCCCGCAAATTTTCCAATCGTATCATAAACACCTAGTCCAGTTAAAAGCTGCGCACTGCAAATCAAAAATACAGTCACAAATGTTCCGGAGTCTTTCTCTGAGTAGCCGCGATTCATTAGGAGAGACTGTACATAAAATGCAGCGATGCATATCAAACCTCCAACTAAAAAAGCTTTTAATGAGTTTGTAAAATATTTTGGCTTTGGAGTAAATTGCTTTACATATTTCTCATATTCTTTTGCCTGCTGCTTTTTTGCCTCTTTTTTCTGATTTTCATTATTATTTTCCAATTTGAAAACACTCCTTCCTCTTTGTTTATTCTTTCCTTTAAAGCAAAAATAAACATATATTTTTAAAAAATAATTTTTCCAATTTTATCTACGATTACACTACGCTTTTATTGAAAAGAAGTTCATTCTATGAAATAATAAGAATATATTTCTTTGAAAGGAGTTTTCTTATGTATAATCGATATTCTGAAATTCGTGATGCTTTAAAAACAAATAGCTGTGCTAAAATTGCCGTTGCCGCCGCTGAGGACAAGGAGGTTTTAGAAACCATAAAGCAAGTCTATGAACTGCAGCTTGCTGAGGCAGTTCTAGTTGGCGATGAAGCAAAAATTAGAGCACTCAAGCAAGAAATCGGCTTTTCTCATGAAGTAGAAATTATCGATGCCAAAGATGAAAAAGAAGCTGCCCTTTCTGCAACGAAATGCGTACATGACGGAAAAGCAAACATTCTCATGAAAGGCCTTGTCAACAGCAGTATTTTTTTAAAGGCAGTCTTAAACGATGAAATCGGTCTCAGAACCGGAAAACTTCTATCGCATTTGGCTGTTTTTGAAATTCCAGGCTTTCAAAAATTAGCTTACTATACGGATGGAGGAATGAATACCTTCCCTGATTTTGATGCGAAAAAGCAGATTTTGTGCAATGGAATTGAAGCACTCCATGCGCTTGGAAACCCTTGCCCAAAGGTTGCCCTTTTGACCGCGAACGAAGTAGTAAATCCAAAGATGCCCGCAACGGTTGATGCAGCAAATCTTGCCGCACTCGCTGCAGAAGGCAGTCTTCCAGAAGCAATTGTGGAAGGCCCGATTGCTTTAGATGTAGCACTTTCAAAAGAAGCCGCTCATCATAAAAACATTCAAAGCAGAATTTCCGGGGAGACTGATTTATTTATCGTCCCGAATATCGAAGCCGGAAATATGGTAGGGAAAGCGCTTATGTATTGCGCCGGCGCAAAAATGGCCGGTATCATTCTTGGTGCTACAAATCCGATTGTCATGACTTCACGTGCTGAAAATGCAGAAGGCAAACTGAATTCATTAGCACTTGCATGTATTATGCAAAAAAAATAAAAAGGAGAAGAAATACAATGGGATATAAAATTTTGGCAATTAATCCTGGCTCCACCTCTACAAAAGTAGCACTCTTCGAGGACGAAACCTGTTTATTTGTAGATTCTCTGAATCATTCTGCTAATGATTTAGCCGATTTTGATGAAATTCCGGATCAGCTTAATTTCCGCACCCAAATTGTTTTAGATATGATAAAAAAGCACAATGTAAGCCTAAAGGAATTAAATGCAGTGGTTGGACGCGGCGGACTTCTCCCTTATGTACATGCCGGAGGCTACAAGGTCAATGCAACGATGAAAAAGCGCATTATTGACGGCCCAATTTCTGAACATGCCTCTAATTTAGGGGCAATTATTGCAGAAGCGATTGCCGCTCCATTAAATATTCCAGCCTATATTTATGACTGTGTCGGCTCAGATGAGTTCAATGATATTGCTCGTATCACTGGTGTCCCTGATATTAAGAGAGAGAGTCTCTGCCATGTGCTAAACCAAAAAGCAATCAGCCGAAAGGTCGCAGAAAAACACGGTAAAAAATATAGTGATTTAAATTTTGTTGTTGCACATCTCGGAGGCGGATTTTCTGTCGGTGCTCACGAAAAGGGACGAATTATAGATTGCGTACGGGACGATGCCGGCGCCTTTTCTCCGGAACGTTCTGGGAGTGTTCCTCTTCTGTATGTAATTGACATGTGTTATTCCGGTAAATATACAAAACGTGAAATGACACGAAAAATCAGAGGAATGGGTGGTCTTCAAGCACTTTTAAATACGAAGGACTGTCGCGAAGTAGAACGTATGATTGTAGATGGAAATCAATATGCCGAGCTGGTCTATCACGCAATGGCTTATCAGGCAGCCAAAAGCATCGGTGAAATGTCCACCGTATTGGAAGGTAAGATTGACTTTATTATTCTCACCGGAGGTGCTGCTTATTCAAAGCTTTTAACTGGATTGATTGCAGAGCGCATCAAGTTTATTGCCCCGGTAGAAATTGTGCCCGGAGAGGACGAAATGGAGTCGCTCGCACTTGGTGCTCTGCGCATCTTAAAAGGGGAAGAAGAAGCGGCGGAATACCTAGAGCCGACAGGACAGTAAATAACAATTTATGATATAGCAAAAAAACAGAGTACATTGTACTCTGTTTTTTATATAAAATATTTATATTTTATTTCTGAGAAGCGTCAAACAAAGCTTCTGCATTGTCCCACTGTTCAATGATCTGAGGAATTACCTTATAAAGGTCACCTACGATACCATAATCAGCTACGTCGAAAATTGGAGCATCCGGATCCTTGTTGATTGCAACAATGATATCCGATGTCTGCATTCCTGCTAAATGTTGAATTGCTCCGGAAATACCGCAAGCAAAGTAAATTTTAGGCTTTACAGTAGTACCAGTCTGTCCTACCTGGTGTGAATGATCGATCCATCCGTTATCAACGCAAGCACGAGAAGAACCAACAACTCCGCCTACCTTATCAGCCAACTGCTTAATTAATTCAAAACCAGAAGCATCGCCAAGTCCTCTTCCGCCGGAGCAGATAATTTCTGCATCTGTCAATGAAACCATTTCTTTTACAGATTTTACGATTTCTACAACCTTTGTACGGATGTCTTCCTGAGAAATAGCAGGAGTAATCTTAATCAGTTCACCCTTTGCGCCTTCAACCTTTTCTCTTTTAGACATTACGCCAGGTCTTACAGTAGACATCTGCGGTCTTGTGTTCGGGCAAACGATTGTAGCCATCAAGTTACCGCCAAATGCAGGTCTTGTCTGCTTCAATCCTTTGTTTCCGTCATTTGCATCTAATCCTGCAGTGTTTGCAGTTGTATTTGCTTCCAGATACGCTTTGTAGTTTCCTGTATTGATATCCAGTCTTGTGCAGTCTGCAGTTAAACCAGTATCCATTCTTCCTGCGATTCTAGGTGCAAGGTCACGTCCAATATGAGTCGCACCGAAAATTACGATTTCCGGCTTATATTCATTGATTGCATCTGACATAACCTTAGTGTAACCATCTGTAGTGAAGTCTGCAAGAAGAGGGTCTTCAATTAAATATACCTGATCAGCGCCATAAGCATAAAGCTCATCCACCAAATGGTCTACTTTATTTCCAATAAGGACTGCGCAAACTTTTGTATCGTCGCTGATTTCTCTGGACAGGCGATATCCTTCCCCAACAAGCTCTAAAGCAACATTCATCAATTTGCCGGCTCTTTGTTCTGCATATACCCATACATTCTTGTAATCTGAAATTTCTATTTTAGACATGATACATTTCCCTCCTTAAATAATATGTTTAGCTTTTAGAGACGTCAAAAGATTTACAGCTAATTCTTTCTCTGTATCTCCTGCAACCAACGTACCCTGCCCTTTTGGCTTTGGTGTAAATGATCTAAACACGTTAGTCGGGGATGCTTTTAATCCTACCACTGTAAGATCCACGCCGATATCAGCCGCAGACCAAACCTTTACATCTGCCTTCATTGCTTTGTAAATTCCTTTGATTGACATATATCTAGGCTTGTTTAATTCTTTGATTGTTGTCAAAGTACAAGGGGTCTTTACTTTGATTACTTCATAACCATCTTCTAATGCTCTGTGTACTGTAATTTCGTCACCTTCTATAGCAAACTTTTCAACATAAGTTACCTGAGGCACGTCTAACTTTTCAGAAATCTGCGGTCCAACCTGTGCGGTATCTCCGTCGATTGCCTGTCTTCCTGCAAAGATGATATCGAAATCACCGATTTTCTTGATTCCAGCAACCAAAGCATTGGAAGTAGCCCAAGTATCGGAACCACCAAGTGCTCTGTCGGAAAGAAGAACTGCATCGTCAGCACCCATAGCCAGGCACTCTCTCAGCATTTCTGTTGCCTGCGGAGGTCCCATTGTCAATACGGTAACCTTTGCATCCGGATTCTGATCCTTTATTTTTAGTGCTTCTTCCAAAGCGTTCGCATCATCGGGATTCAAAATGCTCTGCACTCCGTCTCTGATAAGCGTACCTGTTTCTGGATTGATTTTAATTTCATTAGTATTCGGTACTTGCTTTACGCATACTATTATTTTCATTAAATTACTCCTCCCATTTCGTAGTTTTTTATTCTACAATTATGCTGTTCTATATACATCAAAGCTTATTTATTGAATATAGATGCTGAAATTACCATTTTCTGAACTTCGGAAGTACCTTCGTAAATCTCAGTAATCTTCGCATCTCTCATCATTCTTTCTACCGGATAATCCTTTGTATATCCATATCCACCATGTAACTGTACAGCCTTAGTTGTTACATACATAGCAGTATCAGCAGCAAATAATTTCGCCATTGCCGCTTCTGTTCCATATGGAAGACCCTTATCTTTTAAATTAGCTGCTTTGTAAATCAAAAGTCTAGCAGCTTCAATTCTTGTTTTCATATCTGCCATTTCAAACTGAAGGCCCTGCATTCTGGAAAGGCTCTTTCCAAACTGCTTTCTAGCTTTCATGTAATCAACAGTTACATCAAATGCACCCTGTGCAATACCAAGTGCCTGAGAAGCGATACCGATACGGCCTCCATCCAAAGTGGACATTGCAACTTTGAAACCGCCGCCAACTTTTCCAAGTAAGTTTTCCTTTGGAACCTTGCAGTTCTCAAATACTAACTCAGTTGTGGAAGAAGCGCAGATACCCATCTTATCCTCTGTTTTACCGATAGAGAATCCTTCGAATCCTTTTTCTACGATAAATGCAGTGATTCCTCTAGTTCCCTTGGATTTGTCTGTCATTGCCATTACGATAAAAGTATCAGCAAATCCGCCGTTTGTAATAAACACTTTGCTTCCGTTCAATAACCAATGGTCGCCCATGTCAACTGCTTTTGTCTGCTGTCCAGCGGCATCAGTACCAGCGTTTGGCTCAGTTAAACCAAATGCACCAAGAGTTTCACCCTTAGCAAGCGGAACTAAATACTTCTGTTTTTGCTCTTCTGTACCGAAATGCCAAATTGGCCATCCGCAAAGAGAAGTATGTGCAGAACAAATAACGCCTGTAGATGCGCAAACTCTAGAAAGTTCCTCTACTGTGATTGCATAAGAAATATGGTCGCTTCCTGCCCCACCGTATTCTTCTGGGAATGGTACTCCTAGCAGGCCATACTTAGCCATTTTTTCTACTGTTTCAACTGGGAATCTATGCTCCGCGTCAATTTCAGCCGCAAGAGGTTCCACTTCATTAACAGCAAACTCTCTTACCATTTTTCTTACAAACTCTTGTTCTTTCGTTAATTGAAAGTTCATGTTTATATGCCTCCTTATTATTATTTAACAGGTCCACCTTTTTGCAGGTTATATGCTGTTTCATCAATTGTTACATAATTAACAGCGTACAATACTAGTAAACTACATTTCTTGTCAATTTGCAACTCTTTGTTTTATTTTTTTAAAAATAATTATAAAAGTTTTTGCCGCTTTTCCTGAAATGCCGTCGATATTTTCCTAAAACTGCATTTCTTTCCGTAGAAAAGCAAGCACTCTCTTCTCAATACGAGAAACTTGAACCTGCGAAATTCCAAGCTTTGTTGCAATTTGCTGCTGGGTCAGATCCTTAAAGTATCTCAGGATTACAACTTGTCGTTCCTGCTCGGCTAAATGGCAAATGATTCCTTTTAACTGAATCATATTTACCTGCTTATCTTCTGTATCTCGATAGTTTTCTGAAAATTCCTGCTGGGTGCGTTCCGGATCATCAAGACTTTCCAACGTCGTCATTGCATCCTTCGCTTCCATCAGAGAAAGAATTTGTTCTACGTTCATTTCCATTGCTTCTGCCAATTCGCTTACTTTGGGGTAGCGGCCGCTTTTTTGGCAGAATTCTTCCTGAATTCGTTTCATGCGCTTAATATCAAGCTTTATCTGTCGTCCAATTTTGATTCTCCCGTCATCACGCAAATACCGTTTAATTTCTCCCAGTATCATTGGTACTGCATAGGTAGAAAACATGACGCCATAGCTTGTATCAAAACGTTCCACAGCCTTTAGAAGTCCAATATACCCTAATTGAAGCAAATCATCAAGCTCGTATCCGGCTCCTGTAAACTTCAATGCAAGGCTTTTAACCAGTCCCGTATTTTGATAAACCAGTTCTTCCTTTGCTCCCTCGTCGCCGTGCTGTGCCCGCGCAATCAATTCATATGTATCTTCTTTGCAGGAATATGCATTGTCTGCCGTCATACCAATAAATCCAACTGCTTTACCATCGTCACCTTCGTCCCCCGTCCCGGCTCCGATTTAATTTCCAAACGATCCGTGAAACTTTCCATAACGGTAAAGCCCATACCCGAACGTTCTTCACCCGCCTTTGAAGTATAAAGAGGCTCTTTTGCTTGCTCAATATCTCCAATTCCGATTCCTTCATCCGAAACAGTCATAATCAGTTTTCGATCTTCTGTATATTTAACCTCGACGGTAACAATCCCATCTTCTGCCTCATCATACGCATGAATAATGGCGTTACTCACCGCCTCCGAGATTGCTGTTTTTATTTCTGTCAGTTCTTCCACAGTAGGATCCAGCTGTACCGCAAAGGCAGCCACCGCTGCACGTGAAAAAGCTTCATTCTCCGAACGGCTCGGGAATTGAAATTTTACTTCATTTTTGTATTCCATCCGACCCTCACTCCTTTCCATTTTTCCTTAAATCTGTTTTCCCGCAGATTGCAACCGCTTCTTTCACTGTCTCGCAATAAGGCGCAATGGTGAAAATTCCCGACATTTCTAAGATACGCTTTGCATAGTCACTGCATTCCGAAACCATAACTTTTCCGCCCATTTCTTTCATTTTATTATACCGCCCCATAACGACTCCAATCCCCGCACTATCCATAAATGTGACACCTTGAAAAGAAAAAACGAGATGCTTTCTTTCTGAGGTGTCAATCATCTGATCGATTTTCTCTCTGACTTCTGCGGCTGAGTGATGGTCAAGCTCGCCTTCCAGGCGGACAATCAAGCAACTTTGCTTTATCTCTGATGTTAATTTCATAATAAAAAACCCCCCTCCCTTCTAAATTATACCGCTGATTTCTCAGCTTGTCCTTAAGAGAAAAAGGGGGTTGCCTTGTATTTTTGTCGAATCACGATGGAAAGTATAAACGAAAATTCACATACTGCCCGGTATCCACCATGATAATATATGCCGTATAGTAGCAATCTTTTTTTGGGGAATAAAGATTCGCGGCCTTAATCCTGCCTTTTTTTAAAAAAGCTTCCACCATAGGCTTCGAAAGCGGTTTTTTTCGTTCTTCAAAGAAGCGGTCTTTTTTCCAAATTACAAAATTGCAATCTCGCCCGCTCTCACAATAGTAATTCGTCTTCCCCTCATAAATATTTTTTCCGCATCGAGGGCAGCTGCCTATAATTTCACGCCCCTTTTCATCGACCTTCGATTGATAATTATGTATCAATTCTCCTACATATGCTTCGATTTCTGAAAGAAAAAGCTCTGCTTTCAGCTCTCCGTTGTAGATTAGCTCCAGCTTCTGTTCCCACTCTGCGGTAAGTTGTGCACTTTTGACTTTTTCCGGCACAGTTTCCACCAAACGATACGCTTTCTCTGTCGGTATTAGGTTTTTTCCTTTTCTTTCAATGAATTGCGTCTTTATAATCTTTTCAATAATCCCTGCACGCGTAGCCGGAGTACCAAGCCCGGCACCTGCAACTTCTTTCTTTAATTCTTCATCCTCTAATGTTTTCATCGCATTTTCCATTGCGGAAAGCAGTGTGTCTTCCGTAAATGGCTTGGGCGGAGTAGTTTTATTTTCCTTTGAAGTCACCTTTACGCTAGGGATGCAATCTCCTTCCGCCAGTACCGGAAGGAGCTGTTCCTCTTTTTCACTTTTCTTCCTTTTCTTCTTTGCTCTTTCCTGTAAAAGCTCCGTCAACTGCTTGTGAATCTTCTTAAAACCATCTTCTGTAATTTGACGGCCGGATGCCTTGAATTCCTCACCTTCTATGGATAACACTATTTCAGTTTTTATATACTCATGGGGAAGATAAGCAGCTTCTAAAAAACGGTATACAATCAAAAGAAAAATACTGCCTTCCTCCGGTGCAAGTTTTACTTTCACTCGCGACGCTTCCATCGTTGGCAAAATTGCATGGTGATCGGTCACTTTTTTATCATTAATCAGCCGTTCTATGTCTGCAGCCTGATTTCCGTATGTATTTTTCGTCTCTTCTTTTAAATACGATGCACTTAAAATACCGTTCAGAATCTGTGACGCCGTTTCTTTCATATCTGAGGTCAGATAACGGCTGTCGGTTCTCGGATAGGTCACTAATTTTTTCTCATAAAGCTCCTGGGTATAGTCCAGCGTTTTTTGTGCAGAAAACCCAAGCAGCTTATTGGCATCTCTTTGCAGAGTAGTTAAATCATACAAAGCCGGCGGATTTTCCTTCACCGGCGATTTCGTTAATGATTTCACAAATGCATCTTTCCCATCGCACTTTTCCAGAATCCGTTTGCTCTCCTGCTCACTCTCCACCCGATTTGTCGCGGAAAATTCCTTACAATCCGCAGTCAATATATAATACGGTTTCGCATCAAACTGGTCGATCGCTTTCTGCCGTTCAACCATAAGATTAATCGTCGGGGTCTGCACCCGTCCTACATTCAGACTTGTATAAGAAAGGCAACCGAACAATCTGGAAAAATTTATTCCCACAAGCCAATCTGCTTGCATTCTAGCCAAAGCAGCCTGATAAAGTCGGTCATACTGTGTACCATCTTTTAACTTTGCGAACCCTTCCTTAATTGCTTTTGTCTCCATTGAGCTAATCCAAAGCCTATGAAATGGTTTCGTACAACCGGCCTGCCCATACACAAGACGGAAGATTAATTCTCCCTCGCGCCCTGCATCTGTCGCACAGACAATTTCCGTTATTTCTTCACGGTCCATTAGATTCTTCAATATGCGAAACTGGCTCTCCGTAGTTTCTGTTACTTTATATTTCCATTCCTTCGGAATAATCGGCAAATCAAAGATATTCCATTTCTGATATGCTTCATTGTACACTTCCGGCATCACCGTCTCTATTAAATGTCCGACGCACCATGAAACCATATACTCACTACCGGAAAAAAAACCGTTTTCTTTTTTCGAGGCCCCGATAACTCCCGCGATTTCTCTTGCTACACTGGGCTTTTCTGCGATTACCAGCTTCAATAATCTTCTTTCCTTTCTGTCTTACTCTTTTCCGTAAATCATAACTGCTTCTCTGCTCTCAAATGCATCCTGAATCAATTTTTCAACAGGAAGGCGACTCTCTGATTCCAAAATTTTATCAAGCTTCGGCTTCGTCGCCGGATGCTTCGGCAAAAACACCGTACAACAATCTTCATAAGGCAGAATGGAGGTTTCATAAGTTCCAATCTGCTTCGCCAATTCCATAATATCCACTTTATCCATAGCAATTAAAGGGCGCATCACCGGCATTTGAACCGATGCATCGGTTACAACCAAAGCCTCTGCAGTCTGGCTCGCAACCTGCCCAATGTTTTCTCCTGTAATCAGCATCAGGCTTCCTGTATCTTTTGCAACCAGTTCGCCTAAGCGCATCATAAATCGGCGAACCAAAATCGTAATTTCTTCCTCCGGACAATGCTGTACAATTTCCTCCTGAATTGGAAGCAAATTGATGCTGTGTATCCGAATTCTCCCACAGTATCCGGCTACAATGCGGGCCAAATCCTGCACCTTTTCCCATGCTCTTTCACTGGTATACGGGTAAGAGTGAAAATGAACCGCTTCAATCATCATCCCTCGCTTTGCCATCATAAAGGCAGCCACCGGGCTGTCAATTCCTCCGGAAAGAAGCACCATTCCTTTTCCATTCGTTCCAAGCGGAAGTCCTCCGAAGCCGGAAACCTTTTGCTCAAATACATACGCCTTTTCTCTTCTCACCGAAACAAACAGCTTGCAATCCGGCGCATGAACGTCTACCTTCAGCACCTTACATCCAATCAGTATCTTCGCTCCAATGATTCGTCCAATTTGTGGAGATTCGATAGGAAACGCCTTATTCGCTCTCTTTGCATCCACTTTGAAGGTTTTAATCCCTTTTTCCTCAATCAATCTGAGCATATAGGCGACCGCAGCCTGTCCAATTTTATCCATGACGGCCTCTGCATCTCCCTCTGAAATATCAATTTCAACCGCAGGGCTGATGGAAGCCACACCGAATACTCTGGAAATCTCCCGTGTCACCACCTCAGACTGTAAATCAGACGGGGTTTTTACAAAGATAAGCCCTTCTTCTCTTTTTACTTCAATCTCTTGAAACTTTTTCATAACTTTACGGATACGATCTACAAGCATCCTTTCAAAATACGGTTTATTCAACCCCTTTAAAGCAACTTCACCGCAACGTACAATATAAGTATTTCTTTCTGACATAATTCCTCCTACTATTTTATCCTCGTTTTTTTCCCATCGCACCGCGAAGCCTGCGCATCGACGCAACTGCCTTCCCGGTTTCTTCCAGTACATAATCCATTTCTTCCAGCGTATTGTCCTCACTGAAGCTGAAGCGGACAGCCCCTTCAATTGCTTCGTCTGACAATCCTGCAGCTTTTAAAACATGGCTCCCTTTCTTCTTCGAAGAGCAGGCCGATCCCGTCGAAACGAAGATTCCCTTTTGCTCCAACGTATGCAAAAGCACCTCACCTCTGCATCCAAGAAAACTGACATTTAAAATATACGGACTGCATAGCTCCCCCGTAGGGCTGTTAATCTGGACCTCCGGAATCTTTTCCTGTATTCCTTCCATCAAATGCTGTCGCACGTTTCTCACATGCTTCGTTTTCTCATGCAAGTCTTCCGCCGCTACCTGTACTGCTTTGCCCAGCCCTGCAATCGCCGGAACATTCTCTGTCCCTGATCGAAAGCCTTTTTCTTGTCCGCCCCCGTAAATAAATGACGGGATGTGGATTCCCTGCTTTATATATAACGCCCCGATTCCCTTTGGCCCATGAATTTTATGACCGCTTAAAGACAGCAAGTCTACGTCACTGTGATCGAGCTTTATTTTTTCTTTTCCAAACGACTGCACTGCATCGGTATGAAAGAGTGTACCTTCTTTCTTCATTGTTCCAATCTCTGAAATTGGCTGAATCGTACCGAGCTCATTATTTACATGCATAATCGTAATCAAGATTGTCTCTTCATCTATTTCTTTTTTCAATTGCTCTAAATTTACTTTTCCAGCTTTGTCTACGTCAAGGTATATACAGCAAAAGCCTTCTTTTTGCTCTAAATAACGGCAAGCTTCTAACACTGCCGGATGCTCAATTTTCGAAGTGATTATTTTTTTCCCTCTGCGCTTTCCTGCCTTTGCCGCTCCCAAAATAGCCGTATTATCGCTTTCTGTTCCTCCGGAAGTAAAATAGATTTCCTCTTCCTTGGCTTGCAGAACATTTGCCACAGTCCGCCTTGCGTCCTTTATTTCTTTTTCCGCCGCAATCCCTAAGCGATGCAGGGAGGAAGGATTTCCAAATTGATCCTTCATGCACTGCAGCATTTTCTCTGTTACCTTATCGTATTGCTTTGTTGTTGCACTGTTGTCTAAATATACAAACATCCTGACACCTTCCATGATATCTCTTTTATCGTAATCTTAATTTTGTCATACTTATTTATTATACTCCGATTTTTATTGAAACTGCAAGGTAAGATGAGAAATTGACATTGCTTTTTATTTCAATTAAAATGAAAGCACCATTAGAAAACGTCAACTAACCTGAAAACGGTAAACGAACCGCAGAAATCTCCGAGTATTGACGGTGAGAGGATAGTCATGATTGAAAAAAGTAGTTTTAGGGAAATGAACGAGGGCATCTTACTGGATTTAATCCTAAATGCCACAAACGAAGCTATCGTGGTTATAAATAAAGACGGCATCATTGAAATGCTCAGTGATTCCTATGCCGATTATCTAAAGGTAAAAAAGCAGGACGCAATCGGAAAGCATGTATGTGATGTCATTGAAAATACCAGGCTTCACATTGTTTTAGAAACAAAGAAAGCCGAAATTGCACAAATGCAGCACATTAACGGCCAAAATATGATTGCAACCCGTGTTCCCATTATCAAAGACGGGGAGCTTATCGGCGTTTTTGGCAGAGTCCTATTCAAGAATTTAAAGGAACTCCATGGATTATACACAAGAATTAATGAGATGGAGCAGGAGCTTTCTTTATATAAAAATAAATTTGGGAAAATTAATTCCGCAAAATATACCGTAGAAGATTTAATCGGAAACGGTGAAACCATGACGGTTTTAAAAGAAACCATCCGTAAAATTGCAAAAAACAATTCAAATGTTTTAATCTTCGGAGAAAGCGGCACCGGAAAAGAGCTCTTTGCTCACGCGATTCACAATGCAAGCAAGCGCAGCCAGCAGCCGCTGATTTGTCTAAACTGCGCCTCCATCCCTGAAAACCTTCTGGAATCCGAATTGTTCGGCTATGAGGAAGGCTCCTTTACCGGTGCGCAAAAAGGCGGGCGCTCCGGCTTGTTTCAAGCGGCGAACAAAGGAACCTTATTTCTTGATGAAATCGGAGATTTACCAATGCAGATGCAGGTGAAATTACTCCGTGTGCTTCAAGACAAAGAAATTCAAAAAATCGGTTCCCATGTAAAGGAAAAAATCGATGTCCGTATTTTAGCTGCGACGAACAAAAACCTGTATGAAATGATTGATCAGGAACAATTTCGCTCTGATTTGTTTTACAGGCTGAATGTCATTAGCATCACAATTCCACCTTTGCGTGAACGGCGGGAAGATATCCCCCTTTTGGTCAGTGCTCTGATTGAAAAGCTCTCGCAAAAGGAAGGTGTCCCTGTGCAAGGTATTTCAAGCCGTGCAATCGAATACCTAAAGCGTTACAATTGGCCCGGAAACGTTCGTGAGCTTGAAAACATTCTCGAACGTGCCATTAATTTCATCGATGATGATCTAATTATAAAAACAAAGCACCTTCATAATAAGCTGACGGGAATTCCTTGCGATGAAATCAGTAAGACGCTTAAAAATATTCTCGAAGAAACGGAGCGCCTAACCATTGTAAATGCAATGATGCAAAATAACGGAAAGAAATCAGTCGTCGCAAAGAAACTGGGAATTAGCAGGACAAGCCTTTATGAAAAACTAGAAAAGTATGATATTGCATTTGAATCCTGAAAATTTTCACAAAAATCATAGAAATTTTTTGAAATAAAAATAGAAAATCCGCTAATCCGTACACAGTTTCTCTATTTTGTTCACAAATCCGTACATTTTAGCATATCCGTTTTTTCGTTTGTACGGAAAACTTTACAAAACCTCGTTTTTTTCAGCATTTTTCCTCTTATCTCTTTGTTTTATTTTTTACAAAAAATCTCAGACCCCTTGGAAACAGACGGTTTGAGATTTTTATATTTAAAGTGGCATGTTCTTTGCAATATCTAGTTTGGTAAGGCCTTACACCGTTTTTTTATCTTTTCTAATCAAAGAAAAAAGGAGTGTGTGTTATGTTAAATAAAAAAGTAGCTATTGTTACAGGTGCCGCTAGCGGCATTGGACTTTCCGTATCCGAAATGTTGTCAAACTCCGGTGTGAATGTGGTAATGGCAGACGTTAACGAAGCCAAACTGAAAGAGTCCGCATCACAATTCGGTCAGAGTTTTTACACCGCAGATTTGAGTAAACGCGAATCCTGTAAAGCACTTGTCGATTTTGCACTCAACAAATATGGCAAGGTGGATATTCTCGTTAATGTTGCTGGAATCCAAACGGTTTCTGCCATTGAAGACTTTCCAGAGGACAAGTGGGATTTCATGATTTCACTCATGCTCACCGCACCGTTTCTTCTTACTAAGTATGCATGGCCATCCATGAAAGAACAAGGATGGGGACGCATCATCAATTTGAATTCAATACATGGTCTCGTGGCTTCTGAATTTAAATCAGCCTATGTATCCGCAAAGCATGGATTAACAGGCTTAACAAAAACGGCTGCCCTAGAAGGCGGCGCTTACGGAATCACTGTAAACTCCATCTGCCCAGCTTATGTTCGAACCCCTTTGGTGGATAACCAAATTGCAGCTCAGGCTGAAAACCACGGTATTTCAAAAGAAGAAGTTGTAAGTAAAATCATGCTTCAGAAAGCAGCAGTCAAAACACTTCTTGAACCATCCACAGTTGCGGAAGTTGTCAAATTCCTCTGCTCAGAAGCAGGAAATAACATCACAGGCTCAGCACTCACAATTGACGGCGGCTGGACAGCCGGCTGATTTCCCCCTGCAATGAAATAATTTTTTATCTTATATTTTATAATTTTCATTGAATGATTTAAGGAGGCATATGTATGATAGGCGTTATTGGCATTATTCTTTCTCTATTCTTATTGATGTACCTTGCGTACAGAGGTTGGTCCGTAATCTTAATCGCTCCTGTGCTGGCATGTCTTGCCGCCGCATTCGTTGTATTTGATGGTGGAAGTTTTCATCTTCTAGCGACTTACACAGAAAAGTTCATGCCATCTTTAGCTGGCTATATCAAAGCGTATTTCCCTATGTTTCTTTTGGGTGCTGTATTTGGAAAAGTCATGGATGTTTCCGGTTCAGCAAACGCAATTGCCGAATTCATTACCACAAAAATCGGCAAAGGAAAAGAAATCTGGGCGGTTGTTTTATCTTGTGCCGTTATCACTTATGGCGGCGTATCCCTATTTGTTGCAGCATTTGCAATCTATCCAATCGGTGCTGCACTGTTCCGTGAGGCAGATATTCCAAAGAGAATTCTCCCTCCGGCAATCGCACTCGGCGCATTTACGTTTACCATGACAGCAATTCCGGGAACTCCGCAGATTCAGAATGCAATCCCAATGTCTTACTTTGGTACGGATGCATTTGCCGCACCGATTTTAGGTATTGTTGCTGCATGTGTCATGCTGTTCGGCGGCATGTATTGGCTGACTTTTGTGGAAAAAAGAGCAAAAGCTGCCGGTGAAGGATATGGAGAGCATAAAAATGAAAATCTCCAGGTTATGGATCCTTCTCGGTTACCATCTTTCATGACTTCCATTCTCCCAATCATTGTAGTTATCATCGCAAACTTTGTTTTTTCCAAGTGGGTATTACCGGGTATGGATTCTTCTTATCTGGAATCTGAATATGAAACTACATTTAAGGCAGTCTCCGGAACGTGGAGTCTCATCATTGCTCTGATTATTGGAATCGCTCTTGTTATTCTTTTTAACTATAAACGTTTTGACAAAGGTGTTACAGAATGTCTCAGAGAAGGTGTTTCCGGTTCCTTCCTGGCTGTCATGAATACCGCTTCTGAGGTTGGCTACGGAAACGTAATCAAGACCTTGGCAGGATTTAGCTTAGTCGCAGCGGGAATGCTTAGTATTTCCGATAATCCGCTAATCGGCGAAGCCATTTCCTCTTCCGTTCTTGCCGGTATTACGGGCTCTGCTTCCGGCGGATTAAGCATTGCGCTCGCAACTTTCTCTGAGCAATTTATTGAAAAAGCAGCGGTTCTTGGCATCAGCCCGGAAGTGCTCCACCGTGTTGCTTCTGTAGCGTGCGGCGGACTTGATACACTTCCTCACAACGGTGCTGTTATCACACTTTTGAATGTAACCGGTATGACACATAAAGAATGCTATGGAAACATCGGTATGTGTACTGTAGTGATTCCTGCAATTTCCTGTGTCGTTATTATTATTCTTGGATCTATGGGCATTGTTTAGAAGAAAAGAGGTATTTTCATGAAACAAAAAATCACAACTGCATCCCAAGCTGTTGAACCGATCCAGGACGGCGCTGTCATCATGATTGGCGGCTTTCTTGGAACAGGAACTCCTGAGAATTTAATTGATGCACTTGTCGCAAAAGGCGTAAAAGACTTGACTATTATCGGGAACGATGGTGGTCTTCCCGGGCGTGGAATCTGCAAACTGCTTGAAGCGGGCATGGTAAAAAAATTAATTGCTTCACACGTTGGTATGACAAAAATTGTTGCCGAACAAAAAAACTCAGGCGTTCTCGAATTAGAATTGGTGCCGCAAGGCTCTCTTGCTGAAAAAATACGCGCAGGCGGCTTTGGACTGGGCGGAATACTGACACCGACCGGTGTTGGCACATTGGTTGCCGAAGGCAAAGAAACGCTTACTGTAAAGGGAACCGAGTATTTGCTTGAGCTCCCGTTAACAGCGGATTTTGCACTTATTCGTGCATTTAAATGTGATGAATTTGGAAATAGTATCTATACAAAGACAACAAGAAACTTTAATCCTTTGATGGCATCCGCTGCCGAGCATGTGATTGTAGGCACAGAAGAAATTCTTAAAGTTGGTGAGATTGATCCAGATGATGTTGTGACCCCCGGTATCTTTGTTGATTTCATTGTAGGAGGCGAAAAAGCATGGCAGATATAAAAGAACGCATTGCAAAACGAGTTGCAAAAGAAATTAAAGACGGCTATGTTCTCAATCTGGGGATTGGCCTTCCAACGCTTGTAGCAAATTACCTTCCAGATGGTGTGGATGTCACCGTCCATTCGGAAAATGGTTTTCTTGGACTTGGCCCTGTACCGGAATCCGGTACAGAGGATACGCATCTTGTAAATGCGGGAGGGCAATATGTGACAATTTTACCCGGAGGCATGTTCTTCGACAGTGCGACTTCTTTCGGAATCATCCGTGGAAAACATGTAGATGCTTCTATACTCGGCGCATTAGAGGTCGATGAAAAGGGAAACCTTGCAAACTGGATTGTTCCAGGTAAAATGGTTCCCGGTATGGGCGGTGCGATGGACTTAGTCGTCGGTGCAAAACGGGTTATCATTGCGATGACACATACAGCAAAAGGCGCCCCTAAAATATTGAAAAAATGTACACTTCCGCTAACCGCAGTTGGTGTTGTAAATGAAATTGTAACTGAAATGGGCGTAATTGAGGTCACACCAGACGGGCTTCTCCTCACTGAGCTGCATCCCGACTACACGGTAGAGCAAATTCAAGCTGTGACGGAAGCAGAATTGAGTATCAGCCCGAACTTAAAGCAAATGGAAGAAGAATAAATCAAAGGAGGAAGACATGCGCGAAATAAAAAATATTGTAATTGCAGGCGCTGGAACAATGGGTTCTTCTATGGGAGAAACCTTCGCGAAATATGGTTATGAGGTAACTCTATACGATCTCTTCCCGCAGGCACTGGACAAAGCAAAAAATCTAATCTCATTGAATCAGCAAACGGAGGTTTCAGAAGGTATTCTTACACAAGAAGAATCAGAAAATCTTCTATCTCGAATCCAATATTCCTCCGATATCTCCTCTTTTAGCAGCGCAGACTTTGTCGTTGAAGCCATTCTTGAAAAGCTGGATGTGAAACATAAATTCTGGGGAGAAGTTTCAAACATTGTTCCGGAGGATGCGGTACTTTGTAGCAATACCTCCGGCTTAAGCATTACAAAAATTGCCGAAGTTGTAAAAAATCCTGAAAGATTTGCAGGGATGCACTGGATTAATCCACCGCATATCATCCCTCTCATTGAAGTCATTAAAGGAGAAAAAACGACAGAAGAGAATGCAAAAATTGTCCATGACTTAGCATTAAAGGTAGATAAAAAACCAGTCATCGTAAAGGATGCTCCTGGATTTGTATTAAACCGGATTCAATTTGCAATCATGAGAGAGTGTCTGCATATTGCTGAGCAGGGAATCGCTTCTACAGAAGGGATTGATGACGTGATGAAATACGGCCTGGGACTTCGTTATGCATGCCTGGGACCTTTCCAAGTTGCTGATTTAGGCGGGCTTGACATCTTCCAAAATATCTCTTCCTACTTATTTAAAGATCTCTCCACTGCCGATGACAGCTTTGGACTTCTCAAAGAAGCATTTGAAGCAAATCACTATGGCGTAAAAAACGGCGCTGGTTTTTATGACTATTCCGACGGGAAAGACGAAGAAGCAATCCGTTATCGCGATATGATGTTTACCAAGCTTGCAAAATGCTTATATGACAAATAAGCTCTCAGACGATCATCCTAAAATAGTTTTGAAAATATAGTAAAACACAGGCAGACGCTTTCCATTTACAGAGTCTGCCTGTATTTTTAAAATTGTACATCATATTCTGCTGCAATGAAATCATTGAGATTCAACAGCTTCTTTTTCTCTACTTTCTTCTCTATCCTTTTAATTTCTCCGTCTTTTAATACCTCACTTATAGAATCACCGGTCACTAATTATAATCGTTTTGCAGCCGTTCCATTGCATCCCCCGCTGCCTCATACCGACCTTCTGTGAAACCAATTAAATACCATCCACGATCCTGATATCTAAATCGAAAACATCTATCCCATTTTTCTGCTGAACCTCCCATGAATTTCAATAGCAAACTTCCCCGCTCTATAATAAGCGCTTGAAAAGGATCGCCAAAAGGTCCCCCTTCATCGGAAAGCAAGATTGCATTCTCTACAGTTATTGATTCATCATAACTACCCTCTGTGTTACCAAAAATAATGACTAGATTCCGTTGCATTTTATAGTCAGGAGTGTCACTTTCCTCTTTTTCGATTACAAATGCTTTATCCGGTATCTCATCCCCATTTAAATCTCCCTCCGCGATTGCCGATTCCCCATCGCATCTTAATAGCCCCCATCCTTTGAGAATAAAGCTTTCCAGTGTTTTCACTTCATTTTTTTCATAATTTGAGGTTATTTCTACTTGATTGCTTAAATTGAGTTCTTGCTTTTTCTCTGTATCATCACCTCGATTGGGATTGTTTGGTTTTTCGGCCACCCACAACTGTGCTGCATACCTGACAGAGAAAAGTACGCACACAAATACAATACTTATTAAGAGTATTCTTTGGTAATTTTTTAGTTTTTTCATACCGCTCCTCTTTCATCCCCTGCAAATATACAATAAATTAAACGTAATATTTTTAACTTCCTTTATACTTATCATATCATAGTACAAGTAGAATCGTGGAATTTATTGCCTCTCACATTCCACTTTCACTTGTATAAGAAAACACCTACTGTTTGCACAGTAGGTGTTTTTAATTATAAATCCATTATTTCGCGTAGTCAATTGCTCTGGTTTCTCGAATCACATTGACTTTAATTTGTCCAGGGTATTCCAGTTCACTTTCAATCTTTTTACTGATTTCTCTTGCTAAGAATACAATTGAATCATCGGACATTTCATCCGGTTTCGCAATGATACGAATCTCACGTCCTGCCTGAATTGCAAATGACTTATCTACACCAGGTGTAGTATTTGCAATTTCTTCAAGCTTCTGGAGGCGCTTGATATATGTATCGAGCGTTTCTCTTCTCGCACCCGGTCTTGCCGCAGAAAGTGCATCTGCCGCTGCAATCAGTACCGCTTCCATGCTCTTCGGTTCATAATCTCCGTGATGGGCTGCCATACCATTGATAACAGCTTCGGATTCTTTGTATTTTTTCAGTAAATCAATACCGATATCAACGTGCGTTCCTTCTACTTCATGGTCGACTGCTTTTCCAATATCGTGCAGTAATCCAGCACGTTTTGCAAGCTTCACATCCATTCCCAGTTCGCCGGCCATGAGACCTGCTAAGTGAGCAACTTCAATGGAATGCTTCAATACATTCTGACCATAGCTTGTACGATATTTTAGTCTTCCTAAAAGCTTAATCAGTTCAGGATGCAGGTTGTGAATTCCAACGGCAAAAGTGGCCGCTTCGCCTTCTTCTTTAATAATATTATTGACTTCACGCTCTGCTTTTTCTACCATCTCTTCGATTCTGGCAGGGTGGATACGTCCGTCTACAATCAGTTTTTCTAAAGACAGGCGGGCGATTTCACGCCTTACAGGGTCAAATCCGGAAAGGATAACAGCTTCTGGAGTGTCGTCAATAATCAAATCAATTCCGGTCAAAGTCTCAATTGCACGAATATTGCGCCCTTCTCTTCCGATGATTCTTCCCTTCATTTCATCGTTTGGAAGTGGTACGACGGAAACCGTTGTTTCTGCCACATGGTCTGCGGCACACCGCTGAATTGCTCCGGTAATAATCTCCTTCGCTTTCTTGTCGCCCTCTTCTTTTGCTTTCGATTCAATGTCTTTGATCAAGAGTGATGCTTCATAACGTACTTCTTTTTCAACATTGGATAAAAGTAACTGCTTTGCATCCTCCACAGTATAGCCTGAAATTCGTTCCAGTTCTTCAATCTGTTTGCTGATGAAGCTATCTAATTCTTTTTCTTTGTCTATCAAGACTTGCTCTTTGCGTGTAATGCTTTCTTCTTTTCTCTCAATGTTTTCGACCTTTCGATCTATGGATTCTTCTTTCTGAATCAATCTTTTTTCTGATCTTTGGATTTCTGCTCTTCTCTCTCGAACTTCACGCTCTACTTCACTTCTCATACGATGAGCTTCTTCTTTTGCTTCCAACGTAATCTCTTTTTTAATCGTTTCCGATTTGTTTTCCGCATCCAGGATCATATTCCTCGCTTTTTGTTCGGCACTGCCAATGGCTCGCTCGCCAACATTTTTCCTGAATATATATCCGGCTAAAAGTCCGAAAGCTAAGGCAAATATTCCAATTATCACTGCAATAATTGGGTTAATAATCATGCACCTCGTCTTTCTGCGCATTACTTTTCATTCAAAAACACACTGCGCTCATGCATTTTTTTCCATTGTTATTTTACTAAATATTCCGCATTACATAATTAAATATTGATATAATCACACTATATATATTATAATGTTTTGTATACGAATGTCAAGAAAATGTCAAGAAAACGAGGTCTATAATCCATGAACTATTTTATAAATCTGCTTAAAAATATCGATAAAACATTGCTGATTCTCCCGCTTTTTTTTGCTGCAATCAGCGTCACTATGATAGGCAGCACCGCCTATGCGCAGCACTTTGTCTTTAATCGGGACATGCAGATACAGCTGGTCGCTTACATCCTGGGCATTGCCGCTATCATCGTTATTTTACTTTTTGATTACGGCATATTTAAAAAATTCGAAAAAATATTTTATATTGCTTCTATTGCCCTGTTACTGTGCGTGTATATCCCCGGTCTAGGTAGCTCTCAAAAAGGTGCTCGCGGCTGGCTTAACTTCGGCCCGATTAATCTCCAGCCTGCTGAGCTTGTCAAAATCAGCTTTATTCTTATGTTTGCTCATTTCCTGTGCCGCCATAAGGAAGATTTATGTACATTTAAAGGGATTGCCCGCTGCGGCTTATACGCATTTCCCTTCTTATTTTTAATCTTAATTCAGCCGGACCTTGGGAACGTTCTAGTTTTTTGCGTAATTGCTGCGGTCATGATTTTTTCTGCCGGTGTGGACGGAAAGCTTTATGCAAAACTGCTGGGAGGCGTTGCCGCTTGTATGCCAATTGCTTATTTTCTAATGGAAGACCATCAAAAAATAAGAATTGATGCATTTTTAAATCCTTCTGATACTTCACTCCCTGGAAATTATCAAGTTTTGCAGTCTAAAATTGCAGTTGGCTCAGGTGGATTTTTCGGGAAAGGACTATTTCAAGGAACGCAAAAGGAATTAAAATTCTTGCCGGTTCAGAAGTCTGATTTTATTTTCTCGGTAATTGTTGAAGAATTAGGTATGCTGGGCGGAGGGGTTGTAATTGGACTCTACACTTTATTTCTTTACCGCATTATGCGTATTATTGACAATGCAAAGGATTTATACGGTGCTCTCGTTGTAACCGGAATGTTTGCAATGTTCACCTTCCAAATTTTCGAAAACATAGGTATGACTATGGGACTTATGCCGGTAACTGGTATTACACTTCCCTTTATCAGCTATGGAGGAAGCTCCATTGTTACGAACATGATTGCACTTGGACTCATTTTAAATATCGGAATGCGAAGTAAATTGATTAATTTCTAAGCGATGCGGTGCAATTTTTGATTGTTTCTGTTCATATCAGGGAAATTCTTGCTCTCTTTCTCTTAATAAAAAAACAAAAAAAATCATGCTGCCTAGAAAAAGCAGACATGATTTTTTAATTTTAAAATATAAATGATTTCGTTTTTTACTTCAAGATTCGATCTACGATATGATTAAAGTTGTCAGAAACGTATGTACCCTGCTTATAAACGATTGGGACGCCATTATTTGCAGCAATATGTATGTTTTCATCATATTGGATGACTCCTGCCATTTCCATACGCAGCACCTCCGACATCTCTTCCAGGCTCGGGAAGCTTCCTTGTCCGAAAAGCTCTGCCTTCACCTTGTTTACCACATACTTTCTATTTTCAATCCCATAATCAGTCAGAATGCGATCCACCATATCCGCATCCCGCAAGGAAGCATATTCGGGAATTGCTATAATGACAGCTCTGTCAGCACCTGCAGCTGCAAGCTCCAATCCATGCCCAATGCCGGTAGGCGCATCTACAATAATATAATCAAACATTTCTCTTAGCTTTGCATAGAGTGACTGCACCTGCCCCGCATCCAGCTTTGCACTTTCTTTTCCCTGTGCCGCCGACATAAAATACAGCTCTGTAAAGCGACGATCCCTTATCAGCGCCTGTTTCAAACGGCATACTCCAAATAATACATCTGAAACGTCATACACAACACGACTTTCCATTCCTAAACAGAGATCAAGATTCCGTAAGCCCATATTCATGTCCAAAAGCAATACTTTTGCATCACGCTGAGCCAATACAGCTCCCATGTTCGCTGCAAAAACTGTCTTGCCGACACCCCCTTTTCCAGAGGCTATTACTATGACTTCGTTCATACTCTCTTTACTCCTTACTGTGTTATCGTCGTGCTCAAATCGTAATCAGCATATGTTTGATCTAAGCCCATATACTGTGCGATAATTTCCCTTGCAATCGGCGCGGCATATCCGCCGGATCCGCCCTGGAAAAGCAGAACAGAAATCGCAATCTGAGGATCTTCAATCGGTGCAAGGCATACAAACCATGCAAAATTATCGTAATCGGCCTTGTATGCATCAATCTTTGCCGCAGTTACCTTCCCATTGCTTAAAAGCATAACAGCTTGCCGAACAGCAGAATTCTTCGTCTGATAAATATCCGGGTATTCATCCATCAGGCTGTACATTTTTTCTTCCACCGCGCTCCACTGCAGACGCCCATCAATTTTGGAAAGATATTTTTTTATATATTCAACTTCATCCGGAGGGTTTACCTTCCCCCCTCTTTCTGCCGTACCGGTCTTCGCGGCGACGGTTACCGGAAAATTACCAAAGACACTTCTCGCACTTCCCTGAGAGCCCACCGCAACACGGCGCATTCCTTCAATCAAGTCATCGAAAATAGAATCATCTGTGATATTCATCTTCGTTCCGGCCTCTTTTTCAACGGTTCCGCTTCCTCCAACGCCCTTCACAAGGCTTACCTTGTTTAAAACACCTTTATTCGCAAGCGTTGCAATGTAATTTGCCATTTGAAGCGGGGTATATGCATTTTCTCCCTGTCCAATTGAGATATTCAACTCGTCTCCCGTTGTGAACGCAGCCATATTATAATAGGAAAACTTACAAAGCTCGGCAACTACGTCCTGCATTTCTTCTTTTAATCCGCTGTTTCTCATTCTTTTCAGAGTTTCTGCATAGCTTGGATTTTCTTCCGTCCAGCTTACAATTTCGTCGATGTATCCATTCAATTTTTCTTTATCCGCAATCGTTTCTTTTGTAAAGTATAATTCTGCACGGCTGAACAGTACATTACGCAAGGCATTCTTTGTATTTTTCATTTTCCCTGCCGCAGTTGGTACAGATGCAACGGTTTCGGGAATCTCAATCCCCGTTGGCAGTCCCAATCCATATTGCTGCGCATACTCCATGATTTTTTCAATGCCCATCGAGCGATCCAACCCCAGAGACGAACCCTTTGTGTAATCCTTATTTGAGACTAAATCATAGAAATAATAGTTGCAGGAAACCTCAATTGCCTCATACAAATTAACCGGGCCATGTGTTCTTTTATAACGGTTCCATAAAAGGCATCCATAAGTACGCTGCCCTAATTTTATATATCCGCCATCGCGAAGCTTCCGGTTCGGCTCCAGACCGCTCTCTAGTGCAGCAGTTGCAGTAACAAGCTTAAAAGTGGACCCTGGCTGTACTGCAGTCCTTGCCGCAACGTTAAAGAGAGGAACCGGAGAAAGTGGATCACGCAGATTCTTTCCCTGTAAAGACTGCCAGTCTTCTTTTGTAATCCCTGTTGCAAATAAGTTCGGATTAAAGTCAGGGTAGCTTGCCATTGCTAAGACATCTCCCGTTTTGACATCCAGCGCTACGACAGCACCTACGTTTGCATTCGGATATGCTGTTCCATATTTATAGTTGCCCCATTTGCTTTGAAAGGAGCCCCCTCTTTGAATTGCAAGTAAAGCTTGCTCCAGTGCATTTTCAGCCGTCTTTTGAATATCCAGATCAACGGTAAGATAAACATCTTTTCCTTTTTCGGTTTTTGTGTCATTAATTACGCGGGTCTGCTCCCCATGTACATTTACTTCCACACTTTTTACACCGTCTACACCCTTTAGTACCTCTTCATATTTCTTCTCAATACCATCCTTGCCAACCATATCACTGAGACTATATCCTTTTTCCATATAACTTGCTTTTTCACTTTCGGAGATTTGACCTAAATAACCGATTAAATGAGAAGCGGTATTGTCATTTGGATAATAGCGAACAGACTCTGCTACCACATCTACGCCTTGCAGATCAGAGCTACGCTCTTCAATGGTAATAATTGTACGGTCTGAAACATCCTTTGCAATCGTTGCCGGAATGTAACGGCGATAACCTTGAGCAGCCAATTCATTTCGAATCATCAAAATCTTTCGAGCCTGCAAATCAGATACAGAATCATCAATTTTGCATTTTTCACGCAACGCATAAAAAGCCTGTTTTGCAGACAAATTATGCTTTAGGTAATAGCGATCCAAGAAGCTATTTCGTTCAAGGCTTTCTAAGAAGCTCATATTTTTTACAGAAATGGGAGGATATACATTATATACTGTCTGCAGCTGTGCCTGGGCTTCATAAGCATCCATTCCTTCATCAATCCCGTTTCGGCTCCGAATTTCATTAAAGGCCTGTTCTGCAGTAAAGTTTGTCGGCATTCCCTGCGCGGTCAACCATTCTTCAATCGTTCGATCAAAAGTATAGTAAAAGCCTCCGCTTCCATCCATAATAATCGGAAAATTATCCCGGTACGCTTCTCCGTTTTCCTCTAATATTCCAATTAATTGCAGCGCCTCTCGATTGATTTCTTCGTCATCTAGTTCTCCGGCACTGAAATGCACAGTAAAACTTGGCTTGTTCCCTGCCAGAACGCGCCCATATCGATCATAAATCTGCCCACGCGGCGCGACAGTATAAAGCTTTTTCACACTCAAACTCGTGGCAGCCTCTGACCAAACGCCGCCTTGTACCACCGTAAGGAAAAAAAGGCGGGCTACAAGCATTCCCATTAAAATGCAAGTTGCCAGCAATATTTGATTATTTCTTGATTTAATCCAATGATTCATAGATTTTCTCCATTAAACATACCGATCCTTTGGATTTTTTTCCAGTTGTTTTCCAATTATTATATAATAGGAAATGGTAAAGATATTATTATATATAATAGAAATCGGCAGTATTTTAATCATATACAGAAAATGGTAATGCCCATTGAACAAAAAGAAAACAGCCCAGTATATGAAACAATAACTCAGTGTACTGCTTATAGTGATGAACAATATGGACAAAACATTGTCCTGATATAATAAGTTTTTTACATATAAAATGCTTAGGCCTATAATAAAGTAAGAAAAAGACGCAATTCCTATTATCTCGCTAAAGCACAGATCCTGTAAGAGTCCAAATAAGATTCCACCGGCAATCCCAGCATACCCTTCATATAAAAAGGTCAACACAATCACAAGGCATAAAACCAAATTTGGAGTCACTCCAAAAAAACTCAGATGATTTAATACTGTCGACTGCAGCAGGAATGCCGCGAGAAAAAGTAAAAATGAATGACCGTATTTCACGTCTCCGCCTCTCTTATAGTAAGCCATTCCTAAATTAATCACTTAGGAATACTATGGCAAGCTCCTAAATTCTCCAAAGTTTTAAAACGAATCACTGAAAACAATATCAGAAGTTTTTTCGATAGTTCCATCGTGCAAAATGGATTATTCAGGAATAATAACAGTAACTTTTTGAATGTTTTTGAAATAAACTACAGGTTCAATCGTCAATGTCTTTAAAAGAGAATCCGTATCCAACGTGACACTGCTCACCTTTCCAATTGGAATCCCCTGCGGATATATTCCAATACCGGAAGTAAGCAGCATATCTCCTTCTCCGACTGTCGCATCAGGGTCCAGCATGTAGCCCTTTAACCCTCCGGTTCCATCTCCTGACAAAATACCAAGAAGCTGTAAGTTACGAGAAACCTGAAAGCTGACATTGCTGTTTTCATCAATCAAAGATATAATTTTTGACCAATGATTTCCGACTTCTAGCACACGGCCGATTAATCCGTCACCGCCGACAACAATTGCATCCTTTTTTATCCCTTCCTCAAGCCCTGCATTGATGGTAAATAAATTAAACCAACTGGAACCATCCAGTGCAATCACATCTGCGGTCACATGGGCGTATTCTTTTTCAGCGCCCACATAATTCAAACTATTTGATAACTCTCTCAGTTCAGCAAGCTCCAGCTCACTCAGGCGGTTTTTTATAATCTGCTGATTCAGCTTGGAAATTTCTTCTTTCAGCTTTTCATTTTCTTTTGCAATAGAACGAAACCGAAAGATTCCAGAAAAACCGTTGCTGACCCCGTTTCCCGCACTGGAAACAGGATCTTGAATTTTTGCAATGCCGCCTTCTGCTTTCTTGCCAAACCAAGAGCTGTTGCCTCGATTGATAAAGGAGGCTGCAATAATGACGATTAAAACCAAAAATACACCAATTATGATTGCCAGTCTCGTGTGCTCTCTAAACCACTTCACTGCTCTTCACTCCATTAATACTTTCTATTTCTGTATGCGTGTCGTTTTACACCTTCAATGCTTTCCAAGCTCTTTCCAGTTCCCTCGGCAACTGCCTCCAAAGCATTTTCTGCAACGGTTACATGCATCCCAGTACTATAATTGATGAGTCTGTCCATTCCCCGAAGAAGTGCGCCGCCGCCAGTCAATACAAGGCCATTGTTTACAATATCCGCAGCCAGTTCCGGCGGTGCCTTTTCTAAGGTTGTCTTGATTCCTTCGATTAATGTACCAATCGGCTCCTCTAACGCTTTCATAATATCGGAAGATGTCACGGTGATTGTTTTTGGCAGGCCGCTGATAATATCCCGTCCTCTGGCTTCCATGGATATGCTCTCTGTTTCTTCATCCGGGAATACACAGCCTACTGTTTTTTTAATTTCTTCTGCGGTCTTTTCTCCAATCAGTAAATTGAAATTTTTTCTCATGTATGCCACAATGGCTTCATCCATTTTATCTCCTGCAAATCGAAGAGATGTACTTTCCACAAGCCCTCCAAGAGCTATAATTGCAATATCAGAGGTTCCTCCTCCCACATCCGCAATCATACATCCGTTTGCCGCGTCAACGTCAAGGCCTGATCCAATTGCAGCAGCCATCGGCTCGTCTAAAATATAGACATCCTTTGCGCCCATCTGACGTACCACTTCTTCCACCGCACGCTTTTCTACCTCGGTTACACCGGATGGTACCCCGACCACAACACGAATCTGAGTAAATGCAGAGCGCTGCGCTACTGCTCTGTTCAAGTATTCTTTCAGCATCGTCTGCGTCATGACAAAATCAGAAATGACGCCGTCTTGCAAAGGTCGCACCACGCGAATATGCTTTGGCGCTCTCCCCAGCATTTCCTTCGCCGCATGTCCGGTTGCTAAAACCTGATTTGTACTCTCATCCACTGCAATGACAGAGGGCTCATTTAATATAATTCCCTTATTTTTTGAATAAATTAATGTATTTGCCGTTCCTAAATCAATTCCTAAATCCTGTGAAAAAAACCTAAAATTCATTGTCATTTTCCCCCTATATGCTTTGCATTTCCTGCAAATTTAAAGCAGTCCTTCTTCTTTCAAACTAATATAAATGCCATCACCGATGATTAGATGGTCCACTACGGAAATCCCTAATAATTTTCCGGCTTCTACTAAACGTACTGTCACATCTAAATCATTTTGGCTCGGTTTCGGATGCCCGCTCGGATGATTATGCACAACAATCATAGAAGAAGCACTCTTCTTAATTGCAGAACAAAAAATCTCACGCGGATGAACGATTGAACTATTCAAGTTGCCTATGGAAGCATCCTCCACTCCTATGATTTCATTCTTTGTATTTAATAATAAAATTCTGAAAAATTCCTTTTTCAGATAACGCAGTTCTTCCATAAAGAGCGCCGCAACCTCATCTGGAGATTCGATGCGAATCCGTTTGCCTTTCGGTCTGGTTGCAATGCGCTTTCCAAGTGCAATCGCAGCGACAATTTGGCAGGATTTTGCCATTCCGACACCTTTTATTGCACACAAGTCCTGCGGTAAACAATGCGCAAGAAAAGAGATACCATCTTTTTCAAGCGATATAATTCTTGCAGCTAAGGATAATGCCGTTACATCTCTTGTCCCGCTTCCAATTAAAATAGACAAGAGCTCAATATTTGACAAGGAAGAAACACCATATTTCATCATTTTCTCACGTGGGCGCTCTTCTTGCGGCATTTCTTTTATTGTAATCAAATTCTTCAGTTTCTCTTGTTTCATGCTTGAGACTTCCTTCCTTTATGAAAGAAAGAAACCTCTCTGTATTACAGTTCCCCAAATCCGAGAAAATCCAACTCTTTTTTTATGCGCTTCCATGGAAATCCGACAACATTATCATAATCTCCTTTAAACGCATCAATGTATTTAGAAAACGCACCCTGTATGGCATAGGCTCCTGCTTTATCCCAAGCTTCTCCGCTTTCCAAATAAGTTACAATATCCTGATCGGAATAATCTTTAAAAATGACCTCTGTTTGTTCATAAAAAACGCTTCGTCTCGCCGTATGGGCTTCTACAATAGCAACCCCTGTTAAAACATAATGCGACTGGTTTCTTAAAAAACGCAAAATTCGTACTGCATCCTCATAATTCTTTGGCTTTCCTATTATTTCGTCCTTATATACCAAAGTATCTGCTGCTAAAATAATTCCTTCGCGGCATTTTTTCTCTACATAAAGTGCTTTTTTTAAAGCAAGATACATTACCGATTGATGCGCAGTCATGTGGTCTGGCAGCGTCTCTTCCACTTCTGGTTTCACGATTTCCGGAATCATTCCATTGCTTTTCATTATTTCTATTCTTCGCGGTGAACCGGAAGCCAGAATTATTTTGGATTTCATTCTTATTCCTCATTGTGTATCATTTTTTTGTATATTTTGTCAAACTATGCGTACATAACATTGTAGCATTTTGAGTGTCTTAATACAAGTGTATAAACGCATGAAAAATCATGAATTAATAAAAGAAAATTCCTATAAAAAACCACGCTTAAAGGGGCTCTGACAATCAATTATTATAGAAGCGTGCAATTTTCTGTCTAAAAATTTCTTTCATTTAATGGTCCTTATTTAAAAGGAAGTATAAATACGTGATTCCATGTATTTCTTTTTTCTGACAGGCACTATTTTCCATTTCCTTTCATATACTTCTAACATTGACCGACAATTTAGGAAAGGGGAATCTCAGAATGAGCCTATCATTAATCCTCACTTCTCTGCTGCTATCAAATCCCCTGGTATTGCTTTCCTCATACGTTTCTATGGGTAATTCCTTCCCGCAGCCCCTGACGGATAAAGAAGAAGCTTATTACTTAAAGCTTTATGAATCAGGAGATAAGGAAGCGAAAAATATTCTGGTGGAACGCAATCTCAGATTGGTAGCACACATTGCAAAGAAATACGGCAACACAGGGAAAAACCCGGATGACTTAATTTCAATCGGCACAATCGGATTGATTAAAGCTGTAAATACATATAAGGCCGGCAAATCAGTACGTCTGGCTACTTATGCGGCAAAATGCATCGAAAATGAAATATTGATGTCCATTCGAAGCAACAAAAAAGCAAAAGTTGAAATTTCCTTAAATGACCCGATTGGAACAGATAAGGATGGCAATGAAATCAGCTTTAATGACATCTTGGGTACAGATGCTGATGCCATTTTAGATGATATTGATAATAAAATACAGGTCAAAAAATTATATACTGCAATTACCGAGCTTTTAAAAGACAGGGAACGCAGCGTCATTATCAAGCGCTTTGGTTTGTCCGGCCAGGGCTGTAAAACCCAGCGCGAAGTGGCAAAAGAGCTTGGTATTTCCCGCTCTTATGTGTCGCGTATTGAAAAAAAAGCGATTTCAAAGCTGAAAGAAGCATTCTCTGACGAACTGGAATTTTAACGGAAGAGTGAGATAAGTCTTTATAAAGCTTCAGGGCTTATCTCGCTTCCTCCGGATTGCCGCTCTTCTGATTTTCAAGCAGATATTCTGCTATCTCTTTAAAAAGCGGGACCGCAGATGCTCTTCCCGATCCGCCTTGCTCAACGAACACTGTAATCGTATATAAAGGCTCTTTTTCCGGAATAAATCCGGTAAACCAGCCATGTACTACCTCTTCTCCATTTTCAGCAGCCTCTGCCGAACCTGTTTTCCCTCCGGCTGATAAAGTCCCTAAATTGTTTGCCGTTCCATGCTGTACAGTTCCTACCATAAACCGCTGCAATATTTCCGCTGTTTCCCGGGAAATACACTGCACTTCCTTTTCTTTTTGCAATATTTCCTGTTTGCCATTTGTCACAGTTCCTCGAACCAGACAAAGTCCGGTTGACATCCCGTTATTGGCAATAATTTGTGTCATTTTTGCAATCTGCATCGGTGTAACTAAAAGGCTTCCTTGTCCAATCGACAGGTTGCCGATCCCTGCGCCTTGCACATCCTGCAATCCCGGCAGCAGGCCTTTTTTTTCAGAGGAATATTCTTGCAGTGTTTTTTCTCCATAACCAAAGGAACGGGCCATATCTAAAACAGCCTGCCCGCCCAACTGCTTTCCCAACTGTATAAATGCCGAGTTGCACGATTTTGCAAATGCATCTTCAAATGTAATTTCACCATGCCCTGTTTCCCCGCCCGTTGCACATTTTATCGAAATTTCACCCAGCTGCTCATATCCTGTACAAACAAAACTGTCTTGGGGTTTTATCCCGTGTTCTAAAGCTGCGGCCGCCACAATAATCTTAAAAACAGACCCAGGGGGATACAATCCCTGTGTTGCGTGATTCATTAATTCTTTTCCATCGCTTTTTAAGTAGCTTTCCACTTTGTTCGGATCGAAGGAAGGTGTACTTGCAGAAGCCAGGATTTCTCCATTTTTTACATCTGTAATAATAATTGTTCCATCTAAATTACTTTCTCTCAAAACACTTTCCGCTTTTTTTTCTAACGGTAAATCCAGTGTTGTCAGAAGTCCAACTTCCTTTCCCGTCGTTCCTCTGATTCCTTCACCCGGAATGATATATCCGCCTCCATCTCCCACAGAGTAAATATTTTTTTCCTGCTGTGAAAGGTAATTTTCATAGTCTTTTTCTAGCCCAAAGACTCCATTTCCATCAGCCCCGCTAAGATACCCAATCAAGTGGGCAGCAGGCTGCTCACTGCTGTATCTTTGTCTTGTTTTCATCACAAAAGCACCATATGTTTTGGTCAACTTTTGTGATTCTTCTTTCAAAAAAGAATCGCAGCGATAAACGTCATAGCGAAAATTATTGCTTCGAACCTCTCTTGCATTCATTGATGCAAGCAGCTGCTTGCTTTCAAAATCGTTTTTTTCCTTACGGATAATATATACATACTCTTCAACTGCATCTGTAATCGGATTTTGATTCCGGTCATAAATCACGCCCCGTTTATCAATCCCCTCTATCATGATTCTATGCTGCCTGTTAATGACAGAAACATACTTTTCCCTATCAATGATTTGTATCCAAGTCAATTTTACGGCAAGTCCAAATAAACACAGAAAAAAACATACGATGCAGATTATAATTCTCCGCTTCTGTCTGTCATCCTGTTTTCCGGCTTTGTTCTTTATTATGCTCTTTTCTCTTTGATTAGAACTCTTTTTCATTTTATTTCCCACTTAATCACTCTTTAGCTGTATTTTTTTACTCTATAGAATTTTTTCCAAATCAGGGCAATTTTATGCCTGTTCAAACAATAAGATTGAAATAACGAAAAAGAAGTTCTATAATTAGGAATAATAAATCAAGAATCTGATTGGAGGAAAAGATGGCAACAGTAAGACCCTTTCAAGCAATCCGACCTGTAGCAGCAGTTGCAGCTCAGGTAATCTCACTTCCTTATGACGTAATGAATAAAGCGGAAGCCGCAGAAATGGCAGATAAAAACCCGTATCATTTTTTACATATTTGCCGTTCAGAAATCGACTTGCCAGACAACACGGATCCTTATAGCGAGGAAGTGTATAAAAAGGCAAAAGAAAACATTTCAGAACTGCTAACCGAAGAAATTTTTCTTCGCGACGAGAAACCTATGTTTTATATCTATCGCCAAACAATGGACGGCCGCACGCAAACAGGGCTCGTTGCTTGTGTCTCCGTTGACGAATACCAAAATGACACCATTAAAAAGCATGAATTTACCCGCGTGGAAAAAGAATTAGATCGAATCCGGCATTTCGATATCTGCAATACAAATACCGAGCCTGTTTTTCTCACCTATCGCAAGCAGCAAAGCATTGACACTCTCATTGATGGCTGGATAAAATCTCATTCTCCAGAATATGATTTTACTACAAAAGATGGAATCGGACACGTTCTTTGGACAATTGACGATAGTCAAATCCTCGCTCTGCTTATAGAACAGTTCCATCAAATCCCTTCCCTTTACATCGCCGATGGTCACCACCGTTCTGCTTCCGCGGTCAAGGTGGGTTTAAAGCGAAGAGAGGAAAACCCCGATTTCACAGGAGAAGAAGAATTTAATTTTTATATGGCAGTTCTCTTTCCGGATGAAGAATTAAAGATTTTTGACTACAACCGCGTTGTGAAGGATTTAAACGGCTATTCTAAAGAAGGCTTTTTAGAAAAGTTAGGAGAAAATTTCGAAATTAACGTAGCGGCTCCTCCCTACAAACCGGAGGGTAAGCATATTTTTTCCATGTTTTTAGATGGAACCTGGTATCAATTAACTGCAAAGGAGTCGATTCTATCCGATGATATTATTGAAGGACTCGACGTTTCGATTCTCCAAAAAAATGTACTTCATCCGCTTCTCGGCATTGCAGATCCTCGAACTGATAAGCGAATTGACTTTGTCGGCGGCATCCGCGGCCTCAAAGAATTAGAGTACAGATGCAGTACCGATATGAAAATTGCGTTTGCGCTGTACCCCGTTTCTATCTCAGACCTTTTAAGCGTTTCCGATCAAGGAGAGGTTATGCCTCCTAAATCCACTTGGTTTGAACCAAAGCTCGGAAGCGGCCTTTTTATGCATGAATTGTAAACGCAGAGGAACGGTTGGGCTCTTTCCCCTGTATTTCAAAGTTTATAGAGAAAGTATTTCTTATCTGAAATAAAAAAAGACGGGTTGTGCTGAAGCGCCCTCCTATCAGTTAGATTTTAGTCTAACTTTTGGGGGGTGGTTCATACATACAGTCCGTCTCTTTTTTTATTTTATATTATTTTTTACCATATCAATAATTGTCTGAACGACTTCTTCAATCCCCATCTCGGTTGTATCAATTTCCAACGCTCCTTGTGCTTTACGCAAAGGGTTTATCTTTCTTGTGGTATCCTTAAAATCTCTCTGAATGATATCATCCTCCACCTGCTTCAGCGAGATTTCATCCCCCTTGTCCTTCATTTCTTTCCATCGGCGCAGTGCGCGTTCTCTTATCGACGCCGTAAGGAAAATTTTATACTCCGCATCTGTCAAAACATTTGTGCCGATATCCCGCCCATCCATAATGACACTTTTCTCCTCTGCCATCCTTCTTTGCAGGGCTACAAGCTTCTCTCTGACCTCCGCTAAAGCAGAGCAGCAGGACGCCATCTTTGCAGTTTCTGCTGTTCGAATGTTTCCATTTACACATATCCCATCCAAGAAAATATCTCCACTGCAAAAGTCAATTTCTGTACGTTCAAGCATCTCTCTGATTTTTTCGGTTTCTCCCTGTGAAATTCCTTCCAGCAACATCTTATATCCGACTGCACGATACATCGCACCGGTATCAATATATTCAATGCCAAGCTCTTTTGCAACTTTCTTTGCAATGGTACTCTTTCCCGAGCCAGAAGGCCCATCCACTGCAATTTTAAATATCTTCTCCATATTGTTTTATTGTATCCTTTCCATCCTTGCTATGACTAAGAAGCTTTTCAATTTCAGCAATGAAGGTATTCACATCTTTAAATTGACGGTATACAGAAGCAAAGCGAACATAGGCAACCTCGTCAAGATCCTTCAGGTGTTCCATAATCACTTCTCCAATGATTTTGCTCTCAATTTCCTTTTCCATCATATTATTTAAGCCCCGCTCAATCTCATTTACGATTTTCTCTATTGAAGCAATAGAGACAGGGCGCTTCTCACAGGCCTTTATAATTCCATTCATTACTTTATTGCGTTCAAATGCCTCACGGCTCCCGTCTTTTTTGACGACCATGAAAAATACGGCCTCTACTTTCTCATAAGTAGTGAACCGTTTACCACAGTTGTCACATTCTCTTCTGCGCCGGATGGCATGTCCTTCCTCCGTCGGTCGGGAATCAATAACACGGGTATCTGCATTTTCACAAAATGGGCATCTCATAGTTCTCTCCCCTCTACCGGCAGCCGAGCCGCCTTCCTTGCGATTCATGTATTACCTAGATTTTACCGATTTATGCCGATTTATGCAAGGCTTTTCTTTTCTTACTCCTCCGTCTCTTGGTTTTCATCCATTTCTTCTAAGTTAATGTTAATGCCTCTGTTTTTATGTTGTGAGGTATAAATGAACTCACCTTCAAAGCCGCTGCTCACATCCACCAGTATTACGTCATCGCCGATTCTCTTAATATCCTTCCACTTAATCACTTGCTCGTCATTTCGTCCAAAAAATGAAAAAAAGCTGCGTTGTATCGGTACGATAATCCCTTCTATTGTTCCCTTTTCTAAATTGACTTCCAAATCTTCCACAAAGCCTAAGCTCCTTCCGTCATAGATATTAATGACTTCCTTCTGTTTGATGTCTTGCGTACTTATCATATTAACGTCCTCCTCTGCCAAGTCAGCACATTTTAATTATTTCTTCCTTCATTTTTCTTTTTATACTAATTTCATAGTATTTATTTCATAATAAAGATATGTTACATTGCTTTAAAATATGATATTATGTTGATGGTCAATTTTCAGATATGAAAACGACTTTTAAATCAGAAAGGATTTTTTATAAATATGACAGAACAACAATTACAAGGAGAAATACAAAAACGACGTATCTTTGGCATTATTTCTCACCCGGATGCCGGAAAAACGACATTGACCGAAAAGCTACTGCTTCACGGCGGTGCAATCCGAGAAGCCGGAAGTGTAAAAGCGAGAAGAAATGCAAAATTTGCAACCTCTGACTGGATGGAAATTGAAAAACAACGTGGCATTTCAGTTACCTCCTCCGTTATGCAATTTCATTACAAAGAAAAAGTTATTTCCATTATGGATACCCCCGGGCACAATGATTTCGGTGAAGACACCTACCGCATTCTGACATCTGTGGACAGCGCCGTTATGGTAATCGACGGGGCAAAGGGAATTGAGGCACAGACAAAAAAGCTTTTTCAAGTCTGCAGCATGCGAGAAATCCCGATTTTTACCTTTATTAATAAATTTGATCGTGAAGCAAAAGATCCTCTTGATGCAATGGAAGAGCTTGAGGAAGTGCTTGGGATGCCCTCCGTTGCCGTTACATGGCCAATTGGCTGCGGCCTGAATTTCCAAGGAATCTACGACCGCCTGGAAAATGTGGTGCATCTGTATAAGCAAAAAGAAACCATTGCGCTAGGAAAGGATGGTGTTTTCGGACCTGAACTGGAGGCTGTGCTCTCCTCTTTCAATCTTGAAAGCCTCCGAACGGAAATTGAACTCATTTCCGGAGCAGGAAACGTATTTGACGAAGAGAAAATTCGCGCAGGAAAGCTTTCTCCGGTTTTCTTTGGATCTGCTCTTGCAGACTTTGGTGTTACAACATTTTTAAATCATTTCCTTGATCTTTCTCCGGCTCCCGGCCCAAGAAAGACAACAAACGGACAAATACAGCCTTCCGAAGAAAGCTTTACTGGTTTTATTTTTAAGATTCAAGCGAATATGAACCCCGCTCACCGTGACCGTCTGGCATTCTTGCGAATCTGCTCCGGCGTTTTTGAACGTGGAATGACCGTAACCCTTTCCCGGACAGGAAAGCCAATTAAGCTGAGTCAATCAACACAGCTTATGGCAAATGAACGCGAGACTATTGATAAAGCATATGCTGGAGATGTCATTGGAATCTATGATACGGGAAATTATCAAATAGGAGATACGCTTTCGACTTCAAAAGAACCACTTTTTTTTGAACCGCTGCCCACCTTCCCTCCGGAATTATTTTCTTTGGTTACCCCTGTTAATTCATTAAAAGCAAAGCATTTCCAAAAAGGAGTGTCGCAGCTTGGACAGGAAGGCGCGATTCAGGTATACCGAAACCTATATAACGAAGTCATCATCGGTGCAGTCGGAGTCCTCCAATTTGAAGTATTTGACTATCGTCTAAGAAACGAATATAATGCCGATATTCGAATGCAAAGCCTTGACTTTAATGTTGCAAGATGGATTAAACCGGAGCAGCTGGAGCTTGCGAAACAATGCATGGATTCCAGATGCATGCTGGTTTTCGATCATTATGAGCGTCCTTTGATCCTTTTTGCAAATCAATTTACCTTAAATTATTTTATTGAACGCTATAAGGACATCGAGCTGATTGAAGCTTTGGATGTAAACGATACGCTCACAGTATAAATAGAAAGGCATCTTCTCATGGACATATTGACTGGATTGATTGTTTGTTTTCTTCTTCTCATGCTTACGGTACAGAAGGGCTTTTTCCTGGGGTATACACTTTCAGCATGCTGGCTCATCTTCGCCTGGATTGCCAAGAGAAAGGGAAAAAGTAACAAAGAAATCCTCGCAATGTCTTATAAAGGGGGCAAGCGTTCTTTTCTCATCCTGCAGATTTTTCTTCTGATCGGCAGTATTATGAGCGTGTGGATTACCGCAGGGACGCTCCCTTCCTTAATGTATTATTGCTTGAATTATATTGCACCAAACTGGTTTATACTTTTTTCCTTCCTAATTTGTTCTCTTATTTCCTTTTTGATCGGCAGCTCTTTCGGCGCGGTCAGTACAATGGGAATTGCACTGATTACGCTTGCAAGAAGTGGAAATATCCCGCTTTCTCTCATGACCGGCGCAATCATGTCCGGTATCTATTTTGGAGACCGCGGCTCTCCGGTTTCCTCCGCGGCGGCTCTGACTGCAAGTGTGACAAATGCAGATCATATGAGCAATGTAAAAAACATGAGCATCTCTTGTATTTTGCCCATGTCTTTCTCCATTTTATTTTTCGGTATTTTTTCTATTTTTTATCCTTTAGAATTAGTTGATAGTCCCCTTTCAAACAACTTAAAAGAGGTTTTTGTCATATCTCCTCTGATGCTGCTCCCTGCAATCTTACTGTTTTTTCTTCCGATTTTAAAGCTTGGAGTAAAAACCTCTATGCTGGCGAGTATCTTAGCCGCCTTTTTTCTCAGTCTTTTTTCTCAGGGCTCAGATGCCTTTTCTGTATTGAAAGGGATGGTGCTTGGTGTTACATTTAAGAGTGGACCGTTGGCAGGAGTCCTGTCCAGCGGCGGAATCCGTTCTATGCTAATCACCTATATCATGTTGTTTATTTCCTGCTCGCTCGCCGGTCTGTTCGAAGGAATCCACGCATTTGAGAATCTCGAGGCTTTCATTCAAAAATACAATCACTCAGCGCGGCATCGCTTCGGATTAACTGCAATCATCGGTGTATTATCTTGTGCATTCGGCTGCAATCAAACCATTGCTACCATTGTGACAAGAGATATCATGAAGCCTTGCTATAAGGAAACAGAGCAAAATCAATTTGCACTGGATATCGCGAATAGCACCTTGGTTGTTGCAGGTTTAATTCCCTGGTGCGTCGCCTCCTTTGTTCCCATTTCTATGCTAGGCGTACACGGGGCCTCTTATCTTCCTTTCGCAGTTTATTTGTATAGCATTCCTCTTTTTTCATTTCTGTTCTTCCCCATTAGCGGAAAAGCAAAGGTGCAATAATTGCTGCTACGCAATCAACACACGAATCCATTTTTTACTCTTGTATCGCTTCCAAAAGATGACGGCTTTCACAAGTTCACTAAAAGAGGAAAGCGCGACTGCCATCGGAAGCGAAAGGTGAAAAACGAGAACTCCTAAGAAGGCAAGCGGCACTCCAATCAGCCAATTCCCTGCCATGTCGAATACCATCGTGTACTGTGTATCCCCTCCTGACCTTAAAATACCGCAAACAAGCACATATACAATCATCTTAGGACCCAAGAATAAGGACCATACCAAAAGGGTGCTTAAAAGCAATTCTGATGTCAGAGTATCAAATTGATACAAGCCTGCAATCCCACCTCTTACTGAAATTAAAAACACCATCACAATTACGCTCATTACAAACAACACGCTTAAAAAAGAGCGGCTGTAGCTTTCTGCTTTTTCCGTCTCTCCACGGCCTAAGGCTTCGCCCAGCATAACAGCAGCGGCATTTCCTACACCGAAGAAAAAGGATTGAAAAAACTCGTTCACTACAGAGGCTACCTGCACGACAGCGAAAGCAGACGGCCCTAAAATCCCGTATGCAATGAAGGTCAAAGTCGTTGCAATGCTCCATCCACCTTCTGAAATCACAACTGGTATTGCTGTTTTCATTACTTTTTTAAACAATGCACGGTTAAAAGAAAAAAGCTCTTGTAGCTTTCCCGCAAGAGGATGTTCCTTGTTTGTGTAAATATATGTGAGCAACGCAAATGTCTCTAATACTCTCGCAATCACAGTTGCAATAGCAGCCCCTCTCACCCCCATCTCCGGAAACCCCAATTTTCCATAAATCAGTCCATAATTTAATACCGTATTGATAAGCAATGCAATGGCATTGATCAGTGTTGGCACACGCAGTTTCTGGATTGATCTGCAATTGTAATTAATCGCAAAAGAGACGGCGGTAAATAAATAGGAGAAACATGCAATCCTAAGATATTGGCTTCCGAGAGAAATGACAGCAGTGTCTCTTGCAAAAAGCCATAAAATGTGCGGCGCAAAAAGCCAAACCAAAGAAACGATAGCTCCTGCCATGATAAGCGCCACTACATAATCAATTCCCAGCACTCTGCGAATACTCTTGATGTCCTTAACGCCCCAATACTGTGCCGTATAAACGGCCGCTCCGCTGAAAATACCATAACATATCGTAGTAAAAACAAAATAAATTTGATTTCCGGCTCCGACCGCCGCCAGCTCCAAGACACCAACGCGCCCCACCATCAGGGTATCAATAATATTCAAGCCAATGCTAATCATATTTTGCAGTACAATCGGGACCGCAATGAACAGCGCTTTTCGGTAGAAACCACTCTCTTGGTGCAGATATTTACTTCTAGATATTAATGTAAACATAGACAAACTCCATTATCTCATTCAATTTTTGCATCTGCTTTTATCTTACCAAAAACACTGCATGGATTCTATTACTTTAAAGCCGCATCACTAAATAATTTTTAACCACGCTCGCAAATCTGCTTGTGTAACGGTCTGGTTTTCTCAAGAACTATTTTTCAGCACATGAAAATAACGCCCTCTAAAGGGCGTCATTGCAATCTGCTTTATTTTTTACAGCTGTCTTCGCATTTTTTCCAATGCTCCTTTTTCCAGCCTGGAAACCTGTGCTTGGCTGATTCCAATTTCATCCGCAACTTCCATCTGGGTTTTTCCATCGAAAAAACGCATTGTTAATATATGACGTTCTCTCAATGTCAGCTTTTTCATCGCTTCTGACAAAGAAAGATTTTCTACCCAATGTGCATCTGTATTTTTCGTGTCACGCACCTGATCCATTACATAGATGGCATCGCCGTCATCGTGAAAAACAGGCTCAAATAATGAGATTGGCTCCTGAATAGAGTCAAGGGCTAAGACTACATCTTCCCTCGGAATATCAAGCTCTGTCGCAATTTCCATCACAGTCGCTTCTCTCTGATTTCTGCGCATCAGCTGTTCTTTTGCCTGCAAGGCTTTATATGCAGTATCTCTTAAAGAGCGGCTAACACGAATGGCGTTATTATCTCTTAGATACCGCCGAATCTCTCCAATAATCATCGGCACCGCATATGTGGAAAATTTCACCTCATGTGCAGTATCAAAATTATCTAAGGCTTTTATCAATCCAATACATCCTACTTGGAATAAATCATCGGAATTTTCACCCCGGTTATTGAACCTCTGAATCACACTTAATACCAATCGCAGATTCCCTCTAATAAACTCGTCTCTTGTCTGTTTATCCCCCCCTTTGATTTTTTCAATCATCCTCTTCATTTCCGCGTCTTTATAAACCGGAAGTTTTGATGTATTCACACCGCAAATTTCTACTTTGCCTGCCATGAAAAAAGGTCCTCCGCATTTCTTGTTTTGTCCCCCAAAGCATAATGCATCGTCCTTATTATTTATGTACAATGACTGGGAATTTTATTCTATCCCAGCTTCTTAATTTCCTTTTGAAGGCGAGAAATTATTTTCTTTTCCAGCCTGGAAATATAGGATTGTGAAATCCCCATAAAATCTGCAACTTCTTTTTGTGTCATCTCATGTCCATTGATTAATCCAAAACGCATTTCCATAATCTTGCGTTCTCTGGAGCTTAGCTGTTTCAGCGCATAAATTAATAGATTTCGATTCACTTCTTCCTCAATGTGATTGTACACAATATCGGTATCCGTTCCGAGAATGTCTGAAAGAAGCAACTCATTGCCATCCCAGTCGACATTCAACGGCTCGTCAAAGGAAACCTCTGTCCGGTTCTTGCTGGTTCTCCTTAAATGCATCAAAATCTCATTTTCAATACATCTTGATGCATACGTCGCTAATTTGATGTTCTTATCCTTTTTAAAGGTATTCACCGCTTTGATGAGGCCTATAGTTCCGATTGAAATCAAATCTTCAATATTGACGCCCGCATTTTCAAACTTTTTTGCAATATAAACGACAAGCCTCAAGTTTCGCTCAATCAAAATAGTTCGAACCGCATCGGTATTGGTTTCCATTTGTTCCATCAATTCCGCCTCTTCCTCTGCAGACAAAGGCGGCGGGAGCACATCACTTCCTCCTATGTAAAATACTTTTCTCTTCCTATAATGGAAGAAAAACCATATCAGTTGATTTAAAGTCCAGTTTATGAACTTTGTCATTCTCTTAAACATGACAAGCAATACCCCTTTCCATTGCCATCGGATGCATCAATACCGAATAGCGTTCTTCGCTCCAGCTTCTTCCAAAGGTTCCCCTGTAAATCCCTAAAATTACATCCTCGGATTCTGGCTCTGCTCCTTCTTTTAAAATTGTGATTTTGTCTGGCTTGACCCCCAAAAGAAGTCCATTTCCACTTCCTACGCCTTCATATGGAATCAGGCGCAGTCTTTTCATCAGCTTCTCTTCTTTCAGCTTCTCGTAGACAGCGAGAGGTTTTTTCTCTTGGCGCAATAAATCGGCGGCCCTTTCCGAAAGCAGCGGTAAAAGGGCATCTAGCTCAATTAAAAACACCGGTTTTCCAGTGCATGGATCTGACAAGAAGTTGCCTGTATCCACCATGCCGCGTAAAAGTGCTGTTTTTCCATCCAATGTAATTTCTACTTTTGCAATCACACCGGATTGGTCAAGCTGCCTGCCTTTTATAAAATCCGAAAATCGTCGCAATATCAAATAGGCCGTTGCGCATCCCAGTAAAATATTAAGGTAAGTTACTTGCTCTATGTAAAGACTGCTGTTATTTGTCACACCAGACACACCGACAAAATACATCATGCCGATTGTAATTCCGCCCATTGCAAAGCTGACTAAATAAAATACCAAAACAGCTTTTCGAAATTGCACTTTTTCTTTTTTCCCAAATACACTGCGCACCAGCAGTATGGAGAAAAGCACCTTGCACGCAATGGAAAAAAGAACAGGCATCCCTTCAATGAACAAAACAAAAGAATAGATACCACAGAGACTGCTTCCGAAGAGCATACGCCTCGTTAAGGCCAGAAAGCCGCAGATTTTTCCAGTTAATCTCAAAATCAGATATCCGGTAATAAAATTTTCAAGAAAGAGATACTCTCCGTAAATAACCATATAAAAAACCCCCCTTCCCGGCTCATCTCTCTTACGATTATAGCTCGTTTCAGGGGGGTGTTTTTGTCAAAAGGTATTGTCGAACCTTTCTTTCTTCGTTCTTATTTTATTGCTTTTTTTGCAGTTTCCACTAACTGTGTGAAGCCTTTCGGATCATAAATTGCCATCTCGGAAAGCATTTTACGATTTACTTCAAGTCCAGATACCTTTAATCCGTTCATCAGCTTGCTGTAAGAAATATCGTTCATTCTAGCAGCTGCATTGATTCTAGCAATCCAAAGTCTTCTATATTCTCTCTTCTTGTTCTTTCTTCCTACATAAGCAGAACGAAGTGATCTCATAACTGCAGGATTTGCTGCACGGAAAATCTTACTCTTTGCGCCGTAAAAACCTTTTGCTAATTTTAATATTTTCTTATGTCTCTTCTTGGAATTCATTCCTCTTTTTACTCTTGCCATCGTTTCTTACCTCCTAATATTACACATTCAATACAGACTTAATTCTCTTGTGATCTGCACTTCCAAGTATCGTAGATTTTCTTAAGCCTCTTTTTCTCTTCGTGCTCTTCTTTGTAAGAATGTGGCTCTTGTATGCCTTATGTCTTGTAACTTTTCCGGTACCAGTTACCTTGAATCGTTTCATTGCTCCTCTATGGGATTTCATCTTTGCCATCTCAAAATTCCTCCTAATTTATCTATTATCGGTTTTCGGTGCTAAAATCATATACAGGCTTCGCCCTTCAAACTCCGGCTTTTTCTCCTGAACGCTGATTTCAGAAACAATCTCATAAAATTTTTCCATGACACTTTGCCCAACACTGGAATAACCCTTTTCTCTTCCTTTAAAACGAAGACTCACTTTCACTTTATCTCCGTCTTTCAAGAACTTTTCAGCGTTATGTGCTTTCACTGCAAGATCATGCTCTTCAATAAAGGTACTCAAACGAATTTCCTTTACTTGAATAATTTTCTGTTTTTTCTTTGCTTCTTTTTCTTTTTTCTGGAGCTCGTATCTATATTTTCCATAATCTAAAATCTTGCAAACCGGCGGCTTTGCATTCGGCGAAATATTAACCAAGTCTAATTTTGCTTCATTGGCTAAATCCATCGCTTCCTGTATACTCACAACTCCCAGCTGGGTTCCATCCGTACTAATCAGTCTTACTTCTTTTTCACGAATTTCTTCGTTGATTTGATTCTCCTTGATAATTGCCTCGCACCTCCTACTGAAATCAAAAAGCGGATACTTAAGTACCCGCTAGAATATACAAACCGTCAATCACATGAGAACGATTTTACATATTAACCCTAACAGCTTGCGCCGTAAGGTGAGAAGCGGAATACTTCTGCTTTATTACCTGCATTGATTACAATACCATTTATCTTCCTTTCTGTCAACTATTTTTATCCGAATTATTTTATAAAAAAGTCACTTTAGAAACCCTTTTTATTAAGATAAGTTAAAAACAGAAGCAATTCCGCTCGCTAACATAACCTTACTGTAAAGCGGTATACATTCGATGCACAAGCAAAATGCTCTGCTCTACGGTGCAAGGACTTTTCGGTGACAGCGTAGTGGATGATGTACCTGCCATAATACCGTTTGCTGCAAGCAGCCCCACACTTTCCGTCGCCCACCCGGACACTTGCGCCTTATCCGTAAATTTAGAAAGGTCCGCTTCAAGCGGTGTAATATCCTTATCCTTACTCACCTCTAAATAAGCGACTGCCCTTGCAAGCATCGCTGCAATCTGTTCTCGATTTGTTTTTGCCGTTGGATCAAATCGATTTGCTCCAACACCGCTGACAATTCCAGCACCATAGGCCTTGAGAACCGCCGTGTTTTTACAGTCAGTAAAAGAACTGCCTGCGATACTCAACTCTCCGCCCTGCGCTTTTTCTACCATGCAAACAATCAGCTCCGCAAATTGCTCACGAGTAATCGCCGCTGTATAAGCGGGATTACTTGTCAAATCCGGCACAATTCCGGCACTTACTGCATCGCTTATCTCTTTCTGTGCCCAACTGCTAGGCTGCGCGGAGCTAGATCGCGCAGAACTAGATTGTGCAGAACTAGACTCTTTTACCGTCACTTTCACCTCATTCATATTGACCTCCTCTACTGTCCAGGCAAAAACCGGAATGGTGAAGGTCAGGCAAACAGCAAGCACTATCATTATAATTCCCATCTTTCTCATTTTAATCTCTCCTTATTCTATACAGAACGAATGGTCGCCGGACTGGTTCCGTGCACGGTTAATAGAAAGCTTCTTTAAAAATTCCTTACCGGGAGTTCCATTGCAAACTGGCTGAAATTCACTTACGAGATTTCCCGCTTCCCAATCCTGTTCATATGGCACCGTCTGATAAAAATCCCAAAGGTCATCGTCATCCGTAAAGTGAATGATTCTTGCCTCGACCTTCCCTGATAAATCTCCGGCATTGGCTCCAGTGTAACGGTTATTTTCTTCAAACATATAAAGGTGTAAGATATCACGATGCTCAATTTCATACTCTGCCGTGGCATAAGGTGCCAACTCATACGGGACAAAAAACACCCCGGAAGAATTTTCGTCACTGGTGGATCCATCCACATTTGCGGCCGCAACTGCAATTACACCGCTGTCCTTCTTTCCCGTAGGATTTTGTACGGTGAGAAGAAAGGATCCAAAATCCAAATCGCCAAGTATAATGCCTGTAATTTTCCCTTTCGCTTGGAAATGGGTCTCTGCATCCGCATAATCAGGCAATGCAGGGCGTTGGTATTCCTTCTTCGGTGCAGGGGCAGGCTGAGCAGGAGCTTGTACCTCAGAGCTACCGTTCGTTCCTGCATAAGCTAGGGGATTCATCAGTACCCCTAGCGGTACACCGTCATAATCCGTGATGGAGGTTTTAAACAGCGGGTGTGCAACCAACTTATCTGCCCCTTTAATCGTTTCCAAAACGTTTCCCTTTGTGTCGATTACAACAAATTTTGCATCCCCCCACTTCGAGTAATCCGGGGCATCTCTTTCAATATCTTTCAGATCAAAGTCTCCGTAATTACTTAGTAACGCCTTTCCTCCTACAAATTTGCTGGTCATCACTCGATAATAACGGAAGCTTCCATATTGGCTCGTATCCAAAACCATATCTCCACTCTTATTGACGAACCCTGTAATGTGGTTTGTATCGCCATTATACACATATTTGGATACAGAAGAGAGTCCGTTAGAAAACGTAGACATAAAATCAAAACGCCCGCGATTTAAGTCAATCAACGTTCCAGCTTCATCAATAAAATTATCTGGAGTGCCTTCTGTCCCTTCAAAAATTCGCAAAAGCCCTTCGGAAAAGCTAGCACGCTCTGAACCATAAATCTTACGTCCCTCTAAATTGAAAGTTATTTTATTTTTAGACAGATATTCTATTGTATATGTATCCGGTCCAATTTCTCCCCAAGAGTATACCTGATAGCCAAAAGCTGGAACTACACTGCCAAACAGAACACCAAGGCTCAGCAAAGCCGATAAAATTATTTTTTTCATCCTTTTCTCCTCACATTGTATTACTGTTCAGTACGAACGAAAATGACCGCTTTATTTTTTAAGATTCCCCAAGCAGTCCCTCCGGTAAACTGGCTTGCACCCTCATACTTTAGTGCAATGATTTCCTTGCCGCTTTTATCAATATATCCAAACTTGGTACTTCCGTTTATTTTCAAATTAACGTTTGCCAGCCCCTCAGAAAAAGCCCCGGCTCCACCGTATTTTAACGGGATAATCACCTTCCCAGTTTTATTGATAAAGCCCCATTTATAATCTGAACCGACTGCCGCCAAACCCTCCGTAAATGATTTTGCTCCAGTATATTTCAGTGGTACTACTACTTTTCCGCTCTTGTCTACGAAACCATACTTATAGTTCTGTCCTACTAAAGCTAAGCCATCGGAAAAGGGTTCTGCACTATCATATTTTAAAGGAATTACTTCTTTTCCGTTCTTATCAATAAATCCATATTTATTTGCAGAGCTAACCACTGCCATGCCCCCTGAAAAGTCGCACCGGTCAAAGCGTCCATATCCGTTGTATTTCGGCGTAATTATTTCTTTGCCCGTTTTATCAATATAGCCAATCTTTCCATTGCTATTTGCTACGGCAGCCAGCTCTTCTGAAAAATCTCTGACATCGGAATAGCTGGGTAAAATCACTTCTTTTCCAGCTTTGTTGATAAAGCCCCATTTCCCGTTTAATTTCACTGCCGCAAGTCCATCGCAAAAGGCTCTCACAGTCTGATAAGTAGGTGCAACAACCGTTTTTCCCGTTTTGTCGATAAAACCCCATTTATTGCCGATCTTCACTGCCGCTAATCCCTCAGAAAAAATCTGTGCAGCCTCATATTGCGCCGGTATGATTGTTTTTCCTGTCTTGTCGATAAAAAACCATTTTTGACCGTACTGTGCCTGTACGGGCGCCAAGCCTTCGGAAAACTGGCGCGCATTGGTGTAATTTGACGGAATCACCTCTTTTCCACTTTGATCAATAAAGCCGTAAGTTCCATTCCTAATGCTCATTCCCCCATCTGCATTCTGGAATGTTCCGCCGCCCGGATTCACAAGTCCCATGCCTTCTGAGAATGTAATCCTCCAGTTATAATTTTTTGTGAAGGTAATTTCTTTATACCCCGCTGCCTCTGCCGAAATAGGTGCCATTCCTAATATCACAATTGCCATTAAGAACCCCGCCCAATACCTTTTCAGCTTTTTTGTGTGCTTCTTCATATCTTTTCCCTCCATTTTTAAGCAGTAAAATTTCTCTGCTCATATTCTACAGTAATATATTTACTATATTCAACTAATTTCAGCAGTAATATTTCTGTTTTATGACTTCAAAGAAAAAATGTTTCATAATAACAGAGAGGTGATGCCAATGACATTTAGTAAACGCTTGCGCAGTTTGCGCGAAGATCGGAACATCACCCAAAAAACGCTTGCTGCCGTTCTGAAGATATCTCCACGAATGGTCAGTTTTTATGAAAGCGGCGCTCACTTTCCAAGGAATGAGCGCATTCTGCTTGAGCTTGCCAGTTACTTTAAAGTATCCACTGATTATCTTTTGGGATATTCTGATGTAAAACAAGCGGGGCAGATTCATAAATTAAATGCAGCGTTTGAGGCGCTGCCGGAGGCAGAACGCAGAAGCCTTCTTGACTTTTTGGATTTCTTGTCCGCGAAACAGAAACGTCCAAAGGTATAGCTTTTCTGCGCCCACTCAGGCAGTGTGAGTTACTCCGCTCACATAAAGTAAGACCCGCCGTTTTATCAGCGGGTTTTATTTTTTCTAAAAATATTTTTTCCATGAGATTGAATTGGATTTTCCGCACTTCTACTAGAATGAAGATGCAGAGCCCTACACCTTAAATATGGCGGCAAAGTACACCAATAATCCGAACGCATGTTTACTTTTTGCCCATATTATGCTATTCTGTTCTTAATAAATTTTTTATGAAGCATCTAAGGAGGTCAAGATGGAGCCGTTAAAAGAACGTGAAAAGCAGATATTATCCTATATGCAAACTGAAATCAAAATAAAGGGATATCCGCCTACAGTTCGTGAAATGTGTCAATTTTTAGAGATTCGTTCCACCTCCACTGTACATAAAGACCTTGCTGCTTTGGAAAAGAAGGGCTACATCAGAAAAGACCCTGCAAAGCCGCGGGCCATTGAAATACTCTATCAAAATCAGGAAGAATCCCTTGTTGATACGCTGCCAGAAGAAGCAGAAAAAAACGTGCTTACACCGCTCCAGTCACCGGAGCGCATGGATGTCTGTGAAATACCCGTCGTCGGTCGAATCGCTGCCGGAATGCCGATTCTTGCGGATCAAAATATCGAAGATACCTTTCCGCTTCCAAGTCGTTTTGTTTCAAAGGGTACAAATTTTATGCTCATCGTCCGTGGTGACAGTATGATTGAGGCCGGTATCTTTGATGGAGACTATATCCTTGTAAAGCAGCAAAATGTAGCTGATAATGGGGATATTGTCGTAGCTATGGTTGACGGATTTGAAAGTGAAGCAACGGTAAAAACCTTTTACCGCGAAAAAGATCATATACGCTTACAGCCGGAAAATCAGACGATGAGTCCTATTTTGTTGGAAGATGTAAAGATTCTTGGACTTGTAAAAGGTGTTTTCCGTTATTTATAGCGGATTGGCCGTAGATAGAAAAAAGAGGCTTCTGAAACAGTTTACTGTTTTAGAAGCCTCTTTTTTATCTTGTTGATTTTTAATATCGAAAATGGGTATCTCTCTACTTCGTTTCGCCTATTGCAAGGGAATTCTTAAAAGCTCATAATAATTTGAATTAAAAATGGAATGGAAATCGATACGATTACACCACTGACAATCGAATAGATTGCAATCCGGTCATTGGTTGCACTTATAACTGCAGGAAGACAGGTGTCCATCGCACAGGAGCCCGGAGCTGCAATCGTTTCAATAAATCCAATTTTCTGCGCCACCAAAGAAGCAAAAATGATTCCTGCAATTTCACGGAACACATTTGACAGAAATGCAGTCGCTCCCAAAGCCGGAGAATACTCTGCGAGCATCATCGGCGCAAGAGAATACCATCCTAACCCCGCAGATACAGCGATAGTCTCCTGCATTGTCATCGGTAAAAGGAAACTGGCCAACGCTCCGAAAGTCAATGTTCCCACAATGATTGCTACCGGAAAAGCAAGGACGCGAAATCCGACCTTCTTAATCTCCTTCCAAACGTTATCTTGACGGCCCATGTCCAGCCCCACTAAAAATAGAATAATACACAGTCCGCCTTTGATTAAATATTCACAGAGAAAAACAAGAGAGTCCGGAACAAAAAAATACCCTGCCAATATACCAGCAGTCACCGATAGTATAATCGTTTTACTCATCGTCACAGCTCCCTTCCTTATTCAGTCCCATCCATTTTCTTACCAAATAAGCAAACAAAATAGAACCAACCATAGAAAAAGCAGAAATGACAAATGCAGAAACACCAATCTCTTTTAGAGAGGCAACTACCTTATCGTCCGCCCCAATTTGAATCCCCAAAGCAGCAATCAACACAATAACTGCTACTTGCTGTATCTTAGGAATCCACTTGTATTCCTTCTGTGCTGACATTTTTTTGGAACCAATAAAAATACCCAGCCCCATAAGGGCGAAATATAGTATCAAGGTAGAGGACATTTTATAACCCACTTTCTAGTTTCATTTCTTTCAAAAAATTTCATTTATTATCACTGGCTATTTACTATTCTATACAAAAGAGAAAAATAAGCAAGATAATTATAACTATTTGCACATTACCGCCAAAATCCTACGCACGATTTAACACCTTTTGAGAAAGCTCCTGCACCTTATTGATGACATCTTGCTCGTCAATCGTCATCAGCTTCCGGTTTTCCATAAGTATCTTTCCATTGCAAATCACATCTCTGACGTCGCTAGACTGCATAGAATAAGCCACTGCCGCCATGAGGTCTGTCTGCGGATACCAATGCGCGGCTCCCATATCAATCACTGTGATGTCCGCTTTTTTACCTGCTTCAAGGGTGCCGGTAATCTCATCAATTCCCAGCGCTTTTGCACCGTTTACGGTGGCCATCTTAATAATCTCATAAGCAGGAAGTGCTTTTGCATCCTGTGCAACAGCCTTTGCCAGTATTCCTGCGATGTGTAGCTCTTCCACCATATTTACATTGTTATTTGACGATGAACCATCTGTTCCAAGTGCAACGTTTATTCCCGCTTTTAGGAGCTTTGAAACTGGCGCAAAACCGCTGGCAAGCTTCAAGTTGCTGCTTGGATTATGTACAATATTGACCTCGTATTTTTTTAAAATAGTAATGTCATCCTCACTGAGATGCACTCCATGTGCAGCAACAATACGTCTATCTCTAAATAAGCCCAGCTTCTCTAATCGTTCAACAGGAGTCATACCGTATTGCTCGATTGAGCCTTGAACCTCCGTTTCCGTTTCGCAAAGATGGATGTGGATTCCTGCTCCCGGCGCTTCGTCCACCGCTTCCATAATCTTTTTTAAAATACCATCCTGACAGGTATACGGTGCATGCGGTCCAAAATCAACGTGAATGCGTCCATTTCCCGCTCCATGCCATTTCTGGTAAAGTGCGGTGTTCTCTTGCAAACGCTTTAAGCTCCCTTCGTCTTCCCCATCTCCTACAAGTCCTCTGGCGATGTTTCCTCTCATTCCACTCTCAAAGGTTGCTCTCGCAATGCTTTCAACAAACATATACTGTTCTTCAAATGCAGTACATCCGCTTCGTATCATCTCAATCATGCTCAGAAGTGCACCGTAATAAGCACATTCGTCATCCATGCGGTCTTCCGCCGGAAAAATTGCTGTGTTAAGCCATTCCATCAATTCCAAGTCATTTGCATAATTGCGGAGTATAGACATTGGAGTGTGTGTATGGGCGTTAATGAAGCCCGGTACCAGTAGTGTATTTGTACCGTCTATTATCTTATCCGCCCGAAAGGTTTCCGGCACATCGCCTACAAATGCGATTTCTTCTCCATCAATCGCGAGATCGCCTGCAATCACCCCTTCCTTTTCCACCATGCGAAGGATATTTGCGTTCATAATTTTAATTTTCATCTCTTTTTTCCTTTCAAATTTCCTTTCAAACGCCCCACTACTAAATTTAAATCGATAGTGATTTTTTCTGACGGAGCTTCCAGCTGCTTGATCCGTTCTTCTTCCTTATGCACTGTAAGCGGTGTCATATATAGAAAATCTCTCCAATCTTGTTTCTCTAAGTTTTTTGTATAGGAAATCCGGTGTTCTTCCAAAACCTCCATGTTTTCTCTGGAGTACTCTGTCACACGATTTTCATTATATTCCTGCGAAAAAAATCGTTCCCTTATTTCTTTTAAGTATTCTTTTCCGGGAGATACTTTCAAAACAATCCCCTGTTTTTTTTGAATTCGTCCAAATTCCTCATAATTGGCAGGGGTAAGAATATTGAGTAGTACATGAAAGGTTTTATTTCGAAACGGTACTTTTGTCAGGTCTGCAACCGCCCATATACACTCGCTTTCATGTGCTGCCGCTGCTTTTACCGCTTCTTTTGACAGATCAATTCCAAAGCAGTTTGCAGCAGAAAAGCGTTCCTTAAGGTAATCCAAATAATACCCTTCACCACAGCCGATATCCAAAATGTTAAAAGGGTTTTCTCTCCCCCATTCTTCTTGGTAAAATGCAATCTTCTCATTTAGCGTCTTCGCAACGGGCTCATAAAAGCCTCTCTGAAAAATGCGGCCCCGAGCAGCAAATAGTTCTTCGTCATAAAAACTCTCATGCGCCGCATTTACAAAATTGATATAGCCCTTTCGCGCGAGATTAAAACAATGCTTATTTTCACAAAGCAAATCGCCTTGCGGCTGCAGCGTAATGCTTCCTCTGCAAGCCGGACAGGAAAAAATGGATTCATTTTTCCCGCATAAATTTTTTACCTTCCCCATTTTGGTCTGCTTAGGAAGGGGCATTTCTCTTTTCTGTATCTTTTTTTTCATTCTTAACCCTTTACTCATCTGCGTTATTTTTCATCATTTATTTTTCGTTCCCACGCGTACCATACAGGCAGATTGGCATTTTTCTATTCTATTTTTAATCCATTTTTCTTCATCTTTCAAAATACATCGCTTTAAAAAATTCTGCCTGAAAGTCTGGATGAGAGGCTAATTCAATGTGCAGAGCCTCCTTTGCAAGGTGGTCGGCATACGCCCTTTTCGTATCTGAAAGCAACGCCATAGATACTCCCGTTCCTGCCGCATTTCCAATTCCAATCACCTTTTCCAGCGCTATCTTCGGAAAAAGTCCGATCCGCAAAGCACTTTCCCTTTTTATATAGTTTCCAAATGCACCGGCCAAAAGCACGCAGTCTAGCTCTTCCGCCTTGACACCTAATTCACCCATCACAATTTTGATACCCGCAAAAATAGCTCCCTTTGCCAGCTGTACCTCTCGAATGTCTTTCTGTGTGAGAAGGATCTCTCCCTCACCCTCTTTTCGGTGCAAGATAAAACCTCTGCCCTGTTCGCCATCATAAAGACGGTCAGTGAGCTCTTTTCTGATTCCCTTACTTTCAGCGGCCGTCTGTTCAAGGATTCTCCCCTCTTCGTTCAAAATGCCGCAATCTAACATCTGCGCAATCGCATCTATAAGGCCTGAGCCGCAAATACCCACAGGTTCCTGTTCTCCAATGACAGATAGCTCTAAATGCCCCTCCTGCATCATTACCTTCTCAATGGCACCCTCAGCGGCACGCATCCCACAAGAAATTGAGGCACCTTCAAAGGCCGGTCCTGCCGCAGTCGAACAAGTGACAATCTTTCCATCCTTTGCAAGGAGAATCTCTCCATTTGTACCGATGTCAATTACTAAGTTGCAGCCCTTTTTTTCTTTCAAATCCGATGCTACGAGCACTGCTGCCATATCCGATCCGACATGTCCTGAAATATTAGGCAGGAGATGGACATTTGCCTTTGGATTGCAATTCAGTCCCAGCGCTTCCGCAAGTGTATCTACGGAGCTGCAAAACACAGGTGTAAAGGGAGCTCTTGCCAAAGAATCTGGAGAAACCCCTAAAAATAAATGACTCATGGTCGTATTTCCCGCTACAGTAATTTCATAAATGTGACTTCGTCGAACGCCTTCCTGTTTTTCAAACTCTGTGAATATCTCTGAAAAGCAGGCAATTATTTTTTCTTGCATCTCTCTAAGGTTCTGCGACGAAACACTGCTATATTGAATTCGGGATATCACGTCCGCTCCGAAAACACGTTGCGGATTTGCCCTTGCAGAAACCGCTCTAAGAGTTCCTTGCTCTAAATCCCAAAGCATCCCTACAACAGTTGTCGTGCCGATATCAAAGGCCGCCCCATAGCAATCGTTCTGCGTATTTCCTGCCTCTATATCTACAATCCGTTCGTTTCTGGTCACTAAAGTGACGCACCCGGCTTCTTCCTGCAATACTTTTGGTATTTTTTGAATCAAATCTTTAGGAAGTGTCCAAGGAATCTCTCTCTTGTTTTCCCGTGTTTTTTGCAAAGCGTCCAACACTTGATCCAAATCACTTTTAGGCTGCTCTAGTGAAGCTTTTTCTACATGAAGCACTGTTTTTATGACTGTCTTTTCCACCTTAAAATCCTCTGGCAAAACAGCAATTTCCTTTTTTCCTGTCACACCCCTACCAACGGGAGGAACAAAGACTGTTAAATCTGAATGAGGAATGATGCAGCAAGCTAACCGATAACCCTGTTTTTTTTCCAAATCACTGAGTAAAGCTTCTTCCGATGCGGTTATCATACCGGGGCTCCCCTGCAAAATCTGGATTTTACATTTTCCGCAGCTCCCATTTCCACCGCAGCTTCCATTTATCTGGACACCTGCTTTTTCTGCGGTCTGAAATAAATTTAAAGTCTCTTTCAATTCATATTCGATATCGCAAGGCTTAAATGTAATTTTCATCGTCTCACCCTCTAAACTGCACTTACGGTTATTGCTACTGTAAAAATCTATTCAGAAATTATTTTTTGCCGAAAGATACTATCAACAAAGTAACATGTATTGTAAAATTCTTTTACAAATCTATCTATATCTTTCAGTATAACGAATCGCCAGACCGCTGTAAAGCAAATCCCTTTTACTCCATTGCGCAGTTTCTTTTAGGGTTATTCTTACAGAAATCACATCCTCCGGCATTTCCGAGACAGCTTAAACAATCTCCCGGCGGTAACGCCCATTCGTGATGTGCCGCAATGTAAAAGCCCGTACAAGACTTCACAGGAAGCAAAATCCCGCTTTCCGTTAATTCAACGCCGATTTTTCTGCCATCTAAAAGTTGAAAAAAATCACTTACCGCTGTCACAGTCATTCCGTAAAACCCCGGTCCAAACGAAGAAGAAACAACGGCGCTATTTTGATTGTGTTTTTCTCTCAAATGCTTCTCTATCCATTTTTGCAGTAAATCCCTTGCTGCATCTATAAATGAAGTCCCCCAAATATCCGCAAAAAGTTGATCTGATGCACTCTTACTTTTCGTTTTTATTTCTCCAATCGTCAATATATAAGGGTAAATCCCTGCTATGGAACCGATCTGAAGCTGAGAAAATGCGTTACATTGAAAAGAAATTCCGTCCAATATGATCACATCGTCTTCTAACGTGTCTTTTGGTAATTCAGAAATCTCAGAAACTAACGCTCTTATTTGTATTTCTTTCATTCCTTCTCTTAAAATATTCTCAGCAGCTTGCATTAGCCTTATGTGTTCTCTCTTACTAAGGTCAAATCGGCAGGATTGAATGAAATAAGTTCTGGCTAATTCAACTGCATCCTCTATTTGAAAGGAAATCATCTCTTGATTCATACACTCACCTCTCACTTATGTTATCAGAGATTTGCAGTTGTTTTCAATCAGTTTCTAATGGATAGTAAGAATTCCTCCACCGAGTTTCTAACACAGAGCATTCTCATGTGGATTTTCGATATAAATTTTGTAAAAATGTACTCTGAAAACGCGTTTTTAATCTATGAATAAGAGAGATATTTTTTCCCCTATCATTTGTTATTTTTTGTATTGATTTTTGTCCTAAATCTGTTATAATAATAAAAGTTGTGGGCGGTTAGCTCAGCTGGTTAGAGCGCTTGCTCGACAAGCAAGAGGCCGTTGGTTCGAGCCCAATACTGCCCACCAATTTCATAGCTTGGGGCATTAGCTCAACGGATAGAGTCTCAGACTTCGAATCTGCAGGTTGGGGGTTCGAGTCCCTCATGCCTCACCAGACAATTAACCGCTAAAACCATTGATTTATCAATGATTAAAGCGGTTTTTCTTTATTTTCCAACGGATACGCGGTTTTATTAAATAACAATTTTGTTATATTTTTTCACAAAAAAGTTACTTGTGTTGCATGTTTTTTAGCAAAATGCAACACGAAAAATACACAAAAATCACTCCGCAAGAAAGGATATCCTCATTTGACTTGTAGGCATCCATATGATATCTTTAAATGAATAGATTTATATGTATATTCATTTAAGGAGGTTCCCTGACTATGCCCCAAATTTTTGACGAAGCCGGACGAGAAAATCTTAGAATTCAGCTGCTTGATAATGGTTTTGAACTAATCAAACGCTTTGGACTAAAAAAAACTTCAATCAATGATATTACAAAGGCTTCCGGAATTGCAACGGGTACATTTTACAATTTTTTCAAATCAAAAGAAGACTTTGTTTACCATATCATCTTGCACAAGCGAAAGCAGTCAATCGAAAAATTCAATACACTGCTTGATAAAAACGGAATGCTTGACAGAACTGCTTTTCGGAAATTTTTACAGTCTATTTATTTTGCAGATAATAATATCTTTGAATATTTAAGCCAGGAAGAGACTACAATACTGTATTCCCGCTGGCCGCAAAACTATATGAAGGACGAGCAAAGCGGAGAAAAAAATACTTTATGGATTTTAGAACACGTCTCCAACCTCCGACCGGATTGCAATTGGAAGGTTTTCGCTAATTTTTGCAAATCTATTTCTATCATTCGTTACGGAAAAGAAAATTTATACGGTGAAGCATACGACGAAATGATTGATTGTATGATCGAAACTATACTGGATTACGTAATAGAAAAAGAATAGAGTAAAGGGGATTCTGAATTTCAATCAGAATCCCCTTTTTAAATATCCTATTTCCCCAATTTATTTTATCTTATCTAGCGTCACAACTTGCGCTGCATCTGCGGCTCCCACCTGATTGCTTGCGCCGTCTATCTCACTTCCGTCGCACGCTACAACCGCACTATTTCGGAATGCATAGCCTAAGACAGAACCCACGATTGCACTTTCATCGGCAGTAATGCTTCCGCTCGCAATGCAATTCACTATATGTATCGCCGAAGAAGCCGGATAATATTTATTATAGTTGCTTCCGCAAAATCCACTTCCGACAAGTCCGCCAATTCGTGTAGCACCGCTTTCTGCCAGAATTGTCACATCCTCTGCTTTGCTTCCTTTAATCAGCGTAAAACCTTCCGCATCGCTGGTAAACAATCCTTCATTCACAATACCCGAATAGCCTAAAAGTCCCCCTGTCATAATCGCATTTTTCCCTACTTTAATCGTAACATCTTTCACTTCACAGTTCAGTACCGTTTCACTGTCAAAGGCACAGCCTGCCAGTCCCCCTACACCGATGGCTCCCATGACTACACCTTCATAGCTCATCGTTTCTGTTGCCGTAACGCTCCCGGTCGCCTTGCAGCCGGAAATCATTCCCCCTTCAATTCCGCCTCCTAGAATACCGGCTCCGTTGCTCGCTGCATTCATGACCACATCTGCCTGTGCGGTGCAGTCAATGATATTTGTATCCTGTGCGCTGCCAACGATTCCTCCAACGGAACCCGCACCGGATATCTGATTGCTTCCGGTCAGAGTAATGTCTCTAATTGCATTTTCGTTAGAGGACATCGCCATGCCTACAAACGCGGCAACACAAGAACCGGTAGAAAAAACCTCTGTGTCTTTTATTGTTATGTTTTGCAAAGAGCTTTCTGCCGCAATGCACCCAAACAACCCAGCACCGCTCATATCCTCCTCAGAAAGATCATCTCTTTTTATGGTAAGGTTTGAAATTGTATGTCCGCCGCCATTAAAGCTTCCCGTAAAGGCATACTCCAGCTTGGCATCGTATACCCCGTTATTTGCATCCTTTGCTGCATAAGCACCAATCGGCGTCCAATTGGAATACCCTGACAAGTCAATATCTGCCGTTAAAACAAAGTTACCGTTTAGATGCTCACGAACTTCATTCAATTGCGCTGCGGTCGAAATTTGCCACGGATTATCTTCCGTTCCGTCCCCACCATCAAAACTGATTCCTGCACCGGTAGTCAAAGGAACAGAATCCGCCCTGCTACTCTCAGAAGCCTGTGTATAAGCAGCTCGTGCCATTTTCTGTGTCAAGGTTTGAACAAAATCCACATCTGTCAGCGTCACAGCCAATGCCGCATCTGCGGCTCCCACCTGATTGCTTGCACCGTTTATCTCACTTCCGTCACACGCTACAACCGCACTATTTCGGAATGCATAGCCTAAGATAGAACCCACGATTGCACTTTCATCGGCAGTAATGCTTCCGCTCGCAATGCAATTCACTATATGTATCGCCGAAGAAGCCGGATAATATTTATTATAGTTGCTTCCGCAAAATCCACTTCCGACAAGTCCGCCAATTCGTGTAGCACCGCTTTCTGCCAGAATTGTCACATTCTCCGCTTTGCTTCCTTTAATCAGTGTGAAGCCTTCCGAATCACTGGCGAACAAGCCTTCGTTTACAATACCCGAATAGCCTAAAAGCCCCCCTGTCATAATCGCATTTTTCCCTACTTTAATCGTGACATCTTTCGCTTCACAGTTCAGTACCGCTTCACTGTCAAAGGCACAGCCTGCCAGCCCCCCTACACCAATGGCTCCCATCACTACGTCTCCGTAACTCATCGTCTCAGTCGCCGTAACACTTCCGGTTGCCTTGCAGCCGGAAATTTTTCCTCCTTCAATTCCGCCTCCTAGAATACCGGCTCCGTTGCTCACTGCATTCATAACCACATCTGCCTGCGCAGTGCAGTCAATGACATTTGTGTCCTGCGAGCTGCCAACAATCCCCCCAACAGAGCCTGCGCCGGATATCTGATTGCTTCCGCTCAGCGTAATGTCCTTAATTGCATTTTCATTGGAAGACATCGCCATGCCTACAAACGCAGCAATACAAGAACCGGTAGAAAAAACCTCTGCATCTTTTATTGTTAGGTTTTGCAAAGAGCTTTGCTCTGCAATGCATCCAAACAATCCCGCACCGGTCATATCTTCCTCAGAAAGTCCGTCTCTTTTTATTGTGAGGTTTGAAATCGTATGTCCGCTACCATTGAAGCTTCCCGTAAAGGCATACGCAGGACTTGCACTATAATCTCCATTTGCAACATCCTTTGCCACATAAGCTCCAATTGGCGTCCAATTGGAATAACCTGACAAGTCAATATCTGCGGTTAAAATAAAATTGCCGTTTAGATATTCACGAACTTCATTCAATTGTGCCGCAGTTGAAATTTGCCAAGGCTCAGCAAGCGTACCCTTCCTTCCTGAAAATTTTGTTTTATTGCTGTGGCCGCCACCGGAAGAACCTTTTCCAGACGAGCTGTTCGAAGCGGGGGTTGAAGCGGGTGAAGAGGCAACCAGAGTGCTGCCATTTCCGGAGCTACTTACAACAGCAGATTCCCCTCCCTTTAAAATGGTTCCGCCTGCACTGACACCTTTTGCACCTCCCGCAACAATGACAGTTGCATTCGGCACAGAGACTGCAATATTGTTCGCGTTTGCCTGCACAGTTCCAATTTCACCGTTTCCTTTAATAACAGCACTCTGTGCAGAGACAACCGCGCTTGTTATGCTTGTACCTGAATCAAGTGTAATCGAGGAAGATGAAGCGCCTTCCTCTACGGTAAGTGTACGCACACTCCCCCCTTGAAGGTGAAAGGAGGCCGTATCGGAAAGATGTAAATCAGCAACGCTTCCATCTAAAATGAAATTACTGTATACACTCACTTCACTAATTGGCGATTCTGTTAAAACCAGACGAGTATCGCTGCTGTGATTATTCACTACGACCTCACCATTTATCTTAGAATTCACGATATGTACGGAGTTGCTTCCTCCGCCGCGAACAAGAATACGCCCTTTTACTGTAACATTGGTCAACGTTGCCTCACCTTTGCCAATGCCATCAGCTAGGATTAAATCGCCCGAGATATTCATATCCTTCAAGGAGGTGCCTGCTACGTTTACAATTGCATTCCCGTCGATATCGGCAGTATATTCTTTCGGCGTATTCAGGTAAGTAGCCGATACATTCATCAACACCTGTGCAAACTCAGCGCGTGTGATGGAATGGCTCGGATTTATGCGGCTCCCTGCCCCTTGAACATATCCAGATTTTATTAAAGCTCCTACTGCGCCTTTTGCCCAATCTGAAACTTCATCTTTATCTGTAAACGAACTGAGGGCCGATGCCTCTTCCTGTAACTTTAGAATGCGTGCAAGAACCACGAACACTTCTTGCCGTGTTGCCGCGCGTTCCGGTTCCATACGCTTGTCCGTTCCGGAAAGAAACCCGGCAGCCGCTGCTTTTGACAAGGCGTCATAATACCATGCCTCTTCTGATACGTCCGAATAACCATCTAATGAAGTACTGGCAGATGCACCGAGTGCACGCGTTAAAATTGTCGCCAGCTCTGCTCTGGTAAGCATTCCTTCTGGTTTAATCTTCCCTCCCGTACCAGATAGTAAATTATTTTCAAGTGCATTTTCTAATGCCGTACGCGACCAGTTATTCGGAAAATCTGAAAAATCCGCTGGGCTTAACGCAAATGCTTCCATTGGTACATTCGCTAGCAATAAAATTGCAGTCAGCATTCCCGCCAACCATTTCTTAAATTTCATAAATACCTCCTAATAAAATTAAATGAATATATAACAACATTAGTTCGTTTAATCAATTTAAATGTTAGCATCAGCTAACTTTATTGTCAATAGATTCCAATCAAAAAATATCATTCTTCTTAAAATTCAGCATCATATTTATCTATGTTATTTATTTCTCATTGAAATGAAGTTAAAATGAATTTGTGTTATCTTAATAATGGGGAAAAAATTTAACTTTATTTACGGAGGAACTGTTATGACATTTTTTATTTTTACAATGGCTTATTTACTAATCTCAATACTGAATTATTTTATAATCGCTTTTCTGCCATCTGAATTATTCTTTATTTCTCACTGTACCAGTTTAATCTGCGCCATTATTCTAGCATATATTTATCACGAAAATAATAAGCGCTCTTAGCGAACATGAAAGCGCATTCCGAAGGCATCTAAACAAGCAGCTATGAACTTTTAAGCAATAAGAAGAAGGTATTCCACAAGTCATAAAATGACCTAAGAAATACCCCCTTTTGCGTTATCTTAACCTTCCATATTTTTCGGCCGCGGTTCTTACTGCAAAGAAATTTTCCAGCGGAGTGTCTTCATAAATCGTACATCCCGGTCCTAACATGAAACCCTTGTCACCAGCAATTCGAATTGCCTCTTCGACATGCTCGTATAGCTCTGTATAATTTACTCTGTTTAGATACTTTTCCTCATTGATTCCGCCAATCAAGCATTTGTTTGTAATCTTTCTTGCTTCTTTCAATGACGGCCCTACCCAGCGGTCATGCCAGTTAATACAATTTACCGGATATCTGGCTAATCTTTCAAACATGGACATTGACGCCTCCTGCGTGAAACTGTGAATATGTACTACATTAAACCAGGCTTCATCCGTCAATGCTTTAAAAACCTCTAAATCATAAGTCTCGCCAAATTCATCATATTTCTTGTCATCCATGAAACGATAATTTGCCAATTGACTTGCAAAGAAAAATCCACTCACCCCAATTTTTAAGTTCTCTGTTATAAATTGTTTCGTTGTCTCCGTAATGGTTTTTAATGCGTTGTGCACCTCATCTGGAAAACGTTCCATACTCTCTTCAAGCTTATCCCAGCCAATTAATTTATATAACGTAGTTAACGGACTAAAAAAAGTATGAATCACAGGTGCGATATCCTTGTTTTCTTTCATCAGCTCAAGCATTCGCTTTGCATACTGCAATTGTTTTCCATAGGCTCCTTTTGTCACGTCAAGAGGACAGATTTTCTCCCAGTCTTTTTTCTCTTTTATAAATTCTTCGTCAACCACAGCCCATTGATCAGGCAGGTTAAACTTTTTAATCTGCACCCCGTAGTCTTCTACCGGGTATAAGCCATATGGCATAAGCTTGACAAAATCTAAATTCATTTCATCATAAAATTTATAGTGTGCCTCCGCCAGTTCATCACAGTCTTGATCTACACAGGTAAAGTGCGGCTAAATCTACAACGCAACTTCAAACACCATTTTCAATTTCAATCATATATATATTAATAATTGATTCAATGCTTGATATAAGGAGTACTATAAATGTTTTATGATGAATTAGAATTAAATCTTGCTATAAAAGCACAAGACCCCATGCCAAGTATTCCGTTACCATCCGAAAGCTCTCCTTTAGTCCTTCCGGGTGAACCAAACCCTGAAAATAAGCCAGGTTTAATACCGATATTCCAATACATTAGTAATATCTATCGCCAATACATAGAGAACGAAATTAATGTAGGATATCTAAAAGTTGACGTGGCTTCTGAATTGGATGGAACGCCTATACCAAACACAAAGCTTACCATAAGCAAACCTCTTGGTAATAATTTTTTCATGTCTCAAGTTGTTTTTACAGATGAAAATGGTAGGGTTCCTCTCATTCCTTTGCCAACCAGAAGCGAAGAGCTCTCACAAACACCGTCTTATCCAGTGCCCTACACAATATGGAATTTAAGTGCACAAGCACCCGGTTACTATGAAGTTATCGTTCATGATATCCCTATTTTCCCTGGTGTAACAACAACACAGTCATTCCGCTTAAGGCCAAGTGGAAGCAACAGACTTCCCCCAGTTGAAGAAATTTATGCGAGCGGTATTTAAAATGATATTTCAATAAAAAAGCGGAGGAATAAAGAAATTTCTTATCCCTCCGCTTTTCGTTACAAAATATTTTTACACATTAACCGCTTCCCCAGTGCTTAACTTCGATTTTCCTTTTCATCCTTTAAAACGATAGCCGACGCCCCATACGGTTTCAATGAATTGTACATGCTCCATATCTAGTTCAATTTTTTCGCGAATCCGTCTTATATGAACCGTAACCGTCGATACATCCCCTAGTGCATCCATCCCCCAAATCCGGTCAAAGATATGCTCTTTTGAAAAAACACGATTCGGATTCTCTGCTAAAAACAGAAGTAAATCGTATTCCTTTGCAGGCATTGTTTTCTCTTCCCCATTTATAAATACACGTCTGCCATCTTTATCAATTTCTAATCCTCTGATCTTAAGCACTCTATTTTGTGCCGAAGCATTTCCTGTCAAACGTTCATATCTGGATATATGGCTTTTTACACGAGCCATGAGTTCATTCGGACTGAATGGCTTTGTCATGTAATCATCCGCGCCTAAGCCTAGCCCGCGCACCTTATCAATATCATCTTTTCTAGCGGATAGAAATATAATCGGTGTATTCTTCTTCTCTCGAAACTTTACGCACAATTCAAATCCGTCCATCCCCGGAAGCATTACATCCAGAATAATCAATGCGTAATCATTCTGCACCGCCATATCAAATCCACTGACTCCATCATATGCAACATCGCATTCATATCCATTAATTTCGAGATAATCACGCTCTAGCTCCGCAATGCTTTTATCATCCTCAATTACTAATATTTTCATAGGTTTTCCCTCCTTCGCAGCGGCAGATAAAGATATACTTCTGTACCCACATCTTTTTCACTTTTCATCCATATTTTCCCCCTGTGACTGCTGACAATTTGCTTTGCAATTGCAAGCCCAAGCCCGTTCCCCTTGATATTACTTCTAGACGCATCCCCTCTATAAAATCCGTCAAAAAACTTATTCAAGTCGCTGTCTTTGATTCCGCATCCCGAATCTGAAATTTTTATTAAAACCCCTTTTCCGTCTGTTTCTGTCGTAATTGAAATCATTCCATTTTTCTTGTTATATTTTACTGCATTGGATATCAAATTATCCAAGACACGCTTTAATTTACTTCGATCTGCAACAACAGTCAAAGGCTCTTCAAAAAAGGAGGATTCGAAAGTCAGTCCTGCGAGTGCAATCTCCTTTTTATATTCCCCCGCTAAATCCTTTAGGTAGGCCGTCAGTTCTACATATTCAAAGGCGTACTGCATCCGCCCCAGCTCTAACTCCGAATACTCCGTCATATTATCAAGCAGCTTCTCAAGAATTAGTGTTTTGCTGTAAATCGTATCTAAATATCTCGACTGCTTTTCCGGCGTGTCTGCAACCCCATCCTTAATCCCCTCCAAATAGCCCTTAATCGTAGTAACCGGGGTACGCATATCATGGGACAAATTCGCCATAAGCATATTACGTTCTTCTTTATTTTTGTGCTGCTGCTCCGCAGAAATTTTCAATTTCTTTCGTATTTCATCAAAGGACTGACAAAGTTCGTTCAGCTCCTTATCCTCACAGGCCAGCACCTCAAAATCCAGATTCCCTTCTGCAATGTTTGTCGCAGCCTCTCTTAATTCCCGAATCGGCGCGAGCACACTCCTTGAAAGGTTAATGCTCAGTATAATACAGGTGAGCAGCACCGTGCCTCCTACCAAAACGGACCAAGCAAATAAATACAGCGTCAATCCATTTTCTTTTCGAAAATCCCCCTTGAAAATTTCTCGAAAACTTTGAAGAATGCGCAAAAATCCGTCTGGTTCACTGATTGAAAAAACAAATAACAGCAGCAACGATATTACTATCATCAATGCTGCTGAAATAATTACCATCATAATATTTGCTTTGATAAAACGCCCTTTGATTGACTGCATTATACTTCTCTTCTTTCAAATAGGTAATAGCCGATACAACCAAAAATCAGCCCATATCCCATTAAAACACCCAACTTTGTTACCATCGCTCCAAACGGAATCGTGATTCCCAGCCATAAATTATGCCACTGAAGATACCCCGTAAAGAACAGCCCGCTCATAAACGGAATTAAAATTCCAATGATATTAAGTGCAATATAAAATCCGAGACAGATTATAATAGACAAAGATGGGCTGCTTGTAAATTGATTCAGCATCGCAGCGAATAAAATCAATATGATTAGTGGGAATAAATCTAAAAAGTATGCTAAAAAGTTCTGTCCAAGCCCATTCAACGAATGTGCGGCAAACATTTTAATGGCAGTAGTCATCGTAAAAAGTACACCCAAATACACGCCTGCCAGAATTAAAATTGCCGAAACTTTTGAAAAATATTGTTTGAACCGGCTTACCGGACGCATGAAAGTTGCCCGAATCGTTCCATCATTTACTTCTCCCGCAAACAAATCACAAGTAGCCATAAAGATAATTAACGGGATATAAATCTGAATAAAAAATGACAACATATTCATCGGCATGTTCGAAAAGACGAGTGACGTGGGAATCATGCCAGAAGATGCTTTGCTGACCGCCAAATTAACAAAGCTGCTCAATAAACAAATAATGATTTCTATGATTAAAAACACAAGAAATTTCTTTCGGGTTACTATTTTTCTTAATTCATTCTGTAAACTTGCTATAAAAGTTTTCACAAAATTCCTCCTAATTTACTCATTGGTACTAAGGCTACGCAAGATATTCAACAACATTAAATGAGAACAGATCCTCTTTTTTCTTTTACAATCGAAAGGAAGTAATCTTCTAAAGACGGATTAAGACGCAAGGCTTCTTCCATCGTCTCAAATGCTAAAAGATCTCCTTCATGCACCACCGCTACTTTATTACAAGTTTTTTCGATTTCAAATGCCAAATGACTCGCAATCAGAAAAGACGTTCCCTTCTCCTGCGCCATTTTTTTTACAATTTCGCGAATCTCGACCGTACCTTCAATATCCAGTCCATTGGTAGGCTCATCCAAAATAATCAGACCCGGATCAGAAAGGAATGCCATGGCAAGCCCCATTCGCTGCTTCATTCCAAGCGAAAACTTCCCTGTCTTATCTTTTTGATATTTGCGCATATGCACAATGTCCAGTACATGATCAATTCTTGCATCATCCACCCCTGGATAAAAGCGTGCCATCATTTTTAAATTATCTCTCGCCGATAAATATTCATAAATTGCGGGTCGCTCAATTAATCCCCCTACATTCTTTAAGGTCTCCTCTGCATTTTGCTCTATATCTTTTCCAAAAATAGTTACAACACCCTCGTTTGCATGGCACAATCCCATAATTGTTTTCATTATGGTTGTTTTTCCCGATCCGTTCGGGCCGAGCACTCCGACGACATCGCCCTTTTCAATCGAAAAGGTTATGTTTTTGACGCCTCTTCCATTTTTATAGGTTTTTGTAAGGCACTCGACTTCTAATACTTTTTCCACCGTTTCATCCCCTTATTCCATCACAAGATTCCGATGGTATCTCCATCGGAATCTTATTTTCTCTATACGTTTTTATTTTTGCAATACCTTTCCTGTTGGATCAAATGTATCAACCGTTGTGCTGTCATAGTCTGTGATTTCTACAGAAATTTCCATTGTTCCGGTATGTTTCTTTCCATCTTTGTCGGTTCCCACCAAGCTAGCTTCCAATTCATTTTTAACCAATCTTCCTTTTTCATCCAATGCCACCTTCATATTTACATTCTCAATGTAAGGTTCGTTTCCGAACTGATTCGTCACATTGTTTTCATAGCCTTCACTGTTGCTTGCTGTGAAAGTTAAAGATAAGCCAGCCGTTACAATTTCAGGAATCTGGTTACCAGAAACATGAATTGAATATTCTTTTATTCCATCCTTCGAGGATTCCAAAATGATATTATTTTTCAAATCACCAACTAGTGCATCTGCTAAGAGTTCAGCAAATCGCACTGCTTTCTTTGTTGTTGCGTCATTGGTTCCCATCAAGCTGCCATTTCCGCTGTTAAAACTCTCTCCTTGATAATATTCGTTTGTCTCCGGATAGTAGCCATAATATTTATTACCCTGTGAATAGGTATAATATTCATATTCACGAGCCGGCGAAGTGAAAGAGTCCTTACTCTTCTCATAGTGATTTTTATTTTTTCCTTCGCGTTTATCCGCACCGTTAAAAGTCTGCACTTCCTTATCATCCATTTTAATGGTTCCGCTGTAGTTTGCAGTGTAGTTATCCGCCTCAAATAACAAATACTTTAGAGAATCCTTATAATTTGTATACCCTTTCGCATCATCATAATTTGCATACACCGCAGTTGTCAGCATGAGCATTCCTACCACAAGGCATACCAGCGTCACAAAATGCTTTTTTTGTTTTTTCATTTCATTTCCTCCTCATCATTTTCCTTAACCTCTATTTTGACTGCAAAAGCATTCCCCAATCCCTTTTGAAAGGATACCTTCGCTCTTTCTTCTTTTATTCTAAACAGTAACCGTTAATATACTCTATCCGATTTCTTAACAATTCATAAACAAAACTAAATTCTTTCTGCGCTCTTTCAGCGAGCTATGCTATAATGAAGAAATCAAGCAATTTTGATTAAAAGGAGTATTTGCATGAATCTTTTATACAGTCTGTGGAGCTTTTTCACTGGTATTACGCTTATTATACAAACCGGAATTAACGGCAGGCTCAAAACAGCCACCGGAAATCCCATTTTCGCTTCTCTCGCAAGCTTTGCGGTCGGAACGATTACTTTATTTATTGCTCTCGTTGTCGGTGTCAAGCTAAATAGACTGACATTCCCTACATGGGAGATTTTAAAGCAAACACATTACTGGATGTGGAGCGGCGGCATCATCGGAGCAGTTTATGTCCTGGCCGGTGTTGTCCTTCCCGGAAAAATTGGATTTTCCGGCTTCTTTTCTCTTCTTATTGCAGGGCAATTAATCGCCTCTGTCGTTGCAGACCATTTTGGCTGGTTTGGTAATGCCGTACATCCAGTTTCTCTATTTCGTATCATTGGGATTGTCCTAATGATTCTGGGTGTATTTTTCATTCAAAAAAATTAAACAGATTGAGCTGCTTTTATTTTGTTTCAGAAATATTGCTGAAACCCTTTCCCGCACCCCAAACGGTTTCTACATGCAATACCGTCACAAAGGCATTGCGGTCCGTTGCGGCCACAAAACGCTTAATCAGCATACTTTCTCTAGGAGAGCAAATCGTAATCAATTTATACTTGGTTTCTTTCGTATATGCGCCCTTTATTGTCACTGTGGAAACACCCCGCTGGATTTCGTTTAAAATATATTCTGTTATGACTTCGTTTTTGTCGCTGATAATCTCAAGCTGTACTACTTTAGGGTCAAAACCATAAAGCAGCATTTCCGTTGTTTTTGAGAAAATGACAGAAGAAACTAGTGCATAAAGCGCCACATTTTTTCCATAGACAAATCCCGAACAAAGGATGATTACCGCATCAATGCAAAGGAGGATCTGGCTCATCGCAATGTGGGGCAACGCTTTTATTTTTATAATCTTAGCAATCGTATCGGTTCCTCCGGAAGAATATCCTCGTACAAAAACCAAGCCGCTTCCAATACCACCAATAATCCCAAAGAAAATAGATGCTAACGTCATATCCTTTTGCTCCAGCAGCACAAGATCCAGCTGTTCAAATAAAATAAGAAAGGCCGGATAAAGCAGTGTCATAAGAATAATTTTTTTTGCCTCTTTTTTCCCGAGCAACACCCAACATATCATGAGTATAATCATCGCCCCGATGTAATACAGGAGCGAAAAATTAACATCTATATACTGCTGCAAAATACGGACGATTCCGGTTACGCCCCCGCTTGACAGTCCATTTGGTATCATCACACCGATGGATGCAAATGCACCAAACGCACACCCAAAACAAAGAAATACAATATCCCAAATAAATTTTTTCCAATCAATGCTTAAGAAGCTGGCTTTCCATTTCATTCTCATTCCCCCATTTTATAAATGCTCGATTACCAAATACATCTACGACACAAAGCATCACACAGGAAATTTCTCCTCCGTCAATTTGTGCGCGTGCCGCCAATGCTGATTTCAACCTCCTATCATATGCTTCTGGTTTAAAAATATTTCCATCATAATGAAAATCAATCATCCAGTAATCTACAAGAAGAAGCGGTTCTTCTTTCATTATTTTTCTTAGAAGTTTTTTCTGCTCTTCTGCAATCAATCCATTTTTCAGGAAATTTATCCGGTAAGAAAGTAATTCTACAGAAAAAATCGGTTCTCCCAAAGAATTTTGCCCAGCACTAAACTGTGCTTCAATTTTGAATTTGTCCTTCTTATTCTCTTTCTTTTGTTTTCCCTCTAATTTATTTTCACATTCCCAATATTGAAATGGTATTTTATGAAAAAGAAAGCGCTTATAAGCATGTGCAAGTGATAGCTCACCCATATCACAATGAATAAAGTTTCGGCCCATTTTATGTGCGGCGGCAGCTAAAGTCCCCGAACCTCCAAAAAAATCGGCGCAAAGATCTCCCTCTTTCGTACAACTCTCTAAAATAGTTTGAATCAGTAGCTCGGGCTTCTGTGTTGCATAACCGGTACGCTCACTTGAGGTTCTTCCGACCATATCAATCTGCCAAACATCCTTTTTATTGACCATGGTATACCAGCCAATTTCATCCTGATATTCCTCCACGCCCTTAAAACGATATGGCTTTAAGGCTCTGTTATAAGATTTTTCTTTCTGCGCATTAAAATAATATTTCGGCGTTTTTGAATAGTATAGTAATGTATCATGCTTTCGCGCAAAATAGCGTTTGCTGACACCTCCTGATTTATAATTCCAAATCACTTCGTTTACAAAGTGCTCTGCGCCAAAAATTTCATCCATTATCAGCTTTACATAATGAACCACATGCCAATCGAGATGAACCCAAATCCCACCGTCCTCTGTTAACAAATCCTTCATAAACAAGAGGCGAAAGGCAAGCATTCTCAGGTATTCTTCCATGCCGTTTTCCCATGTGTCCTGATACGCGGTCTGCTTTATTATTGGGATTTTACTTACTTTCTCTGATTCCAGACGAATTGCGGTTCCGTAATCTGATTTTGAATAAAAAGGGGGATCAATATAAATCAGCTTGATTTTCCCTTCCATCTTTCTGCACTTAAGCAAATACTTCATAAAAGCGGCATTATCACCCTTTGCCAAAACATTTCCAAAGTCCCCAGTGTGTCTCTCTCCAACCTGCTCTGTTAAAATAAACTCATCTAGACTACATGTAGTATTCCGATATTCTTCTTTGCATTCTTTTAGTATCGCCGGGAGCTTCGTCAATAAACCCATTCTATCCTCCGTTGTGAAATATAGCTATCTCAATAATGTTGAAATAAACTCCTCTTTTCCAGCTTTTCTCAATGCCTTTTCAACCAAGCTTCGGTTTTCTTTCTTATGAAAGTGCATCAATGCTCTCTGCATCTTTTTTTCTTCCATGTCTTTCGCCACATAAACCGGCTGCATCGTAAATGGATCCAACTCTGTGTAATACATACAGGTCGCTAAAGTCCCCGGTGTGGGATAAAAATCCTGCACCTGATCCGGCACAAATCCTGTTTTTTTCAGATAAACAGCCAATTCAACTGCCTCTCGCAAGCCAGAACCCGGATGGGAAGAGATAAAATAGGGTATCAAATACTGCTTTTTACCTAATGTTTCATTTATCTTCTTATATTTTTTGCAAAATTGATCGAAAACCTCAACCTCCGGCTTCCTCATCATTTTCAAGACTTTTTTCGAAATATGCTCCGGCGCAACCTTTAGCGTGCCGCTGACATGATGCTCACAAAGTTCTCGCAAAAACGTATCGTCTGAATCTGCCATAACATAATCAAAACGAATTCCGGAACGGATAAAGACCTTTTTAATTCCCTCTATCCCACGGATCTCACGAAGAATTTCTAAATATTCTTTATGATCCACATTCATTTGTGCACATGGCTTTGGGTACAGGCAATCTTTATTTTTACACACACCCGCTTTCAGCTGCTTACTGCATGCCGCTGTACGAAAATTTGCTGTGGGACCTCCAACATCATGAATATACCCTTTAAAATCCTTTTTTTGAGTTAATTTGCGCGCTTCATTTACAATTGAATCCTTACTTCTTCCTCGAACCTCTCTGCCTTGGTGGTAGGTTAAGGCACAAAATGCACATCCACCAAAACATCCCCGATTTGCAACAATGCTAAATTTCACTTCATTGATAGCAGGAACGCCACCGTCCTGCTCATATACCGGATGATAGGTCCCTTCATAAGGTAATTCATACACATCGTCTAATTCCAATGTACTTAATGGCTCCATCGGCGGATTTTGCACCACGCAAAGCCTTTCATCATAACGTTCTACCAAACGCTTTCCCGTAATCCAATCATTATTTTTATATTGCAGAAGAAAACTTTCTGCATATCTTTTTTTCTCTTTTTTTACAGAAGCAAAGGCAGGAAGCAAAATCGTATCCTCCTCCTTTTTCCATTCGTCATCAGAAACCGAGTTTGTTTCCCTACAGACGGTCCCGCGGATCCAACCAATCTCTTTTACTGAAATCCCGGCTTCTAGAGCTTCTGCAATCTCTAAAATAGCCCGTTCCCCCATCCCATAGATTAATAAATCGGCTTTTGCATCTAACAAGATGGAACGGCGGATGGACTCATCCCAATAATCATAATGTGAAAAACGCCGAAGACTTGCTTCTAATCCTCCAATAATCACCGGTACATCCTTATATGCCTCTTTTGCTCGGTTACTGTAAACAGTAACCGCTCGATCCGGTCGTTTCCCGGAAATACCACCCGGTGAATAGCTGTCACTTTTTCTGCGATGCTTAAAAACAGAATAGTGGTTGACCATAGAATCCACGTTCCCGGAATTAATTAAAAATCCCAAACGCGGTCTTCCAAAACGCATAAAATCGTTCTTGCTTCTCCAGTCAGGCTGTGATAAAATCGCCACTTTATATCCATAGCGCTCTAAAAGGCGGCTGATGATGGCATGTCCAAAAGAAGGATGATCTACATATGCATCCCCCGTAATCAGAACAAAATCAACGCTTTCCCATCCGCGCTGCTGCATATCCTCTTGGCTAATTGGTAAAAACATAAAAATCCTTTCCAGAAAAGTATAAAATATTTATAACGCGATTCTAATTCGATTCACAGCGATGAAATGAATCTTCTCCGCTGTTTTTTATTTTTAAATTGTTCTTCTTTAATTATATCTTATTTTTTACAGGCTGCAAATAGCTTTTTCAACGATGGTACAGCTCCGGCCTTCTCTGCTTTAGCAAAGGGAGCTCCCCCCGAATCCTCTCTAAATAGTCTAAATCAATCTCTCCGTAAGCAATCGCCGGATTGGAGTCAAGCTTTGCACAAAACTCGCCCCACGGTGTTGTGATACATGTGCTGCCATAAGAATGGTATACACTTTCTAAATTTCGCGCAGGGGAAATGCCTGCAAAATAAACCTGATTGTCCAAAGCTCTTGCTCGCAGGGTAAGATCCCAGTGAGCAGGCCCCGTTGTCATATTAAAGGAAGCAGGCAATACCATCAGCTTCGCGCCCTTTAATGCCATGTTTCGAAACAGCTCCGGAAAACGAACATCATAACAAATTGCAATCCCTACATCGCAAAATTCTGTCTCGACTACAGTGACTTGCTCTCCCGGCATAAATATCTCAGATTCCATAAAGCGAATTCCGCCTTTTACATCAACATCAAATAGATGCGCTTTTCTGTGCTTACCGATTAATTCACCGCTTGGATGAAAAACAAAGCAGGTATTATAAATACCCTCTCCCTCTTCCTCTGCAATCGATCCTCCGATTAAATAAATCCCGCATTCTCTCGCAAGCTCCGAAAGCATTGACACCGTTTTCCCATCTGCTTTTTCTTTATTTGCAAGAATGCTTTTTCGTGAATACGGAGTATGAAACATCTCCGGCAAAGCAATCATAGCAGCTCCGTTTCTAGCCGCTTCTCTCACCATTTCTGAGGCTCTCTTTCTATTTTCTTCCGGCTCGTCTGTTACGAGCATTTGACATAGGGCTAATTTAAAATTCAAAATACCACGTCCTTCCTCAATACATCGCTAAAGCAAACTCTAATGAGAATTCTCCTTTTACTTCATATTATTGCATTCTTTTCTGATTTATCAAAGGAATATTTAAAATAGAGCATTTTCATTTTTAATTTATAGGGGAACCTCATTCTCATTTTCGCCCTATTTTATGAAATTTAAATCTCTTTACACAAAAATCCCTGCACCAAAAACTTTGATGCAGGGATTTCCCGTAATCTGGGTCTTTCAAAAGATGAAAGACTCTTTTTTCATTCAATTATGGACGAATAAACATCTGAACCCAGTATGTATTTCCGTTGCTGTCAGTCACATAGCCAACGCCAATCTCCGTATAATCTGAATTTAAGATATTTGCTCTGTGTCCTTCGGAATTCATCCATCCATTCATAACGGCTTCCGGAGTTTTCTGACCCATTGCAATGTTCTCTCCTGCGGACTTGTAGCTGACTCCAAATTGTTTCATCATATCAAATGGTGAACCATAGGTTGGAGAAGTATGTGAGAAATAATTCTTATCTCTCATATCGGCAGCTTTTGCTTCTGCAACAGAAGAAAGCTTTGTATTCAGGGTAAGCGGTGAAAGTCCCTGCTTTGCTCTCTCTTGATTTACAATGTTAGCAACTTGCTGCTCATATGTACCAATGGATTGGTTCTCTGCCGGCTCAGTTTCCTTTGTAGGCTCTGACGGTTCTGCCGGAGTTGTAGGGTTTGCGGGGGTTGTAGGTGTCGCCGGGGTTGTTGGGGTATCTACTTCTTGCTGACCTTCTGAAGGAGATGTATTTCCCGTTGGCGTAGTTCCTTCAAAGCATTCTTTCCAAATGTTCTCCGGCACAGTTACTTTTATATAGTCCTGTGTCAAGTCTCCCATATTGGATGAAATATTTTCGAAAAACTTTTGAGCGTCTGCAGTTTGATTCTCAGGACAGTTTAAATCAAACGAGGCCACCTTACTCACATTATTGTAATTTTTTACTGCATCTAAACAATTTTGATCTTTTTCGGCTGCTGAGGCTTGGATAGGTACCGCCACTACCATTAACATACACAGGGGTACCAACTTTTTAACAAAACGATTCATAGAATTTATCCTCCTTTTTTTCTGAGTGTTTTGCGTCTATTTACCGCTTGTTGTCATTATAGTGTAATAAAAAGCCTCATTCCAACCCTCAAAATTATCCAATTTTAAATTCTTCCATAAACTGGCATACAATTCTTGCTGTCATTCCCCAAATCACATTTTCATGGTAGTGAAAAATCGGTACAGTATAATTTCCTTCCATCCACTGATATTTTTCCGGTGAGTTTAACATATAATATGGGAAATCAGTTCCAATTTGGGGCTTTACGGAAAATGGATAAATATAAGGTTTTTGCGTTTCTAAAAAGGAAAATGGGACAAGAAATAATTCTTTTACTTCATCCAAATTGGAAATATATTCGGATTTTCCACTTTTATCAAATTTTAATAAATTTATCGCATTTTTGGAGATTGTTCCTATAAAGGTGTGTATTGTTACATTTGTATAGTTATGAAGGGTGTCAAACTGTCCATAAATTTCAATCTCTTCCTGCGCAATCCCAAGTTCCTCTGCCGTTTCTCTGCAAACACATTCCAACAGGCTTTCTCCCGATTCCCGTCTTCCTCCAGGAAAACAAACTTCACCCGGCTGATGCTTTAAGGTATCTGAGCGTACTTCAAAAAGCAAAGATGGTTCTCCGTTCCATTCTATCACAGGAATAAGTATTGCATTCTCTTTCCTTATTTCCATGATACGAGGGGACCTGTTTTTTAGTATCTGCTTTACCTGATCTATATTCATGAGTTTTTCATTTCTCCTATTTTCTCACTAAAAAGGCGGTAATCTTTCTTTTACCGCCTCATGCTTCACCTGATTTTTTAATTCAGGATTTCATACTCGTTTATAAAATCGCCCAGCTCCTGCATCTCCGTACTAATGCTTACAATGAAATCGGGCCCATATTTTTGTGAGATTCGATTCAAACGCGCTAAAAACTCCTCTAAGTCTTTTAATTGTATATCCGCATACTTTAATATACTCTCAATATAAATTTCCTCAATATCATGATCCGAACTGATGATGCCATACACAAAGCCGATGTATTCGTCCGCATTTGTGATGTGCTCATAATCTTCCATACAAACTACCCGTATCCGATGATTCAGGTTCAGCATAAGTCTGTGATTTTTATTAATGAATACGATGCTGCCATCTTTGGCGTCAACACTCTGGTTCGCAAGAAATATCATCTGTTTGGTCTTTCCGCTGCCCTTGTGTCCAATTAACAATTTAACCATTTGAACCGCCTCCTCATTTTCATAATTTTGAGATAATTAAATTATACACTAAGCCCTCAGCAGGAGCAAGGAAGAAAAAAGAATCGGTTACTATTTTTGATTTAGCCGCAATTGACCGCATGCCGCCGAAATATCACTGCCTAACTCTCTACGAACAGTTGCGGGAATCCCCTTTTTCGTCAAGGCCTCCGCAAATTGTTCGGCCAAAGCCCGTTTCGTTCCTTTCCACTGCTTTCCCTTCACCGTATTCAACGGAATCAGATTGACGTGGCATAAGGTGCCTGACAACAAATCTCTCAGCCTCTGTGCATGCTTTAATGTATCATTTACTCCTTCAACCAGTGTATATTCAAAGGTGATACGCCTTCCCGTTTTTTTTGTGTACTCTCTGCATGCACGCAGTAGTTCTTGCATTGGATAGCTTTGATTGATTGGCATAAGTAGACTGCGTGCCTGCTCGTCTACCGCATGCAAGGAGATTGCAAGATTTACTTGCGGAAAATCAATTGAAAATTCTTTTATCTTAGGAATAATACCGCAGGTAGAAACCGTAATATTACGAAGTCCCATATTGAGCGCATCCTCATGGTGCACCAGCTCAATAAAACGGGAAAGGTTTTCATAATTATCAAAAGGCTCTCCGGTTCCCATTACAACGATATTGCTGATTTTTGAATCCGTATCTTTTTCAACCATTAATATTTGATCCACCATCTCGGAAGCATCTAAGTTTCGAACAAGTCCATCTACTGTAGAAGCGCAAAAACGACACCCCATCCGACAGCCAGCTTGAGAAGAAATACAAATTGAATTTCCATGCTTGTACTGCATATACACCGTTTCTACCGCATTTCCATCCGAAAGAGAAAATAAGTATTTGCGAGTCCCATCTTTTTTAGAAATTTGCTTTTCCACTATTTCCATATGCGAGATTTCAGCGATCTCCTTCAATTTTTCTCTTAAGTTTTTCGGGAGATTTGTCATTTCATTAAAAGAAAAAGCTCCTTTGTACATCCATGAAAACACTTGCTTTGCACGAAATGCAGGTTCTCCCATTTCATGAAAAAATGCTTCCAATTCTTTTTTATTCATTTCCTTTATATTTCTCTTCATGTTTCTCGTATACCGTAACAGAACTGCTACCCTTTCTCTATCTTGCTTTTTATCAATCTAATATAGTAAGTACATTCAGAATGAAACATTTCATTTTAGTTCCTATTCTATTTACTTCCTATTATACCATATGCCCTGCCATTCTGTAAAAAACTCTATCTTCTCTTTTATGCATTCTTTTTCAAAATTCTACCCTATTAGTCTTGATTTAAAGGCTCTATAATAAATGTTGGGGTGTCCATCGAAAGGTGGGACCCTGGCATTTTTT
>CAUQTI010000006.1:0-167754 GCA_963521065.1 uncultured Anaerovorax sp. | reverse complement strand
TGCTGGGCGATACTGGCCCTACCGGTCCTACCGGCCCTGCCGGGTTAGGTGATACCGGTCCAATCGGCCCTACTGGTCCGACTGGTCCTGCTGGTGCAACCAGCGACACTGGCCCTACCGGTCCTACCGGTCCGACTGGCCCGACTGGTCCTGCCGGTGCTCTGGGAGCTACCGGCCCAACCGGTCCTGCCGGGTTAGGTGATACCGGTCCTACCGGCCCGACTGGTCCTTCTGGCACACCGGGCGGTCCAACTGGTCCTACTGGTGCTACTGGTCCAACTGGTCCTGCTGGTTTGCTGGGCGATACTGGCCCTACCGGTCCTACCGGCCCTGCCGGGTTAGGTGATACTGGCCCTACCGGTCCAACTGGTCCGACTGGCCCTACCGGTCCCGCCGGTCTTAGCGGCCCTACCGGGCCTGATGGCATAGATGGCCGCGGTGCCATCGTCCCATTTTCGTCCGGTTTGCCTGTGAGTGCAGCAACACTTGTAGGTGGCCTTGCCGGAACCTTTGGTGTAATGGGTTTTGGAAACTCGGCAACTTCTGTCAGCCTTTTAAGTGGCACAATTGATACCAGTGGTCTCACTAACTTTGCATTTTCCATGCCAAGAGAAGGCACGATTACCGAACTATCCGGCTTCTTCAGCACAACGGCCGCTTTGTCATTGCTAGGAGGCTCTCTCACGCTTAATATGCAGCTTTATGAATCCACTGCTCCTGATAATACCTTTACACCAATTGCAGCATCTTCCTTAGATTTCCCGCCGCTAAGCGGCGTGATTTCCATTGGAGATACCGTCAATGCAACACTGTCAGGTCTGTCAATTGCAGTTACACCGGAAACAAGATTATTACTAGTAATTTCCGCCACTTCCTCCGGATTAGCCGTAGCAGCTACCGCTACCGGCTATGCAAGCGCTGGCATTAATATTGTATAAAACCAACAAATAGTAATGCTGCTTCTAATCTAAAATAAGCAACGCCCCTGTAGTCTGAGAGCCTGCACATAACGCAGATTTTCTAGACCGCAGGGGTGTTGTATTTTTTTTATTTTCTCTATACTTTTATTTCATGTCCAAGTGAAAACAAATATAAATACATCTCCTTTACCTGAATTCCTTTTATCTTTTCCAAAGCCTCTTTATAAAGTGCAAGTTGTATTTCATACTGTTTTTTAATCTGCGCAAGCGATTCCTCACCGCCGTGCACTGCATTCGACTTATAATCTAACAGGATGTAATTGCCTTTTTCTAAAAAGTAGCAGTCGATTGTACCCTGAATTATAATTTCTTCACTTTCTTTTTCTTTCTTTAAATTAAAAGAAACTTCTTTGTACAACTCCTTTGCTCTGCATGCCCTTTTCCCGATTTCAGAAAAGAAAAATACAGCAATTCGCTCTATATCTGCTGCCAGCGCTTCTTCCTCCAGTAAAATTTCTTTCTCAACCATCCTCGAAATCCAATCGGAAATGCGCACTCTGATTTCTGATACCTTTGTTTCTGGTAACACTGTAAACTCCTGAAAGGGGAGATATTCCATAATACGGTGTAGAATGGTTCCCTTCTCTGCTGCTGAATACTCCTTTTTTCCCTGTAAAAACTGAGGAGGTGATGTGGAAACGGTCGTCACTGATAAAAGAGATTCTTCCAGTTTTTCCTTTACAAGCTCCGATACACTATATTTCGATTTCATTTTGTTCGCGAATAAGTAAGGATACACATATTCCAGCCGCCTTTGAATCTCAGTTTGAGATTCTGCGTTCTCTTCCATTAAAAATCCGTGAGCAAGTGACAGCGCAACCGCTTCTTTTTTCTGGTCTGCTTCCTCTTTCGTCAAGCTCATCTCACTGCGTCCATGCATAAATATTTTTATATCCGAATCCGAAAGCGCCGGAAAAATTAAATCCATATAGCATTTTGTGCTCTCTATATCTCCGCTTTCGCGCATCCTGTACTTCTCCATGGTTTTCTCAATATCCGTTACGGTTCCCAAAAGTACAAGTTCATCCATAGCGCGTGTAAATGCGACATATAAAATCCGGATTTCTTCCGCCATATCTTCCTTTTTCTTTTTCTCTTCCATTAAATATTGGAGAAGGGTTTTCCTGTAGAAATGATTCTCCGTATCGACGAGGTGCAGTCCAAGCCCAAGCTCTTTGTCCAGAGTGCAAGCGGCTGATTTTGCTCCAAGCTGAAACTTCTTTGCAAGACCTCCGACTAGAACAAAAGGAAATTCTAATCCCTTGCTTTTATGAATTGTCATAATTCTTACTACATCATCATTTTCGCCAACGAGCCTTACCTGCGCTGTGCTTACTTTCTTTTCCTGCAAGGCTTCTATATAGCGAATGAATGAAAATAATCCTTTCCCCTGCGATGCCTGATACTGCACCGCTTTGTCTACGAGAAAACGTAGATTTGCCTGGCGCTGAATCCCACCCGGTATGCTTCCCACATATTGATAATATCCGGTTTCCTCAATTAACTTCCAGAGCAGGCTCTCGAGAGGCATATATGCTGCATTCTTGCTCCACAGCTCCAAAGAGTGTAGTGCGGTACTGCATTTTTCTCGTAAAGCTTCTCGCTCTCCGTCTTTGCTATATTGTGCAAATGCATCATAGTAGGCTCCTGTTTTATACGCAATCCGTACTTCCGCCATTTCATCCGTCGTAAAATCGAAGATAGGAGAACGCATCACACTCAATAAGCAAACATCTTGTTTTTTATTGTCAATCAGTCGCAGGAGGTTTAAGAAAATCTGAATTTCCACTGTATCAAAATATCCATCACTGTTATCGACAAATGCAGGAATTCCTTCATCCATGAGGGCTTGAAAATAAATGGGCCCATCAGTTCTTGCGCTTCTTAAAAGGATTACAATATCCTTGTTTTCCAACGTCCGCACACAGTCTCGTTTACAATCGTAAATATCCTTACCTTTTGCCTGCTTAATGATTTGTACCGCCGTATAGGCTTCTATTTCTGCACGCTTCATCTCTTTGATCGCATCATCCAGTTCTTCTTCAATTTTCGCATCATCTGCAATGTGGAGGGATATAGGATAACTCAATTCACCGCTATATCCTACGCCTTTATACAAGGCTGCCTCCTCATCATAAGCAAGTCCTGTCGTTTCCTTTTGCATAACTTTGGAAAAAATGTGGTTTATCCCATCAATGATTGTCTCTTTGCTTCTAAAGTTTTTATTTAAATCGATTTTCTCATTCTTTTCTTTTTGTTCGCGGAAAAGTTCATACTTTTCTATAAACAGCTCCGGCTCCGCCAAGCGAAACTTATAAATACTCTGCTTCACATCGCCAACCATAAAAACATTATTTTCTTTTTTGATACGCTGTATCAGTGTTTCCTGTACAATGTTGCTGTCTTGATATTCATCAATGAAAATATATTGAAATTTATCTCTATATTCCGAAGCAGCTTCCTCTTTTTCTAAGATTTCCAAGGCATAGTGCTCAATATCATTGAAATCAATCCAGTTCTTTTCTCTTTTTTTCTCGGAATAAATTTCTGCAAAGCCCTCTGTCAGTGCATAGAGGATTTGCGCGTAAGGGTATGTCTTTTGGATTTCATCAATCATCTCTTCCAAAGGACGATTTGCATACTGTTCACAAAGTCCATTGAAAATTTCCTTCCCCTTGTCGCGAAATGCGCTCACCATTCCCTTTATTTCCTGATAAATTTCTTTTTCCTCTTTCGTTGCTACCAGGCGCTGAAAACTCCTCCCCAGTGAGTTCATCCGCTCTATTAGCAAATCGAACTCCCCGTTTCTGGATACGTCATAAACTGCCTGTAGCTCACCAAGATCGATGGCTGCCTTCACTCTCAATTTCTCAAGGCCGTATTCTTCCAATAAAGCTTCTGCACTTTTAAAATATTGCAGGCACAGGGAAAGCTTCGTTTCAATATTTTCTCTTAATCTTACATAGACTTTGCTTCGTTCAAACGCCGCTTTGTCTGACAAAAGGTCTTCCAAATTTTCACGGAGCCATTGAAAAGAATCTGGAATACTCTGTATAAAATGATACGTCGAAAGAATCATTTCCTTTACATTTTTCTCATTTTTACTTGATGCATAGGCCTTTAAAAAAGAAAGGAACTCCGCATCACGCTCTTGGAAACGCTCTGCAAACAGTTCCTCCAGCGCATCTGCCTGCAAAATCGTCTTCTGCGCCTCATCACAAATTTTAAAATCGGGCTCTATCTGAATAATGTGAAAATACCTTCGTATAATCTCCATTGCAAATGCATGAAAGGTACTGATATTGGCCTTATAAATCAAATTCAACTGCCTCCGCAAAAATCTTTCTTTTTCTTGCGACAGTCCTGCTTTTTTCAGTTCATCTGTAATTGCACGCACAATTTTTTCTTTCATTTCAGCTGCAGCCGCATTGCTGAAAGTCACGACTAAAATTTGATTCAAATCAATCCCATCCTCTAAAAGGAGTGTCTTAATTCTCTCAACAAGAACCGCTGTTTTCCCCGAGCCAGCCGCAGCGGACACCAAGATGTTCTTTCCACGTAACCGAATCGCTTTTTCCTGCGCTTCTGTCCATTTCATTGTTTTATTTCCTCCCAGCAAGCCTAAATCAAGCGTACTTTTTTTAATAAACGATATAAAGTCTCTCCTTTCGGCAATGCTTTAATTTCATTTGGTAAAATCGATTTGCTGGCAATCAGCGCAATCCCGTATACTCCCGCTCCGATACAAATGGACAGTGCTGTCGTAATCATATTTCCAAAAATGCTGGAGAAAAGTGAATACGAAAGCAATACGCACACGCTCATAAGTCCCCCGCAAAGCAACGGTTTTAGAACGGTAAGCTTCCAGTCAAAGGTTACCTTGCAAATACGCTTGACTGCCATCAGATTCAGAATCCCCACTACGCCATACGCTGCCGAGCTTGCAATTGCCGCCCCTTGTACGTTCAAAGAGTCTATTCCAGTTAATACATACGTTAAAATTATCTTTACAATCAATCCTGCAATCAGAGAATAAACTGCGGCAGAGGCTTTGTCTAAGCCCTGTAAAATCCCCGCCATCGTCTGCGCAACTGCCAAGAAAATGATTCCGGCAGAAAGATAAAATAAGCTTGGAGCCGCACTGGATGCACTTTCCGCTCTAAGGGGAAACAGCAGCAGCATAATTGGTTCTGAAAGGCTCATCAGTCCAAAGGCACACGGAACCCCCAGCATCATTGCAGTCCGAAAACCAAGGCGCACATTCTCGCTTAAAAAAGAGTGGTCCTTTGTGCTCTGTGCCATTGCAACCGCAGGCACCATGCTCAACGAAATACTCAGCGCCAATGCTTGCGGAATATTGATAATCGATCCGGCCATCCCTGTCAGCTGTCCATAAAGCGCATTTGAAGTATCATAATTAAATCCGATTGCCTGCAGGCGGTTCATTACGATTGCCACATCTGCAATATTCATAATTGGCAGTATCGAAACACCAATCGTAATCGGAACGGTTAAATAAATTAACATTTTAAAAATATTTTTTGAGGATTCGACGGTTTCAGTACGATCCGCCTGCAATGTAGCTACAATCCGATTTCTCTTAAATAAGTAAACGACAATCAAAATCAAGGTTCCTGCAATGGGCCCTATGCTTGTCCCAAAACAAGCACCACCGGCAGCGTAAGGGATTCCTTTTTCTACTAAAACCACTGCAAGCATCAAGCCGACACCCACTCGAATGAACTGCTCCACTAGCTGCGAAGAGGCCGTGGGTGCCATTTCCTGCATTCCCTGAAAGTATCCGCGAAAAACGGCCATAATCGGAACGAACAACAGCGCAGGCGCAATTGCCAGCATTGCGTAATAGGCATTTGCATTTCCCAGTATATTGACAATTTGCTTCGCTCCGAAAAAAATTACGGCGGATGAAACCACACCTAGTAGCAGCATGACCAAAAAAGAAATCCGGAAGACCAAATGTGCTTCCTTGTGCTTTCCAACCGCAATCCGCTCTGATACCATTTTCGAAATAGCGGCTGGTGCACCATTGGTTGAAAATACCAACAGAAATATGTAAATTGGATAGGCAGTTTGGTAATATCCCATCCCCTCATCGCCAATAATATTTGCTAAAGGAATACGAAATACCGCTCCCATCACCTGAACTAACAACCCGGCTATCCCTAAAATCGCCGCACCCTTTAAAAATGTTTTCTTGCTCATACTATACTTTACTAAAACGGATTTCCCGTTTCCCCTTTCTGACTTTCTATATGTTTTATGCAATGCAATTAATACTCTGGTTTATTATATATAATTTTCCCGCATTCTTCTATATATTTTAAACATTTCTTTTGATATAATGTGCATATGCTACATAAATCCACTCTCTTCATGAGAGCTTAAAATAGAATTGAGGTATTCCAACAATGAAAAAAACAACTATGCTTTTAATATTAGACGGCTTTGGTAAACGAAGTGCAGTTCACGGCAATGCGATTCTCCAAGCCAAAACACCAAATTTAGACCGCTTATTTTCAAGCTTTCCGCATACACTTCTCGGAGCCAGCGGAGAGGATGTCGGTCTTCCAGAAGGGCAGATGGGCAATTCTGAAGTTGGTCATCTGAACATTGGGGCCGGACGCATTGTCTATCAGGAGCTTACTAAGATTTCCAAAGCCATTAAGGAGGGTGCTTTCCAAAAAAACAAAGCCATTCTCTCTGCAATCGGCTATGCGCTAAAAAACCATTCCGCACTTCACATTCTTGGTCTTCTCTCCGATGGTGGCGTACACAGCCACATCAATCATCTTTTTGCTCTGCTTGATCTTGCCAAGGAAAAAGGACTTTCTGCAGTCTATGTACACTGCCTGCTGGATGGGCGCGATGTTCCGCCAAGATGTGCCGGGCGCTATCTCGCTTCTTTAGAAGCGTATATGCAAGAAATCGGTATCGGCAAGATCGCAACCATCGGAGGCCGTTATTACGGGATGGACCGTGACAATCGCTGGGAACGAGAAGAGCTTGCTTATGATGCATTTACACTCGGAACCGGCGAAACAGCAGCAAATGCGCAAGAAGCCCTTGCCGCCGCTTATGCCAGAGATGAAAATGACGAATTTGTAAAGCCGACGGTTCTTTTTGAAGAAGGTCACCCAGTTGCCACTGTCAACGACAATGATTCTGTGATCTTCTTTAATTTCCGTCCCGACCGCGCAAGGCAAATTACCAGAGCTTTCGTTGACCCTACCTTTACAGGATTCTCACGGAAAAAAGAGTGTAAAAACCTACGCTATATCTGCTTTACACAATACGATGCCCAAATGCCAAATGTACGAGTTGCCTTTCCTCCACAGTCTTTGAAAAATACACTAGGAGAATATCTATCCGATTTAGATCTGCGGCAGCTTCGCATTGCAGAAACTGAGAAATATGCACATGTCACCTTTTTCTTCAACGGCGGCATTGAGGCCCCAAATAAAGGCGAAGACCGTATTCTCATTCCATCTCCGAAAGTAGCCACCTACGATTTGCAACCGGAAATGAGTGCGTTTGAAGTAACGCGGCGCGTTTTAGAGCAAATTGAATCACAGACGTATGATGTTATCATTTTAAACTTCGCAAACTGTGACATGGTGGGGCATTCGGGAAAAATGGAGGCTGCTGTAAAAGCAGTAGAAACAGTGGATGCTTGTGTTGGAGAGATTGCAGATGCGCTTCGCAATAACCACGGACAAATGCTCTTAACCGCCGATCACGGTAATGCAGATTACATGCTGGATGACGAGGAAAATGTGATTACATCGCATTCTTTAAGCCCCGTTCCACTTTTAATCATGTCTGAGAAAACGATTGAACTAAAAGAAAACGGAGTTCTTGCAGATCTCTCTCCGACACTTCTCGATTTAATGGGTCTGAACAAACCAGAGGAAATGACGGGAAACAGTCTGTTAAAAATGAAATAGCTTCTATACAAACTAGAGAATGAAATCATGCAAGCAAAACACTTACTCAACTCTTTCATTCGCAAATTCATTCACAAAAAACTGATTACAGCAAAAAAACCACAGGCTTTAGAAACCTGTGGTTTTGAATTTAGTACTCTACTCCCTCTCGAGCATCAACCCCGGAGTTATAGTAATGCTTTATCTCTCGCATTTCTGTTACCAAGTCTGCTCGTGCCATCAACTCCTCGGAAGCATAGCGGCCAGTCAAAATTACTTCTGTATTTTCCGGCTTTAAATTCAGCACTTCGATTACTTCTTCAAGCTTTAATAAACCGAAAAATAACGCGGTATTCACTTCGTCGAATACTACCATATCGTATTCTCCAGAAGCGAGAATCTCACGCATACGTTTTAATCCCTTCTGCGCATCTTCAAAATCTCTTTCCTGCGGTTCCTTTCCTACAAAGCATTCGTTTCCGAATTGCTCCATTTGCAGATTTTCAAAATAATTTACTGCTTTTAGCTCACTGTAAGACTTCCCCTTCATAAACTGCCCGAAAAACACCTTATTTCCTGCGCAAAGGCTTCGTAAAGAAATCCCTAAAGCCGCTGTCGTTTTTCCTTTTCCGTTTCCGGTATAAAGCTGAATGTACCCTTTTTTAATTGCCATCTTTCACAACCCCTTTCTTCTCTTTAACGCTTCTCTTATCTTTTATATACCCCTGCAATCTGCTCCGCAATCTTAATTCCGTCCACTGCGGCAGAGACAATTCCTCCCGCATAGCCAGCTCCCTCACCTCCCGGATAAATCCCTTCGATATTGCAAAGATACTCTTTATTTCTTATGATGCGAACAGGTGACGAGCTTCGGCTCTCCAACGCAGTCATCACTGCATCTGCTCTGTCAAAGCCTTTGATTTTCTTTCCAAGCTGAGGCAATGCTTCTTTTAGAGATTCTACTACAAAATCGGGCAAGCATTGTCTGAGTTCAGTCCAGAAAATGCCTGGCTGATAGGAAGGCTGTACTTGGTTCTCCCTCTCTTTTTGCGGTTCTGAAAGACCCTCATTCAAAAAATCACCCACTCGTTGTGCCGGCGCGCAATAATTTTTTCCGCCGACTTCAAAGGCAAGCCTTTCGTACTTTTGCTGGAACTCAATCCCTGCAAGCGGATGGTCTGACGCAAAGTCCTCCGTTCTCACATCAACCAAAAGGCCGCTGTTTGCATTCTCAAGTGCCCTGCTGTGATAGCTCATCCCATTTGTTACAACACCGTCCTCTTCGGATGCCGCAGCGATAACCCTGCCACCCGGACACATACAGAAGGTATACACACCTCTCCCATTGTTACAATGGTGGGATATCTTATAATCCCCTGCTCCTATTTTATATTCGCGATGCCGTTTTCCATACTGTGCTTCATCAATCATAGATTGCGGATGCTCAATTCTTACTCCCATAGAAAATGGCTTCTGAGCCATTTCAACACCGGATTGATGAAGCGCATGGAAGGTGTCTCTTGCACTGTGCCCAAGCGCCAAAACAACAAAATCGGCAGGAATAAATTCGTTATGATTTACGATGATTCCCTCCAGTGCTCCCTCTTTTACCTCTAAAGAAGTCATCTGACTTTCAAATCGAATCTCACCTCCTAGCTCCAAAATCTGCTTTCGGATATTGACGACTACGCTACGCAGTACGTCCGTTCCAATATGGGGTTTTTGCTTGTACAAAATTTCTTCTCCGCCACCTGCCGCTGTAAGCTCCTCCAATACCTTTCTTACTCTCACATCTTTGATTTGCGTTGTCAGCTTGCCATCTGAAAATGCACCGGCTCCGCCTTCTCCAAACTGTACATTGGAATGAACGTTCAATTTCCCACTTCGCCAGAACTGCTCCACATCCTTTGTCCGCTCTTCCATACATTTCCCGCGCTCCAATACCAGCGGACGCAGCCCCATTTGGGAAAGCAGCAAAGCACAGAACATGCCGCAAGGTCCAAATCCAATTACGACTGGTCGTTTTCCACCTTCCGTATCTTGATACACGCGCACATCCTCTGCGTAAATTCTTGGGATTGGGTATTCATATTTCTTTGCTAGTGCAAGTTCCAATTTTATTTTGCTGCTTTTTTTCAGTAATGCTTCCTCTGCACCCTGCCGTTCCTCCTTTCCCACCGCTTTATGATCAATCGATGCAATCTCAAAATCAACTGAATAAACTCGCTTTATATTTTCCTTATCTCTCGCATCCAGCGACTCCTTGATTACCTTCCACGTCTCTATTTTCAATTCCCTGCATCCCAACTTTTTTCGGATTGCTTCCGGTAAAAAGGAACTATCTTTTTCTATGCTCAACTTCACTTCATGTATGCGTAACATCTTCTACTCCTTTGCTGCTGCCATTCCTGCTTCGTATCCGGAACTCCATGCCCACTGTAAATTATAACCGCCGCAACGCCCATCAACGTCCACTAGCTCTCCTGCAAAATACAGCCCAAAAGCAAGCAGTGACTCCATTGTGCCGGGGTGAATTTCTTTCGTGTCTACACCACCGCAGGTGACCTGTGCCTCCTTAAATGACTTCGTTCCCGTAATCTTTAACTCCCAGTTTTTTAGCAAAAAGGCCAGTGTCTTCATCTGCGAGTGCGTTATTTTGTAAGCCAGCTCTTCTTCTCCGATTTTCATCTGCTTTAAAAGTGCAATAGCAAGCTTTTCATGAATGAGACCTTTCAAGAAAAAGTGCGTGGAGCTCTCTGATTCCCGATTCTGCTTTTTCATAAGCAAACTTAATAAATCTTCCTGCGAATACTCCGGAAGCAGATCAAGTACAACCGAGTAACCACTCATCTCATTCATACTTTTAAAGCGGACATAGCGACTTACGTTAAAAACGCAAATTCCGGAAATTCCGTCCTTTGTAAATTGAATCTCCCCGGTATCCTCTGCAATGATTTTCCCGTCACATCGCAGTGCTACCTTGCCTTTTGCCCTTACGCCTTTGCAATCTTCCAGACCGGCTTCCCCACACAAGAGCGGTACCAACGCCGGAATCGGTTTTATAATAGAATGCCCAAATGTCTTTGCAAACATATAGCCATCTCCTGTGGAACCATATTGCAAGCCAGCCTTTCCTCCGGTTGCCAAAATCACCTTTGATGCGAAAATTAATTTTCCACTCTCAAGCTTCAATTCAAAAAAATCACCCGTTTTACGAATTTCTTTGACGTTGCAATTCTTATAGATAGAAACAGCAAGCCGAAAAAGCTCTGCTTCTAATGCTTCCTTTATAACGGAACCCTGTCCGGAATACGGGTAGATACGCCCCTCTGCCTCTTCTCTTGCTAAAACACCCATCTGTAAAAAAAAGCGTTCTGTCTTTTCAGGACCAAGCTGTGAGAGTGCCTCGGAAGAAAATAAATCTTTCTCTTTTTCCTCAGGGGATGGAAATCCACCCTTCTGGGAAGGCAAATCAAACGGTGTGCAATTCTGATTCATAAAATTACAGCGTCCGTTTCCTGTCGCCAACAGTTTTTTCCCTAGCAGATTGTTCTTTTCTAAAAGAATCATCTCATTCCCGTTTCCAAAATTTATCGCAGCCGTGATTGCAGACATCATTCCCGATGCGCCGCCGCCCACAATTGCAATTTTCCATCGCCGGTCCTTTTCTTTTGCCATTTTAAACTCCTATATCCTTCATCGTCATTTCCTATTCCTGTTATATATTTTCTCGTTTGGTAATACGGATGTTTACCTTGTTCTATGCTCTTTTTTTTGCTATAATACATTAATTATAGCTACTGGTGAATGAAATGCAACGAAATAGTTCACTTTTTCGGAAACAAAACAACAGAGAGGTAGAAAATATGAGAGCGGTTATTACAGTCGTAGGAAACGACACAGTCGGTATTCTTTCCAAAGTAAGCGGTATTTGTGCAGAATACAGCATTAATGTAGAAGATGTTACACAAAGCATACTGCAAGGGGTTTTTGCAATGATCATGATCGTAGATATGAGCCGCTGCACAGTGGACATCCCTGCACTAAAAAAAAGCTTTGAAAAAGCGCAGGAGGAAATGGGTGTTGAAATCCGCCTCACACGGACCGAAGTGTTTGATGCAATGCACCGAATTTAACATTTCATTTTAAACTTTTAGAAAGGATTTATAGAATACATGATTAATACAAACGATATCTTAGAAACCATTCACATGATTAATGATGAAAGTCTTGATGTCAGAACGGTCACTATGGGAATCTCCCTTTTAGACTGTGCCGACGAAGACCCTAAAAAGGCATGTGAAAAAATATATAATAAAATTACAGAGAAAGCGAAAAATTTAGTTCCTGTCGTAGAACAAATCGGCAACGAATACGGAATCCCAGTCGTGAATAAACGAATCAGCGTAACTCCAATTTCTATGCTTCTTGCAAGCGCAAAAAATGCGGATCCGGTAGACTACGCCATCGCTTTGGACCGCGCCGCAAAAAAGGTGGGTGTAAACTTCATCGGTGGCTTCTCCGCATTGGTTCATAAAGGATTCAGTGCCGGTGACCGTGAGCTGATTGACTCTATACCAGAAGCCTTATCAAAGACTGATTTTGTCTGCTCCTCCGTTAATATCGGCTCTACAAAGAGCGGGATTAATATGGACGCCGTAAAAATCATGGGCGCTACTGTAAAGCGTGCCGCAGAATTAACAAAAGGCAATCAATGTATGGGAGCTGCTAAACTCGTTGTATTTTGCAATGCCCCAGAGGATAACCCTTTCATGGCGGGAGCCTTTCATGGTGTCGGTGAACCGGACTGCGTCATTCACGTTGGCGTAAGCGGCCCCGGCGCAGTGCGTGCTGCCCTTGCTAAAAATGCAAAAGGCTGCCGGACTGACGAAGTAGCGGAGCTAATAAAACGAACGGCCTTCAAAATTACCAGAATGGGACAGCTTGTAGGCACGCTTGCGGCGGAAGCCTTAGGTGTTCCGTTTGGCATCGTTGATCTCAGCCTTGCACCAACACCTGCAATCGGGGACAGCGTTGCAAATATTTTAGAAGAAATCGGACTGGAAAGCTGCGGCTGCTGTGGAACAACGGCTGCCCTCGCCATGTTGAACGATGCCGTAAAAAAAGGCGGTGTGATGGCAAGCAACCATGTGGGAGGCTTATCCGGCGCATTTATTCCGGTGAGTGAAGATGACGGGATGATCAAGGCGGTCCGTAAAGGAAGCCTGACCATCGAAAAACTGGAAGCCATGACCGCAGTTTGTTCGGTTGGAATTGATATGGTCGTTATACCCGGCGACACCAGTGACTCTGTCATCAGTGCACTGATTGCTGACGAGGCCGCAATTGGCATGGTAAACAGCAAAACAACTGCGGTGAGGGTAATCCCTGCAATCGGTAAAAAAGTTGGCGACGAGCTTGATTTTGGAGGTTTGCTGGGCTATGGTCCGGTTATGCCAATCAGCACTTATTCGCCAGATGTCTTTATAAACCGCGGCGGCCGCCTTCCTTCTCCGCTCCAGGCTTTAAAAAATTAATTATTAAAGGGGTTTATTCAATTGTTTCGATTTATAAAAACGATTCTTCGTCTTATTGTTCTTTGTATCGTTATCGGTGCACTTGCTTTCACTTATGCACGGTATATTGAGCCCAAAATGCTGCAAACCAAAGATGTTGAAATCTATTCCGTACACGTTCAAAATCAGGCGGAGGATTTGACAATCGTGGCGTTTGCGGATACACATTTTAGTGAATATTACACCTTCAAAGACTTTCAAAAAGTAGTCGATCGAGTGAACGCTCTCAAGCCAGACTTAGTCTTTTTTCTGGGCGATTTGATTGATAACTATGAGACCTATGATGAAGACACCACTAAAATATCAAAACAACTTTCTGCTATTGAAGCAAAAATTGGAAAATTAGCTGTTTTCGGCAATCACGATTATGGCGGAGGTTCTGAGAATTATTATGAAACCATTATGCAGGACGGCGGCTTTCGTGTACTGGTCAATGAATATTTTGGATTAGATGATTACGGAATCGGCATCATTGGGATTGATGACATGCTGATTGGATACGGAGACAGCGAAACTGCTTCCTACGGACGCTCGGACTACTTTAACTTAGTGCTATGCCATGAACCCGATGTCATTGATGAGATTTTGAATTACAACGTCGATCTCATGCTTTCCGGACACACACACGGCAGACAGGTGAATCTCTCATTCTTTGATTCCTATATCCTTCCGCCTTACGGAAAAAAATACCCGAAAGGTCACTATACTTTTGATAATGAACGAAAAACGCAGTTGTATGTGAATTCAGGCCTTGGTACAACGAAGCTTCCGCTTCGCTTCTTATCCCCGCCGGAAATTACAAATTTAAAGCTTCAGTCAGGCAATACGAAAGACTGAACAGCAAGCTTAAATATAATTCTAAACTTTTATATTGCGGCACAGAAACGAGAAAGCGAGATGAAAAATCAGTAATTTTTCATCTCGCTTTCTATTTTTCTATAAAGTAGGTTGTCTCGGTCAATTTGAAATGATTGCTAGCTCTGCTTTCTTGCTTAGGCAGAAAAAGTTCTTCTAAGCGGTCTTCCCCTTTTTATGACCCGAAAGGGGTATTCCTTCCGGTTTTCTCTTCTCATACAATGTAGCTTCTGAAAATCCTGCTTTTTTTAATAACTCGACTGCCTCCGAAAAGCCGGCCCCTACATCCAGTGCACTATGCGCATCTGAACCAATCGTAATATTTTTTCCTCCAAGTGACTTATACAAGGAAAGGATCTCTAAATCCGGCATAAAGCCTGCGGCATATTGCCTTAATCCAGAGGTGTTTACTTCAATCCCTCTTCCCTGCCGGACTACTTCCTTTAATATTTCCGATATCTTATCCCCGTATTGTTCCATGATATTAATCTTTATCCCCGCTCTTGCAGCATATCTTTTTACCAAATCAAAGTGCCCCAGGCAATCAAAGTTCCCCCACTGCGCCAGTTCATGTAAATTCTCCAAATACTTTCCTATATAGAATGCTTTATTTGCATTCACATAATCAATGTCGCCGAAGTCAATGTCCCCTGCCATCTTATGCGCAGAAGCTAAGACAAAATCAAAAGGATATTCTTTGAGCAGCTTTTCGCAATAGTACGGATAAATATGTGGCTGTCCCAGCTCAATTCCATATTTTATAAGGAGCATTCCTTTAAAAATATGGCGTACTTCCTCTATCTGTCTGAAAAATAATTCTGGCTGATAAAAGGTATATTCCTGATTGCCCTGCGTCGGTTCAAAATGATCGGTAATGGCAACCTCTTTCACGCCCTTAGAAATCGCAGTCCGGCAAACTTGCATCAAGGAGCTCCTGCCATCCGTTGAATTCGTCGTATGCACATGATAATCATAGTAATACATCATCTAACCTCCATCCTTCTCGTTCCCTTGATACCATAATAAAGTCTTCTGATTAAATACAGTATAAGAACAAGTTAAATACGGGTAAAATGTATTTCCGCGTTATTTTATTCATGAAGTTTCTTTTTCACTAATTGGAAACTTCGTTCCAGAGACACACCACGTTCCATTTTCTCAAGCTGCATTGCCAGTTCCTCAGCTCTGCTCTTCTGATTCTTACTTAAATAAAGATAGATTTCATTGATTAATAAATTGGGTCCTAAATATTTATTGTGTTTCCATTTTTCAAATTCTTTTCTGTGTTCTTCCATAATGCAAACCGCTTCTGCTGTTTCATTCAGCATAAAGCAGTAATATGCCAAATCATGGTAGTAAATCACCTTTATGATTCCAGAAAGGCTTTTCTTCTCAATTCGCTGCAACATTTCTTTTGCCGTTTTGTATTCTCCTTTTTCACAATACCCAACGGAAAGGTTAATCAACAGTTGATTGCGATTGAGATTTGATTTCATTTTTTTCAACATCTCATTTGTCTGTTCAATAAATAAATCCAGCATTCCTTCTTGATTCAGCATCTCCTGCATTGTTTTCAGTTTTCTTTGAAAACGAAATTGCCAAATACCATTTACTGTAACCGCAAGTAAAATCGCAATCCCGGAGAAAACGATATAGTTTTTCATCATGATTTCTTCCGGAATATGAAAAATTTCCTGTACTGCGACCAAAAAAAGCCCCAATGGAATGCCAATCCACAGAATTACTTTTATTTTACGCTTCCAGTATCTACTCATTCATTTCTTCCTCTTCTATAATTTCTTCTATAATCCCTTCAATATACTCCTCGTTTGCATGTACAATGGCATCTGCTGCGCTATGAAACACATGGTTTTCTCCAAGCATAGCGATCAGATTGCCTCTTCTCAAAAGCTCTAACACTTTTGGCTGTACACTGGTCAGCATTACCTGCGTTCCTTTCTGATTCAGATTTTCGACCAATTCCACAAGTCCCTGCACCCCTGACAGGTCCATCATCGGAACACCGCGCATCGATAAAATTAACACTGAGGTATCTTCCAATTGTGCAAGCTGCTTATTCAGCTTTTCTACGACAGCGAAAAAAATAGTTCCCGTCAAATAAGCAACTCGGATATGCTTTGGAACATCCGGAATGTCAATTCCAATTTTTTGGAGCCGCACATTATCCACTTTGCTGATTGTTATGTCAATATCAGTCAGCCGTATCAAGATGAAAAAAGCAGAAAAAGCGACACCAAGGATAATCGCCTGTGTCAAATCCAAAACTACAGTTGCCGCCATTGTAATAAAAAATTTCAGCATTCCCCATTTAAACTTATGGTCAAAAATATAATGGATGTTTTTCCAATCGTTCATTCTCCATGCTGTCATAAGCAAAACCCCTGCCAAGGCAGACAGCGGAATTTTCGACATAATGGGTGCCAATAGAAACATGGATAGCAACAATCCTACGGCATGAACGATTCCGCAAAGCCGTGTCTCTCCTCCAGACTTAATCGCCACACTGGTTCTTGCAATCGCCGCAGTCGCGGGAACTCCTCCAAACATAGGAATGAGTATATTTCCAATTCCCTGTGCAATTAATTCTTGATCTCCATCCAGTTTTTCATTTTTCAGTTTGCCTGCCGAAGCACCGCAAAGAAGGCTTTCTATCATCGCCAGTGCAGCAATGGACAGCGCCGGCACAAAGAAGTCCCAAAACTGATCAAGCGGCAGCTTAAAGATATCTAATCGCTCCGGTAAAAATAAGGTCTTAGGAATTTCTCCTACAACCGCAACTTCAAACTGAAAAAAAGAATTTACAACTAAGACTAAAATCAAGCCTGCCAGCGAAGATGGAAAAAATGCATCCCACTTCTTCGGCCATACTACCATCACGAAAATCACAAGAAAGCCAAAGGCTACCGTCGGAAGGTCCGGTGAAAATCCTTGCGTAAAATAAGAGAAAAACTTTGTGAGCGCCATATTCCCATGCGAAGAAACTCCAAAAAAATTATCCAGCTGCCCTAATGCAATAATAATTGCGATCCCCGATGTAAATCCAGTGATGACTGCGGACGGAATAAATGCAATAATTCTCCCTAGTTTGAAAATTCCGGCAAGCACAAGTAAAATACCGGCTAAAAAGCCGGCAATAAAAATTCCATTTAATCCATATTTCTGCGCCAGCATGATAAGAATTGCCGTCATTGCGCCCGTTGGCCCGGAAATTTGATAAGAAGCTCCGGAAAGCGCTCCGATTACCAAGCCTCCTATAATGGCGGTAATCAAGCCCGCGGCAGCGGTCGCACCGCTCCCCACACCAAAAGCCAAAGCTAGGGGCAGAGCAACCGCGGCAACCGTTAACCCTGCCATGACGTCCTTTGAAAATTTCTGAACATTGTATCCTGTAAATTCGACTTGTAAATGTTTTATGTATTCTTTAAACAAATTCTCCCTCTTTTCCTTCATTCTCTTCTTCCTCTGCTTTTCGCTGCTTTCGGATCCGTCTCATATGCACGCCCAGGATAATCACGTTCACACCCTGCAACAGAAAAAATGCGCCCACTATCATACTGATTGCAGCACTTGCAATAATTGGTCTTACAAAAGATACCATGCCGACCAGCGTACTTAGAATCCCCCACAGAAATCCCCACTTCCAGGAAGCGACACCGCGCTCTTTTAAGTTATAGGATGCGAGCATTCGCAGGGTTCCTGAAAATAAGATCCACATTCCGAAAAAAATTGGAATCATTGCATCCGTAATCAATTGATTACTAATTACCACTAAGCCTAAGACCGTAGTAACAAATCCATCCGCAAGCCTCCACTGCGTAACATCACTTAATCTCCTTTTTCTATCTACTACAAAAGAAACAATTGAGCTAATACCAGAAAACAGCATAACCAGTCCTAAAACAAATGCAATTGATAGAAAGGTCGCTCCCGGGTTCATAAAGCAAAAAATTCCGGCTCCCACCAACAGTATGCCAGATATTATCGTCAAAATTCTCATAAAATCCTCCTAATTTTCTTTTCCTTCCTAATTATAGTATCCAAACAACTGCTCGTCAACTGCATCAAAAAAAAACCATCTTATTCCACCTGCAAATAACGAAATTAACACGAACTTAACACAATTTCCTGTTTTAATTCATGAAAAGATGGTAAAATACAACAATAGCATCGATTTAATCGATTTACTTTAAAACTGAAAAAAGGAGGATAACATCACAATGATCACCTATGAACAAATAAAAAATAATAAAGAAATTAATACCTATATTAAAAAAGGAAATGATCTCTTGGCCGCGATTGGATTTACAGAGCATGGCTTTGCACACGCCGGGAAAGTGTCCGACAAAGCCGGTGAGATTCTAAAAATACTCGACTATCCGCAGCGTACTGTAGAGCTTGCAAAGATAGCCGCCTATATGCACGATATCGGAAACTGCATCAATCGGCACGACCATGCACAAAGCGGTGCAATTATGGCCTTTCGTATCCTTGACCACTTAGGCTGTGAGCCGGAGGAGCTTGCCGATATTATCGGCGCAATCGGAAACCATGATGAAGGCACAGGTACTGCATTCAGTCCCATTTCTGCAGCTTTAATTCTGGCAGATAAATCAGATGTCCGCCGCTCACGCGTCCGGTATAAAAAACGAAAAAAGGAAAGTCTGACAGACATTCATGACCGCGTCAACTATGCAGTAACCAATTCCGTTCTTTCGATTGAACCTGAGGAAAAAAAGATTATCTTGAGCTTGAAAATCGATACGGAGATCAGCCCCGTTATGGAATATTTCGAGATTTTCCTTACCCGTATGCTTCTGTGCATCAATGCAGCAGAATATTTAGGGCTGCGCTTCGAACTGAATATGAATGACGTAAAGCTCCTGTAAGCGCGATGTTAATGCATTTATCTCCCTTTCTGCAACGCTTTTGCGTCCTCCTCCGCCCCTATATCCGTCTCCACATAAGGACTCTTTTCCTTTTCTTTCTCATACGGGATTCCAATGTCGTTGCGAATCAATCCACCCGATAGAATTGCTGTTCCGCCATATTTTTTTCGTATGGCATCCATTGTGCGTTCAATTCCTTCCTGTTTTTTATGCGCTTTATTATCCTTTGTAAAAAGAGAGAGCTGTTCTTCTGATTCCTCTCCTAAGTGAATCGCCGTTACAGAAAGCAGCCGGATTGGATTAAAAAAGTTCCAATTCTTTTCAATTAATTCCATCGAAGCGGTTGACAAATCTTCTCCTAAATTTGTAGAAAAGGATAGCTGCTTCTGTCTTGATATCATTTTAAATCCAGGGTCCTTAATATCGATTTTTACACCTCTGCATTTTAAATCACTTTCTCTTAATCGAGAAGAAACGGAGTCACATAACGCCGTCACCGCTTTTTTCACGTCATTTCGGCTCGATAAATTGCGTTTGAAAGTAATTGAATTACCGATAGACTTTGGTTTTTGCTGCTCAGAAAACCATGCGACCTCACTGTTTTCTAAGCCATTTGCATAGTCATGGAGCTGCCCTCCTAGTTTTCCAAGTAAAATACATAGATTCGCACGCTCAGAAAGTGCCAAATCGCCTATAGTAAGAACGCCTCTTTCTCTCAGTTTTCCTGCCGTTGCTTTTCCCGCAAAAAAAAGCTGTTCGACGGGAAGAGGCCATAATATCTGTTTATAATTTTCTCTTGAAATAATGGTAGTTGCATCAGGCTTCTTATATTCACTTCCCATCTTTGCAAAAATCTTATTAAAAGAAACTCCGACGGAAAGAGTCAGCCCCAATTCCTTTTTTACCGTCATGCGGATGCAGTCTGCAATCTCTTCTCCGCTTCCAAACAGCTTGGTGCTTGCACTCACATCAAGCCAGGATTCATCAATGCTGAATGGCTCTATCCGGTCTGTAAACCGATGGTAAATCGCATTGATTTCTTCTGAATACCTTTTATATTGTCCATGGTGAGGCGGCACTAAAACCAAGCTGGGGCATTTCTTCTTCGCCTGCCACACCGTCTCCGCCGTTACGATACCGTAAGCTTTCGCGAGCTCATTTTTCGCCAGAATAATACCATGCCGGTTTTCCGGATCCCCGCATACCGCCATAGGGCGATTTCTAAGCTGTGGATAGGAAAGCAATTCAACCGAGGCATAAAACCCATTCATATCACAATGTAAAATAATCCGATCCGTAAAAACCCCCCCCTTTTTTGCTTGCAGGAAATAATTTTCCTCCACTGTTTTCATAAAACCTTTTCTTTATTTTACCCGTTTTTCACAGAATCTGCATCAAATATTTACATTGCCTCATAGCAAAATCCCACAATACAATGTATAATAGTAAGGCAGGTATCGTTATTGCATCCGCTTAAATGGAGGGACCCTATGAAAAACGTTATGGTCTGCGTTACGCAACAAAAAACTTGTGACCGCCTGATAAAAAAAGGGCATGAGTTTCTTGGGAGCGAAGACGGAGAACTGTTTATTATTCACGTTGCGCATCATCAATATAAATTTTTAAATAATAGCAAAGAAGGGGAAGCTTTGGAATATCTTTATGAAAAAGCGTTAGAATATGGAGCCAATCTCACAGTGGTGCGCTCAAACGACGTCTTACACACTTTGCTGGAACTTATAGAAAAAAATAAGATTACACATATCATTTTAGGACAATCCGGTGAAACACCGGCAGATACAAATCTAATCTTACGATTAGAGAAGAAGGTACAAATGAAAGCGGAGGTCATTGTCGTTCCCGCGTACTGAAAAAGACCAATTGAAATCATCGAATCTTAAAGAATAAACGAAACACCTCATAAAATTTTAATGATATAATTTTATGAGGTGTTTTTATTCTTCCTTGCCGGTAAGCTTATAAAGCCAGCTCACGCTTCATATTGTTCATAATGGAAATTTCTGTAGTGCCACCGAGGTATTTTTGAGTAAGTTCCGCCAATAATGATGCAGCAGCTTCCAAGTCACACCGTTTATCAGTATCTACTGATTCAATAATTAAGAATGCATTCACTGTATTCTCCGTGAGCATAGTCCTTTGCCCATCTCTCCAATTCCAACATCGGCATACGGCTCCGGCCTCGTCTTTATATATAATTTCTCCAGGCAAAGCATTATCATTCTCCTCATCACCGAGTGCGAGAAATAACTCTCCGCCAATGGCCTTTGTTAGAAGCAAATCACCTTTGAAGTTGTCCATATCTTCCCCTCCACAAGGCAGTCCATATTTTAAAGAAACTGAGTTATAAATATCAACTAAGGGATTAATTGGAGAAACGCCTTTCCCCTTTTCGATTCTCTTCAATAAAGCCTCGATTGAACATCTAACACCCTTTTTCGTTTTAAACTGTTGGTATGCTTTTCTCCACACAGAGATCACTTTATTTTCACTAAATGATTCTTCTGTTAAAAATTTGTTTGCCTCCTTGCTGCTTTCTTTCAACAACTCATGGATTTCTTGTCTTACTTCTGCTACATGAGCTTCCGTATTCCGAATTCCCTTTGCTGAAATTACTGCGATTTCCACTTGAGGAAACAGCTCCCAAAAATCGTCTTTAATTATAAAATTAGCCATCTTAAACCTTCTCCTTTATCTTTATATTAAGTAAGTCAATATAGAACCTTACTTTTTTTACATTCTTATATCTTTTCACTCTTGTTATAAAAGTGATTCATTATTTTTTCTGGAGGAATCTGGGCAAGAAGGATTGCCGCAAACATTATAACACAACCGAGCGTTTCACGTGTCGAAATATATTCCTGCAGAATAATAATCCCTGCAATCACAGCAAATACAGACTCCAAACTTAAAATTAAAGATGTGATTGTCGGCTCAGTATGTTTTTGAGCTACAATCTGTAGCGTATATGCAACGCCGCAAGACATAACACCCGCATATAAAATCGGCAACGAACAATGAATTACATTATCCCAATTCACATCTTCGAAAATAATCATAAAAGGAATTGAAATCACCCCACAAATAAGAAATTGAAGACAAGACATTTTCACAGCATCTGTTTTAGGCGAGAAATAATCAATTACCAAAATATGGATTGAAAATCCAAATGCACACATTAGTATCAGCAAATCGCCTTTCCCTATATAAAAATCTCCTTGAATGCTAAGTAAATATAAACCTACTGTTGCCAAGACCACACAAACCCATAAAACCGGGCGCACTTTGCGTCTCAAAAATATTCCTAGAATCGGGATGATGACAATATACAATGCTGTGATAAATCCAGCTTTTCCCGCAGTCGTATAAACCATTCCAAACTGCTGTAATGAGCTCGATATAAAAAAAATAATGCCACAAGATATTCCTCCTATTATTAAATTTTTTTTATTTTCCCTTTCTTCAATTTCATCTGTCTCTACTTTAGGCTTACCATTTCTCCATTTTTTCCTTTGATGATTCATTATCATTATAACGGGTAAAAGTGCTAATGCCCCAACTAAACATCGTATCCCATTAAATGTAAATGCCCCAATGTATTCCATCCCAGAGCGCTGCGCAACAAAAGCTACACCCCATATCAGTGCTGTTATCATTAACATAAATTCACCACGGATTTTTCTTTTCATAATACTCCCTCCAATATGCACTTACTTGCACTATACAATAAAGCAACTTTCGTGCCATCTTCTATATTTGACTTACAAAGTATGAAAACATAAGGGTTACATGTTTTCGAAGAGTATAGAATCGTATAAATTCGTAAATAATTGAATCTGTATCGAATCATTTTTATTCAGTTTGATTCATAATCAATTCGATTTATAGACATTATTTAAAATGAAAGGTATAATGAGTTAAGGAGATTAAAATGAATATAACAAACGACATATTTGGTCTTAGCCGTGTACTAGAGCCTAAGGCTACTGTTCCAGTTACTGCATGGAAAGTAAATAATCAAAGAGAAATTTCACCTTCTGAGTGCAGAATATCTTTAAAATTAATTCATTTGGAACGAGATTGTTTTCAACAATTTTGTAGTGAATGTGCTTTTGATGAAACTAAAATTATTGCAAAAATCTTAGACTTAGTAAATCGCAGAGGAAAACTTCATAATCCGTTTACAAATACTGCCGGTCAATTCTATGGTACCATTGAAGAAATGGGAAGTGAGTTTAAAAAAAGTTCATCATATTGTATAGGGGATAACATATTCTGTCTTACAACAATGACTGCCCATCCGATTCATATTGATAAAATTCATAAAATTGACTACAACTATGGCGAACTAACCGTAAGTGGTTATGGGATTGTTTTTATAGGGTCGCCCTTAACCGTAATCCCTAGTGGATTGCGATTAAATTATACAATGGCTACCTTTGACGAGGCTGCGAGTTTATACCATATCCACAATATATCCGAAGAAGGAAAGCGTTATCTCATTATTGGAAAAGATTTAGTTTCAAGCATAACCTATGTCTGTTCTATAAAAAAAGCAATTGGAGATAACTGTTATATTACAGTTATTCTTGATGAGAGTGGGATTGGGACCCTTACACCGAAACAAGTAAAAAAAGAATTCGCTCATTGGGTAAATTCTTTATATATCATTAATATAACACAACCCGTTAATGCGTCGAAATCAATTTTAAAAGAAGAAATAGAATGCTACGATGTGACTATTAATTGTGAAGATTTATTAGGTTCAGAAGTATTGAGTGTTCTTCTTACCAATAATAAAGGAAAATTGTATTTCACAAGTCTTAAAAATAGTTATACTCAATCCATCTTGATTGCAGAAAGTATGAGCAAGGAGCTTGAAACTTATGTTCTCGGCCAATACATCATTGGATATGAAAATTTCACATATAATTTACTACTTTCAATTGCGAAAACTCTAGAAAAAATCAATATACTCTATGAAGCTCAATCAATTTCCGTTCATCAGGCAGAAAAAAAATCCCTCTCCGATTCTACCGAAAAAATCGGAAAAATGGGTGACTTTGTTTTTAACAGCGCAGAGACAAAAGCCCTAGTCGATGAAGTTCTAAATATCGCACAATATGATTGTAATATTGTCCTTCAAGGGGAAACGGGTGTTGGAAAAGAAAAAATCCTCAATTTAATACATAAAAATAGTATCCGTAAGAACAAACCCTGCATTAAGATTAATTGTGCAACCATTCAAGAAAACCTTGCTGAAAGTGAATTTTTCGGATATGTAGCCGGCTCTTTTAGCGGAGCGCAGTCGAGTGGTAAAAAAGGATATTTTGAGCTGGCTAATGGAGGAATTTTATTTCTAGATGAAGTGGGAACTCTTTCCTTAAATCTCCAATCAAAGCTGCTTCGAGTTCTTCAGGAAAGCCAGTTTTATAAAGTTGGCGGCACAATTCCCCTCAATATTAACGTTCGTGTAATTTGCGCAAATAACATTCCTCTACGACAACTCACAGAGCAGGGGAATTTTAGAGAAGATCTATATTACAGGTTAAATATCTGTACAATTACAGTTCCCCCGCTCAGAGAACGCCGTGATGATATCCTTGCTTTAGCAACCGCATTTTTGAGTAATTATTGTAAACGTTATGGACTAGATAAAGAATTTTCACCCACGGCACTCACAAAGCTTCTTGATTATAACTGGCCTGGAAATGTCAGGGAACTTGAAAATTTGATTCATCGTGCCGTAATCAGCATCAAAGGTTATATTATTACCGAAGATGATATCCAAAAAATCTTAAACGAAAATATATACGAAGATCTAGTTTTGGATTTAAAGCGCAGTATGCGTTTTTCACCTTCTTTAAATTTTGATAAAATTATAGAGCAGCAGGAAAAACAACTAATTGAATACGCTTTAAAAAAATTTGGTTCAACAAGAAAAGCCGCGGGATTTCTTCATATATCTCAGCCAAAATTAATGCGAAAAAAACAAAAATATAATATTTCGATTTAAAATGATTAAATAAATATTACTCAATCGCTTAGATATGCGCCACATGAAAAAGAGTGTAGAAAATGAAAGTTATCTACACTCTAAAATGATTCTTTATTTAATTACTGCTGTCAGACTTCTCTACTACTCATGAACAAAATTTATATCTTTCATAACCGCCTCAGCAACATTCTTGCAGTAATCGCTTATTTTTTCTAAATTATGAATGATATCCGTATAGATTACAGTAAATTCAGGTGAGCATTTTCCCTGCTCTAAACGATTCATATGGTGTTTGCGCAAGCGCACTTCTAATCGATCCACTTCGTCCTCCTTGCGGATGACGTTTTGCGCTAAATCCTCACTGCCTTCATTCAGTGCACGAATCGTGAGGCTCACCATTTCTTTCACCTGTTCAAACGCACCTTGTATCTCTTCCAATGCTTCTTTCGAAAATTTATATTCATGTTTAATCTTATCGCGTGCAAACAGTGCAATGTTTTGACATTGGTCGCCCATGTGCTCGATGTCGCTGGCTACATGCATCAGTCCTGCAACCTGTGTTGCCTGATGCTCCGTCAATTCTCCGTTAGAAAATAATGAAGAGAGATATTTCACAGAGGCATCCTGTAAAATGTCGATATTATTCTCCATTTCCATTACCTTTTCAATCGCTACTTCATCTTCCTCTACAAAACCCCGCTCCGCTCTTTCCATCATAGGAACAATCATTTCAGCAATACGAGAAAGCTCTTTCGTCGCTAAATGCAAAGCAAAGACAGGTTGATCTAAAATTTTATAGTCTAAATAAATTGGATGCAGATCCTTTCCTTCAATCGCAACCTCATTACTTGGAATTAATTTTGTCACGATTTTCACCAAAATCCCAACAAACGGCAGCCACAGCAAGGTACATACTACATTAAAGAAAGTATGCGCATTCGCGATTTGTCTCGCAATGACGTTGACCTCCAGACCGGTTGGTGAAACCATCTGCACTAACGCTGAGATTTGCGGAACAAACCAAATAAACAGCAAAGTGCCAGAGATATTAAAAATAGTGTGTGCAATTGCGGTTCTCTTTGCATTGGTGGAGCCGCCAATGGTTGCTAAAATTGCAGTGATTGTTGTACCGATATTACTTCCAAACAAAATCGGCAGCGCACCCTGAAGTCCAACGATACTATGTACACCATCCGGCCCCGACTGTGCCGCTAAGTTTTGCAACACTGCAATGACGGCACTGCTGCTTTGTACAACGAGTGTCATCGCGGTTCCTAAAAGAACGCCCAACGCTGGCACATTTCTCACATACAGCATCATGGATTCAAAAAATGGCAGCGCAACCAGCGGTTCCATAACAGATCCCATATAAATGATACCGAGGAATAACAATCCGAATGCAAAGATAGTTTGTCCAACATACTTTACCTTCTCTTTTTTTGCAGCAAAAAACATTAGAAAACCAATAAAGATAATCGGCCAAACATAATCATCAATCTTAAATGCAATGATTTGCGCTGTCATTGTGGTTCCTATATTCGCACCTAAAACGATGCTGATTGCCTGTGGCAGATTCATCAAACCAGCACTGACAAAACCAATTACCATAACGGTAGTTGCACTGCTGCTTTGTAAAACGGCAGTTGTCAATGCACCAGCAAGCACGCCGACTAGAGGATTCTTCGTGAGCAGGCTGAGAATCGTCCGCATTTTTTCACCGGCCGCTTTTTGCAGGCCTTCACTCATCAAATTCATGCCATAAATGAAAATAGCCAATCCACCCAACAGGCCAAATACCATTTGCACTGTTTCATTTCCCATATACTTTGTAAACTCCTTTGTACCTTGTTGTTTTCCCTGTCTCCCAATCTTTCTTCCCTGTTTACATTTGTTAAATGGATAAAATTTCTGCTAAACGTACCGTAGAAGAATCTACTTCCCGTTCTACCTTTAATGCTTCCTCCAAGTCAATTGCAACAATTTCTGATCCCCTAATTCCAATTGCCTTGCTTGTGCTGTCTTGAAGCAGAAGAGAAACCGCTTTTGAGGCCATCATACTAGCAAGAATCCGGTCTCTTGCAGTTGGGCTTCCGCCTCTTTGAATGTATCCTAAAACTACAACCTTTGTTTCCAGTCCGGTTCTTTCTTTTATTACATTCGCTAATTCATCCGAAGTGATTTCCACGCCTTCGGCGCGGATGATAATGCTATGAAGCTTTCCTCTGTTTCTCCGTTGAATCAGGTTCCTGCACACCGCATGAATATCCACTGCGTCCTCCGGAATCAACACCGTTTCTGCACCGCCTGCCAAACCGGCATGAAGTGCAATGTCTCCGCAGTTTCTTCCCATCACTTCTACAACTGTCGTTCTTCCGTGAGAAGATGAAGTGTCACGAATGTTTCCGATGGCATGGAGGGCCGTGTTCAATGCAGTATCAAAGCCGACTGTAAAATCAGTGTACGACAAATCGTTGTCGATGGTTCCGGGAAGTCCCATCACTGCAATTCCCGCCTCAGAAAGTTCAAGACCGCCATGTAAAGAGCCGTCACCCCCTATGATAACCAGTCCCTCTAATTCAAAGTTCTGTATCATGTCCAACGCTCTTTTAAAGCCCTCCGGCGTCTGAAAACGTTCACTTCTTGCCGTCTGTAAAATGGTACCGCCTCTTTGAATGATATCTGAGACAGAGTCCGCATTCATTTCATAAATATCTCCGTCAATCAGCCCTTCAAAGCCTCTCTTTATTCCATAGACTTCCATCTTGTTAAAAATACCGGTACGCACAACGGCACGAATCGCTGCATTCATTCCCGGAGCATCACCGCCGCTGGTAAGCACTCCAATTCTTTTCATAGAAATCACCTGCTTTCAACCATTTCCTCATAAAATCCTTTGATTCACTGAAATTATCATTCCCCAGTGTAAATCGCTTCATGTAGATACAACTCGTATATCTACAAAAAATCTGCTGATTTTATTACATAAGCGTTTCTATTATATCATCTCACATTATCTTTTCCAATTAAATTAATGATTTCCCTAAAAAATCCATCCCTTCCGTCTACCCACAGGCTCGGTTGTGTCTTATACTTCTTTCCGGAAGCCTCTGAATAAATCATAACGGGAACATCCCCCGGATAGTTTCCTAGGATTTCTCGTATCTGCCCCAATGTTCTCGTTTCATCAAAATCATTTGAAATCATCAGCTTCACAATTCTTTTCGTATTTGACGCATCATAATCATTTAATAAGAAGATAGAATTGGCTAAAATTTTAGGTGCTTCGTCCTCTTTGAAATTAATGGTCCCTTTTACCACAATCAGTGCATCTTCATAGACAAATTCTGAGTAACGTTCATACACATTTGGAAAGACAATGACCTCAATGCTTCCGTATAAGTCTTCCATATCCACAAATGCCATCATTTGATTCCGCTTCGTAATTAAAGTTTTCTTGCTGCTGATGACACCGGCCAAGGTAATGCTCATACCGTCACGAATTTTTGAATTTTCCTCCGCATGTGTCAATTCTTCTGTATTTACCGTTGTTATCTTCTCAATCTGCTCTTTATAATCCTCCAAAGGGTGTCCTGTGATGTACACTCCCAGCATTTCCTTTTCCATCGAAATTAATAGTCGTCGGTCAAAGTTTGCTACAGCGGGCAGCTTGGCTTTTACGCCAGCCTGATTCATTACTTCCGTATTGGATTGAAAAAGAGAAAGCTGTCCTTCCAGGTTCTTTCTGGAATTATTCTGTGCAGACTCAATCACACTTTCGTATACTGCAAGAAGTGCCGCTCGATTTTCAGTAAAGCAATCCATTGCTCCGGCTTTGATTAAGCTCTCCGCCGCCTTTTTATTAATTTCATGGATGTCCACTTCTTCAATCAACTGAAAGAAATCCTCGGGTTTTCCGTTTTTCTCTCTTGCACGGATCATACTGTCAATTACGCCTTCTCCTACATTTTTTACTCCCAAAAGTCCGAAACGGATTTTCCCGTCTTTTACTGTAAATTTTTTACGGCTCTCACATACGTCGGGCGGCAGCACTTCTATTTTCATTTCGCTGCAATTTCGAATATACTTTGCAATCTGAGTGGAATCACCAATTACACTCGTCATTAAAGCAGCCATAAACTCTACTGGAAAATAAGTTTTCAGATAAGCTGTCTCATAGGCTAAAACGGCATATGCTGCCGCATGGGATTTATTAAAGGCATATTCTGCAAAGGAAATCATCTGGTCGTAAATCTCATTCGCCGCCGATTCCGGAATCCCTCTTCTTACGCACCCCTCAATTTCAATGTTTCCGTCAGAATCTGTTTTACCGTGAATAAAATACGCCCGCTCCTCTTCCATCGCTTCTCTTTTTTTCTTGCTCATCGCACGGCGCACCAAGTCACTTCTGCCATAAGTATAACCGGCTAAATCCCGTACAATCTGCATTACCTGCTCCTGATACACCATACATCCATAGGTAACGGAAAGAATCGGCTCTAAGCTCGCATCGACGTAGGATATATTCTCAGGATTTTTCTTGTTTTCAATGTACTTTGGAATGGAATTCATTGGACCGGGACGATAGAGGGAAATCCCTGCCACAATGTCTTCAAAGCAGTCCGGTTTCAAGTTTTTCATAAACTGTGTCATCCCGCCGCTTTCCATCTGAAATACACCCATCGTATTCCCGCTGCTGATTAACTCATATACTTTCGAATCATCGTAGGTCATATGTGAAAAATCAATTTTATTTTTGTTTTCCTCGCCAATCAATTCTAAGGCATCGCGAATCACCGTCAAGTTTCTGAGTCCGAGGAAATCCATCTTTAGTAATCCAAGCTCCTCGATTGTCGTCATCGTAAACTGTGTAGATACCCCTTTTTCCGCCAAATACAAAGGAACATATTCATTGATACTCTTTTTCGAAATAACAACGCCTGCCGCATGGGTGGATGCATGGCGAGGCATCCCCTCAAGCGCCCTCGCGGTATCGATCAACTCCCGAACACGCAAGTCTCCTTCGTAGTCCTTCTTTAAATCCGCGTTCATTTCTAGCGCTTTATCCAGTGTCATCTTCAACTCAAAAGGAACCTTTTTGGCGATTGCATCGACTTCACCATAGCTCATGTTCATTGCTCGGCCGACGTCACGAATTGCGGCTTTTGCTTTCATCGTTCCAAACGTGATAATCTGTGCCACCTTATCTTCGCCATACTTTTCAATTACATAATCAATTACTTCCTGTCTTCTTTCATAACAGAAATCGATATCAATATCCGGCATGCTGATACGTTCCGGATTCAAAAACCGTTCAAAAATCAATCCGTATTTAATCGGATCGATGTCTGTAATATGTAAACAATACGCAACAATGCTCCCGGCCGCCGACCCTCTTCCCGGACCTACCACAATGCCGTTGCTTCTCGCGTAATTAATAAAATCCCACACAATTAAAAAATATTCTACATAGCCCATTTTCTCAATAGTGGTCAGCTCATATTCTAATCGCTTGGAAAGTTCAGGATTCAGTTCACCGTATCGATTTTTCATTCCCCGAGCGCAAAGATCTCTTAAATACGCCTTGTTGCTGAGCCCCTGCGGCGCTTGGAATTCCGGTAAATGATGCTCTCCAAAAACGAACTCTACATTGCATGCCTCTGCCACCTTTACGGTGTTTTCCATTGCCTGGGAAATATGCCCGAATAACAGCTTCATTTCCTGCTCAGATTTTAAGTAAAATTGATCATTTGGAAAGCGCATCCGATTTTCATCGTCCACATTGCTCGCTGTTTGAATACATAAAAGCACGTCATGTGCCTTAGCGTCTTCTTTTCTAACATAATGCACATCATTGGTCGCAACAAACGGAACTCCGGTCTCTTCATGCAGCCTCTGCATCTGCGGAAAAATGCGCGCTTCTTCTTCCAGTCCCTGATCTTGCAGCTCCAAATAGAGATTTCCTTCTCCAAAAATATCTAAAAGCGTAAGAACTTCTTTCTTCGCTCCTTCATAACTTCCTTTTAACAAATTTTGCTGCACATTTCCGGCAAGACATGCCGTAAGCGCAATCAGCCCTTCACTATGTGCTCTCAGAAAATCATGGTCTACACGCGGTTTATAATAGAAGCCTTCCGTAAAGCCTGCGGATACAATCTTCACTAAATTGTGATAGCCTACATCGTTCTTAGCCAACAATACTAAATGACCCTGCCGCTTATCCTTATCCTGCTCCTTATCCCTCATGCCTCTGGCTGCAGTATACACCTCACATCCAATAATCGGTTTAACACCCTGCTTCTTCGCTTCTTTATAAAAATCAATGACACCGAACATGACTCCATGATCCGTAATTGCCACCGCGTCCATGCCCAATTCTTTGGTTCTTGCAATCAAATCCTTTATGCGGGAGGCCCCGTCCAAAAGGCTGTATTCCGTATGTACATGCAAATGTACAAATCCCATAGTTTTTCTCTCTTTCTTTTTCTCTCTGCAATTTTTTTATAAAATGACTTTATATTACAAAGAACCTTCTCTTTTGTTTTAAAAATAGTTTATCAGATATATTCCCAAAATGCGAGTTCGTTCTATCTTTTCTTTCTTGTTTTGACAGAAAAAATGAGGTAAACTAAAAAATACATGCTTCTTGCATTGCCAATGCCCGAAACAAACTTATCACTACTGTCATTCTATAAAGGAAAGGAATAAAAAGATGCAACTGCGTCGAAAAATTTACATACTTCCCGCTGTTTTTCTGCTTCTTACCTCACTTGCAGGTGATATCTGTTACGCAGATAACCAGAGCGGTCTTAATCTCTTTACAAAAAAATATGAATATGATGATACTACATTTCGTGACGTACAAAAAAAATGGATAAAGGATGCTTTAAAGCCCAGCTACGAATTAGGGCTAATCAGCGGCAGAAGCGAGAATACCTTTGACCCTAACGGACCTGTGACCATTGCAGAAGCAGTTTCCTTCGCCTGCCGTCTCAATGAAATTTATTACGGCGATGATGGAAAAATCGATCCTTTGGGTTCAAAATGGTATGATGGTGCGGTTATCTATGCAATTGACCACGGAATTATTGAAGCCGGAGAGTATTCCGGATATGAAAGAAATGCGACACGGGCAGAGCTTGCAGATTTATTTTCCCGTGCCCTTCCTGAGACGGAATTAAAGGCCATCAATCAAATTTCAAAGCTCCCGGATGTTTCTGCTTCAAATCCTTCTTATGAACCCATTCTCACGCTTTATAATGCAGGTATTCTTTCGGGCAGTGACAGTTACGGAAGCTTCTATCCTGATAAAGAAATCACGAGAGCGGAAACCTCCGTTATCCTCACGCGAATGGCACTCCCTAAAGAGCGAAAAAAAATAGCGTTTCTTCCTGCGGAAGACCGCCTTCTGACAAGCGCAGACGGAAGCTTTACTCTGTATGCCTCGTCTGCTTGGAAGGAGAATAAACCTTATCTTTCTTCGCAATCCGAGCTGGAGCTCCAGGCTTATAACGGTCTTTGCCAATTAACAGCTTCTGCAACTAAGAAAAAAGGTATTTTAAATTTTGACCTTTCAACTTATAATACATCTTATATGAAGGCACTCTCTCAAAAATTGGAAAATGCGTCTGCTCCCCTATCGAAAACGATGGAAATAAACGGTCATACCGCAATCATTAGTGAGATAGAAGGAATGCTCGAAAATGAAAAAATCAATTACTCAATTATGGCAGTCGAAACGGATACGCAGGTCGTTTTATTATCTGCAATTTTTCCGACTTCCATTTCGGAAGAATGTCTTCCAAAAGTAGCGGAACTTTTTCAGCAGTTCCAGTCTATAAAAGTAAAGTGAAAATGATCTGATCGGTAAATGCACATTGAAACAAAAGAGGGTGCATTTAATCAAAATTTTGATCAAATGAGCCCCCTTACTATTGCAATTAAATTCTATCAGTCGAATACATTATTTAGTTCTATTTTTACAACAGCATCATCTTCAAACCAAAAAAGGAGCGCGGTCCCCCATCCTTCTTCATTGCTGCAGTACCATAGATAGTCGCCCTCATAGCCCCAATACTCCTTATTGTAAAGATTGGGATATGCCGCAAGAACCTCCTCGCGCGTCATACCAACTCGGATACCACGATGAGTTGCAACATCGGTACGTGTCGTGTCCAGATTTACCACCTTATCGCTATCCTCTAAAGCATTGTGGTAACAGACAGCTGTAAGTCCGTCATAACGATAACGGACCCAGTAATCGCCTTCACTGTATATCGGATCCCATCCATCCATTTTTTCTGCTGAACCTTCCTCATTAAAAAAATGTAGTGGAGCGGATGGGCCAATCCGTTGAGGCATACCATCAAGGCAGAGAGAAACTTCTATATCATGCAAGCCATACACAACTTCCAAAATTACATCATCAATATTTTTATTCAAATCGACAGATTCTGTACATCCAAATACACCATCCCATGTGTTCTCATAACCATTGCGCCGAAGAACAATGTAATAGGGTGGCCCCTTATACCAATCAAAGACCTTTTCTGCATTTTCATCTCGAGTGAAATAATAGCTGCTGTATTCCACTTTATATGCAGCACCAACGCTCTCGTTCACAGTGCTTTCTCCAGCATAAGTGATACTGTCAATGCGATAATCTTCTTCCTGTGGTAGATCAGGTGCGTCAGCCGCATCATAAATCCTTTGGCTAATATCTGCGCGTTCACTAAGCAAGTACGAAAGAACCAATTCTTTAATCGAGCTTTCTTCCTTTTCAGAGGATAATTCGTCTTGATTTTTACAGCTCGTGAACAAAAACAACCCTGCAATCATACATAAAACCAACAAAAACGAAATCAGGTAAATCCTTTTGTATCTCATACAGCCTCCTCTCTTTAAATATTTCTGCAGCTATTTTATCAGGTTCCTTTTATTTTGTTAATTATATATTGTAGCATGCTTCACGTCACATCGTCTATTCCTATTGATGGGAAAAATAAAAAGACACAATCTTACAGAAAGCGTCTTTTTTACTTATTCCATTTCGTTATACGTTCCAGCATTTTTACTTCTTTCTTATTTATACTACCTGCCGTACTTCTCCGGTCTCCGGATTCATAATCAATCCAAAAATGCGAATGTTTTTGGGAATCAACGGATGTTTTTTAATAATTTCTACCGAACCGGAAACGGCATCCTCCACGTTCTGAAAGCCGACAAGCCATTCTTCAATCCCGCCTGTAGCACCATCACTTCTGGCAATGTCTACATCGGTAATCCCATATCCATGCATTTTCTCGATCAATTTTTCGCTGTTCATGTGCTGCATTCCGCAGTCATCGTGCCCGATTACAAGGATTTCCTCCACACCAAGCTCATAAATCGCAACAATCAAGCTATGAATTACACTGCCGTATGGATGGGAGACAACGGCTCCCGCATTTTTAATCAACTTTACGTCTCCGTTCTTCAATCCAAGTGCCGCAGGAAGAAGTGCTGTCAGTCTTGTATCCATACAAGCTAAAATCGCGGTCTTTTTACTCGGATATTTATCTGTCTGAAATTCCTTATACCGTTCTTCTTGTACAAATTTTTTATTATACTCCAGTATTTCTTTTAACATTTTATGCCCACCCTCTTGTTCTCACAATTTCTAACAAGTATAATATTTAGATGTATTCATGTCAATAAGGAGCTTACTTTGATTATATTAAATGCTGAAAATATTTCGAAATCCTATACGGAAAAACCACTTTTAGAAAATTTATCCTTTTCAATTCATGCGGGAAACAAAATTGGACTGATTGGTGTCAATGGTACGGGGAAGTCAACTCTTCTCCGGATTACTTGCGGAATTGAAGACGCTGATTCTGGTTCCATTACTAAAACAAACGGGATACGCATCGGTTTTTTACCGCAAATGCCTGTTTTTTCACAAGAGGACACCGTTCTTTCTTATGTTTTGAGAAGCGCATTGCAAAGCAATCCGGAAACGATGGATTATGAATGCAAAGCGATGCTTTTGGAGCTTGGAATTTCTGACTTTGAAAAACCACTGAGCCAGCTTTCCGGAGGGGAGCGAAAGCGAGTGGCAATGGCGGCTATTTTTGTCAGCCCCGTTGAGCTGCTCATTTTAGACGAGCCTACAAACCATATCGACAGTGATACGGTAGAATGGCTTGAACGGTATCTCATCAAATTCAAAGGCGCTATTTTAATGGTAACACATGACCGTTACTTTTTAGACCGTGTTACAAACTGCATCCTGGAGCTTGCACACGGAAAAATCTACCGCCATGAGGGAAATTATGCTTACTATCTTGAAAGTAAAGCTGCCAGAGAAGAAATGGCGGCTTCCTCAGAGAGAAAGAGGCAGACGCTTTACCGCAGAGAATTAGAATGGATGCAAAGAGGTGCACAGGCACGAAGTACAAAGGCGAAATCCCGGATTGAACGCTTTAACGATTTGGAAAAAAACAAACCGCTTGCAAGTGATGCGAAGCTTCAAATGAATTCTGTAGCGAGCCGTTTAGGAAAAAAAGTAATTGAGCTAAAAAACATTTCAAAGAGCTATGGAGATAAAAAACTTATCTCTAATTTTACTTATACGGTACTGCGCAATGATCGAATCGGCATAATCGGGCAGAATGGCTGCGGGAAATCCACATTATTAAAACTAATTTTAAACTCTCTTGAGCCGGATACCGGTTCTGTAGAAATTGGTGATACTGTAAAAATTGGATACTTTTCTCAAGAAAATGAAGCTTTGGATGAAAGTCTGCGTGTCATTGATTATGTACAGAGTGTTGCTTTCCAAGTTGCAACAGAGCAAGGCACCATCACCGCCTCACAGATGCTTGAACGCTTTTTATTTCCTACAAGCCTTCATTCTGTATCTGTTTCCCGCCTTTCTGGCGGAGAAAAACGCCGCTTGTACCTGCTTGGCATCTTAATGCGCGCTCCAAACGTCCTTTTGCTCGATGAGCCAACGAATGATTTGGACATCGAGACGCTTACAGTGTTAGAGGAATATTTAGAGGATTTTTCTGGGGCAGTTTTGGTTGTCTCCCATGATCGCTATTTTATTGACCGAACAGTATTTCGTACCTTTGTTTATGAAAAAGACGGTCAAATCGGCCATTATCCCGGTGGCTACAGCGATTATATCGAAATTCGACAGTTGGAAAGCGCGGAAAAGAAAGTCAAAAAAAAGGCGGAACCTTCTGCACCAAGGGAGGATTCCTCTTCTTTGGACGCTTCCTTGAAAAATAGCCGAAAAAAAATCAAATTTACCTTTAATGAGCAACGTGAGTTTCTCACGATTGATGAAGAGATCGCCGGTATTGAATCAAAAATATCGGAACTTGAAGGACAGATGTCAGCCGCTTCAAGCAGCTACACAAAGCTTCAAGAGTTACTCCAAGAAAAGGAACGACTTGAAACTCTCCTTTCAGAGAAAATGGACCGTTGGCTCTATTTAAATGATTTAGCACAGCAAATGGAAGAACAATCTTAACAAAAATTTTATAAATTCAACGTTAGAAAGGGGGACTTCTCTTTGAAAAAAGGATACCTGTATATCGCACTTGCAACTTTTTTATTCAGTACGATGGAAATTGCTTTAAAATCGATTTCAGGGCAGTTTCATCCGATTCAGCTGACTTTGACCCGCTTTTTCATCGGCGGCCTTTTTCTCCTGCCGTTTGCTATTTCCACGATACGGAAAAAACAGCTGAAAATTGAAAGAGAAAGCTTCCTTTCTTTTGCTTTTTTAGGGCTCATGGGTGTTGTAATCAGTATGACCTTCTATCAGATAGCGGTTGAAAATGCAAAAGCTTCTGTTGTTGCCGTTCTTTTTAGCAGCAACCCGGTATTCGTAATGATTTTTGCTTACTTTCTTCTCCATGAAAGCATTTACAAAAGAAATGTAATTGCTCTCATTTTAGAGATTCTAGGTATCCTGATTATTATTAATCCGCTCCATACTGCAATCAGCGCTGCGGGGATTCTTTTTACGCTTTGTGCTACCGTTATCTTTTCTCTATACAGCGTTTTCGGGAAGAAAAAATGTCAGGAATACGGCGGAGTCGTAGTTACTTGTTTCAGCTTTGTCTTTGGCAGCCTGGAAATGCTTCTTCTTGCACTACTTAGTAATATAAAAGTCGTATCTCTTTTCCTCTCCGGCATAGGTCTTTCTGTGTTTTCAGAAATACCTCTTTTTTCCGGCTATTCACAAAGCAATTGGTTTATCGTTCTTTACATAGCCATTGGTGTGACCGGCGGAGGATATGCTTTTTACTTTCTGGCAATGGAAGTTACTTCGGCAAATACAGCGTCTTTAACTTTCTTTTTTAAGCCTGTATTGGCGCCGCTGCTCGCCGTAATTATTTTACATGAAGTCATTCCTTTTTCTATGATTTCAGGAATTGCGCTGGTTTTGTGTGGCTCGCTTGTTTCTCTTTATCCAAGCTTTCGCCCTCAAAACGCGCTCCCAATTCAAGAAGATTGAACTTAGACTTATGAAAGGAGAATTTTAAAAATGTCAACTGAACGTGATTGTGTTTATGAAGTCCAAACTGAAGTATCCCTTTTTAATGAGGATGGTGTCTTAAAGCCTTATGGCTACCAGGTGCTGTTTGGCCAAATTGCAGAGCAGCATTTAAACCGTTACCATCTCAATGTAGATGAAACGATGAAATATGGACATGCATGGGCATTGATTTCCTTAGAAATCGAACTGATTAATCCTGTACCAACGTGTGAAACGGTTTATGCGCGTACTTGGCATTCTCAATACAAGCGCCCTTATTTTCGCCGTGAAATGGAATTTAAAAATGCTGCCGGTGATTTACTTTTTCACGGTTCCAGTTTTTCAGTTCTTCTGGATATCGAAAAACGAACGATCTATCGAAAAAAAGAGTCTCCGTTCGAGTCTCCGCTTCCAGAAGAGATTTTTACCATCGAGGCATCTCCTACGTTTAAAACAAATCTTTCTTTCGAAAAAACGGAAGAACGTAAGGTATATCACAGCTATATCGACCCTCTTGGCCATGTGAATAACTGCCGCTACGGAGAGTTTGCCTATGATGCGTTTACTTCCGAGGAGAAAAAAGCCTTAAAAGATATGAAGCGTATGGAAATTTACTTTATCTCTGAATTAAGACCGCAGGATACGTTTTCTATCGGCAAGGCTTACGAAGAAAATAAATTGTACATCCGTGGCCACAACCATATGAAAAATGACAATGCCTTTGACATTGTCATGTGGTTTTAAGCTTTTCTGCCAGTATATTAATAATTTTTTCAGGCTCCACATACCCATAATAACTTAAAAAAATCACCTGATTGTCTTTTGTGGCACACACTTGGATGCTTGCATCGGCTGTATGAACGGAGAGGAAATCAAAGCGGTCATCCTCCCACACTTCAAAGGCTTCGTTTCGATATGCAAGCTCTTGTGGATTGCCATAATGCGCAATCATGTCCTCTGCCAATGGCTGAACCAGCTGTGAGAACCGCAGCTCCAGCATTCTTGAATGTATGCTGGGAGAATAGGTACCGCTCCCATCCTTCCAATTTTCTTCATAAACAAGCCCATGTTCGCTGCTTTCATAATTTTTTCTGGCGAGCAGCGCCCATTCTGAACGATAATAATTTTGTAAATCAACTTCTCCGTAAGAAGCTTGTCCCTCCGCTCTTCTCAAACGCGCGTCTTGCTCGATTTCAGAAAGGCGCACGACAGGAATCGTCGTTTCCAAAACAACAGGTAAGGTTTGCTCTGTATTTTGTGTCAGCTGCAGCACTGGAATCGAAATAGTAATCCCCCCTGCAAGAAGAATAAAAAAAGTGGCAATGTAACGGGAATATCTGCTCTTTCTCCACGTTGCATGGTGATTGATTGCATTTCCTTTTTTTAATTCGTTGCACAGATTTCGAAGAGAAAACCAAGACTGCAGGCTGGATAACAATACATACAGCTCTAACGCCACAAGCGTAACCTGCTGTAATACGGTTCCTTCCATCAAATCGAGTACAAAAGAATCTGACAGCTTCCATATCCCAAAAAACATCCCGATGATCATCAGAATCATAAATCCAATAAACAGCGTTACATTCCGTAGGGATTTTTCCAATCTGTTTAATGCATACGCTTGCTCTTGCGGGTCCGTGTGCAGCTCCGGCGCATTTTCCGATTCCGGGGATCGATACACACAAAAATTTCCGTACCGCAGCACATACTCCCATCCATATTGTCTATAAAAATCCTTTTGGTGTTCTCCCAGCGGATCTTCCATTCCCGGGAACAAGTCAATCCGATATCGCATCGCTTTTGGAGTCCCCTTTCGAAAATGTGCAAGGCCTACTCCCATCTTCTCTAAATGTAGCCCGTTCTTTGCCATATCTGTAAACCAGCTCTCATGCTCACCAATCCGATACACATCACTGGGGCGAATCCGATACGCCATTGTTTTCTTATTCTTCCACATTTTCAACCTCCGCTCCATCTGCAAGTAATGCCTTTAAGCGCTTATATTCTCCCTTTAAGGCTTGCTTTCCCTCTGTTGTAATGCAATAGGTCTTTCTCCTTCCATCGTCCTGTGAAAGCACAATCAAGCCCTCCTTCTGCATCCTCGAAAGCACACCGTATAAAGTGCCCGGGCCCATATGCACTCTTCCCTTTGATACCTCTAATACCTCATTCATCAGCTGATATCCATGCGCTGGATTTAATAGTGCTACCAGAACATAGTACATTGCTTCTGTCATCGGCGCTCCCGTATACGGCATTTTCTTTTCCTCCTGTTTACACAGTCCCATAAAGTATTTATATCGCGGCGCACTATTATGCGTCGCGATATATCGTATGGCATAATATTAATTAATATTAACCTTTTTGTCAACTCCTTTTTTACGAAAACAGGTGACGTCCTCAAAAGAAAATCCGGTAAGAATCATGTGCTGATTTTTACCGGATTTTCTTCTTCTTTTTTATCAAATGACCTTCTAAAGCCATTCCTTTACTTTTTCTATAAAGACGATACCGTCTAAATGGTCGATTTCATGGCAAAATGCTTTTGCCATATCGCCCTCTCCTTCTAAAACAACTTCTTCCCCGTTTTCGTCGAGCGCCTTTATTTTTACCCTTCTCGGGCGAATCAATCTTCCGTACTGCCCCGGAAAGCTAAGGCAGCCTTCCACGACTTCCTGTGACCCCTTCTCCGTAATAATTTCTGGATTTACCAGCTTTAAAAGCCCACTCCCCATATCAATTACGACAAGTCTTTTCAATATCCCGACCTGGCTGGCCGCTAAACCCGCTCCGTTTTCTGCATGGTACATCGTCTCCGCCATATCATTCAAAATTTCACGAATCCGGTCATCTACCCGTTCCACCATGCGGCATTTTTTTTTCAAAATCGGATCGCCGTCCAGTACTATGTTACGTAATGCCATATCAACTCATTCCTTTCTTTTTCTTTCTGCTAAAGCAGCAATGTTTGTCTTCAAACTGCTTTGAATCAAACAGTTATCTATTTCATCGAACTCACTTCCTCAAAAGGAAATCAGCCCCAAATGCTCCAATAAAATTTTAATACCCATGAGGATTAAAATCATCCCTCCAGCCAACTCTGCCTTTGACTTATATTTTGCTCCGAACAGTGTTCCTATTTTTACTCCAAACACCGAGACAAAAAAGGTAATCAATCCAATCTGACATACCGCTTCAAAAATATTTACTTTTAAAAATGCAAAGGTTACTCCAATCGCAAGTGCATCAATACTCGTTGCAACGGCAAGCACAAATAGATGTGAAAAATTCATCCGGTCATCAACGACGGCTTGCTTGTTTCTGGACTCTAAAATCATATTTCCGCCAATCAGGCTCAAAAGAACAAATGCAATCCAGTGGTCCACCTGTACGATATGTTCACTGAACTGTACTCCGATATAGTATCCAATTAAAGGCATAAGCGCTTGGAACAATGCAAAATAAAACGAAATAATAAAAGCATTTCTCCATCGCAGCTGCCGCATAGATAACCCTTTGCATACAGCAACCGCAAAGGCATCCATGGATAAGCCCACAGCTATAAGAAATAATCCCAATAAATTCATTTTTTACTCCTGTGCATTTTATATCTCACATTTTTGGTGATACCACCATATTATAAACTAAATTATCAAACATTCCTAGATTTTTTATACAAGTGTTTCCAATTATACCCCAAGAATCTACTTTCAATTCCTCCTTCTTTCGCCGGCTGCTGACTTTCTTGCAGCCGGCAATTTCTTTTTTCACATGTCAATTGACATATTTTCTTGCGGCTGATATGATTTCATTATAAAGCAAACGGGGACAAGCCCCTATTTTTTTATTGATTAGTGAGGTATTTACAATGTCAGAAATAATTGAAGAAAAAAAAGAAAAATCAGATCAAATGGGAAAAGAAGCGTGGCGCGGCAAAAATTATTCCTTTTTTAACCATAAATCCTGTGAATTTTTCCCCTGTCATCAGACAAAAAATCCAGATGAATTTAATTGTCTTTTTTGCTATTGTCCGCTCTATGCATTAGGTACAAAGTGCGGAGGAAATTACAAATATTCTGAACATGGATTCAAGGACTGCAGTAATTGTCTTGTACCCCATAAAAAAGATAATTACGGTTATATTATGAGTAAATTTAATGATTTAGTAGAATTAATAAAAAAACAAAGCTAATCTTTTTTTTATCCCGATAAAAAATGCCCACTGTATAGTGAGCATTTTTTAGATGTTATGCATGCGTGTCCAACCGCATTCCGAGCGCAGGATTCAAGCTTTGCTGCGGATTTGCCTGCTCCATACTTTGAATCAGGCTCATCGCACCTTCTGTTTCTACCTGCATTGCGCGATTCAAGTTTGTCATCGCAACAGTTTGCTGCAAGCTCTGCAGGTTCATTGCCATAAAAGAAGACAGTTCCATACAATCACACCCCTTTCTGCGCAAATATAACAACTGATACTTTAGTATATCAGCTGTCTTTTAACAGTTCAATTCTTTTCTCGCCTATTTCACGCAGTACTCTTGTAAATAGTCTTCCATTCTTTCTTTCATTTGGCGATCAATATATACTTTTCCATTCACTTCTACATTATACAGCGTATCTATGATTTCTCGCACGGTTACGATAGGGAAGGTCTTAATTCCAAATTCCTCTTCAATCTCTTGAATTGCCGTCTTATTTCCGCTTCCTTTTTCCATCCGATCGACGGAAATAATTAAGCCCTCTATTTTGACATCTGCTTCGGCTTTCAATAAAGGAAAGCATTCTCTGACCGCGGTTCCTGCTGTGATGACATCTTCCACAATCAAGAGCTTATCACCGTCTTGTAAGTGGTATCCCACCATATTGCCGCCTTCACCGTGGTCCTTTACTTCCTTGCGGTTAAAGCAATAATTCACATTCTGTTGGAATTCCTGCGCCAATGCGATGGAAGCTGCCACAGCCAGAGGAATGCCTTTATACGCCGGTCCAAACAAAGCTGTAATATCTCTGGAAATGTGTCCCTGCTTACAATTTTCCTCAATGCATCTGGCATAAAATTGTCCAAGCTTCGCGGCCTGTTCACCGGTCTTATAATTTCCTGTATTAATAAAATACGGTGTTTTTCTTCCGCTTTTCGTTATAAAATCTCCAAAAGTCAGCACACCGGAATCCACCATGAATTCGATAAAGCTTTTTTTATAGTCCATCTTCTTCTCCCTTTTAACCGTAAATTAACCGCAAAAAGCATTTTGAATGTCTTTTATGCTATGAAATCCCATTTCTCTCATATAGCTCTTGAGTTCTTCTAATATTTCTACCGGTGCCTCCGGCCGAATTAAAGCGGCTGTTCCGACTGCCACAGCATCCGCTCCAGCCATCAAAAATTCCGCTGCGTCCTCTCCGGTCATTATGCCGCCTAGTCCGATAATTGGAATTGAAACAGCCCGGCGAACCTCGTAAACCATACGAACTGCAATCGGTTTCACAGCAGGCCCCGATAGTCCTCCCGTTCGATTTGCAAGGATGGTTTTTCCGCGCCGCACGTCAATGCGCATTCCTAATAACGTATTAATCAAAGACACGGCATCTGCGCCTTCTGACTCTACGGCTCTTGCAATCTCTGAAATGTTGGTCACGTTTGGTGTGAGTTTTATAATCACAGGCTTCTTTGTAAGTGCACGCACCGCTTTCGTTACGTCCGCCGCCATTTTGACGTCTGTTCCAAATCCAATTCCGCCTTCCTTTACATTCGGGCAGGAAATATTGATTTCCAGCATATCTACATCTGTCTCATTTAACCGTTCTACAGTACGGCAGTACTCCTGCTGTGTATGTCCCGCAACGTTAGCAATGAGCTTCGTGTCATACCGCTTTATAAAAGGGATTTCTTCACTGATAAAAGCTTCCACACCCGGGTTTTGAAGTCCGACCGCGTTGAGCATACCGCCGTAAGTTTCCGCAATGCGTGGGGTAGGGTTGCCTTCCCACGGTACATCGGAAACGCCTTTCGTCGTTACCGCTCCCAAGTTGCTTAAATCATAAAAGGCACTGCTTTCTCTTGCCGAAAAAGTCCCGGAAGCCGTTGTAATGGGATTTTTCCATTCCACTCCGGCAATCGTCACACGAAGGTCTAACTCTTGATGTTCGCCGTTCGCCGCTTCAATCTGCATCGCTTGGTTATCTTTCATCCCAGATCACCTCGCTTCCCCAAAATACCGGCCCGTCCTTGCAAACTTTCTTTTTTACCGCAATATCCTGCTGCTTATCACGAACGCTGCAAGAACACCCGACACAGGCACCATATCCGCATCCCATACGTTCTTCCATAGAGAGCTGGATGTCCTTACCTTGCTGTAGCACATGTTCCGTCAAGGCTTTCAGCATCGGTTTCGGCCCGCATGCAAAATATACGTCCGCACTTAACTTTTCCTGTTTTATTAAATCCAAAACGGTTCCGCGAAACCCGGAGTTTCCCACATCCGTCGCTACATATAAATCAGCGCCCGCTTTAATGAGCGGCTTCATGAGGAACGGTTCCTTCTGAAACCCGGTTACCGCAATTACCTTTACTCCTTTTTGTGATAAAAGGTATGTCAGTTCCAAAAGCGGAGGAACACCAATGCCGCCGCCGACCAACATCGCTGTCTGCCCTTTTTCTACAACCGATAAGTCATAGCCATTCCCTTGCGGCATGGAAACGCGCAGTACCTCCCCGAAAGCATAACCGGAAAGCTCTTTCGTCCCTTTGCCGGTCACTCCATACACCAACGTCAACTTTGCTCCGTCAATCCAGCAGATGCTGATTGGTCTGGGAAGCAGCAAGGACGCATCCTTCATATATAAATTGATAAACTGTCCGCATTTTGCACAAAGTGCCGCATCAACACACTCTAAGGTAAGCTGATACACATTTTCAGCAATGCACTCATTTGACAGCACTCTTGCCGGTAAACTGTACTTTTCCATCGTTCTTCCCCCCTATACCGCGTTCTCTAAATCTTTCTTCATGGCAATGACTGCTTTTCTTGAGGCCTCGGCAAATTCAATTCCTACATTTTTTTCATCGGAAAACTCTATATCTTTTTGGTATGCCGCGATGATACCCCTTGAGGAGTTCACAATGACACCCAATCCGTCTTTGTCAAAATACCCTTTCAAATCTGCTCCGGTCCCCCCCTGTGCACCATAACCCGGCACGAGGAAAAACGTATGAGGCATACGATTGCGCAACGCAGCTCCCTGCTCCTTATGCGTTGCTCCGACCACAGCACCTACCTTACTATATCCCATTGTCCCCATGGCTTGGGAACCCCATTTTTCAACAAGGTCTGCAACTCTAAAATAAAGCGGTTCTCCGTCGATCAATCTGTCCTGCAGCTCTCCGCTTCCGGGATTGCTTGTCTTAACTAAAATGAAAATCCCTTTATCTTTCTTTATACAAGGCTCTAAAAATGGAGCAATACCATCAATTCCAAAATATGGATTTACTGTGATATAGTCTTCATTCCAAAGATCAAATGTCTCATCTTCAATTTCTACCCCGCCAATATGTGAAGCATACGCTTCTGCCGTGGAAGAAATATCTCCCCGCTTAATGTCTCCGATGATAACAAGGCCTTTTTTCTTTGCGTATAAAATTGTGTCAATATAAGCTGAAATCCCCCAAACACCGTACTTTTCGTACATGGCAATCTGCGGTTTTACTGCTGGGATCAAATCCCACACCTGATCGATGATTGCTTTATTAAACGCTAAAAACATCTCTGCGACGGCCTGCGGTGTTTTTCCGTAACGCTGCAGCATCTCTTCCTTTATAAAATTTGGAATCATCTTATAAGACGGATCCAGCCCCACAACCGTTGGGTTTTTCGTTTCTGCTATTTTTTCCAACAAACAATCGACCATATTCAATCTCCATTCCTGTTATCGGGGCAAATGAATTACCCCTTGGTTGTAAGGTTGAAAGAAGTTCAACCTTTTTCTCCACAATTTTTATCTATAATAAACTGCCTCTTCAAATTTGTATTTGGGGCAGTCCTATTCCCTATTGTAACGAGTAAACGACCTTTCCGTCAACCATTGTGCAGAAAATCTCTCCAAAAACTTTTCGCCCGATAAACGGTGTATTTCTCGACTTCGAGGCAAAAGAGTCAAGGCCTATTTCATATTCCTTTTCTACATCGATAATCGCAATGTCGGCTGCCTTTCCTACTTCAATGATACCTCTGTCAATTCCTAAAATTTTTGCAGGAGTTGTGCTCATTCTGAAAATCAATTCCTTTGGCGTTAAAATTCCGCTTCTGACCAGCGCGGTATAGCTTAATGCAAAGCTTGTTTCTAGCCCAAGAATGCCAAACGGTGCTTCAGAAAAAGATTTCTCCTTTTCTTCACTGTGATGGGGTGCGTGATCTGTGGCGATTACATCGATGGTTCCATCCCGCAACGCGTTTCTAATTGCTGTGCAATCTTCCTCTGAACGCAAAGGCGGATTCATTTTCCAATTTGGATGCGGCTTTTTCTCTCCGTCTTTTCCTTGCAGAACATCCTGTTCTGTCAAGGTAAAATAATGTGGTGCCGTTTCTGCGGTAACCGGTATCCCATACCGTTTTGCCTGACGAATCAGCTCTACGCTCCCTTTTGTGCTGATATGGCAAAGATGCAGTTTACATCCGGTATTCTTTGCAAGAAGCATGTCCCTCGCTGCGATGATTTCCTCTGCTTCCGGCGGAATACCCACAATCCCTGCCGCTTGTGCCGTTTCTCCCTCATTCATTGCACCACCCTTTGCAAGTGCGATGTCCTCCGTGTGGGAAAAAATCGGCAAATCCAATGTTTTTGCCTTTTCCATCGCCTTCTTCATAAGGCGGGAATCCATGACAGACTTTCCATCCTCACTCAGTGCAAAAATAGAGCCAGATGCGGCTTTCATTGCCTCAAAATCACACAGTTCACTTCCGTCTTGCCCCAGTGTAATTGCTCCAATCGGCAATACCCGTACACTTCCCGCTTCTTCCGCTTTCTTGGCTATAAACGCCACCCTATCCGGGCTGTCAATTGCAGGGTTTGTATTTGGCATAGGGCAAACTGTAGTAAACCCACCCTTTGCAGCGGCTTTACAGCCGCTTGCAATGTCTTCTTTATATTCATATCCCGGTTCACGAAAATGAACGTGAAGGTCAATCAGACCTGGCACAACCCACTTCCCCGATGCTGAAATTTCCTGATATTCGCTAGTAATTTTTCTTTCGCCGGGGGATGTAATATCTGTAATGATTCCTTCTTCAATATATACATCAGCCAATTTTTCTAAGTTATTTAACGGACTGATTACCATCCCATTTCTTATGCACAATTTCATTTACATTGTCTCCCTTCATGCTCACGATATCATCGCAGTATTCACAGCGGTATTCTCTGTTTTTCTCATTGATCAGATGGAAAATATGCGGTGCATTTGCTTCGACTGAGGTAACACATCTCGGATTTTTACACCGGATTACATTGCTCACTGTCTTGGGCATTTCCGGTTTGATTTTCTTGGAAATAATGTGGTCTTCAATGATATTTACCGTACAGTCAGGGTCAATCAGACCTAAGACGGCTAAATCCACGTCAATGACTTTATCAATTTTGATTACATCTTTTTTGCCGTATTTTCCACTGCTCGCATTCATTAAAAAGGCAACCGAATGTTTTTCTGCATCAATATCCAAATAATTTAAGATTTTAGCTCCCAATCCAGCTTTAATGTGATCAATCACAATCCCTTTTTCTATACTGTTAATCACTACCATTTATATTCCCTCCTATTATAACTCTTTCTGCCCCTATTTTGAACGGATTTATCCGTATTTTGGGCGTCGATTTCAATTACAGTTTTCTCTATTTTTAGTTTACTTCAACACCGAGCAAGCTCATAATAAGCGCCATTCTCACATACATTCCATATTTTGCTTGTTTGAAGTAAAGTGCTCTTGGGTCGTCATCCACCTCTACTGCAATTTCATTGACTCTTGGAAGCGGGTGCAGAACCATCATATCTTTTTTTGCAAGCTCCATTTTGTCAGTATCCAGTATATAGCTGTCTTTTAAGCGTATATAATCTTCTTCGTTAAAGAATCGCTCCTTCTGTACTCTGGTCATATAAAGCATATCCAGCTCAGGAAGAACTTCCTGCATCTTTTCCACTTCTTTAAAAGGAATTTCATTCTTCATCAATATTTCTTTTCTCACATACTCAGGGATGCGCAGCTCTTCTGGTGAAATCAAGACAAATTTTACACCCTTATAACGAGAGAGTGCCTTAATCAGAGAGTGTACGGTTCTTCCAAATTTCAAATCTCCGCAAAGGCCGACTGTCAGATTTTCAAAGCTCCCCTTCTCTCTGTGAATTGTAAGTAAATCCGTTAGGGTCTGTGTCGGGTGCATATGACCGCCGTCACCTGCATTGATAACCGGCATTTCCGTACTCCACGCCGCTACTTTTGGTGCTCCTTCTTTTGGATGGCGCATGACTGCGATATCGCAATAACACGCTACTGTACGAATTGTATCTGCAATGCTCTCGCCTTTTGCTACAGAGCTGGAATTGGGTTCAGAAAATCCAATTACCTGCCCGCCCAGGCGAAGCATAGCTGCTTCAAAGCTAAATCGAGTTCTCGTGCTTGGCTCATAAAACAAGGTCGCTAATAATTTCCCATCACAGGCATGCAGAAACCTCTTTGGATTTTCTATAATTTCATCGGCCAACTTAAAAATTTCATTCATTTCCTCTACCGTAAAATCCATTGGTTCTAGTAAACTTCTTCCTTCTAACATATTTTTTCTCCCTTCTCTTGTAAGCCCTGTATCTCTCTAAAGCAAAGAAATACAATAATTCAGTAAAAACACTGCTTCCTGACTATCTCAATGCGGCACTTAACCAAGACGCGTTGCAGCACAAGAAGCTTTCCTTATCTTTTCTTTCATATAGCAGAAAATAGTGGTTCCACTATATAAAAAAAAGTCTTCCAAAAAGGAAGACTTTCAATCAAGGTAACTGTATTGGAGATAAAAATAGAAAAAACGAATTGACCGACTATGGTCGGGTAAGAAGCTCTTTTTTTAATTTCTTTTCTTCGAATAAAAAGCATTCTGTCTGTTCCTTTCGTTTTCTACTTAAATCTTCAATATATTATCACAAGCTATGAAAACGGTCAAGCATATTTTTCTATTTTTTTACTGATAAATAAATTTTTTGTTTACCATCTTTCTCTTTCTAATATTTTACGCAAGCTGCAGTCACTTTTTTATATGTACATCCATCTGAGGATAAGGAATTGAAATATGGTGTACATCAAATGCCAATTTAACCTGTTCCTGCAGAGAATAATACACCTCCCAGTAGTCCTCTGTCATGCACCATACACGCAAGTCAAATTCAACAGCACGCTCATTCAAGGATGCGACCCCAATTGAAGGCTCAGGTTCTCTTAAGGCTTTAGGGTTGGCAGCTGCAACGGTTTCTAATATCTCTTTCACCAATTCAATCTCCGTATCATAACTGACACTGAATCGACAATCTACTCGCCGTTTCCTCTCTCTTGAATAATTTATAATTGTAGAATTTGCTAACTTTCCATTGGGAACCGTAATCACTTTATTATCAAAGGTGATCAGCGTGGTGTAAAGAAGATCAATCTCCTCCACCTTCCCGGATATCTGCATATCTTCAATCAAATCCCCTTTCGAAAAGGGCTTGGAAATGATAATCAAAATGCCTCCGGCGAAATTGCTCAAACTATCCTTTAACGCTAAAGCAACCGCAACGCCCGCAGCCCCCAATACCGTTAACAATGACATTGGTGAAATCCCCAAATAGCTGAGTGCAGTAATTAAAATTACAATCCACAAAATCATTTTTAAGCAATTTAGAAAAAAAGTGTGAAGCACCTCATCCATCTTTGTCTTTTTTAACCCACGCTTTAAGATTCCTGCTAAAACACAAATCATCAAATACCCTATAAACAAAATCAAAATTGTCATCCCCACTTTTATGAGGATGGATGCCGCGGGTTCTGCAAGCAGCTTACTTCCTGCCGCTGCAACCTCCGCTGTCACATTTTCTGCTATATTTTCTTGTGCCATCGTTCTATCTCCATTCCAATGTCAATCCCACTCCAACTTCTTTTACATTCAGCTTTTGATTCATTGCCGCTTTCACTTCAAATGAAGTGCAATGACAGGGGTAAAGCACCGGAATATTTTGATTTTCAAGATACTCAATTGTAGATTGTGCTTGTTCAGAATCTGCTTTAAAGAGGTGAAATCCTCCTAAAACAGCGCAAACTCGATTTTCTTTTGTCACTTTCTTTGCATACTCAATGATATTGCAAATACCGCTATGAGAGCACCCTGTTATAATATAAATGCCCTTACTCCCTTGAAATACCAACGCACTGTCTTCTTCAACAAAATCATCTGTATTTTCCCCTTTTACCTCTTTTATACCGATGCTATCCATTTTTTCAAATGCCATAAGACGTGGTATTTCTCCTAAAAATGTAATATTTCTGCTCAGTTTAAATGGTTCCTTCATCAATAAAAGCCTCGTATGTTTTGCAACCTCACTCAAATCCATCTGACAGCCGATTTCTTCCCCGTCTAAAAATTTTCTATCAAAGGTAGCCGGATGTGTCACGAGCACCATTTTTTTTATATCACACAGTGAAGCTCTCTTTTCAAAAAGAGCTCTTAAGCCTTTCGTATGGTCATCATGCCCGTGAGATAGGGCTACAATATCCAAATCTGAAACAGAAATCCCAAGTTTATCTGCATTTTCCAAAAAAATATCGCTATATCCTACGTCAAATAATATCCTTACCCCTTCATCTTCTATGTAATAAGAAACGCCAGGCTCTCCATAATAATACTCGTCCACATAGGTGTTGTTGTCTAATACGACTTTCAATTTCATCGTTTGTACCGCCCTTTCTTCCACTAAATTTCTCAATCTATTTTCCCATGATTAAAGAAACAATGCAAACGATATTTTACACCGAGGAAACGTTTACAGCATAGCATTTCGAATTACAAAAAACCAGAAGAATCGATTCTTCTGGTTTTTTATCGTTTTTTTATTTATTTCATTAGATGCTAATCAATCCCAATCCGACCATCACATAACTGACTAAAATCACAATGAGACAAATCGGTGCTATATACTTAATAACCACGACAAATAACTTTTCACGTTTAAAGGAAGAAGAAATCCTTACCTCATCTGAAATCGTTTTTGTCTTAACAAAGTAACCTACAAAGATACAGGTTAAAAACGCAACAAGAGGCATCAGAACGCTGTTACTGATAAAATCAAAAAAGTCCAACAGCGACATTCCGAGCGGTGCAATATGGCTCCAAATACCAAATCCCAATGTGGATGGTAAAGCGATTGCCATAGAACCGATTAGTATAATGATGGAAGCTTTTATTCTGCCCCATTTTAAACGGTCCTGCGCAATAGAAACTACCGTTTCCATTAAAGAGATCGCAGATGTCAACGCAGCAAAAAATACAAGAAGGAAAAAAATTCCGCCAATCAACGTTCCCATTTTCATCGCTGCAAACACCTTAGGAAGCGTGATAAACATGAGTCCTGCGCCTGCATTCATTGCAGATTCGTCTCCGCCGGAAAAAGCGTATACCGCCGGAACAATCATCAAACCTGCAACAAACGCAATTCCAGCATCAAACCACTCAATTTGCTTCACTGATGATTCTAAGTCTGCTTCTTTTTTCATATAAGAACCATACGTAATCATAATTCCCATTGCCAAAGACATGGAATAAAAAAGCTGTCCCAAAGCGCCTAATACCGTTTTTATTGAGAACTTAGAAAAATCTGGTGTCAGATAGTAAAGAACACCATCCCATGCGCCTGGCATAGTGATACTGAATACTGCAACAATAATCGACAAAACAACTAAAATCGGCATCATAAATTTACTTGCACTTTCGATGCCTTTTTCAACCCCACACATTACAACTGCAGCGGTTGCCCCCATAAATAGCAGAAGCCAGATAATCGGCTGTGTAGTCTGCGCAATAAAGTCTGTAAAATACCCATCTTGTGCTGCCGCAGCGGCTTCTCCGGTAACAAATGCGACGAAATATTTAGCAACCCATCCTCCAATAACACAATAGTAAGGAAATATAATCATAGGTACCAGAGAGGTTAATACTCCTACAAATCCAAAGCGTTTATCTAACTCACCATAGGCTTTTACCGCACTGAGCCCCGTTTTTCTTCCAATTGCAATTTCCGCAATCATAAGCGAAAAACCAAAGGTCACTAAAAGTATAAAATATACGAGTAAAAAGATTCCTCCGCCATATTTTGCTGCCAGATACGGAAACCTCCAAATATTTCCCAAACCAACAGCAGAGCCGGCCGCAGCTAATACGAAGCCTAACTTGCTTGAAAAATTACTTCTTTGTCCTTCCACAAAAAACCTCCCAATTCACTTTAAAAAAACCCGCGGATGAATCTCACCCTAACGAGTTTTTCTTTTTATTTATTCTTTTATTATCTCATATATTTTGTAATAATTCAACAAAAAAAGTCGAATTAATTTTATATTTATCCCCAATTTTCCTATTTATTGGTTATTCCAACCATTTAATTTGCAAAATAATGTGCTTCAAAGGAACTGACGGGAAGCGGTTTATTGAACAAGTAGCCTTGCGCAAAATCACAGCCCATTTCACGAAGGAGATTTTTTTGAAATTCGTTTTCTACACCCTCTGCCAGACAATGAACACCCATTTCCTTACACATCTCAATCACATGCTGCACTACAATTCTATTTTCTTGACTCTTTTCCAAACGGCTGACTAAGCTACGGTCTAGCTTCAATGTATCAAAATCCATAATTGTTAAAATAGCCATATTCGTATACTGTGATCCAAAATCATCCAGAGATACTCTGAAACCCTTTTCTCGCATTTGTGTACTGATTTCCGAAAGTGTCTCTTTTTCCAGCTCGCCCATACTTTCGGTAATTTCAATTTCAATACAATTATAGGGAATCTCATATTTTTCATAAATAGAAAGGAGCTGTTCCATAAAATCTCGTTCAAGAATTGTAGCTCTTGAAAAATTCAAAGACACAGGAAGAAGGTTTCTCCCTTTTTTATGCCATTGCTCCATGATTTTACAAACTTCTTCGTACATGAAAAAATCAATGTAGCGAATAGTTCTTTCTCTCTCTAGTGCAGGAATAAATTTACTTGGCGGAATCATACCCATCTGCGGATGCATATATCTCACGAGTGCTTCCGCGCCAATCAACTCACCCGTATTCATGTCATTTTTAGGCTGCAAGTACATTTGATATTCTTTGTTGCCAATCGAACGAAGCAATTCATTCACATGCTTTGGGCGGTTCCGTTTTACAAACGCTTCCTCATCTACATAAGCTTTCTGCTTCTCTATATACAAGGATTCTTCCGCATGCGCAATTAACTGATTTAAATCAAACTCCTTTTCTGACCAAGTATATCCAACGGAAACCCCAAAATAATTCATTTCTTCAAAGTCTTCTTTTAAGCTCTGCACTTTTAAATGAAAGTCTTTTCTTTGTATATTTTCACATAAAACAATAAATTCATCCCCATTCAATCGAAAAACAGAGTCGACACCGAATTGCCCTCTCAAGAAGTTTCCTGTTATTTGCAGAAGCTCATCACCCTGCGCATTTCCATAATATTCATTGATTTTCTTTAACCCGTTTATATCCGCTAAAAGCACGCCCAGCATATTTGGTTCTTTTTCTTCTAGTCCCCGTAGATGCTCCAAATATAGCTTTCTTTGAAAAACGCCTGTTAGGGCGTCATATCTATTGATGTATTCAATTTTGTTTTGAAGGTTTTTTTTCGTGATTTCATTTAAAATGACGTGGCCAATCAGCAATATATGAGAGAGCTGTTTCCCTCCTGCATCGATGCATTCAATCGCAAAATATCCGTCTCCGTACTCAATATCCACCATAGGGACAATATGTAATGCTTCTCCTATACTGAGTACATTCCATTTTTTCCCTCTTCCGATGCGGTTCCAGCTTCCAATCAGCAATTCATCCTGCAACGTCAAGGCTTTTTCATCTGTGTCCGCATTTTTATTCCATTTATATAAAATTTTTCCTTGTCTTCCAGCTCCTATTTCCACGATGTAGACGGACTCTGCATTGTAAATCTGCCCAATTTTTTTTAGGACTAAGTACATCGCTTCAAAAAAATCAGCTTCCTTCATTAAATCATTAATCGCTTGTAACAATATTAATTCGATTTCACCGTGCGAATCCTCTTTATTTTCTTCTACAATCGCTTGAAAACCGGTTTCAAGCTTTACCAGCTTTCCTTTCCAGTCCACCAACTTGTGCTTTAAATAATACGCTTCTTTTCTATGCGCACAATTCTCCCATTTGTAGATTTCATTGGATGATAAAAGGTTCTTTTTACAACACAAGCAAGGCTCTGACAAGCCATGCAGAAGCTGGTAACATTTTTTTTCTTTGTATTCTTCGTCCCTTAAACCCATCTTTTTTTTAGCAGCTTTGTTCAAAAAAAGAAGATTATAGTTTTCTAAATCAATAACATAAATCAATTCATTCTCATCATTTATTAAGTGTTCTTGGTCCATACCCTTGAAGCCTTTCATTCCAACGCTAGTCCTACAACCATAAAACAGGAGCAGATCCTAAGTAATCTGCTCCTTATTGCTATCCTCTGCATACTTTGATTTTATTGCTATTTATTTATATGATTCGCACTCTTATCTAGTAAGTGGTCAATTACGGTTACCAAATGTACAATCTCCGGCTTTGAGAGCTGTTCGTCTGCACCTAGTGATTTTCCTTTAATCTGCATTTCTTCGTTAATCAGCGAGGAAAAGATGACCAATGGAATTTTTTTCAGCACGGCATCTGTTTTTACCAGCTTCGTCAAACGGTGCCCATCCATCTGCGGCATCTCGATATCTGTTATGATACACGAAACCTTGTCATAGATATTGTTATCATCACGAATTCCGCTCAGATAATCCCAAGCCTCCTGTCCGTTATTAAACATCAATACATTGTGATATCCAGCCTTAACCAAGGCCTCTTCTATCATCTTCGATAATAAAACAGAATCCTCTGCTACAACAATCGGTCTTTGGTCTCTGTCTCTATGTTGTAATTTATCAATTCCTGAAAGCTGTATTCCGGTTTCCGGTGCAATGTCTGCCACAATTTTTTCAAAGTCTAAAATTGTTACCAAGCGATTGCCGCATTCAGCTAGCCCTGTAGCAATTCCAGAATCGCCTCCATAAATTGTCTTATCCGGTTTTTGGATTGCTCCCCATGAAATCCGGTCAATTCCTTCAACTGAATGAACACGAAATGCAACATAGACCTTATTAAAATTCGTTATGATAAATAAATCGCGTCCATTTTCGGAGGATTCCGGTAAACCGAGATATTTCGGCAGATTTACTACCGTAATGACTCGATCTCTTGGCTTAAACACGCCCTCTACAGCAGGATGGGATTGAGGCATTGGTTTAATCGCGCTCGGCATTAATATTTCCCGAACCTTCGCGACATTGATTCCAAATAAATCGCCTGCTATGGTAAACTCCATAATCTCAATCTCATTCGTTCCAGATTCTAATAAAATTTTGGTATCGACTGCTGCCATTTTAGTTCCTCCACTTTTCACTATTTTCTTTCCATTCTATCACGAATCGCTTTGTCCAGAACAATTATTTTTTCAACGAGCCGCGTAATACGTTTATTGGTATCAAAAATATTAGTTTCTAAAGGATTCTCAAGCCTTACTGTCTCTCCCGGAGTTGGCCTCAGCATCTGGTCTACTTTCTGACGCAAAATTGGCGGCATCTTCTCTTTCTCCCGATTCAGTTCACGATCAAGCTGATCGATTCCGTTCATTTCATTTTGGCGTGTGTCTAAAATAATGCCAAGAGAAGCCTCATCGCCGGATAATACAATCTGCTCCACTTCTTTTGTGATCGTCAGTATCATATCCATCCTGCGATACTTTTTCTGTAAAATTGAAAGAATTTGATTCATTCCGTCCATTTTTTTATGCTCCTATATCGTGCTCGTGCACTATCTGATTGCCGTATTTTGCTGCCTGGACAATCGATCAGCCTCTTTAAACGTCTCTCTCAAATCGGTAACAAGAGGAATTATCTCATCAATAATCTTTAGATTGCGGCTTGCATTCAGGCGGGACAATTCGTAAATAAAGAATTCGTACATTCTGGATAAATTTTTGCTTACCGCATATTTTAAATCCAAGGTGTCGATTAAATATAACACAATTTTCCGAGTTTTGTCAATTTCCACCTCAAAGTTCGCATAATCGTTGTTGTTTGCTAAAATCTTAGCTTTATTCATTTTTTTTATAATTTCATCATACAAAAGAAACAGCATCTCACTCTTCATCATCGTATTGACAGACTGTTCTTTATAGTGCTGAAATCCTTTTCCATAATTGTTCATGTATTGATTCATAAGAATCCTCCCTTTATATGGATGAGATGTTTTCACGAAATCAAACAAATTTCAAACTAGGAACTCGTCTGGTCTGTCAGCCAACTGGCTTGTGCATTCATCTTATTTAAATATACTTCCAAGTTCGTAAATTTGCTGTAATAACGGTCCTGTTCTGAAACAAGCTTAACTTGAAGTGTCTCAATTTGCTCGATGATAGACTTCAGCTGCTTGTAAATGCCATTGTCCAACTCACTGGTCGGAGAGGAAGTATGGCCGGCCTTCAGAATCAAGCTTCCTTTTTGTGAACCACTCGTATTTGCATAACGCTTTACAATCTCATCAATTTTCGCAATCGCGCCCTTTTCCTCTGCATTAACATTTCCGTCCGCAGTAAAGAGCTTTGAAACAGCGTCCGGTTTTTCCTCCAAGGCTTTGCGAAATGCAGTTTCATCGAAAGAAAGCTTTCCATTATCCTTGTACGACGTACCCGCTGTAATTCCGATATCTTTCATAGATACGCCATCTACCTGCATCGAAAAAACAAAACGTAAATCGGAAGACAAAGTACGAAGCAGAGGGTCCCCAAACAGAATTCCTTGCTGTGCTTTTTCTTCCCACGCTGAGATTTCACTCTCTGACATCTCTTCTCTCTGATCGTCCGTAAGCGGTTGATAAGTCAGTGCACCTCCAGATTTGTTTCGAATCGGCTTTGTAGATACCGCACTGTTGAGTGAGGTAATCATGTTATTATATTCCTCAACCATACTTTTTACAGCATTTACAACCTCATCTGCATTGGCTTTTGCTGAAAAAGTAATCGCATCCCCCGTTCCTGAAACCGAATCGGCGTCTTTGCTTGTAAAGGTGGAATTCAAAACAATATTCATTCCATCCAACGTGAACGCATTGCTCGTACGGGTGATAGTTTCGTACGTCTGCCCGCCGTCGAAGCTCACTGACATCTCTGAATCAGTTCCCTGCGTTGTGCCAATGAGTCCGGTACCGAATAAAGTGTCTGCCAGTATTCCCAGTGTTTCCGGTGTTTCCGGTGTTTCCGGTGTTTCCGGTGTTTCCGGTGTTTCCGGTGTTTCCGAAATCTTGATTTTTCCTATGCTTCCGGCACTGTTTGCCGTTATGTTGAAGCGGTCGGACGTAGATAGATATTTTACTGTGACGCCTGCGTCTGAGCTGTTAATCGTGCTCATGATATCATTTACACTCACACCCTGAGAAAATTCCTTTTTCGTTCCGTTCACGGATATGAAATCTACTCCCACTTCAAAAGTCGTACCATTAATTGTCATCATGTGCGTTTTTCCGCCGGAAAAATCAAGTTTCGTATTCAAATTGTTTTTATTAGAAGTAAGCGGCTCATAAATTAAGAGGCGGTTTGCATCCCCCCAGCTCATGTTCATAGCACCGGATTTGCCAAGCATTCCCGTATCACCCGAAGCAACCGATAAGATGGACGTAGTGCTGGCTGTTTCAAAGACAAAGTTTCCTTGCGTCTCGCCTGATGACAATGCATTCCCATTTTCATCGGTAGCACGGACCGTTACTTTTCCAGCTCCGTACGTCTTAGCCAGCTGATAGCTGATCTCTTGAGACATTTTCTCCATATTCATGCTTGCATCCTTGAACGTACCGTCTGAATTTACCAAGTCTTTTAGGTTAACTACGGCCTTGGTCCCGTCTAAGTCAAAGGTAAAGGTTCCTTCCCCATTCGCAATGGACTGTCCAAACGTGACCTGTTTAATCAAGGAGTCATTTCTTATATCCTTACCCCCGGTCAGCTTTCCGTTTGCAGCAGAATCTCCTGCTTCCATCCCCATTATATTTAGTAACGCTGTACTCCCTGCTTCTAGCTTCAATTCGTTTCCGGCGTCATTAATTTCGTGGAAGGTTACTTTCCCATCGGTTCCCAACTCTGCAGATACCGAAGAACCCAATCCCTCCGCTTTTAACTGCGCATTTAAAGCAGCGACTACCGTTTCCGCATTTTCCTGTGCCCTTGCGGTAGGGTCTGTATTCGTGCTCAATGAAAGGTCTGTAAGGCTCATATAATAAGTATTTGAACCATATGTAATGGCAAGACTTGTATCTTCCAATGCAGAAATATCCCTTCCATTCACTAGGTCTACAGCACCTGTGGTAATATTTCTCGTGGAAACCTGATGCGTAGCCGCGGTCGTAACCCCCGCTGTCGTCGCAAGATTACCAATGCTTCCAATGGAAAAATTACGAACCGACTCCGCAGTACCCGTTACACTTGCTGCCGCCGCATTTGACCCAAGTGCACTGACAATTGCACTTTTAAAAAAGCTGGATTTGTTTAGGTTCGTTACAGAGGAGGAGCTTAAAAATTTACTGCTGAAATCCAAAAGGCTGGATGTTACAGACCGGTATGCCGTTTGTTTCCACTCCAAGTTCTGCTTCTGTTGCTTTAGCTTTGATATTTTTGATAATGTCCCCTGCGACATGTTCTTTACAATTTCATCGACATCCATATTACTCATCAGCCCGGTTAATCTCCGGCTTGAAGATGTCGTCATAACGTTGCTAACACTTGTTGACATATGAATCCCCTTTCTATTACTAAAATAAATAAGTTATCTATTTTTTCAAATATGATTTAACAGATTGTTCTTGATTTGATTCTCTCTATACTTTTATATCGTCATATGATAGAATAAATTAATATAATTTTGTCTAAATAATGAACTGGAGGGGAAAATCTTGTCTCAAATTATTGCAATCACCAATCAAAAAGGCGGTGTCGGAAAAACGACTACAAGCAGTGCCTTAGTAAGCGGCCTAACTCAGCTTAAAAAGAAAGTATTAGGGATTGACTTAGACCCCCAAGGCAATTTAGGCTTTAGCTTAGGTGTAGACATTGAAGGTCACCCCGGCATCTACGAGCTTTTTAAGGGGACGGTTTCTATACAGGATGCCATTTCGCACACTCCGCATGGGGACATTCTTTCATCCAATATTCTTCTCAGCTCTGCCGAGTTGGAATTTAACAGAGCAGGCCGCGAGTACATGCTTCGAGACTTGCTGAATCCAATCCATGAGCAGTACGATTTTATTATTATAGATACCCCACCGGCATTGAATATTCTGACAGTCAATGCTTATGTTGCCTCTAACACCCTAATTATTCCTATGATTCCTGAGGTGTTAAGTCTGCTCGGTATTACACAATTAAAAGAAACGATTGATACGGTTAAAAAATTCTACAACCCTAGTTTAGAAATATTAGGAATTCTTCTGACAAAATATAATAAGCGTATGAATCTTACAAAAGAGGTCGAAGAATTAACCGCAGAAATCGCAAAGCAGTTAGGTACTGTTATATTTGATACAAAAATACGCAATAGTGTCACGGTTGCGGAAGCTCCGGCGCATGGCGAAAGCATTATTACTTATGCACCTTATTCCAATCCCGGCTTTGATTATGCCCGGCTTGCGAAGCAGGTCTGTGAAGGGAGCCTGTAATTCATGTCAAAAAAAAGCAGTAAAACTTCACATGTACTAAATTTGCTAACAAACCGCATTGGAACAGTAGAACCGGATGAGGTACAAGAACAGCCGCAAGCGCCCTCAGAAGAAAGTCAGTCAATCCAAAAGGAAGAAACGGAGCTGCTTCAATCGGATTCCTCCGGAGAAGAAGATTCGCCTCACTTTGAGCCCAGACTTCCTCAGACAAACTCCGAAAGCGAGCAAGAACTCCCTCGCGATTCTTTTCCTCAAAACAATTTACCGCCTGAAAATATTTCAATACAGGCTACAATTCATGTACAGCCAGATGCAGAAAAACAGCTGCCGCTGCAGTCAGCGCCGTTAGAGAAAGAAATTCCTCTTCCGGAAAATTTAGAAGCGCAGCTTGCACAAAGCTTGTCTCAGGCCGATGTAATGGAAAGAGAAAAGCCGGCATCGGAAAATACGACTCCTTCTGAGACACCTTCATTTTCACTTCCCTCAGAGGACCCTCTGTCAGATTTAATTCAGCGCGAATTGGAGCATCACTTTGAAACGGAAATAAAGCCTTTTATTTTACAGGATTTTGGTCAGAAAGAAAATAGAACGGTACCTCAACATCAAAATTTAGGAACTGTTTCTCGCTCAAACTCTGGTGAATTTGCACCCGTCGAAGCAGAAGAATACATTTTTATCAACATCATTGAAGAATTTGTAAAAAGCGAATACCCTTCTCTCATGCGTAAAATGGCGGTCTGCACTTGTAACAAATGTAAAAATGATGTTATCGCACTGGCCTTAAACCACTTACCATCCAAGTATGTTGTAACTCGCAAGGGCTATCTGTTATCTAAGCTTCTCACTTATGAAAAGCAGTACAAAACGGATGTCCTGACAGCAATAACAAACGCTTGCATTCAAGTAAAGGCAGTGCCTCATCACCATTCTTAATTTTAACCAAACGCATCAAAAAACCAAGTCATTTTTATGGCTTGGTTTTTTCATAAAATATTATCGGCCCGCCCGAAAGAGCGAATCGTTACCTGTCCTGTCTCTGTATCAAAAACCATCGTTCTTGCGTAGTTAGAGCCTACATCCTCTTTAATCAATCGAAGCTTTACCTGCTGCAAAACTCTATGGACAGAATCAATATTTCTTCTCCCTATATTTCCTATACTCGAATTGGAATCTCCAGGAATATCAAACATCTTTGCCCCGCCTGCAATCTTCGCCGTCATGCGAGATGCAACGCCGCCAAAGACCTCCATTTTCCGAATTGTTTCCGTAATTCCACTGTCTGCATATTTAAAGATATTGCCAGTATCCTGACTTGCTACCCGTTCCGGCAGCATAATATGTACCATTCCACCTAACCGGAGCACCGGGTCATAAATACAAATCCCGATACAAGATCCAAGCGCATATGTAATCAAGTTGCCTGGTGCTCTGATAATCTTCATATCGGCAATTCCAACACTCGTTTGCTTGCTATTCAATATTGCCAACTCCTAATCTGTCTAACATATCATTCAATGACTTAAAATCGGGCATCATTAAAAGTTTACTGGAAACCTCCTGTCCATCGCAGGAAAAGCTTCCGTCTAACATCATAATTTTGTCTGTCTCATATCCAAACTCTACCATTGGAACGCTTAAGATTCCTCCCGCCATATTGATGCACATTGCCGGAACAGATAAATTCACTTCAAGCCCCGCCAACGAAGAAAGTGCATTCATATAGGTGGAAATCATAATATTTCCGATTTCCACAAGTGCAGACTGACTTAGTTCATTTAATTGGTCATAGCCGCTTATCGTTTCATGAAGAACGCTGTCCAAGGCTACATTAATGAAATCCATCTCCTGAAGATAAAGCATGATTCCATTTAAATCACCTGACATTCTCACCATAATACCGGCAACAATGTTCTCTGGCCCTCCAAGAATGTTTAAGGCTGTGTTAAAGTCTAGGATAGATACTTTCGGCACAGAAATGCGCACTTTCTTTGATATCACTCCGGATAAAGCCGTAGCCGCATTTCCAGAACCTATCGTTCCAATTTCTTTAAGCGCATCTAACTGGATTGCATTCAATTGATCATAATTGCTAATCTTCATTCAAATTCCTCTTTTCAATCTTTAACCGGTATTTCACTATTCGCCGTAGGAGCTCCAACTAGAATCTCTCCCTTATCCACATAGTATTTTTGATTTGTTCCCGTATGTTCAACTCGCATCATAATTCCGCAAAGCTTCATACGAACACCAGGGTATATTTTCCCGGTGCAAGTAACTGCAAAATCGTGGCTTTCATGGTAAGAAACACTGCGATCCAGTTTTTCCTGCAAATGGTGTACCCCACGCATTTTCTCCTCACGCATTCCCATCAGCTGTTTCATATATAAGGTTTTCTGTTTCGGCTCAACCTTTTTTCTCCCGCTTACAACATCTTGCAGTACGCTTGCAAAACGATCCGCTTCTTTTTCTATTTCATGTATTTTCTCTTTCAGCTCATCCTGGTCTAAGAAAGCATACGACACCTCTTCTGCGCTTTTGCCTTCTACCTGCATCGCATACCATTCTGGTTCAATACAAATTTCCATCGGAATATTTAATTCGCTTCCAATTTCTTTGGCTATGATTGCATCTCCTGCAACATAGGTTCCGCCAATCATAGCAGCTCGCTTACCCTTCATAATGATTGAACCGCCTGCCTGTATCTTTGCATTCAGAGTACATTCGCTGTAAAAATTACAGCCGCAGGTAACGGTTGCATTTTCTATAAAACGGCTTGTTACATCACCGCCCGCCTGTATCGTTCCCCGCTTCATTCCATTCATTCCGCTTCGAATTAATACGTTTTGATCTGTTTTTATATCGGCACCTTCTACCCGACCGTTAATGATGATGTCTTTTTTTGCTTCCACACGAAACCCATCTGTTACATTACCGGAAATAATCACACTACCATTGAAAGATATGTTTCCTGTCTCCGGACCGACATCTCCTTTTACATGGAAAACCTCTTCAATAGAAATCAAATCTTTTATGTATTCAATTCGCCCATCTACCGCCGCTAAATAGCGTAATCCGTCATCAGAAACAGACACATTCTTTCCGGCAGCAAGTGCAGGCATTACGCCGGGCTTCGGTGCAACCTCACTTCCAAAAATATCTTTGCCGGGAGTGCCGTCAGTCGGCAAAACAATTTCACACAGCAAATCTCCCGTTTTTACATTTTGAATGAGCGAAATATCTTTAAAGTCCACTGAGCCATCCTTCAATTCCTTCGGAAGATTCTTCGGCTGCGTATCAAAATGATAGACAACGCTTCCATCCTCCCCATTGAGGGGTTCCACACCCTTAGCTACTTTTAATTCTCTAAAATATTTTCTTTGTATACAATACTCTTGAATCTCGTTTTCAAGGACACCAAAAACAATTTCTCTTTCCTTTAGAGCTTCCAGGACATATTCCTTATCTAGTTCATAATCCGAATCCGGCACATTTGATACTCTTAAAAATGCCATCATTCGGTCTGGACTGATTTTAATATCCAGAGTCGGGGGTAAGATCACTTTTTCTTCATTTTCCAATGCATCCAAATTTTCAGCTGTCTGGCTCACAACAAACGCCTCACTTTCTTACTACCTCATTGTATTAATTGTTTCCTCAATTTCATCTGAAGTCTTAATCATACGAAGAGATAACTGGTAGGCTCGTTCCGTTTCAATCATTTTTGTCATCTCATAAGGTAAATCGACATTAGATCCTTCCAAATATCCCCTTTTTAAAGTAACGTCGGTTTGTAATATCGGGTCTCCGTTTCGTTCAACTGGCATAAAACGGTTTTCACCCTGTAAGAGTATTCCGCTTTTATTTGCAAAATCAAATACTCCGATATCAAGCTCTTCTTCATTTGAATTCACAGGGATTAACTCCATGTTTTTATCCAAAACAAAATCTCCGTTTTGCGCCGCTAAATAAAACGCATTTTCTCCCATTTGCGCCTTGTGGAAATTCCCATTTCGAGTATAGTTCAATCGGTCCTCAGCCATGTTATAAACTGCAAAATAGCCGTCTCCCATGATTGCGTAGTCAAAGGTTCCGTCTGTCTGTATCGGAGCTCCGCTTTCAAAGTTAATGTTGGTCTGGCCGGCACGAGTGCCGCTTCCCACGGTCAAATCCCCGTCTCCCGGCGGCTGGGCTTTCATATTACTGTAAAGCAAATCTGAAAAAAGCGCACTCTGTGCCTTATAGCCCTCTGTCTGAAAGTTCGCCATATTATTCGCAATGGTATCTAGGCGTGTCTGCTGTGCATTCGCTCCTACCGCTGCTGTATAAAATGCAATGTTCAAAACTCATCCCTCCTATCCTTAAATTTTTCCGATTTCATTTACTGCTTTCTGCATAATCTGATCATAAATCTTTAAAATCTGACTCTCACTTTGCAGTGCTCTCTGTGCACCCATCATGTCTGTCATTTCATCCATAGAGACTACATTAGAACGTTCTAACTCTTTCCATCTCAGAGAAGCTTGCGCAGGAAGAACATTCGCATTGTTATTATTGGAAAAAAGTCCTTCACCGCTTTTCACGAGCTGATTGTAATCTTCAAAATCAACACATTGGATACGTCCGGCGGCGGTTCCATTTTCCATCATAATCCGTCCGTCCGGTTCGACTGTGAATTCATCCGTTTTTAATAGGATTGCACCGTTTTCACCACTGACGCGTCCTGCTGATTCCAAATATAAATAGCCTTCTTCATCCAGCGTAAAAGCACCATTTCTTGTATACCTGGGGCCGTCTGGAGTTTCGACTTGAAAAAAGCCATCCCCTGCAATCGCAAAATGAAAGGGGTCGCCGGTCATATCAAAACTCCCCTGTCTAAAATCAGTTACAACTTCATCCGGTACCTGAATCATTGAGGTGTTGTTTAGCGCTTTGGGGTTGCTCTTATCGACGCTTCCCGTCCTTGAGGTTAATTCTTCGCGAAAGGTCGTACTTAGCAGTGTATCTTTTTTAAAGCCTGGTGTTGAAACATTGGTTATATTGTTGCTGATTGTGTCTAAACGATGCTGTTGTGTCAGCATTCCTGATGTCAACGTATAAAACCCTTTAAACATAATTCTACTCCCTTTTCATGCAGCGCTTGGTACTCAATAATTCTTTATAAAATGTCTCAGCTTTCGTATTGCATTTGAATGAATCTGTGATACACGCGGCTCGCTGATTCCGATTACCTTTGCAATCTCTTTCATATTCAATTCCTTCCGATAATACAAGGAAAGTACAAGCTGTTCTTTTTCTTTCAGTTCCGCAATTCCATCTTGTAAAAGTTTACTCAGTTCTTTTTTCTGCAGTGTTTCTCCAGGTGCTTCCTCTTGTGTTGCCGCAACCTGACAAGATACTGCCTCACCATTCATTCCGTCAACCAAGGCATCCAGGGATAATATGTTATACATCCCTGTTTCCCCAAGTACTTTTCGGTATTTTTCCAAGCTTACTCCAAGATAGTCTGCGAGTTCCTGTTCATTTGCAGAACGACCTAAAGAAAGATATAAGGTGCTTTCTGCTTCATCCATTTTTTTAGCCATTTTGCGAATACTTCTCGGAACCCAGTCCTGCTTTCGTGCCAAGTCTACAATGGTTCCCCGAATTCGCAACGAGGCATAACTTTCAAATTTTACATTCTTAGAAGGATCATATTTTTCTAATGCCCCCATCAGTGCAATAATTCCTTCGTTGATGATATCGTCAATTTCTGCAAAGCTGGCATAGACTCCCCGCATCTGCATCGCAACCATGCGCACCATATTTTTGTGCCGAAGGACGAGCTCCCGCTTCAATACGCCGTCTCTTGTCCTTAGAAATTCCTGTAAAAGTTCCTCGTTGTTTTTTTGTATCAATCCCTCTTCTACCATACCTGTTCACCCAATTGTTTTTTCTTTTCCAAAATTATAGCTCAATATTCCCCAATGCTTGTATCTGGACGTCATTCGCGATCTCGCTAAATGAAAGAACTTCAATATGTGGATAGAACTGTTCCACCATCCGATAAAAATACAATCGAATTACATGGCTTGTTAAAATAACAGGAGGCTGAGAGAATGAGGAAAACTTTTTCAGTAGTTCGGACAATTGTCCTATAATCCGCTGTATTACATCGGGACTCAACGCTAAATAAATCCCCTGTTCGCTTCTAGTCAAGCTGGAAAGTATCACTTTTTCCACTTCAGAATCCAGTGTGAGTACCTTTAATTGACCAGCTTCACAAAACTTTCGGGTTATGGTCCGTTTTAAAGCGATACGAATATTCTCTGTTACCATATCCATATCTTTTGTGCTCGTTCCCGCATCAACGATTGTTTCTAAAATAGTTACCATATCTCGAATCGGAATGCCTTCTTTTAAAAGATTATACAGTATTTTCTGAAAATTTGCATAAGAAATTATATTAGGAATTGCCTCTTCCACTAGCTCCGGTGAGAGTTTTTTTACATTTTCAAGAAGCTGTGATACCTCACTCCGAGTAAGAAGCTCATGAACATGGCGGCGAACCGTTTCCGTTAAATGTGTCAGCATAACAGAAAGCGGATCGATTACTGTATATCCATATATTTCTGCCAGTTCTTTTTTTTCAGGAGTAATCCAACGGCTTGGTATTCCGTAAGCTGGCTCAATTGTCTCAATACCATCAACTTGTCCGGTTGGATTTGAGGGTTCTAATGCAAGGTAGTAATCAACAAGCAATTCACCTTTTGCAATTTCCTCACCCTTCATTTTCACTACATATTGATTTGCATTCAGCATTGCATTGTCCCGTAAACGTACTGATGGTACTACAAAACCCATTTCTTGTGCAAACTGACGCCGAAATATAACGATACGATTGATTAAATTTCCTCCGCTACTCTCATCTACAAGCGGAATCAGGCTATATCCAAATTCCATTTCAATCGGTTCTACCGTCAATAAGGAATAAATATTATTAATATCTTTAAAGTATGAATTCTCATCAAATTCATCCGGTATGTACTGCTGTTCTTCTTCTGTAATCTGCTGTATATGTGTTTCTCGTGCTTTTTCTCGCTTTAATCTTATTCCCAGGAAAATCAAAACAGAAGCCAACAGGAGAGGCTGAATCAACGGTGCTCCGGGGATAAAAACCATCGCCGCCATGATTCCGCCAGCAATCATTAATACGGTAGGCTGTGAGAAAAATTGTTTTTTTACGTCTACATTTAAACTGCCTTCCGATACCGCTCTTGTAACAATCATACCAGTTGCCGTGGAAATCAGTAACGCCGGTACCTGCGAAACCAATCCGTCTCCAATTGTCGCAATCGAGTAAATTCCAATTGCTTCACTAAAAGGTATGCCTGCCTGAATAACACCGATTAAAAGTCCGCCGATGAAGTTGATTATCGTCACGATAATCGACATAATCGCATCGCCCTTTACAATCTTCGTAGCACCATCCATCGCTCCATAAAAGTCCGCTTCTTTTTGAACTTTGTATCTCCGCTCTCTTGCCTGTTCCTCGGTAATCAAGCCGGAACTCAGATCCGCATCGATTGCCATTTGTTTACCCGGCATTGCATCCAGTGTAAATCTTGCAGCAACTTCTGCGACTCTTTCGGCTCCTTTCGTAATGACGATAAACTGTACCAAGACAATAATTAAGAAGATAATAACACCAACAACAATATTTCCTTGTAAAACAAAAGAGCCGAACGTAGCGATAACCGCTCCCGCTTCTCCTTGATTGGTTAGAATCAAACGCGTTGAAGATATATTCAACGAAATTCGAAACAAGGTAGTAATCAGCAGCAATGACGGAAAAATAGAAAATTCCAATGCTTCCATGATATACATGGTGATCAGTAAAATAACCAGTGAAATAGTGATGTTGATGATAAACATCATATCAAGCAGAAATGGAGGTAAGGGAAGTATCAGTAATAAAATGACAAGCACAACAAATACGGCTATAATGTTGTCGGTTATTATTTTTCTCAATTCACTTCACCATCTCCCTCAGTAAAATTTAACATAAGGTTCATTTTACTGGATATTCAATGATGTTAAAGTTTTCAATATGCGTTCCGGTTTAAACGGTTTTACAATGAAGTCTTTTGCTCCCGTTTTTATTGCTTCAATTACCATAGCCTCCTGCCCCATCGCAGAACACATTACAACAACCGCATTCGGATCTGCCGCTTTGATTGCTTTCAAAGCCTCCAATCCGTCTACATTCGGCATTGTAATGTCCATAAATACTAAATCAGGATGAACTTCGTTGTATTTTTCAATCGCCTGCGCTCCATCAGCAGCTTCATGGATATCCTCAATTCCATTCTTCTTCAAAACGTCTTTTATCATCATACGCATAAAAGCCGCGTCATCCACTAGTAAAATCTTTGCCATAATCAATCTCCTCTATTTTTGTTTTATGTATATTTTTTCAATTTACCAAAGCAATTTTTCTATTTATTCGATTGCTCAGCTACCTGTAATGGCTGTTCGTAGGCGACTGAGTTCTTCTGTCGCCTGCCGCAGCGCATATTCATATTGGAACTGTGACCTGACCAGCTCCAAATTTTCTGCGTCGACCTGTACATTATTCCCGTCCAGACGAGTGCTCTCTTCCGGACTTTCATGAATCCACAGCTTAGAGTCTCGGATTTTATCACCGACTTCCGTTGCCTTAGAAGCTCTCTTTCGATCAAGTTTTGAAAGGCTTAACTTCAGTTCTTCCTCAAATGTGGCATACTTGGCTTTGTATCCCGGTGTTTCAGCATTTGCAATATTCTGTAAGGTCAAACGCTGCCGCTGCCAAAGATTATCTAAAGTTTTTTCTGTCAGCAGCATAGAATTTGTATTAAGCCAATCCATAAAACGCCTCCTTTTTTTTATGCCTTCCTTTTTCAAAAAATTCGTGCATAATATTCTATGTTATTATACTACGAAAAAATAGTCTTCTCAACCGTTTTTTCCAACACCGTCTGTCGTGTCGGCTGCAGGAAAGCTTACCTCACAAATTCGACCAGCCATGCGCTGTTCTCCGGATCCTCTTTATTTGCAACGAATTTCATGTTCAGTTTGCCTGCACTATTACCGCTTACATCGATGATACTGTTCGGAATATTCATCGAACTGTTTGCCATAACATTTTCAAAAGTCAGAACAAAACTGATAATCCCGCCGTTTGTTTCCAGCGAAGGCGCACTCTTAACGGTAACAGTTCCGACCGAAATATTATCGGACAACATCTGCTGCAGCACATCTTTTTGGAGTTTTTTTCTGGTTCCGCTCAATGCGTCTAAATAATAAAGTGGCTCACTAAATATAACAGACAATGACCCATTATACTTTTTCATGACCGTTCCGCTGACATCCGTAATACTTGTGATTACACTGCCATCAACAATAGCCGGCGGCACGGTGTCTGCCGAGGTGATGCCGGTAACCGTCTTTACAGCAGACCAATTTCCGCTGTTTGGTGTTGACATTGGATTTTTCATTACAATGAAAATGTCGTAAAAACGTTCCGGATTTAAATTTGATACAGTAATTGTTGCAGTTTCATCTTCTCTGATGAAAAGCTGACCAGAATCAATGACACGAGAATCCGGTTTCACATCAATCCCCGCAATCTCTGTCGGAGTGAGTGAGCTGACCGTTCCCGTTTCATATACAACCCAGTACACATCTGCGTCTGCATCAACAACACCCATATCAACGTAAGCCTGCGAACCGCCCTGACCCTTTTTCTGAGGGTAGCCCGGTTTGTAATCCGGTATTACAACCTGCTCTGTTTGAATCTCTTTTTTCGCAACAGCAGAGGCCGCATTCCCTTTTGCAGTATAATAAAATTCATAATCTGTATTTGCTTTTAAATCGTTTATAAACTCCGTAAATTCAACATCCGGGTTCGCTACATAAAAACTCCCCGTCTTGCTTCCTTGCGGACGAATACTTCCGTCGATCAGCTTAATGGCATCCGGCATCGTCGCAACAGCACCCTTTGGGGAAAGAAGCCAGTATACTGTGCAGGATTTGTCAAGCATATAATCCACTTTGATTGAGGTATCTCCCGCAGTCAGTCTCGGATAACCTGAAGAAAATTGTGGCGCAAAGACATCGGAAAAATATTTTGTACACTTCAGCTTTGCCGGATCACTGACTACAGATGCTTCTAATGAAGAGGCTTGTCCGTCAAAGGCTCCATTTGCTCCATTAAAGGCTGCATCAATTAACTGCTGTCTCGTTCCTGCAAGGCCTCTTACCGTCAAGTTCAGCTGCTGATTCCAAATACCGCGGTTTTCCACACCTTCCAATTTTGTTACCTTAATCGAATAGGTTGTATTCTTTAATTCGTTGAACTTCATATAGTCTGTATACAAATTGGAGTCCAGTAAAGACTGCAATGAGTAATAGCGGTCAGGTATCATCTCCAGCCCTGTGATGGTTACGGCACTTCCGCTCCCGTTGTCAGCTGTTATATCGAAGGTAATTTTGGCATCGGTTTCTAATATTGTGTCGTAGCACAATTCCTCCGCAGCATTTTGAATTTTAGGCTCGATACGGAAAACTAAATCGTGTGCATCATCTGCCGATCCTATGTTTTTCAGGTTTACAAAAGGTGCCATTGTTTTAAATTCTACAAGGCGGGTTACATTGCCCTGCGCATTTGCTTTCATTTTATTTCCAGCTGCATCTGCAATCCCCTTTAGCTCAAAGACGTAGCGATTTCCGCTTGCAAGCTGAATTGCAGGGTTTGACGAAGATTGATCTCCCGTCGTAAAGGTGAGGATTGTTTTGCCGTCTTCTTCCGAAAATTTTGCCTGAGAAAAATCTACATTCACTTCCGTTCTCGGGTTGTTCGAGGTATTGTACAGCTTTATGAAATTACTCAGTTCCGAATTTGGAACCTGTGCCAACGCGCGCTTTTCTGTGGAAACAGAATCATATACGATTTCACTGAATTCTAAACGGATCGCAGATCCTACCGGCGGCTCCCCGGCTTCAGAAACCAACGACTCATCAAATGCAACCAAAGCCGTAGGCAGAATATCATCTTTTGTAATGATTTCCTTCTTTAATACTGGCATGGATTTGTTTTCTGATTTATCAACCAAAACAAAATAAAGGTCATATGGGGTCTGTACTTCCAGTCCGTTGATTACAAAATTTCCCTCTTTATCCGCAACTGCGTTCGTCTTTCCGTTTTTCAATGCATTGCTTCCATTAATAACCGCTTGTTGCGCCTCTACGGTATGCAGCTCAGTCAAAGGCGGCGGTGTGGTTGGCTCATAGTGAGCAGGCACCTTCGTTCCTCTTGGATAAACTGCCCAATATAAAGTACATCTTTCATCTGTCATATACTTCATCTGAACTGTTTTATCCGTCACTGCTCCCACAATCGGGTAAACCGGTTTTGAAAATTCAGGTGCAGTCACGTCCTTTGTCAGTGCCGAAATCTTTAACACCCGCGATTCATTATCACTGGTGTCACGCACAGCCATATACACATCATATTCCGTAGCCTCTTCCAGTCCCGAAGCATAGAATGTCGCAAGCTCATTCTTAGAACATGCCGAGGTTCCCATTTTGATAGCACCCGGAACGCGCATGGAGTTTTGAATCAAAATATCGGCAGTCGGAGCCACGCTATTTTTCGGCAAAACTGCCCAGTAAATCGTCCCGTCTTTTGTCGAAACGGCTTCCAGCTTTAACTTATGTCCTTCGTCATCATAAACAGCTTCTGCTTTTGGATAGCCTGTAATCATTGTTGGAATCACATTATCAAGCGTTTGAAAGCGATCGTATTCCAAATCAGAAATATTTTCGCGCAAATCCTCAATAATTGCGTAGAAGGTATACCGTTCTCCGCTTTTTAATCCAGAGACCTTAACGCTCGCCTCTTTTTCTGCAGTTACACTTAAATTCCCGGATTTAATAATGCTCTTGTCGTTTTTCGGGTTCATTAACTCGTCATCCGAAGGGCTGTCACTGTCTGCTTTTTTTATCATCCAGTATATTTTCCCCGGCTTATTTGCTTTCAAAAGAGCCGTCGCATAAGTCGCGTCAATCTCTTCCATCTTCGGGTACCCGCCCCACAGTTCCGGATCTTCCCTATCATTATCGGCATCTAGGCTTCCCATTTCTTTACCGTTAATCGTCGCTTTTACGCCTGGTCTTATCGTAATGGTATTTGGTAGTGATTCAATCTTTGTCCCATTTGTCATAATCAAAACGGAATCAATTTCACCCAAACCGCTCACTGTCGTTCCCACATCCGTATAAAGCTCGTCCGTATAGGTCTTCTTTTCCAAATATACCGTGCTCTTTTCCGCCACTTCATCTACAATCAGGCGGTCAATGCTCCCTGAGCGCAAAGAAAGCGTATTTTGCTTTCCTAAAACGCGTACTGTATCAAACTCTCCCGATAAATCCAGTGTTGTTTTTTCCGGCCCGTCTAATTCGATGTCCTCAAACGCCTCAGCATTTCTTCCCCGCTCTTCCAAAAATGCATTGCTTCTCACAATCGTCTTTTCGATGACCGTATCACCCTCTGCAATTAAACTGAGCTTCTTATCATGTCCCACATCAATAATGACTCTTTTGAAATCACAATCATTTGCAACGATGCTGCTGTCTCCGACATTACTTTCACCGCATCCGGAAATGATGACATCCCCAAGTACTTTCACATTATCCAGTGTAACATATCCGGGCCCCACGCCTTCTGTTATGTACAAATCACCATAAATCACCGTATCTCTGAGTCCTGCCCCTGTCTTCGACAAGGTCACGTTGCCGTTGATATAGTTAACGCGAATCATTCGGGATTCATTTACAATTTCTCCCGCCATATCAGATAGGATTTTTGCCACCTCAGCGCGTGTGATATCTTTTTGTGGCTTAAAGGTCTGATCCGAAAACCCTGACACAAAGCCTTTCTCTGTTGCCGCAAAGATGCTCCCCTTGCTCCAATTGTTAAACTGCTTTGAATCGGTGAAAGAGAGAGAATCCACAGCCTGTTCTTCAATTTTAACGGCACGGCACAAAAGAGTAACTGCCTGCTCTCTTGTCAAAGAAAGCTCCGGCCCTGCTGTATTTGAAGTAATTCCCGCCAAATACCCCTGATTTGCCGCAATAGAGATATCATCTGCATACCACGCGGTTTTCGGTACGTCGGAAAAGGATTTTTTTCCTTTTTCCGTAAAGCCCAGGGCTCTGTTGACCATCGCTGCAAACTCTGCTCGTGTAATCTTTCTGTCTGGGTACAGGTTCCCGCCAACATCCCCCTTCATAATATTTCGGCTCACTAGGTTATTCAGATAAGGCTCTGCCCAGCTTGCGCCATAAACATTTCCTGCCAATTTGTCTCCCAACGGAAAGGCAGGTGTCATTAATATTGTAAAAGCTGCCGCTGTCGCAACGTATCGTTTCAAACCTCTTTTTTTTCTGCTCATGCTTTCCCCTCTTCTTTCTGCTTTTCTTTCTCCAGTTCTTTCATCAATGCACGCAATTCCGCTTCTCTCTCCATTTCTTCCCTTAACGCCTTTCGCTCTTCTCTTTCTTTGTCGAACACAAATTTACGGATTACCCTTTCCTCCATATTGCTCAGTCTGCTGAATTGCCCGCCGCAATTCACCTTTCCATTTTCCATCTCTAAGAACCACCGCAGGATAAAGCGCAATGCAATTGAAATGTCTCCGCCGTCAAAAATGGTTTGGTACTCTTCTCCAACAATTAATTTCGTAATCGCTTCTTTATCCGCATAAAAACCGATGCCGCCTGCGCTGATATCCCTCAGGGTGATTTCGATTTCTCCCGGTATATCCGCAGAAATACAACAAAGTTCACTCCGTGCAATAAACTTCGCTTTGACATCTCTTCGCCTTTGAATATTTCCCTTTTCTTTTAATTCGCGTATATGGATACGCTCTTTTAATATGTAAGATACGATTCCTGTATAGAGTACTACCCCTTTACTTCCAGCCAAAACACGTAACTCCACCAACTTTCCTTCCCAAAACCGCTCTTCTATTTCTTTTTCCAGCTCCAGTTCGGTTTTATCCTGTAGGTCGAGATTAAGAATTGCCTCCTTTTCGACATCCAGTTCCAATACAAACGCCGGAATCGGCTCCCGTTTCGTCGAGTCGCATATTAAAGCTTTCACAAGTGTGGCATTCCGCTTTTCCAAAATCAAATTCCTTTCTGTCCATATCATGTTGCAATATTTATCATTTCACTGCTCTTCTTCATCCGATGATAAATTCAAGAATTGCCTGCCTGACCGGTTCCACCGAAAACATAAAAATTACGAATAAAATAGCGACACATCCTACTCCAAAAACGATGTTTCTGACAGTTCGTTTAAAGTGCCTGAACTTACGCTGGTACCCTTCCTGCTTTTCTAATTTATCTATTTTTTGATATAGCCTGTCATCCAATTCTCTCGGTACAGAAACAGTGCGCGGTCTTTTTTTAGCCCTACGATATTCCTCTAGGTAGTCCTCCGCAATGAACTGAGCCGCATATTCGAGAACAATGTCTGCCATTTTCTGTGATGTTTTTTTGTATTCTTCGTCAAATGTTTTCAATTAAAGCCGTCCCTCTCTTTCCAAAATCAGTTTTGCCAACTTGCGCTTAATCTTGAAAATACGAACCTGAATATTATCTACTGCAATCCCAAAACGGCGTGCAGTATCCTTCTTCGAAAGTCCCATAAAAAACAGAAAAAACAGAAGCTCTTTTTCGGGCATAATCAATTTATCCGTATATTTTGCAAGATCAGCAACCATCTCATTTCTGGCAAGAACCTGGTCCACATCAAAATCATCTTTTCCAAAAAAGTCATCCTTTTCTTCCGGCGGCTCGGGAATTCCCATTTTTACTCTTGCTTCTTTATACACTTTTTCAAGTGCCTCTCTTAAATTTGCAATTAAAAAGGCCTGTGCCTTGAATGAATTTATTTTTTCAATATAACCTATGCCGCTAAATGCACGAGTAAACGTTTCTTCAACAACAGACACAGCTAAATCTTCATCCCCGCCCAATTTTTCAAGCGCAATTTTATAAATCGTTTCTTTATGGCGTTCATAGAACTCCCCATATTGACGCTCAAAATTTTCTCCAACGCTTACATATGCAGATTCCAAACGACTTCCTCTCTTTCACAAAAAAATAGTTTTAGCGTATATTTATTTGTTGGATTACATCTTTTTGTGGTATAATATTTCCAATATAATAAATTATTATATCGTATCCTTTTATTAGGTTCAATCATTCTCACAACATTCCATATATTTTATTGTATGAATTTTTAAAATGATAAAATTAAATAACGCGCTTAAGCGCGAAACAATAAAAAAAATAATTTTCTATATTAGTAGATAAGGCGGTGTAACGATTATGGATAACAGTATGCAAAATATGCTAGACATGTATTTGTACGAGACAAATACTCTTATTGAACAACTCGATGAAATTCTGTTAAATGCGGAAAAAGAGGGAGATTTTAGTCAAGATGCGGTAAATGAAATTTTTCGTATCATGCACACAATCAAGGGCTCTTCGGCTATGATGCAATTTAATAGCCTTTCCACACTTTCTCATCAGATAGAAAATTTATTTTTCTTCATTCGTGAAAATCAAATAAAACAGGAATTTGGACACGATTTATTTGATTTGCTGTTTCAGGCAAGTGATTTTATCAAATCTCAGGTGATTCAGATTGAAAATAACGAGCCTTTGAATGAGGATGTTTCTGATTTAATCTCTGATATCGATCGCTTTCTTCAGCAGATTAAAGCGACAAATGGCGTTGAAGAGGGAAAAAAAGCAGAGCTAAGCTCCGGGAAGACAACAACGGCTCCAAAGCAAACCGAGGAAGCTCAAAATGCGTTGCTTGCGATCAGAGTTTTCTTCGATGAAGAATGCGGGATGGAAAACCTTCGCTCCTTTATGCTTGCTACCTCAATGCAGGATGTCTGCGGTCCATTCTCTTATGAGCCGGAAAATGTAGAGACGGATTCAAGCACTGCCGCCTACATTATCGAGCATGGATTTACACTTTACTTTAATAGCCATGAGGATTTAGACGCTGCCATCAGTATTCTGAAAACAGCACTTAATATCCGGACTTATGAAATATTACATAATCAATCGGAAAACACAAAACCGGAAAATACAGAAAAAACCGAGGAAGCGGCTGTATCTGCAAAGAAAGAAAGCGCCCCTCAAGAAGCAGAAGCGAAAAAAGCACCGACTCAAAAAAAGAAGGCAGATGAAAATGCACTACATCTCTCTTCTGGAAAACAAAGCTTAATCAGTGTAAATCTGGCGAAGCTGGATCGCCTTATGGATATCGTAGGAGAAATCGTCATTACCGAATCCATGGTGACCTCCTGCCCTGACTTACAAGGCTTTAAGCTTGACAATTTCACAAAATCTGCTCGCCAGCTTCGAAAATTAACCGATGATTTGCAGGATACTGCAATGTCAATTCGCATGGTTCCCGTTTCCAGCGTTTTTCAAAAAATGAATCGAATTGTGCGGGATATGAGTCAGGCACTTGGTAAAGAGGCACGGCTGGTTTCTATCGGCGCGGACACAGAAGTGGATAAAACGATAGTCGACAGCATCGGCGATCCGATTATGCATATGGTTCGTAATTCCATGGATCATGGATTGGAAGAGAATAAAGAAGATAGAATCGCACTCGGAAAAGACCCACAGGGTACTATCACTTTAAAAGCAGAGCATACCGGAAGTGAGGTCATTATTACAATTAGCGATGACGGTCAAGGCATCGATACAGAAAAGGTGCTTGCGAAAGCGAAAGACCGCGGCCTTCTCACAAAGCCTGAAAACGAATACTCACAGCGTGAGGTTCTTCAGCTTCTCCTTCTTCCTGGTTTTTCCACAAATGACGAAGTTACCGAATTCTCCGGGAGAGGCGTTGGCATGGACGTCGTAAAGAAAAATATTGAAAAAGTTGGCGGTATCGTCACAATGAGCAGCGAGGAAGGAAAAGGGACCTCCACAATTTTCAAAATTCCGCTTACTCTTGCAATTGTTGATGGAATGGAAATTGCGGTCGGAAAATCCATTTTCACGATTCCGATTCACAATATTCGTCAGTCTTTCAAGATTACCGAACAGGATATCGTACACGATGCAGCCAGAGGTGAAATGATTCAAAAAATGGATAACTTTTATCCAATGATTCGGCTAAATGAATTCTTCTCGATTCCGTCAAAATCCGAATCTATCAGTGATGGGATTATGATTTGGGTAGAGGCTGGCGAAAAATCCTACTGCTTATTCGTCGATGAGCTTTTGGGAGAACAACAGGTCGTAGTAAAACCACTTCCTACCTATTTAAGTACCTATAATATTAAGGATTCTGGCATTGCCGGCTGTACAATTTTAGGCGATGGCAATATCAGCATCATTTTAGATATCATCAATCTTCATACCGCAGCGATCGGAGGTGCACTATAATGGCAAACTTATCACAATTGGCAAACGAAACTGAAATGAATCTTGATTTTGATGAAGAGTTTGAACAGTCCGCAGAAAACACAGAAACGTCTAAAAAATATTTAGCGTTTCGTTCGGACGAATTGAATTTTGCGATCGATGCCGATTCCGTTATCGAAATTATCAATGGTCATTCCATTACCCACCTTCCTAAGACCCCTGATTTTATCAAGGGCATTATTAATCTTCGCGGTCAGATTATCCCTATTATGGATATGCGGCTACGAATGAACCGCAGTGAAATCGAGTACGGAAGAGAAAGCTGCATCATAGTGATTACCGTTGAAAATATATCCATTGGGCTTCTCGTAGAAAGCGTATCGCAAATGCTTGACATCTATGAATCACAGATTTGCGCACCGCCTCTAAGCACACATCAGGATATGGTAAACGGCATTGCCAGAATCCATGACGCAGTCTATTTGCTTTTGGATTGCCGCCTTCTGCTCGGAATTGATAAATAGAGGTTATTATGAACGATACAACAATTACATTTGATAAACTTACCATTTCACAAGAAGATTTTTTACGTCTCGTGCAGTTTGTTCAGAAAAACTACGGCATTAATTTGATACAGAAAAAGCATTTGATAGAAAGCCGCCTTGCATCCACGATAAAGGCGAAAGGATTCACCTCCTTTTCACAATATGTATCACATATATTAAGCACAAACAATCCGAAAGATTTGGAAATTCTTCTTAATAAGCTTACAACAAATCACACTTTTTTTATGCGGGAGAACAGCCATTTTGATTTTTTTCGCGACACGATTCTCCCCTCCGTTGAAAAAAGAAAGCAATCAAAGAAATCATTGAGTATTTGGAGCGCCGGCTGCTCAAGCGGGCAGGAACCTTACACCCTTTCCATGATTTTATCCGACTATTTTAAAAACAAACCTGGATGGGACACTCGTGTTCTTGCAACCGATATTTCTATGAATGTGTTAAGCCGTGCAAAAGAAGGTATTTACTCGGAAGAAGACATCAAAGACATCCCTCAAATATGGAGAAAATCTTATTTGACCTCCTTGGGGGAAGACCGTTATACTTTTGTACAAAAAATAAAAGACAATGTTATATTTAAGGAATTCAATCTTATGAGCCCGATTCAATTTAGGATTCCCTTCGATGTTATTTTTTGCAGAAATGTGATGATTTATTTTGATCAGCCTACAAAAGATGCTTTAATTGGGCGTTTCCATCAAGTGACAAACCCAGGCGGCTATCTTTTAATCGGACACTCTGAGACACTGAATAAAGAAAATTGTCCTTACCAGTATCTCATGCCGGCAACGTATCAAAAAAGATAAGCATGGTCTTCTGCTTAAGCTCTGGCTCACACATACAAAACCTTATTTATGTCTTGTGAAGAATCCATTTTTTAAAGAGGATTTGTTAAAAATATTTACTGTATTTTAAAGGAGGAATTTCTGTGATTCCCACAAATAAAATAAAAATCCTTATTGTGGATGATTCCGTTTTTTTTCGAAAGGTGCTTAATGATAACCTTTCAAAATATCCGCAATTTGAAGTCGTAGGCTATGCAATTGATGCGATGGATGCAATGAAAAAACTACCACTCCTAAAACCGGATGTAATTACATTGGATGTTGAAATGCCAAAAATGACAGGGATTGAATTTTTAAAATATTTGCTTCCTCGCCACTCCATCCCCGTCGTTCTCGTCAGCTCTCTGAACATCAGTGTTTTTGATGCGTTGTCCGCAGGGGCTGTGGATTTCGTAAGAAAGCCTGATATGAATGAGCAAAACAAGGTGGACTCTTTTATCAAAGAGCTTGCCGGAAAAGTGGCGATTGCTTCTAAGTCAAAAGTAAGGATTTCACCACCTGCTAAGCCTTCCCCACCGTCCATCCCAAAACCGGACACTTCTTTATTGAGCCGCATTACCGCGTTAAAGCCATCCGCAAAGCTGGATCATATCGTCATAGCGCTTGGCGCTTCCACAGGCGGTACAGAAGCAACGCTGGAGGTGTTGAAGAATTTGCCAGAAAATACACCTGGCATTGTCATTGTTCAGCACATGCCTGCCGGTTTTACTAAGATGTATGCAGAACGCTTGAACCGCCTTTGCCCGATGGAGGTAAAAGAAGCCGTTACCGGTGATAAGGTTTTACGAGGAAGAGTTCTTCTAGCACCCGGAGAATTCCAAATGCAAGTCGTAAAAATTGGCTCTGAATACTCTGTGAAATGTCATCCTGGTGAAAAAGTCAGCGGTCATTGTCCTTCTGTTGATGTTCTGTTCCATTCGGTTGCGGACACAGCCGGCCCGAATGCCATCGGTATTATTATGACGGGGATGGGAAAAGACGGTGCGGATGGCCTACTGAAAATGCGGCAAAAAGGTGCTTATACCATCGGACAAGATGAGGCTTCTTCTGTCGTTTATGGCATGCCCATGGTCGCATATAACATCGGTGCTGTCACAACGCAAACTTCCTGCGGAAATATTGCAGGCACTTTAAAAAATTATTTAAACCGTCTATAATACATTTACTATTTTATATCATCAGACAAAAGGAGAAATTCGGATTGAATAACGAAGCAAATATAAAACAAATAGAACGCACACAAGAAGAGAAAAAAGCACAGCCAAATCATATTTTCTTCGCTTTGGATATTGGTACTCGCTCCGTTGTCGGTATGATTGGCAGTAAAGAAAATGACACCTATAAAGTGCTTGATTATGAACAGGCTTTTCATAAAATACGAGCTATGAGGGATGGCCAAATTGAAGATATTGAACTGGTGTGCCGTGCTGTCAACCAAGTAAAATCCGCTCTTGAAGCACGCGTTGGCTATACTTTGGAGCGTACCTCCATTGCTGCTGCCGGACGAGCTTTAAAGACTTCAAAAGCCACCGCACAGCAAGAAATACCAGAGGATACACCCATTACAACCGAAACCATCCGTTCCATAGAATATCATGCAATTTCCGCGGCTCAAGAAAACTTTTCTTCAGAGCTTTCTCAAAAGGAAGACAGCCAGTCTTTTTCCTGCGTTGGATACAGTGTTTCCGGTTATTGGCTCGACGGTTATCCAATCAGCAATTTGCATGGCCATAAGGGGAAAAGCGTTCGTGCTGAAATCATCGCAGCATTTCTTCCCTTTACCGTTATGAGAAGCTTATACGAGGTAACAAGCCGCTGCGGACTCGAGGTTGAAAATATGACCTTGGAGCCAATTGCTGCTATTAATGCGATTGTTCCAAAAGACATTCGCCTCCTAAATATCGCAATTGCCGATATTGGTGCCGGAACTACCGACATCGCCATCTCAAAAAATGGCAGTATCATTGCATACGATATGGTTACAACTGCGGGAGATGAAGTTACAGAAGCTTTGATGAAGCATTATCTGGTTGATTTTGATACCGGTGAGAGAATCAAACGCTCTCTCAGCAATCCAACCGGAGAGATTTCCTTTTTTGATATTCTTGGAACACAATACCGTCTGTGCGCAGAAGAGATTCTCGAAGTTATTTACCCTGCGCTTTCAGAACTTTGTGCCTCTATCGCAAAAAGCATTGTAAAACTGAATGAGGGATCACCAGTCGCCGTTTTTCTAATCGGCGGTGGAAGTCAAATTCCAGGCCTGTGTAAGATTCTTTCCGAAAAGCTTGAGATTCCAGAAAACAGAGTCGCACTTGGCGGCCTTAACCCATACAAGAATATTGAACTTTGTTCAGACGCACTGCTTAGTCCTGAATTTGTAACTCCAATTGGAATAGGTGCAATCAGCCTGCTGTATCACGGCATGGATTTCTTTGCAATTACAGTAAACGAAAAAAGGATTATGCTTCTTGATTCGAACCACATCACGGTACTCGATGCGCTTCTCCTTGCCGGAATCAAAGCGACGAGCCTGATGGGAGTTTCTCCCCGCCCTCTCATCTACTATCTAAACGGGGAAAAAAAGACAGAGCGCGGAATTCCTGCAGTAGCCGGGGAATTGTACAGAAACGGTCAACCTGCTTCCATCGAAACGCCGATACAAAGGGGAGATGCGTTGATTGCAATTCCTGCGAAAAACGGAATTTCACCTAAAATCAGAGTAGCTGATTTACTAGAAAATACAAAGACTGACACGGAGGTTACTGTAAATGGCACCTTTGCTGAATCCAGTTACCTGATTCAGTCTATGGATGAAGTTTTCTTGACAACAAAAGTGCAGTCTTCTCCGCAAACATCAGAAGAAAAAGAAGAAGCCCCTCCATCCCCTTCTCCAGAACAAGATCCTGTCAGCGAAAGCGCTAAGGAAGAGAAAAAAAAAGATGACGCGACAATTTCTGTCTGCTTGAATGAGAAGTGGATTACACTCTCCTATCAGCCAAAGCAACCGCCCTGCTTTTTTGATTTGCTCAACTATTCGGACATTGACCCGGAGCATCCGCAAGGCAATTTACTTTTAAAATTAAACGGTGAAGACGCTTCCTTCGTTACCGTTCTAAAAGATGGTGATTATGCACAGATTGGATGGAGCCAGCGCGAAACTCCGAAATAGCTTTACTATTCTTAAAGATACATCTTCTTTGTATACAGTGCAGAGAGAATGTATCTTTTTTAATAAAAAAGATAAAGATTCCTAAAAATCAGCCGATATAATAATAGAATGCAAATCTAACATTGCAGCATCCATGCATTTTTGCTGCAAATATGGGGGTATTACCATGAAAATTACAACGAATGACCGCTTTTGCGGCAGGATCAACCCAACAATTGTAAAGAAGACACCTAAAAATACCATATCTTCTGAGCAGAAAAGCACGGAATTTGATCAAATAACAATCAGCCAAACTCCGGTTTCGCAAAAAAGCGATGAGCAGTTTATCACTTTTTTGAAGAATCAACTACTATCCGAAGTAAAAGCTGGCGCTTCACAATATAAATTAGCTGACTTAAGCCAGCAGACTGCTCTGGGACAATATGATAATAATTCCGCTGATATTGCGCGAAAAATACTGATGGATTTAGAGGTATAGCTATGAATGAAAGTCTTATTTTTTATAACATAATGAGAGATACCCTTCACCTTCTTAATTCCGTCATCTCTTTGGAGAATCAAAAATTGGATGCGATTGCTTCAAACGATGTGACACAGCTGGATGGAATTATGAAAGAAGAACAAGCTACGATTCTGCAATTCCGCGGTTTAGAAAAAAAACGAGAACAAATTCAAGCCGAGATGGGATTATCTTCTCTCACATTTCGCGAAATTGTGGAGCAAGCCCCTCTTCAAAATGGAAAGGATCTCGCTGCACTTTACGAAGAAATGACTGCAAAAATGCAGGAAGTCAAGGCAGTCACTGATTGCACAAAAAAATACATCGAACTTCATCTGCACAGTTTGGATCTCTTAATTACAAATTTACAAAATGGAAAAAGCAATACGAATTACAGCAAAACTGGAGAAAAGCAGCCGCGTGAGATGACACCAAGATTCACACGCGTAAAAATTTAACCTTAACAAAGGAGGTATCTTCTATGCTCCGTTCAACCTTTTATAGTTTCACCACTGCACTTTCTGCTTTGAATACAAGCCAAAAAGCATTGGATGTTACAGGGCAGAATATTGCCAATATGAATACAACTGGTTACACGAGACAACGTTTAGATTTATATAGTGTTCGCTCATCAAGTTACGGCGATCTTTATTCTACCCGCAATGCCAGCTATATCGGTCAAGGTGTCGGTGTCACGAATGTCTCTCAGGCCAGAGACCCCTTTTTAGATGTGCGCTTTCGCAGAGAAGCCGCCAAATTGGGTGAAATTGATGCAAATTTAGGAGTAAAAGAAGACTTGGAAGACATCTTTGATGAGACACAAAAAACAGCGTTACAAACGCAATTTCAAGATTTGATTTCACAGCTCCAAACACTTTCTGACCATTCGGGCGCCACGGAATTTGACAGTATTGTACGTTCTTCAGCTGAATCTCTTACAAAACTTTTTTCACAATACTCCTCTTCCCTTTCATCCATACGGGAACAGGAAGAATACAATATGGAAAAGGTTACGGTCAGCAAAGTAAATGATATTTTAAGTAACATCACTACCTTAAATAAAACCATCAAAGAGAGCCAGCTATTTGGAAACTCCTCTTTAGAATTATTAGATCAGAGAAACTTGCTCTTGGATGAATTGTCCACTTATATGAATATCAATGTAACGACAACCCCCACGGAAATCTCAAAAGGGATTGTTGTTGATGAACTTCGCATTGATTTTCTTGGTGAAAATGGTGCCTTCAGCCTGCTGAAGGATACGGATGCTGTCACATTCTCCTATGCGAAAGGAACCGATGGCTTGGTTCACATTTCTATTTCGGATACGTTCAACGCGGACGGGGATGATTCGACACAGAATCCAACCGATGTCACCAACGAATTTACCACAGGAATTTTCAAGGGTGCACTTGACGCCTTAAACAGGTCGGGAGAATTCGATACTCCTCCGAGTGATGTCCGTGGTATCGGCTATTATGAAAAGCGCCTGGATTTACTTGCAAGCACCTTCGCAGAAATTTTTAATACTGCGAATTCTGTTGAAAACCCTGCGTTTGATTCTTCCCAGCCAGAAAGTCCTACCAATCAGAAATATTTGGAATATAAACCTTTGTTTACTTCAAAGACAGATCCGGATGGCAAAATTACTGCATCAAATATAACGATTGCTTCCGGTTGGTTGGATGGAAGCTACGGCATCAATAACAGTAAGGTTCCTCCCATCAGCTCTGGTGATACTTCAGGTGCAAACGATAATATTTCTTATATGATTAACCTGTTTGAAAAAGATTTTGACTTTACACTAACCCGTCCGGATGGAAGCACACAAACAATCTTCAAAGGTACCTTTGAAGAATTTAATGCAGATATCGGCAACGTGCTCGCACTGAATGTAAAATCACTCAACTCGTCTTTAGACAGCTACTTATCCTCTGTGAACAGTATTGCAGACCTTCGGGACAATATATCTGCTGTATCGCTAGACGAAGAAGGTGTGAACCTTTTACATTATCAAAAATCTTACAATGCAGCTGCCCGCTTGATGACAACTTTGGATGAGGCTTTAGATACCATTATTAACAGAATGGGTACTGTCGGCTTATAATAGGAGGAGCTTATGAGAATCACAACGCATTCCATTACGAGAAACTATAACAGCAGCTTACAACGTGTTCTTCGTAATCTTGATACGGCAAGAGAAAAAGTAGATACAAAAAGAAAATACTTAAAGGCATCTGAAGCACCAGCTGATGCGGCGAAAGCGTATCGGCTTCGAAGGGAAATGTCAAAGACAGAAAATTACCTGTCTAATGTCAAAAGCCTCCAGTCAACCTTTGAAAACGTGGAAAGTAGCATGATGACAATCTCTAACTACGCGGATGATGTTTATTTAAAGACAGTTGAAGTAAATGGAACCATTGCTAAAAATACAGATCAAAGAAAAATTATAGCAACTGAAATTCGCAGTATCCAAAAGGCAGCAGTCATGGAGCTCAATGCAAAATTTGAAGGAAAGTACCTCTTTGGCGGCAGCAGTACAAAAGAACTTCCTTTCGCTTTAAATGCCAGCGGAAAGCTTACCTTCCGGGGAATTGAAGTAGATGCTGCAGAAGGTACTGCGGACTATGAAGCCTTAAAAAAAATGGCTGATGAAAAAATATTTATCGACTTAGGCTTTGGCTTAAGCTTGGACTCAAACGATCAGGTTGAAGAAAGCAGTGCATTTAATTCCGCCATGCCAGGCATTAAATTTCTTGGCTTTGGAAAAGACAGCAACGGCCTTTCTAATAATCTGATTAATACGATGGATGAAATTGCAGACGTTTTAGAGTCCTCACAATTTAGTTCCGATGCCTTAAAACCTTATACGGATAAATTAGATGCCGGACGTACGAAAATGCTTATCAATGTAACGCAGCTTGGGAGCACGACTACTTTTTTAGAAAACACACAAAGCAGGCTTGAAAATAATGAATACAGCTTAAATAATAAAATTGAGCAAACAGAATACATTGATTTAGCAGCAGCTATTACCGACTTTAAAATGGAGGAATACGTGTATCAGGCAGCGCTTAAAATGGGAAATAGCATTCTCAGTGCATCCTTCATTGATTTTATGAAATAACCCTTAAAATAGTTTTTTTCAATTTATAAAAAAGGAGTGATATCATGAAGCCGTTATTAGAAATTCAAACGGTACCTATTTCCATTGAATTTAAAGTAACACCGGCCGTTCTTCAAAGAACCCAGGCGACAGCGGATCTCGAAATACAAAGAGAAAAAAATGGACTTCGCATCAAAAGCCGTCCAATTCAGCTAAACATTGATACATTCAATGCACGTAGCTCTATCTTTGATACACCCTTGCAAAGTATAGATACCTTTGCACAAAAAGGAAAAGATGCCGCATACGCAGCTACAGCACGTTTTGCGCGGGAGGGAAATATGTTATTGGATATCCATCTGAATGAAGACGCTCTAACTCAAATAGGCGCTTCCCGAATTGCTGAGCAGCAAAAAGACTTTAACATTGAATTTCTTCCGTCTGCTCCTCCTGAAATCAACTGGACTCCCGGAGATATGCAGATAGAATATGAAATGGATAAGCTCAATTTTGAATGGAAAACGAACCAGGGCGATTTTGAATTTGTCCCGGCAAACATTGAATTTAATGTTACTCAGCACCCACAAGTTATCATCAAATACATCGGCTCCCCGATTTACGTTCCAAAGAGTGCAAGTCCGGATTATGCGCCTCTTGATGTGAAAGCATAGGTGAAAATCGTGAAAATAAATACTCGTTATTTTGGAGAGGTGGAAATCAATCCAAAAGAGGCCATTTCGTTTTCGGAAGGCCTTTTTGGTTTCGAAGCAGAAAAAGAATTTGTTTTAATTCCTTTCGACGGAGAAGATTCCATTTACTGTCTTCAAAGCTTAATCAATCCACAGTTGGCCTTTATTGTCTTAAATCCCTTTCAGTTGCTTCCTCTTTATGCACCAAAGCTTTCAAATTCTGAGCTGAGCGATTTAAATGCAACTTCTAGTACCGAACTGTTTTACTATGTAATTTCAGTGCTGCGTGAGCCGTTTCAAAATACTACGGTTAATTTAAAATGCCCGATTGCTCTTAATCCGGAAGCAAAAAAAGCGAAACAAATTATCCTGGAAAATGAAAACTATTCTATGCGCGAAACGATTATTTCAATTGAAGAAAAGGATACAGAAAAGGAGGGATCCTCTTGCTCATATTGACAAGAAAAACAAATCAGTCTTTCCTTATCAATGAAGACATTGAAGTAACAGTAACCGAAGTCAGCGGCGATAAAGTACGAATAGCAATTAATGCTCCAAAAGAAGTAAAGATTCTTAGAAAGGAACTGTTAGAAGCCACATCTGCAAATCAAGAGGCCTTAGAAAATTCTAATTTAGAGGTATCACAAATCAAATCAATCTTGAGCAGAAGCCTTAAATTGCAGAGCAGCGAGCAGGAGCCCTGTTCTCGCGATAAACAAAATAAATAGGTCCTTTTCTTTGTGAGAAAGACCTATTTATCCGCTTCTTTATTTCTTTAGGGCTTATTTTATATGTTTTGGTGCATAATTTAAAAAATATACATAAATATCCACTACAGCACGATACAATTCTTCGGGGATTTCTGCCCCTAACTCCAGTTGTGACAATACGGTACTAAGAGAGCTGTCTTCAAAAACAGGCACATTATTTTCATTTGCAATTTCGACAATTTTCTCAGCCATATGGCCAAGACCTGAAGCGACTACTACCGGTGCGGCTTCCTCTTCCTGATACTTTAATGCTACGGCTCTTCTTGCTAAATCCTTGCTATACAGTGACATTAATTGCATTCCTCCCTTCATACAATTTTGGAAATACTTCTGATATACTTTTGGGAGCAATGCATTTGCCCAGTACAAAGCTACGGAAGGATAATTGGTTTTTTGCAACGATTTCAGAAATTCCTTGAGAAATTTCTTTTTCCTTTGATTCAAGTGTCTCCGGATAGTATAGTTCCAAATCTAACTTCTCATCTTTTGAAAATAAAATCATTTCAAAGTAACCCAAATCACGAATGTCAAACTTGACTAATATTTTAACAGCCCGGCCCCCGCTTCCTCCCTTTTCACTTCTATCATCCGGATCGGCCCATATTTCTGAGAAAAACTGTCTTCCATTCACCTCAGCCGGTATTGTCATATGTACAAGCGGCATATACACACTTTCATTTAATAATAAAGCAGAGAGCATATTTTCAAAGATTGCTTTACTTTCTATCCCTGCACCTCCGTTAACTCCCTTTGAAATAAGAGTTGCTAAATGGTCTAACAGGCGGGTATTTTCATTCACCATATCGGACATCAAGCGATTTTTTAATGCTTCTAAATCGACACCCGGAAGCTTTTTCGCAACTTCACGAAATCCCATTAGAGTAAAAAAAGACTGTAAAAATGCTTCTTGCTCGCCACATTCATACCTTGCAATATTTAGGGTCAATACCGCCATAATATCGCGTGCCATCCCAAAGTCCTTCGTACTGCTCACATAATTTGCAAGAAAAGGAAGTATTTCATTCTTCAGCACTGCCAAATTCTCTTTGTTGTGTCCAGCTGCATTTTGCATACTCAATTCTTCAATCATGCTGTTTAATTGGCTTCCCTTTGATTGCGGCATATTTGCTGCAATATTTTTGAGGTTTGAAATCATGTTTTTCAAAATGTGATTTCCCGACGACATACTGTCGTACCTGCGCAGAAAATCCAAAACTGCATTTTTCAGTTCATTTGATCCACTTTCTTTTACGGTCTGCCGAAGCAAATCAAAAAACGGACCGGAGAATTTAATTGCACTGCTCTTCTGGTTTTGAAGAAAACGGAGTAATTCTTTATCTGTCATTTGCAACAGGTTCATATATTGTGCCAGTTCTTCGGTAAATTCCGCGCCCAAGCCGGAATTTACCTGACTTCCAAGCTTAGAAAAAAACATCTCGCCATACGTTTCAGTTAAACTTGTCAGGTTCCGAACCGCTTGCATAAACTTATCAAAATTAGAATCCATATTCTTTATATATTGATTCGGCTGCCGATCAGCATTTACATTCTGATCCTGTGTTTTCGCGACTCTGGAAGGGTCTGCAACATTATATAGCTGCTCTTGCTGCGGGTTTTGATGCGGCTTTAGCCGGCTCGCAGTATCATTGCCGGTTACAGGCGTGTCAACTCTTAAAAGATCCACCATACTATTTACTCCTTCTCACTTTTTACACGTTTTCTCCTCGTATTTTATATACTAATGCTAATATTTCAGCGACTGCACCATAATACTCCAAAGGAATTTCTTGATCTAAGGAGGAAGCCGCATAAATAGCTCGGGTTAACTCCTTATTCTCCATTACAAAAACACCTGCATCTTCGGCAATTCGTACAATTCGAAGTGCCAACTCATCCTGTCCTTTCGCTACCACATAAGGTGCTGCATCCTTTTCAATATCATACTTTAGCGCAACTGCATAATGTGTCGGATTACGAATAATTACATCGGCATCCGGAACAGCCTGCATCATCCGAGACATCGCCATCTTTCGCTGCAGTTCCTTAATCTTGCCTTTGACCTTAGGATCTCCCTCCATCTGCTTATATTCTTCTTTTACCTCTTGCTTTGTCATTCGAATCTGCCGTTCATAGTCCCATCTCTGGTATAAAAAGTCCAACCCGGCAATAAATATAAAAACAATGCATACCATGTATACCATGCTCATGGTCGCGTTTAAAACGTAAGAAACCGAACCTTCAATTCCCCAAAATAAAGTCTGAACCATCTCTACAGCGCGTTTTTTAAAAAAAACATACAATATATAACCGATGATTGAGATTTTAATTAGCCCTTTAAGCACCTCAATCAAGCTTTTTAAGGATAGTATCTTCTTTATCCCTTCCAGTGGGTTCAAACGGTTAAATTTCGGCTTCAGACTGTCCTGAGAAAAGAGAAAGCGTGTCTGCATTCCAGTACCTACAACTCCTGCTAAAATAGATACCGCAAAAATCGGCGTCATGATAACGGCGATATTTCCCATGCTGTCTTTCAATATCTCTCGGCTTCCCGTAAGAGATAAGGTCTCTATTTCATAAATCCCGTTAATATAATAATAAATGCACCCTGTAATCTTTTCATAGATAATTGGAAACATTAATTTAACTGTAAAAAATACCATTCCTAAAGAAAGAACAGTCGTTACATCCTTACTGGAAAATATATTTCCCTTTTTTCGCTCGTCTCTCCGTTTTTTCGACGTGGCTTTCTCGGTTTTAGAACCGTTATCCAATTGACTCTCCCCCCTTTAACGGAAAAAATACAAACTGGCATGGATTGCGTCAAACATTAGCTCTATTGTTTTCCCTAAAAATGAAACTACCGGAGAAAAAATAAAGACTAAAAGGAGTAATCCCACAAATAATTTTGCTTGAATATTCACCACAAATACATTAATTTGAGGGATTGCTTTCATAAGAATACCTACACCGATTTCCATAAGAAATTGTGTTGCTAAAATCGGCATTGCTAATTTTATAGCTAAAACGGTGCATTGACAAAAAATATCAATAATATGTCCTGTCAGTTCCGTATGTATCTGCAGTTCACCATAAGGAAGCAATTCACCTGATGTTAAAAACAGCTTTATTAGATTTAAATGAGCTTCCGTATTAAAAAATAAAAACATATATGTAATATTAAAGAAGGTTGCGCTTAATGACATAGAAACATTACTTTGCGGGTCATAAATCTTGGACATGGAAATACCCATTTGCATGTCCATCAATTCTCCGCCGAAAATAATTACATAGGAGAACAACGTACAGATAAAGCCTATTGTATACCCTACGATAAACTCTTTTACCATTAAAACCATAAGCGTAATCGAATTTGCAGTGTCAATTCCCTGCGGAGGAGAAAATGTAAAAATCACCAGGGTAAGCATGATAATAAGCCCTGCTTTAAAGATAGAAGGGAAATTTTTCCCTCCTAAAAGAGGATTAAATAAAATGCATCCTGTCATTCGCATGAATACAAGAGCAATTCCGGTTAATTCTGCCACACTAATCATAAAGCCCAATTCCTATTTCTGCATCAGATAAAAAATTTGATGTGTAAAATCCATTAGTGATTCTAACATCCACGATCCCCCTGCCAGCAATATAATCGCAATTAAAAGCAGTTTTGGAACAAATGTAATCGTCTGCTCATGGATCTGCGTTGCAGCTTGAAAAATAGATATAATCAATCCGACCAGCATGCTAATCAATAACATTGGTGCCGCCAGCTTTGTCGCCAGCACGATTGCTTCTTGCATAATTTGAAGCGCACTTGAAATGGTCATTTCCGTTTTCTCAACTCCTATCGGCTGTCATCAATTGAAACTTTTCACTAAAGTAGAGAAAAGTAAATCCCAGCCATTTATAACAACAAACAATAGTATCTTAAACGGCAGTGAAATCATTGCCGGAGGAAGCATAATCATTCCCATAGACATTAGTGTACTGGATACGATAATATCTATGATTAAAAAAGGGATAAAAATTAAAAAGCCCATTGTGAATGCACGGCTCAATTCACTTGTCATAAATGCAGGAATTACAATTGTCATGGACAGCTCCTCTAAGTTCTCCGGAGCTTCTTTGTCTGCAAATTCCAAAAACATATTCAAGGTATCAATCTTGGTTTGTGCCAGCATAAATTCTTTCATAGGAACGGCTGCTTTCTCTAGTGCTACTTCTTGTGTAATCTGCCCCTGCTGATAAGGTTCGTACGCCTCAGAATTGATATCCTGCATCACAGGTGACATGATGAAGAGGGAGAGAAATAACGCAATCCCGGTCAGCACCATATTCGGCGGTGTTTGCTGCAAGCCCAATGCGTTTCGTAAAATTGACAACACAATGATAATTCTTGTAAATGAGGTCATCATTACGATGATAGACGGAAGCAAGGTGATAATCGTGAGTATAACCATTAGCTCCAAAGTTTGAACATGATTCCCATTTATATTGACCAATGAATCTAACATGAAAGACTATCCCTCATTTCTCCTTTGTCTTCTTACTAAGTATCCCATTTAGAGCATTTTTAAACGAATCGGAATTCAAAGCTAAATAAGACTCATTTGGGAGCTCAACTAATTGCTCCTCTGATAATTCCGCTAAAATTTCAATTGATTGAGATGCATTCCCAATCAAATAATGTTTATCGCCTATTTGTAATATGATAACAGATCGATCCTGCCCAATGGGAAGTCGATCAACCACTTTCATATACTTTGCATTGTTTATCTTTGAAGTGCTTGAGGCCAGATATTTACTGAATAAATAACTCAAATAAATAACCCCTGCCATCGCAAGTATGGCTAAAATTAATTCAATCACAGCGTTTCCCCTTTAAGATTTCATATTTGAATCCTTAAATAATAATTCATGCCCTTTTAAAATCTCCGTAATTCGGACACCAAAGGAATCGTCAACAACGACAACATCTCCTTTTGCAACGGCTTGCCCGTTTACATAAATATCAATTTGATCGCCGGCCATCTTATCTAGTACAATGAGAGTGCCTTTTGTAAAACTCAAAATATCTTTTACTGATTTCTTTGTCCTTCCAATTTCAACAGAAACCTGTAACGGTACCTGCATAATCAAATCTAGGTTAGATTTTTCCTCTACATTCAGTTTTACTAAGTTCCCGGATGGATTCTCTTTTGAAATATACTGCATATCAATGATTCTAGGCTGCTGCTGCATCATTGGCTGCTGCTGCATCATCGGTTGTTGTTGCATCATCGGTTGTTGTTGCATCATCGGTTGTTGTTGCATCATCGGCTGTTGTTGCATCATAGGCTGTTGCTGCATCATTGGCTGTTGTTGCATCATAGGCTGTTGTTGCATCATCGGCTGTTGCTGCATCATAGGCTGTTGCTGCATCATTGGCTGTTGCTGCATCATCATCTGTTCAATTTCTTCCTGTGACATGCTCTTCGAGGAAGGCGCTGCCTCTGCTGTTTTTTCAGAATCCGTTGTATTTGACATCTGAGCCATCATCTGCTCAATTTCTTCCTGTGACATTGCACGGCTTTTTGACTCTGCCTGAATGCTGTCGGCAGCTTGCACCTGAATTTCTTCATTCATCTGCATTCCCACAGGCTGGATTAGATTTACTTCACCATTTTCATTGATATCACTAAGCCCAAAAGAAGAAACAAGTCGCTTTGCAAGCTGTATCTCCATCAAAGTCATAAATTCACTGTGAAGGCACCCTTCGATATCCAATTTAAAAGAAACTACCACCATTGGTTCATCTGGTGTAAAATACTTCTTCTTAAAATCCATCGACTCTTCCACTTCAAAAGAGACGGGAGTCGATATATTAATTACCTCTCCTAAGAACTCAGCCAATGCAGTAGCGGAGGCTCCCATCATTTGATTCATAACCTCACAAACGGCACTCATACTCATTTCATCCAGCTCAAATTCTTCATCCGAGATTTCTGTATGCATCAACAATTCTAGAATGTTCTTAACATCGGTCCGCTTTAGCAGCATGATATTATTCCCAGATAGGCCTTCTACATATGTAATTTCAACTGCAATTGCAGGTTCTAAAGAAGTAAACTCAAACTCGTTAATATCCAATACTCTGACTTTTGGAGTCGTGATATCAACACGCCGCTCCAACATGTCCGAAACAGCCGTAGCGGAAGAGCCTAAGCTAATATTTAAAATCTCACCAATCGCATCTATTTCCATTTCGTTGAATATTTTTGCATTTTTTTCACTCATAAATATTTCCTCCGACGACCTAGTTTTTTACAATCGTTCCATCTAACTTGATTGCCATATTCTCCTTATAAACGCCTAATTTCCCTTTAAACCACGGCTCTTCTTCTACACACACATAGACATCCGAATTCTTTGAAACATGTAAATTCAGGACATCGTCGACCTTGAGCTGGTATAAATCTTCCAAGCTGATTAAGGCTTCCCCCAATAAGGCCTTTACATCCAAAGCGGATTCTTCTACGCTTTTTGCTAGCGCAATCCGTTCGGGCTCTTCTTGCTGTTCTCTCTTTTTACTGATGGTTTTTGTTCTTTCGAATGCCTCAAAAACGTGATTTAAAATATTTCCCGGCAGGCAAATATTTATTTTTCCTTCCGCATCCTTTAATTTTATGGATAAAATTACAATGACAACGATTTCATCCATCCCCACTGCCTGTACGAGTCTCGGATTTGTCTCCAATCGACGAAATTTAAAATGGATATCTAAATAGTTCTGCCATACATCACTCATAAGCGGAGCAATATGCTTGATTACACTTTCGTATAAAGTCAGTTCTATGTCCGTATATCCCCCGTTTTCATCATCTTCATCCGAATCACCCGTACCTCCAAGCATCCGATCGATAATTGCATAAATGATAGACTTGGATATGTCAACCATCAATGGTTCATCTTCGTCACCATTCATTCCGCTTATCGTTCCGTCTACAAAGGCTACGATATCATCTTCACCCAGTGCATTATTGAATTCATAATAACGCTGCTCTTCAATATCGACTAATTCCACTTCACAACTTAAGCGAAGCATACTCGTCAGGTGTGAGGCAATCACCCTGGCATAATTTTCATACACGCTATTTACTAATTTCAGACGATCTTTCGTAAATTTTTTGGGTGTATGAAAATCGTACTTGCGAACCTTCGGCTCCGAAGCACCATTAGCGATATCTTGCTTATCAAATCCCTCTGTTTGTACAGCACTTAATAAGGCATCTATTTGGCTTTGTGTTAAAACATCACCCATACTGCTCTCCTCTTTATTGTGATTGTTTCTCTGTATTGTTTGTGTTAATTAACGGCTGCCCTACAGATTCTCCCTGCTCTCCCGGACCGGATGTCACATTCTCATGTTCATCAATTTGTTTATATACCTCTTCCAAAGTTACACTGACTTTTTCACTTTGTGTAATCAGTATTTCAACTCTTCTATTTTTAGCCCGATCCTCTTTTTCTACGAAAGGGGCAATCGGGTAATTTTGGCCATATCCAATATCGACCAATTTTTTAGGATCAATTACATTTTTTTCCTGAATATAAACAAGTACAGTCGTAGCTCTATTCGAAGCTAAAAAGCGATCGCCTACAATCGGGTTTGCTTTATTCGGATCCGCTTGATTGGTATGTCCCAAAATCCGCATCTCATTTATTTGATCTTGAATCGGCTTGATTCCAGAAGCAAGAAAAGTCAAAACATCTCTTCCCCGCTGCTTTAAGACGTAACTATCTCCATCAAAGAATACATCGTTACGAAAGGCTATGAAGGTATATCCATCTCCCTGATAGACATCTACATCGCCAGACAATTTATTTTCTATTATATATTCCTCCATCTGATAATACAAGTCTTGAAATTCGGTGACGTCCGTCATTAAACCTTTACCGCCTGACGAAAGAGGATACTCGCCTTCTGAGCCTGCCATCTCCTCTGTAACAATCTGCGAAACTTCTTTTGCATTCGGATTCAATGCTCTTACTAAAACTGACCATTTAGCGGAATCTACACTGGAGGCAGCAAAGAGCATTACAAAGAAACACAACAACAAGGTTACCATATCACTGTATGTATTCATCCATGCGTTCTTATCAACCGGCTTCTTAGGTTTTTTTTGCATCTTCTGCTCCCACTCCTTTATAATAGTTAAAAAAAATGTCCCCTGAATTACTTTTTCTTCTTTTCTTTCTTCGCTTTTTTCGGCTTCTTTCCGCCCTCCGCTTCATCCCCGGAATCAGACAAGCTTGCCTTATCTTTTTCTGACAGGAAGGACATCAATTTTTCTCTGATAAACTTTGGATTCTCTCCGGATTGAATTGATAAAATCCCCTCTATTACAATTTCTTTACACAAAACTTCTCTTTCATGGCGAACCTGCAACTTATTTGCAACGGGAGTAAAAAAGACATTTGCAAGCATGGAGCCGTAGAAAGTGGTAATTAAGGCGAGTGCCATACCGCCTGTAAGTGTTGCCGTACCATCTTCTGAACTCAAATCCAAGTCTGCAAGCATATTAATTAATCCAATCAAGGTTCCTATCATACCAAATGCAGGCGCCAATGCGGATCCTTTTTCATAAAGTGAGACTGCTTCTTCATGGCGCGTATTCATATAACCTAAGTCGCCTTCCAGCATCGCTCTTACTTTATCAGCATCAATAGCATCTACAATCAGCAACAAGCTGGATTTTAAAAACGGGTCGTCCTGTTCATTCGCGTGTTCTTCTAATGCAAGCAACCCGTTTTTTCTGGCAATTTCAGCACACCCCACGATTGCATCAATGTAATCCTTTGGGTTGTGCTTGTCTTTTGTCATAATTATTTTTAAATGCTTCGGTATCTCTTTGAAGGAGGACATTGAAAAAGATGCCAAAAGAGCTGCGAAGGTACCACCAATTACAATCAATGCACTTTGCGGATCTGCAAAGTTAATTAACGATGTGATATTTACCCCTGTCTTTCCGACCACGATACCGCTTATAACTAGCAATGTGCAACTGATAATCCCAATTATACTAGTAAGATCCATTGATTCTCTCTGCTCCTTCCGTCTACCCTAAAAGATTCGTTTATTCCTGGTTCTTAGTCACAGTAATATTTGCTGCATCAATAATTTTGGCATTATAACGAATGATTTTTTCAACAATTTCTTCCGCACTTTCTCTTACAACGAAAAATTCTCGGTTCATTAAAACGATTTTCGCCTCTGGAATCAGCTCGATCATCTGGATTTGATTGCAGTTCACAATAAATTCCTCATTGTTCAATTTAGTCAGTTTAATCATCTTGTCATCCTTTCTTTTAGAAGACAGGGCAGAAAACGCCCTGTCTTAAGAAGCCAATTATCTCTTTAAATTAACAAGTTCCTCAAGCATTTGGTCTGTTACGGTAATGATTCGCGTATTGGCCTGAAATCCTCTTTGGGTTGTAATCATATCCGTAAATTCTTGTGAAAGATCTACATTTGACATTTCCAGCTTTCCTGATGCCAGCTCGCCGGTAGCTCCTTCCCCCGGAATTTCCGCCGTAATGATTCCTGTATTTGCTTTTGCTTTGAAATAAGAATTGTTTGTAGCCTCTAACCCATTTGGGTTTGGAACATTTGCAACTGCAATCTTGCCCACAAATACAATCTGTTTTTTATCATTCATTCCAGAGACGGTTCCATCTGCACCTATGCTGACTGAATTTAATTTCATGCCCGCAGCATACTCATCTCCGCTTAAATTGGTAGGCTCACCAGTTGTATCGTCATATTCTACAAGCGTATAATTTCCGTCTGTATCCAATTTGGCACTTCCATCTTCATTCATAACAATCTGCGGAATTTGGAGTGCCTCCAAGGTTTTCTTCGCTGTGCCGCCGCCTGCATCCGTCTTGATATAGTTTGGATCCTGCCCAATCTCTGCATAATTCTTAAAACCGTATACATGGTTTCGGTTTCCGTCAAGCAAGCTGCCATTTCCGTCAAAGTAGAAAATACCAACTCTTGTTAAGTTCAAAGCCGTTAAATTGTTGCCATCTGTTTTGCTGGTAACGTCATATCCCTTGCTGTTATATTCTCCGGTAAGGAAATACCCGTTTCCTGAAATCATAACATCTGTACCGATATCAGTAGCCGCTATTCCTCCTGTGGTATGTGCCACATCAATGGAACCAATCTGGGATCCATATCCAATCTGTGACGGATTTCCACCTCCGTAAAGCTCCCCCGGATCACTGGCACCCTTCAGGGTTGCATAAAACTGATCTTTAAAGGTAGCTCTTGCTTTCTTATACCCATATGTATTTACATTTGCAATATTATTACCTATTACATCCATTTTTGTCTGATGCGCACGCAGACCAGCTACGGCAGCAAACATTGATCTAACCATTCTGTCTCCTCTCTTTCGCCGAAGGAATCAAATCAATCAGATTTCATTCCATAACCTCCAAAATGGTCCAGTTATATCATTACGGCACTGTCAATATTTGTAAAAACATTCTCTTTTAATTCAGTTCCCACCATCGTTGTGATTACCATGTTGTTAGGAACATTTACAATAAACGCATTCTTTGCATCGAAGATTACCACATCTTTCGCGCCCTTATCCCTTGCCTTGGAAACTGCACGGTTCAAATCGGTGAGCAGCTGGTCGGTAATTTCAATGCCTCGCTCATTGACACGTTCTTTTGCATGCTTTGAAAACTGCAGCTCTGCATTCTTATTCAGTTGTTCTTTCAACAGCGTTTCAAAACTAGCGCCACCTGCATTCTGACGTAATGTCTGATTCAGTTTAATGCTGTTTTGCCCTGTTTGCAGGATTCGGTTCTGCTCATTGATTCCGTTCATTGTTCGTTACCCTTATCTGTAGTTTCTTCTGTCTTTCCGTCTGTAGCACTGCCATTGTCATCGTCATCGCCAGGCGTCTCTTCTGAAGCAGGTAATTCACCTACAACCATAATCTGTTCCAGCTTAAAGGATTTTTCGCCAATGTAAATTGTGGGAGTTCCGTCAAATAGGCCGACACCCGTTACCGTACCTGTTGTTTTTTCTAAAGCGCCGTTTTTATCTAGTGCAGCGGCTGTCACTTTCTTTCCAACCAGGGACGCTGCGTAAGACGTGTTATTTGTCTCGGAAAGTGTGTTCATTGCCTGCAAGGCAGAAAACTGTGCCATTTGCGCAATGAAATCGGTATCAGACATCGGGTTCATCATATCCTGATTTTTCAGTTGTGCTACCAGCAATGTTACAAAATCAGAAAATCCCAATTCAGAGGTCCCCATTTTACTGGTTGATGTCGTAGATGAAACTCTGTTTGTATAAGCGCTGTCTAAAGCACTCAACGCGTTAGTTGAAGGCATACGATTCCTCCTTTCCTGTCAATCCTAATTTTAACTGCTTTACAAATTCTTCTGCATTTACGCTATCTTCTCTTTGCATCTGCTGTTTCTGTTCCTCTTCACGGCGATTCTGTCCTCTTCCGTCAAAGTCCTGCTGCTTCGTATACGCTTCTTCTTTTACCGTCACAATGGTTTCAGAACCTGTTTGCTGTTCAATAATATGACGAATGTTTTCTGATTGACTCATCAAAATTTCCTGTGTTTTTGCATTCGAGCAGCTCAGAAGAACGGATGCTTTCCCTGATTCAAAGGTCAATTTAATCTGTATCTTCCCAAGCTCTTCCGGATTCAATTGCACTTCAAATATATTTTTTCCTTCCGAAGCATGGTGCAGTATTGACTCAGCGACCTCTTTTCCTAAAATTTGCGGATCCGCATTTTCTGTATTTTCGCCAACTTTTATATTAACCTTCGAAAAATCCAGTGCTTCTCCCTTAAATGGATTTGATGCAGTTAAAATTTCAGGCGGAGTTTCTTGTTTCTCAGTGTTTTGTGACGAAGAAATCGATTTCTGATTTTCTTTTTGTCCGGTTTGCGCCATATCGCCAAGCTTAGATTTTTCGGCGACTACGCCAGTTTTCTCTGTTTCAGCCGGACGAGCAAACAGGTTGTCTGCTTTTGCAGCTTTCTCAGTTTCTCCCGTTTTCACTGTTTCTTTCATTTCCGTAAATGCTTTTTTATTTTCTGGCAAAACTACAGTTTCGCCAACAGCCGCTTGAAGAACGTTTGTATTCTCAGGTACGTTTGCCGCTTGGTTTAAGGAAGAAGCTGCTGCCTCAGAAACGCTCCCTGTTGACTCCAGGTTTACATCGCCGATTGCGGCCGTCAACATTGAGATTTCTCTTCCATTTTCTGCATTAAATACGGATCCGAGCTCTGGGTTTAGCAAAAACAAAGCCTTTGCTGCCTGTGTACTGTCCAAATCGTTCTCTAGCGAGGACTCTTTCTCTTGCTTTACCGGCTCTTCCTTCGAAGTAACTACGCGTTCTTTTTTTATGTCAGATGGGCTTTGTTTTGAAAAAGTGCTTTCCTGCAAAGCAGCCATCAAAGAGTCTTCAAATTTAGAATTCTTTTCTCTGCTGCTGTTTTTTACATCTGTCTTTCCCTTCGCCGCAAATGCGTTGCCTTGAATCGAATAATTTGCTCCTGTGTACATCTTTTCACCTCCTTTCTGTATCATTCATCTATTATTTATTTGAAAGAAAAATCCTCCAAATGAATAATCTACGCTTTTTCGCGATGCATCTTATTTGATATCATTTCGTCAATTAAAAGCTCTTCTTCTTTCTGTTCCAGTTTTCGATACTCAATCCATCGCTTTTCTTTTAATTTCTCAAAAGAAGCAGTTTCTGTTTTTACTTCTACAACCTGCTCTTTTTTCTTTTGCTCTTCATTTTTCAGTTGTTCCAATAAAGAGAACTGTTCTTTTATCTTATGCTGCATAATTCTAAGATATTGTTTGTATTGGCACAATTCTAAAGTTGTAATCCCCTTAGAATTTTTCTCTATCAACTCGGCATTATAAGCATGGTATTGCTTTTCCAATTCTCTGATGATATTTTCTTGATGCCTTACCTGTTCTAGAAGCACAGCATGCTCCATCTTCAAGCTATCTAAAATCTGCTCTTTATATTTTTTTACATTTTCTAACGAAAATTGAAATTTCTTCATTGCTTCTTATCCATCCTGCCCTTCGCATTATCCGACAATGGCTTCCATCTGATGTATAATTTCATCATACTGAATCGAAGCGTTAATTTCCTGTTTTAAGAAGCGATTAATGGAATCTATTTTAGAAACTGCATTATCTAACTTCGGGTTATTCCCTGCCTTATATGCACCAATTGCAATCATATCTTCATTCTGCTGATAGGTGCTCATAATATCACGTATTGAGGACGCTGTTTTCTTATGTTCCTCTGACACGATTGAGTCCATAAGTCTTGAAATACTGCTGTTGACATCAATTGCCGGAAAATGATTCTTATGTGCCAGTTTCCTTGAAAGGACAATATGTCCATCTACAATGCCCCGCACCGTATCCGAAATCGGCTCATTTGTATCATCGCCCTCCACCAAAACAGTATAAATTCCTGTAATAGAGCCTTCGTTGAAGTTGCCGCTTCGTTCCAGGAGCTTTGGCAATTCACTGTAAATAGAAGGGGTGTATCCTCTTGCAACCGGTGGTTCTCCAACTGCAAGCCCCACTTCTCGATGTGCCATCGCAAATCGAGTGAGTGAATCCATCATCAGCAATACATCTTTGCCCTGATTTTTAAAGTATTCGGCAATCGTAGTCGCCACCATTGGGCATTTCATGCGAAGCATAGCCGGTTGGTCTGAAGTTGCTACAATGACAATTGAGCGTTTCAGTCCTTCGTCTCCTAAATCTTTTTGGATAAATTCTCGAACCTCTCTGCCTCTTTCACCTACCAGAGCAATGACGTTAATATCTGCTTTTCCATTCCTTGCAATCATTCCCATCAAGGTGCTCTTTCCAACACCACTTCCTGCAAAAATACCAATTCGCTGCCCTTTTCCTATTGTATTAAGACCGTCAATTGCTTTCAATCCAAAATCCAATCGCTGTGAAATCGGCGGACGTGACAAGGGGTTAATATACTTATTTACAACGGTATATTTTTCTCCTTTCGGAAAACTTTCCAAGCCATCAATCGGATTTGCCAAGGCATCGATTACCCGCCCTTGTAAAAAATCTCCCACAGGTATCTGTAATTTTCGATATGTATTTTTCACGTAATTTCCTACCGCAATGCCGCTCAATTCCGCATAGGGCATCAGTAAAATTTTTTCATCCTTAAATCCTACCACCTCAGCCATAACCTCGCGTTTGCCGCCATCACTAATCATGCAGATATCTCCGACTCCAGCCTTACTTCCTGAGGCTTCAATCGTCATACCTATCACATTTTCAATTTTACCAATCCGGCTGATTGTTTCCGATTTCTTTATTAAGTCGGTTATTTCCTGAAAAAACAAGGTTAGACCTCCTAATTTCTACATCTCAGTCAGTGCTTTAATATTTTGAAGCTGGGACTGTGCACTGATATCTATAATCTGGTCAGGGAACTCCACATAACAGGTTCCGGAAGGTGCATCCTCAATTATGACAATTTTGACTCGGTCTGCAACGTGTTTTAAAGCCTCATCTAAATTTATGCCGCCTTCTTGCATCCTTCTTGCATCTTCTGCAGAAATCCGCACCTTTGCCCACTGGTAAGAACCGCTCGTTTCAAGTGCATACAAAATCATACGTTCAATTACTTCCGCGCTCGATTTCAAGCTAACATTTATCACTTTTTCCGCGACAGCCAATACCATTTCCTTCATCTGTTCCAGATACTGCTGCTGCATTTCTTTCTTCTTTTCGTCAATTTGCAAGGCTGCTGCACGCACACTTTCCAGCAGATCAAAATATTTTTGACTCAACTCGGCTTTGCATTCTTCCTGCGCACACTGGAGCGCTTCCTCTTTTCCAGCATCATAACCGGCCTGATACCCCTCTGATCTTGCTTCTTCTTGCAATTCCAGTGCTCTCTGCCGACCTGCATTCATAACCTCGCTTGCGTCAATCGCAGCTTTCCTCATTATTTCATCAGCGTCTCTTCTCGCCTGCTCTATGATCTCCTGAGGGACATCTTGCCGTGTCTCTTCCAGCCAGGCATCCATATCTGATTTCTCATCTACACTACCTGTCGTTTCATTCGCTTTTGCTTCATTAATTTTTAAAGTATTTTCGTCAACTTGTTCTCCAGCGGGATCAAAAACCTCAGACGCTTCCTTTTCCATCCGTGTGTTCCCCTTCTCTTCGTCGTTTTCAAAATACTGAAAGAATTCATACTTATCGACTTTCAGCGCTCACACCCCCCTCGTTGCCACTTACATTCTAAAATCAAGCAATGATTTCGTCCTTTCCTCCTTTTGAAACAACGATCTCGCCTTCTTCTTCCAGTCTCCGGACAACAGCCACAATACGCTGCTGCGCCTCTTCTACATCACGAACTCTTACATTATATGTATACTCCAAATCGGACCGTACGGTTTCTGCCATACGCGAGGACATATTTGCAAATATAACATCGGAAACTTCTTTTGTCGCACCTTTGAGCGCGTAAACCAAATCGTGAGAATCAACCTCATGCAAGCATTTCTGAATCGCCATACTATCCAATACCACAATATCTTCAAATACAAACATCTTCTTCCGGATTTCATCCGCCAGCTTCGCATCTTTCTTACCCAACTCGTCGAAGATGTATTTTTCATTTCCGCGATCCATGTGATTCATTACATCCGCAATGTAATCCACGCCGCCAATCTGTGCAAAGTCAGTCGAAAGAACAGAAGCAAATTTCTTCTCCATTACGCTTTCCACAAGCTTGATGTTATCCGGTGAAGCGCTATCCATGTTAGCAATGCATTCAACCACTTTTAATCTCTTACGTTTCGGAAGTTCAGCGATTACATCGGCCGCTTGATCTGATCTTGCATAGGATAGGATCAGTGCAATCGTCTGCGGGCGCTCATGCTGAATAATGGCTATTAAATTTTTGCTGTCTGTTTTTCGGATAAATTCAAAAGAACGAACCTTTAACGTTTTTGTCACTCTTTCGAGCAAAAAATTTGCAGTTTGCGGTCCAAAGGCTCTTTCCAATACCGATCTGGCATACTCCAGTCCGCCATCCGTTATAACCTTTTGCGTCAAACATAATTTATAAAAATCATCTAAGGCACTCTCTGTCTGCTCCGAAGATAAGTTACGTAGCCTCGCAACCTCAACCGTCAAGAGCTCCAACTCATCTTCACTTAAGTGTTTATAAATTTTGGATGCTTTATCCGCTCCCAAAGCGATGATTACGGCAGCCGCTTTCTGCCCGGGCGTCAATTCAGTCGGCATTTCCTTCGCCTCCCTTTAGCCAAGTTTTAATAAGCTGCGCTGATATTTCTGGATTCTTCTCAGCGAATTCACGAATTTCATCTTTTAATTCTTGTTCTCTGGATTGCTTTAATTCATCCAATTTAATCAATTCTTCTATGCTTGTTGTACGCTCATCTCCATCGTTTTCAGCAACAGCAAGTAAGTTTGCTTCGATTTCTTTTTTTGCTTTTATGCGCCGCACAACAAAGAATACAATCAGTGCCGCAATTAAAAGGAACACCAAAATTCCGATTGCAATTGGTACCGCCTTGCTTTTGCCTAAAGTGCTAAGCAGGCCGCCTGTAGGCACCGTATCCTCGGTAAAGCTTGCCTTAAAGACAGCAACCTTCTCATCCGCATTCTCTGTATCAATACCTGCTGTAATCGCAACCAGCCTTTTTATTTCAGCTAACTCTGCCTTACTCAATTGTTTTCCGTTAATCACAACTGATACCGCCAAATCTGCCACAGCACCTGAATCGCTTTGAATCTGCTCTTTCACTTTACTTACCAGATAATCGAAGGATTTGTCATCCTTATAATAGATTTCATTTCCATCTGTTGTGATATTAGGATAAACCGGAACCTGCGCATTGCTGTCCGTTCCAACAACACCGGCAGAGGCAGTACCTTCTCCTATGATTTCGATATTATTATCTTCTTTCGAAATAATTCCCTTTTGGTCGTCTGTGCTTGGAAGATAAGTTATAATTTCTTTAATTTTTTTATCTACATCCATGGTGCATTTTGCAGTAACCCGAACAGAATCTTTCCCAAAAATAGGGGTTAGTAAATGCAAAACCTTACTCTGTATCGTATTTTCCATATCGTGCTCAAGCGCCAGCCGCAATTTAGAGGAACCCGTCTGAGAGAGATCATCCATCGAGGTCAAATCTCTTCCCGTATTATCTGTAATGAGTACCTGTTCCGGCTTCATACTCGGAATACTTCTCGCTACTAATCTCTGTATTCCTTGTACCTGATCATTGTCTAAGGTATTTCCTTGCGTTATGACAACTACGCTTGCACTCGGCTCTACCTTTTCCTTCTCCAGAACATATTTTTGATCTTGCCCGACTGCAATTGTAACTACTGCATCACTCACACCGTCAAATAGGCGAATCGTCGAGGCCAAACGGTCCTGAAGCTCATAAATTTTATACGTATTCTTCTCAAAATCAGTCGCCATCATATCCACATTGGAGGAAAACGTATTATAGGTTAATCCGCTTTTCGGATATCCCTGCATAACCAGCTTCGCCCGCAATTCATCGACTTGATTCTTCGGTACAGAAACATTGCCTTCATTATCGTACTTCGCTGTTACACTTAAATCCTGTAGAGCGCTCACGATTTCCGATGCTTCCTGCTGATTTACTCCCGTAAACATAGTGTCATATGGTTTTGAGTTTAACAACACAGCACAAATAATTGCAAACAGGAAAACCGCAACAACACCCCCTATAATAATATAGCGGTTTCTGTTACTTAATTTACTATTGATTTCTTTTATTTGGTCTATTACTTTATCAAATTTCTCACGCAAAAGCCATTCCTCATTCGTTCTCTAGATTTTATAAGTTAATACGCATTAATTCTGAATAAGCATCCAGTGCTTTGTTGCGCATTTCTACCAACAAACGCACAGAAAGATATGCTTTCGTCGAATTAATCCCCAAGGTATGCAGGTCATCTATGTCTCCGAGTGCCAACGCTTCTGTATCTTTCGCAGTCTGGCCTTCCGTTTCTTTCACATTATTAATCGCATTGTCAAACAATGCTTTAAACGGGGCAGCAGAAGCGCTTTCGCCTTTCTGTACCTCCGCTTCTGAAATGGAATTGATTCCACTTAACGGCTGCATAGGTGTAATAAACATTCTTTCCCTCCATCTAGTCACTTAAATATTCAATTACTATGTCTATTTCCCGACCTCTAAAGCTTTAGATGCCATCAGCTTCACGGCATTAATCGCTGTAACATTTGCTTCATAGGATCGAGACGCACTCATTGCATCTACCGTTTCTTGTAATATATTTACATTTGGAAGATTAACATATCCCATTTCATCGGCATCAGGATGTGATGGATCGTAAACGGTCTTAAACGGTGATTGATCTTCAATGATTTCGCTGACACGAACGCCGCCATTCCCCGCTCCTGTTGCAGGCTGCTTGCCTAATGCGCGATTCATCAATGATTTGAAATCTCCCTGCTCAATGGCTTCAAAAGCCACCGTCTTTCTCCGATAAGGTCCCCCTGCCTCAGTTCTTGTCGTTTCCCTGTTTGTCAAATTTTCAGAAATAATGCTCAAACGAAGACGTTGGGCGGTCAGAGCAGAACCATTAATATTCAAAGTACTTAAAAATGCCAATTTTTTCACCATTCCTTTACTTTAAGTTACATATTTTTTCAAAAAAATCTATCGTCAGTGAATTTTCGTTAATCATTTGTTAATATATTTTACATTTTTCAGCCCTTTTTTACAAGACTATTTACCACATTTCTCCCTTGCAATATTTTTCTAATTTAAGGAATAATGGGAACAAAAAAAAGCTCCAATTCTTATCAAATTGCAACCCATCCTTTGATAAAAATCTTCTTTCGGAAACTGGCTGTCATAAGCAAATGCTCTTAGACCCTGTAGCTTTGCGTCACTGCTTTTCAACAGTTTTGCCTTTGTCGAGAAATTCTTGACAACTATTCGATTTGTAACACAGTGTACCACATTCGAGTAATTTTGTCAATATATTCGAAATTATTACAAATATTAAATGGGATTTTTCCGAAAGTCAACTTATCTTATGTAAAATGTATTTAAAAGTTATGTGAAAATTACGATTCTATCCTTCCCTTCCGCTTTCGCTTGATAAAGTGCATGGTCCGCACGATCGAATAAATCATCTGGATTATCTCTAAAAAAATCTGACTGCGCAATTCCCACGCTGAAAGTAACGTGCTCATAATTCATGGAGGGCAATGACAACTTTGCGAATTCACTCCGAAAAGAATCAATTTTTTTAAAGGCACCCTCTTGCGTTGTCCCGCGAAACAAAATTGCAAATTCTTCTCCTCCATATCTCGAAACAAACTCGTTTTCCTCTGAAAAAAAGACTCGCAGCATTTTAGAAAGACTTGTCAACACTTCATTCCCTGTAGAATGTCCGTAAGTATCATTAATTTTTTTAAAATCATCCAAATCTAAAATGGCAAGTGCAGTTTCTTTTCCCTTTGGTGTATCCTCATTCAGCACAGTCCCTATATAAGAAAAAAATGTATTTTGATTATATAGCCCTGTGAGAGAATCCTGCTTTATTTGCTCCTTGAGGCTCTGCTGCAGCCGATCTCCCGATCTCAAATAAATCAAATTTTCTTTATTATAGGAAATCAACACCTGACAAAACAGATAAGCGGCGAACAAAACAGCGTAAAAGGCAGTCAAGTTAATGAAAAAAATCTCAGAGGGATTCGTAATATGTATGTAAGAGTGCCCCCAGCAAAAGGCAGATAAGACGACATTTCCAAGAAACACTGCCTTTGTCTTTTCCGATTCACCGAACAGGGTCGCAATCATAATCGGTAGGATGTAAGATGCGTACACAACGAACACTGCATCGTGAAAATACGTAAGGACAAAACACATAATCGAGCCGGTGAACAAAATGGCATCATTTTTCTGGTTTGTCGTCCTGCTTTTTGAATGCTGTGAAGCAGAACAAACAGAGACGAACAGCAGATTGAGCAATGAAGGAATTAAGACATATTGCCACAAATAATTCAATTTATCCGCATCGTTATAAAAGAAATGAGTCGCTTTCAAGGCAGAAAACACAGATAGCTCGGCAAGAAATTCAATGCACACAATCCCCCAAAAAAGGTTTGAAATTTGTGTTCTTCTCTTTTCTAAAGCCTGACTCCATTTTCTGTTATGCTCCATCATCCAAGTCTCCTGTTTCAGCCAAACTTCCAAGTTCATGACTAAGAATGTCAATTCGCATCATTGCTTTCAGTACCTCCATATAGGAAATCTGTTCCAATGAATCCACGCTCCCTCCTGTTTGAAGAGAGATATCACGCCGCAGCTGCGCATTTTGATACTCGCTACCGTCCCAAGTATCTTCCATATAACTCGTAACCTTATCTATGTAATTACGGGTTTCTTTAAATGGAGGAACGCCCCCATATTTTTTTACATTCCCGCTTCCGGCATTATAGGCGGCCAGTGTCAGATTTATATCGCCTCCGTATTGTTCTAACTTCTGCGCCAAATACTTTGCCCCGCCAAAAATATTCTGCTCCGCATCAAATGCGTCACTGACACCAAGTGCGGATGCGGTTTCCGGCATCAGCTGCATAACGCCCTGCGCACCACACCTTGATACCGCCTTTACATTAAAATCTGACTCTGCTTTCGCTACCGCCTTCAGTAAACTCAATGGAACTTGATATTTTTCAGCGGCTCGTCGGAAAACAGACTCCAAATCAGTTGTATCTTCTGTTCCTGAGGCCAGCTGCATCTTCTGGCTTAAAATATCTTGAAATCCGGGAGAGGATTTTTGACCCTGCTCTTTTGCTTTTACCGCGACTGCGTTCATATTCACAAAATTTGTTATCCTACTCATACACTACTCCTGATTGTTACTTTATTTTTCTATCTTACCTTTTTTGGGATGCAAGAGCAACTGATTTTATTGACTTGACTTTGGGATTCTACTATACTAAATAAAACTAATTGACTGAACGCTGTTAAGAAACGAGGTTCTTATGGATTTAAATCGTTTACTTTCCCTTTGTTGCCCGCTGTTTTCCGGCATATCTGCAAATGAGATTTCAGCCATTTTAAAATCCCTGAATGCAAAGAAAAGAACTTATCCCAAAAATACATTCGTTGTCTCTGTAAATGATCCCGTTTCCAGCATTGGAATTGTTACGAGCGGCAGTGTCAACGTCATAAAAGAAGATTTCTGGGGAAACCGCATGATTCTTGCCCGCCTCGAAAAGGGGGATTTGTTTGGAGAAGCATTCTTTTGTGCACAGCTTCCTTTTTATCCGGTCAGCGTTATCGCTGCGGAAGACTGTGATATCTTATTTCTGAACTACCTTAAGCTAACAGAACCTTCCGCCGCTCTCGGCAACAGCCCAACTAAATTAATGCAAAACATGCTGCAGATACTTGCCGGAAAAAATGTTCTATTAACTCAAAAAATAGAGCACATCACAAGACGCACTACAAGAGAAAAATTGCTGTCTTATCTGTCTTCACAAGCACTTCAAGCGCAGAGCCAGTCCTTTAAGGTACCATTTAACCGCCAGGAGCTCGCTGACTATCTCGCGGTAGACCGCAGTGCAATGTCAAACGAGCTTTCTAAGTTAAGAGAAGAAGGCTTACTGCGATTTCATAAAAGCAGCTTTGAATTAGTTGAATTAAAAGACTAATATTCTCACCTGCTATACAAGCTCGTCCCCATTCTGCTGCAGCAGATATGCTTTCACAGCCTCCGCGATATACCCCGCAATCATTTCCTGATAATCGGGAGACGTCATTTGTTTCCAGTCTTCTGCGTTTGTAACATAGCCGATTTCCATCAGGACCGCTGGCACCTCCGTTTCGCGCAGCACCTGCAATTCCTGGTCCTCAACGATTCCCCTGCTTATAACTTGGCTATCCTTTATAATTTCTTCCTGTATCCGTTCTGCCAGCACTCGGCTCTTATCCCCGCCGATCCTTTTCTCTTCATTATACCAAATTTCTGTTCCCCTGACATTTCCGTCCTCAAAAGAATTCTGATGGATGCTCAAAAAAATGTCCGGCTGCTCTTTTTTAGCCATTTCCACACGTTCTTTCAGAGAAACATAAGTATCGTCCTTACGCGTCATAAAAACGCGAATCCCTCTTTTTTCTAATTCAGTCTGTATTTTCAACGCAATCTGGATATTTACTTCTTTTTCAGGAAGTTCCGCTTCCGTTGTCCCACAATCATTTCCGCCATGACCGGCATCCAGCATCACCGTACCCAGCACCGCACCGTCTTTATTCCACAATCTTTGAAAAACAGTATTTGAATTCTCATTCTCCCCGTTTAAAACAAAATGAACAACAACACTGCGAAGAAAGAATACCGCAAAAACACCGACTGTGAGTAGTAGCAGTCTTTTTTGGATTTTTTTCCGCCTAAGCCTTTTCTGTTTTAATTTTTCTCTGCGAATCTGCCTTCTCTGCGTTGAATCCATGTTTTCTTCCACTTGCCGCATGAATACCCCCTTCCTGCCAGCTGTAAATACTGTTATTTTCACATTGATTCTATGTATCTTTCAATTCCATCAAAGGCTTGGCCCTTAAATGAATATTTTTTCTGTTTAATTATGGTATTATTATAAAAGTTTTAGGTCCTACATTTCAAGTAATCAATTCTTAAGTTACTATTAACAAGGGAAAATCACAATGCAGTTCCCGCCTCCTGTTATCTTCATACTAAAAAAGGGGCTGTAAAATAAGTCCTTAATGAAGAATCACCAGTTCCGGCAGATGATGGTTATGGTGATTCTTCGTTTTTTTATCTATTTTTTATGATAATGATTGATTTTTCCATAAAGAAGCGTGCACTTAATAAAGCTATGAGTATAGTTCTTGGATTTTAAGCAGCCAACTTGTTTCTCTGCTTTTTATTATGATATTTATAAAGATTAAAACCACAAGAAATCAGTGTAAGTTCAAGAATTGCGTTTTTCTCACCTCTTCGAAATAATCTTTTGTAGGATTTATCCCATTTTAAAATCCCAAAGGTTCCTTCTGCCTGAATACTACGATTCATTCTCAACAGTGCGCCATGTATTGATTCAAGATTTGTAATTACCTCTTGATGTATAGATGTTAATTCCTGATTCATTCGAATGGTTCTGTTTTTGCTTGCCTTAGGACAACAATCGTTTTTAAATTGGCAGCCTTCACACGATTTACATTCATAGATTTCTTCGGTTCTGCCATATTTGTTTTTATAGACATGTTGTTTGCTTTTTAAGTGAAACATATTTCCATTTGGGCATATCAAATTTCCATTCTCGTCTCTTTTAAAGTTGACTGCACGATATGGATTTTCATGATACTTCTTATCCGATGTTTCTTTTTTGAACATGGTAAATTTCATATATTTTTCCATTCTATGCTCTTCACAGTAAAGATAGTTATTATAGGAACCATAGCCGGCATCTGCAACTGGATACTTTGGGTAATGACCATAGATTTCATTGAATTTTTCCATCAAAGGAACAAAGCATTCCATATCTGATGCATATGGTTTTACATCAACTACTGCTATATATTCATCACAGACAGCGGTCTGTAGATTATACGCCGGGAGAAGCTGATCATTGCCCATATAATCCCGTTTTATGCGCATAAAAGTGGCATCGTGATCGGTTTTAGAATAACTGTTTCTTTCATCTCCACAGACTTCTATATGATGTGCATATGTCTTTAATCGATCGAGATATCCCCCTAATTCCTGATATTGTTTTTGTTGAAGGCTTTTTCTATGACCACAACCAGATACAAACGTGGATTCCACCAGATTTGTTGCATTCTTGTACCTTTCCAAGAGTTCAGATACATATTCAACAGCATATTCGTCTCTCTTATCAAGTTTTACACCGAAATATCCTAATACTTCCTGGTTCATTGCATCAATTAGCATGGATATCTTTTCATAAACCTTTCCACGGTTTTTTGTACAGGACTTTTTCCATACCCAGGTATAGCGATTTGCATTTGCCTCTATTTTTGTCCCATCAATGTAGGTGTGTTCTAGGTCGACATGATCCTTTTCAAAAATATATGTATTCACATCCAAAAAAATATGTTCAATGGAATCAGTCAGTTCATTTCTGATGATGTTGCCAAATGTAGCAAAAGAAGGTGCCTTCATGCCATCAAGAAGATACAGGTAACGGATATCATTTCTGCAAAGTTTTTCGATTTCGCGCAGAGAGCAGATTCCGTGTTCCATAAAGGCAAAGAGTATCACTTTGAGGAGTTTGTGTTCATCACATCTTGGACGACCTGTTCTGTAGCCTTTCTCTACAAAATATTTTGATAGGTCGATGTGATCCATAACTTCACAAAAAGTATATACTGGATCAGAAATATCAATTAATTTTTCAATTTCCAATGGTAATTTCAACTGTCTTACAGTATAATTATCATTGGTGTTTTTATTTATTTGCATAATTAATTATACCAAAAAATCGCTCAAGCCTCACGGCCTGAGCGATTTTTCTTTTAAGGGAGTTTTTTTACAGCCCCCCTTCGTTATAGAAGCGCGAATCAAGCGTTCAGTTCAATATCTATTTTTATGCTTCCAGTTTTTTCATGTATTCGCTCAACCTGCTTAATCCGTCTGCAAGGGTCTTAGAGTCATACGCGTAACCGATTCTAACACAATACTCCAAATCAAAGCATTCTCCCGGAGTAAAGAAAATACCCGTATCTCTCAATAGGTTTTTACAAAATTCTTTGGATGGAACTTTAAAATCATAATAAAGCAATGCAGTGGTACCTGCCTCAGGCTTTATATAGGTAATATGCGGTTCTTTATTCACCCATTCTTCTAATATTTCACGATTTTTCTTTAAAATCGCACGATTTCTTTTGAAAATTTCTTCTTTGCTTTCTAACGCAATAGAAGCAAAGATATCATCCAGTACACCACAGCTTATCGTATCATAATCTCTGCGTTCTTTGCATAGATCTATCACTTCCTGGCAACGAGTTGCAATCCATCCCATTCGAAGTCCCGCCAGGGAGAACACCTTTGACATGCTTCCGATACTGATTCCCTTTTCATACAAATCCGTTACGGATGGCATATAGCTTCCGTCTATGCTCAGCCCCCGATATACTTCATCGCTAAGGATGTACGCCCCTGCACTAGCTGCAATACATACAATTTCCTCCAGCATTTCCTGCGGAATTAAGGAACCTGACGGGTTATTGGGATTATTGATTGTAATCAGCTTCGTATTGCTGTCGACCATGCGTTTCAGCTCTTTTAAATCAGGAAGAAATTTTCCCTCTGGCGTCAGCTGGAGGATATTTACCTCTGCCCCGATTGATTCCGGTATCGAATAATGCTGCTGGTACGTCGGCATGACGGAAACCATCGAATCTCCCTTACTTAAAATAGAAAGCAGGGTCATGTGATTTCCTCCGATTGCCCCATGTGTCGGAATAACCTGCTCCGGTTCTATTTTTTTATATAATTCACTGACGCCTTTTCGGTATGCATCGGAGCCATAGATATGGCTGTACGTCATTCTGGTATCTGCCAGCCCCTTCAGAAATTCTTCTGGATTCTTTCCTGCCAGTAAAAGCAGTTCTCTGATAGTAAGTGAATCTACGCAGGTTTCTGCTAAATTATACACTGCATCATTTTCATACTCATTCATCCACTGTTCCACTTTAAATGTTTTGATTTCCATAGATACCTCCTTCAAACTTCCAACTTTCTTATTTTTATTATACAAATGTATTCGTCGAATTTTATTATTTCTATCACAAAATTTCATGGCGATTTTTGTTTCTCTCTACAACTAATCCTTCATTCCAAAGGCAAAAATCAGCCAATTCACTCATACTCTCCGATCCAGCTCCCGAATTTTATAAATTTTTACTGCAAGTGCTAGGTCTGCAAAAAATTCATATTCGCTCTTGTCCTGTGCCAATCGCTCACGAAGCTTATTCATACGGTATCGCACTGTGTTTTCATGGACAAAAATCCGTTCTGCGGTATCTTTCAAATTTCCACCTGATTGTACAAAGGCTTCCGCTGTTCTCAAAAGTTCATGGTTTGCATCGCTTCCCTCTTGCATTAAATCCTTCAAATATCCCTTCATAAAGTATTCTAAATAGTGACGCTCTTCGCAAGGCAACAGGAATTGATAGATTCCAATTTCAGAAAAGCAAAGGTACTCTTTTTCCATAAGTCCCGCTGCTTTCTGTGCATGAATTGCTTCCCTAATGGCAAAATCTAATTCTCTCCGCCGATTTTTTATGGCGCTGTAACCGCATATAAAATCTGATATCGCAAGCCCACAAGCCGAAAGGATATCCCGGAACAAATCTTGAAACCGTGAAATTTCATCATGTTCCCCTGATACAAGCACCATCATCGCTAAACCGTACCGGGCAATTGCTATTTCTGAATGACGTTTGCCGTGTAAGCCATAGTTCCGCACAACGCGATCAATATCCAGCTCCACATTATCGTCCTTCTGTATACAATAAAAAACCACTAATTTACTCTTGAATTTCGGAAACAATCGTTCGGATATCTCATAAATTCCTTCTCTGCTATGTTCCTGCTTCGTGATCTCCCGCAGCTTTAACTCCATTACAGTAAGTTGACTCTCTTCTCTGATTGCAAGTGATAAGTCGGCAATGATGTCTTCAAAGTATGCGCTGTCATCAAATACAAAAATAGCGAAATCATTATGATTTGCAAGCTCAAGCACACTCTTTGGCAACTCCCGAAAAAAAATATTTTTATACGCCAAAGCGCTGACGCCCATATTAATCAGACTCTGTATCGCATTGTAAAGCACCTCTGCGTTTTCTTTTGCAAAAAGAAGGCTACTGATAACAAAGCTGTCCCGATCAAACACCGCAGGTCTGTCAAGGCTAATCTCTGGGACAAATTCAAAATCAACGATACCAGTTCTGACCACTTCCCTTTCTAAGCCGCCTTTTCCCGCAATAAGCCGAAAGCTTCTTAAATTTTCCAGCTCCAAGGTATCCTTTACCGTCAATGCCATTAATCTGCCTCCTTCTACTTTTCACAGATACAGTACTCTATTCTTCCATCGAAAATTTTTGCTGATAAAATTCTTCTTTAATTCTCGATAATAATTCTTCAGAGGTTAAAACCGCGCAAGCTGTCAATGCCAGAGCTAAACTCCCCATTCGCAATACCCGGTCTCCCTCTTTTGTTACTGTCATATCCGCAAACTGCCGACTGTGAAGCGGATACTCCGGGCAGTTCATGCCGAGCCACGGGTGAATCACCGGAACCTTGTGGCTTACATCTCCAATATCCGAAGAGGCGCTGCTTTCTACATAAAAAATCGTCTCTTCCCCCAAGTCCTGATAAAATTTATTAAATACAGCTGACAGCGTCTGGTTCGTCACAAGATTATAATTTGAAGGTTCATTATTCGAAATCTTTACGGTACATCCCGTAAGCAATGCCGCACTTTCAGCACAACGCTTCACCATCTGATTTACTTTTTTGAGTGCTTTCATGTCCTTCGCTCTCAACAGATACTTTAAAGAGGCATAATCAGGAATTGAGCTTGCCTTTTTTCCACCTTCATTAATAATACCATACACATTGGTTTCTCTTAAATATTGTTTTTCATGGCCTATGCTCTCATAGCAAAAGACGGCTGCATCTAATGCGTTGACACCTTTTTCCGGTGCTGCTCCTGCGTGAGAAGACAATCCATAAAATTCAATCTGCAGCGATTCAATAGCCAGGGTGCTCATGCTTGCCTCCGTTCTTGGATTCGGATGGGCCATCATAGCGACATCCACTTCATCAAAAGCACCTTCGTCTGCAAGCTGTACTTTCGTACACAGGCATTCTTCACCGGGTGTCCCATATACAATCACACTTCCCCCGGTTTCCTTCAGAATAGACTGCACTGCAAATGCCGCACCCAACGAAACAGCAGCGATGATATTGTGTCCACAGGAATGTCCCGTCTCCGGCATTGCATCAAATTCGCACAGATATCCAATTACAGGCCCCTCCTTTTTGCTTTTAAAGACGGCTCGAAAAGCATGTGGGATTCCATGGAATTCTCTTTCTACAGAAAATCCATGCTGAGACAACGCTTCTGTTAACATAAAGGCTGCTTTTTCTTCCTCTCCTCCTACTTCGGGATTTTGATACAGGTAATTTCGGATTTCAATCAAATTCTTTAGCTCAGAATCAACGGTCTGAAAAATAGTATTCTTCAGTTTTTCATCCAAATTTTTTCTGCATCCTAATTTTTCTTCCATACCCCACCTCCTCTTCATTCATACCGATTGATTAAATTTACCATTAAATCTTCATCAATATTTCCGCCGCTCATGACTAAGGCAATCTGTTTTCCACCTACGCGTTCTCTGTAATCCCTAACGGCTCCTACACAAATTGCACTTGCAGGTTCGACAATGAATTTCTCTTTTTTTATCATAAAGGCAGTTGCTCTTTCTATGCTCTCTTCTTTCACTTCAATCCATTCATCTACATAATCTTGAAGCATTTCATACGCAAGCTTACCTACTCCGCCAATCAGCGCATCACATACAGACGGTTGATTTGGATATTCCTCATAAAAAATGTGATCCGAAAATGCCCGAATCATTGCCGGACAGGCGGCGGTCTGCACACCGACAACACGAATTTCAGGTTTGATCGATTTTACTGCAACTGCGATTCCAGTAATCAGCCCACCCCCGCCTACTGGAACCACGATGGTGTCAATCTGAGGATTTTGCTCTAGAATCTCTAAGCCTATGGTTCCTTGCCCTCCGTAAATTTTAGGATCGTCATAGTAAGGATCAATGTATACCATATTTTTTTCTTTGATAAATTCCATCCCCAGTCGATGTGCTTCATCATAATTTTTCCCCAGTAAAACAGCTTCCGCACCGTAATAGCGTATTTTTTGTATTTTTGCTTGCGGTGTTTTCTCTGGAACAATCACAACTGCTCGTTCTATCCCAAGAAGCTTAGAAGCATAGCTTACAGATGCGCCGTGATTCCCGGAAGAAATCGTTGCCACCCCTTGTGCTTTCTCCGCCTCACTCAAAGTAAGCATCTTATTTAAGGCTCCACGAATTTTAAAGCTTTTAACGGTCTGTGTACTCTCCAGCTTGAAATAATACGTTCTTCCATATCCCCCCAAATAAAAAGATTCTTGCAATGGGGTTTTGTACACATATTTTCCGATTCGCTCATAAGCTTCTTTTATATCTCGCTCATTTAATAGTGGATTCATCAGTTTCTCCTTTCGTTAAATCCCCGCTTTCGTCCCCAGGTTCCTTTCTTCCGCACCTTTCAGTGCTTCTTGTGCTGTAATGATATCCAGAAGCGCCATCCCAGTCGCATCGAAAATCGTAATTTCATCGTAAGAAAGCCGTCCCGGCAAATTGCCCAATAGTACTTCACCGATTTCTCCAATAATATCCGATTCCGTTATAATCCCTTTCTTTAATGGGATTTCCATTTCACCCACTTCCATACAGTGTTTTCTATCATCTGCAAAAATACGAGCATTTCTAAATAATTCAGGGTCAATTTCTTCTTTTCCTTCCATGTCTGCCCCAATGCAACTGAAATGTGTACCTGCTTTTACCCATTCCTTTCTTATAACCGGACTTCTTGAAGGAGTTACAGTGACGATTATGTCACTTTCAGAAACCGCTTTCTCTAAATTTTCGGCTGCCTCAAAGGACACATTTTCGTCTATCTCGAGCATAAACTCTTCACTTAAACGATCCTTAATACTCCCTGCAAAGGCAGCTGCTTTTTGTGGATTCAAAACATCGACGATTCTTACCCTCTTGATTTCAGGAAATAAAGTAAGAAAGGCTGCGATTTGAAAAGCTGCCTGGTTTCCCGCTCCGAGGACGAGAAGCTGCTCCGAATCCTCCCTCGCTAATTGCCTGGCACCGATGGCTCCCGCAGCACCGGTACGCATTCCTGTGATATACGCTCCATCAAGTATCCCAATCGGTGCACCAGTTGTTGAATCAAAAACCATGATAATTCCAATCAGAGACGGAATCCCCTTATTTTCATTTTCTGCAAACCAATTTACTGCTTTCATCCCGTGGATCTGTGCTTCTTTGATATATCCGGATTTGATATCCATATCTGCTTTTCCCGTTTCAAAATCATGAAATACAGTCGGCCAAACGACAGTGGTTCCCTCTGCCTTGCAACGATAGACCTTCTCAACTGCCGCTATTGTCTTTTTCATATCCAATACTTTTCTAACATCTTCCTCACTCAATATTCTAATCTGAAACATTTCCGCCTCCTTTGTATTGTAAGATAAATTGACTGAACTTTCCTACTATTTTACTATATTTCTCCTTTCATTTGTTTGTTAATATCACAAAAAAAGAATAAGTGCTTGTATTGGGATACAAGCAGCTGGAAAAATACAAATCAATCTAAGATTTTACAATTTTTTATTCTAACGCCGAGCATATGGTAAAATGCAATTTAGGCAGGTATCTGTTCCCAGATACCTGCCTAAATCTCAATGCGCTCTTATTTTTTTATCTGTAAAAGGTTTTCTTCGGTTAAATCTAAATATTGAATTGGCAGCTCTGCCGCACTTCCAATCTGTTTATCAAGCCAATTTTTATATTCTGATACATCTACCGGATGGGTATTATCATACGTTTCATCCTTCATGATGTAATAAACAACTCCCGTACTGCTGGTATCTGCCCCACTGGGGAACGGGTTATTCTGGCTGTCTCTTTCTGAAAATGACTTATCCCAAGCATCTACCATCCCAATCAATTGATAACGCTCCGAAGCAGAGTCGTATCGATACAGTGTATATGGCCAAAACTGGTCGCCGGCAAGTCCCTGATTATGCGACCACTCTACTTTGATTACGCCGTTATCATAAAAAGTAAGCGATGGAAATTCACTGAATTCTGTCTTTAATTCTTTCTCCTTTGCATCATAGGCAAACACATACCCTTTCATCTCCGCTGAATAGGTGTCATTGTACATTAGGATCAGCTCTTCTTTGCCATCTTGATCTACATCATAAATGGAAAATTTATTTCCTCCCACAGGATTCTGCGGATTGACCTCAAAGCTTACACCATCAGGCAGAGTATGATTTTTTATCATCTCTTCAAGTGCGGTATAATACGCATTTCGTGTATTACTGACTTCTTCTTTTTTTTCATCCTCAGTGGCTTGATTCTTTGTGCAAGCGGCAAGCGCCGTACACAATCCTATCACCAAAATAAACAGTATACATTTTTTCATACAATAATCTCTCCCCTTCACAAGGCTCTTTATTTTATATGGAACGTATTCCTTTGTTACAGTGCCTTTTTCTCTTTCATTTTCTTTTTTTCCTCATACATGTTAAAGTCAGCCTCTCTCTCTAAATCACCAACTGGCTTTTCGTTGCTTTTACGGTATGAATATCCAAAAGCGACGGATGGAATGATCTTTTCATTTCCGCTGATCACCACCGGATTCACACTCAGATAATCTCGGATTTTAACGATAAGCGATTCAACCGGAGCTACAATCTCACCGAGCAGGATAATATAAAACTCATCGCCCCCATATCGATAGAGATATGCGTTCTCAGGTAATATATGATGCAGGCTTTTTGAAAATAACTTTAAAAGCTCATCACCTAATTGATGTCCGTACTTATCATTCACAACTTTCAGGTTATTTAAATCTGCAATCATAAAAGTCTGTGGATAAACTTCTTTATCGAGCGCATCTCTTATTTTTGTAAGGTAATGGTTTCTGTTTTTCAAATTGGTCAAGGTATCCGTATACAGCAGCTCTTCCCTTGCATTGAACGCTTCTATCTTTTTCTTTTCCAGGTTCAGATCTTTCTTGATTTTATAAGTCAGCCCACCCAATAAGAGAAATGCTACCAGCAGCATCGATATAATAAAGAGAAGACGCTCTTCTTTTTTGATATTCTGCCGATGAGGGATCTCGGCATATCCAATCTTTGTAAGCTCTTCAATATCTAAGAGAGGAAGCACCTTATCCATGATAGAAGCCAGATGTGGCTTGTCTTTATTCACGCCATAATACAGATACGAACCTGAGGTCGTTACGCCTTTCTCACATAGGTCATACAGCTCGGACTCTCCGATATAATAACGTACAACGGTTGGGTTTTCAATCAAATAATCTGCTTTTCCGCTGTTTACAAGATTTAAAGATTCCATTATATTATTTGTCTCAATAATCTCTACGTTGATTAAATTTTTTTCTAAGATTTCTTTATGCCAAAAGCCGCGTATCACCGCTACTTTCTTATTCTCCAACCCAAAAATATCCCGCACATCCAAGCTGTCTTTTCTTCCGACAATGATATCTCGTTCTTTACTAAACGGGCGCGGAAAAAGAATACATTCAGACCGTTCTTCCGTCTTTGCAATGTTTAAAACGTCAATTTCCCCTTTTTTTAATTTTTCATATAGAGTGTCGAAATCAGCGTACTCGTAAGTAAAGAGAATCCCCGTTTTATTCTCAATTTCTTTCATAATTTCAGCGTTGATTCCTAAATATTTTCCTTCACCGTAATAATCAAAAGGCAGATAGTCCTTTGTAATGCCGAAGACCACGTTCCCCTCATTTTTTAAATAATTTAGTTCTTCTTCTGTGAGATTCATAATTTTACGGTAATATTTGATCTCATTTTCTCTTATAAGCTTTTTTAACTGGTTATCTTTTATTTCTTTAATCTCATCTTCCAAAATTTCTGCAAGAATATGATTTTTCTTCATCGTCGAAAAAGTTAATTCTGAGCTAATTTTATTAATTTTAAAGACGTATTTTAAATCAGGATAGGTATAAATGTAGTCGTAAACAACAGCGCCGCCAGGCGTAATAAAGGCATCAATTGTTCCATCATGTACTGCTTTAATCCCGTCTTTCTTGTCTTTAAACAGAATTTCATCATACCTAATTTTTTTATAGAGCTGCGGCAGCAGATTTAATACGATGTCATCTTTCAGAAAGCCAACCCTCTTTTGGTCGATGTCACCAATGCTTTGAATCGCGTTTCCTTCCTTGGTGATAATCGCATACGGATTTTTATAAATAGGCTGCGTAAATGCCATTTGCTTCTTTCGTTCTTCAGTGGCATTGATCGCAAAAAGAATGTCAATTTCTCCATCCAATAAACCTTGATACAATTCTGTCCAGCTTCGAGTCTCAATCTTGATTTTTATTCCCAGATCTTCACTCATATAATTCATCAATGGCAGAAGATAGCCTTCTGTCTTTCCATTATAATCAAAATACTCCATACCGGAATACGGCTCTACTCCTAAAATGAAGGTCCGATCTCGATTTTCCTTGAGGTACTTCTCTTTTTCTTCTGGCGTCGCACCAAAACTTACGAACGGAAACGTGCAGATTAAAGACAGGACAGAAAAAAGTACAAGCACTTTCTGAATCGCATTTTTCAAATGACTCACCCCACTTATCAGACCCGTTTATAAAAAAATCGTCAGTTTTATGTTTTTCTTCATAATGAAACAGTTTAAATTATTATATCTTTTTCCGTACCGTCCCGCAATTTTATTTTTTATCTTGTCAGCAATATCGACAAAAAATAATTCTTTTCATTCAGTTTTTTCTTGTTTTTAGAGAAGCAAAAAGCGAAACAGTTCAGACCTGCTGACGTTCCGCCTTCTTTCTATCCTTTTCAATTTAGCTTTGCACTTAAAGTTAAACGGTCTTCTACTTGCCCTCTTTTCCAGTCATATGTTCAATTTCAATTTCCATTACACATACGCCGTTCAGTGCTCTTTCAATGTACGCTTGACCGCTCTGCATATATTCAGAAGAATATTTTCCGATGACCGTCATGAGCGCATCCTTCTTTTCTTGTGGATCTTCAAGAACCCGCGCTTTTCCAAATACAATTGCACTTCGATATAGTGTATCAAACTTTTCAGGTAAAACTTCGTTTCTTTCTACAATACTTAAGGATACTTTTGGCTCTCTTCGAATTGCATCTACCTTATGTCCTTGCATTGCACCGTGGAAGAAAATTTTATTATCTCTGTATACAAAACTGATTGGCAGTGAATAAGGATAGCCATCATCCCCCAAAAGAGCCAGCGTGCCGTAAGTCGTTTTCTCCAACATTTGAACAGTTTCTTCCGGTGTTAATTGTTTTTCTTTTCTCCTCATTTCACGAAACATAATTTCCTCCTTTTGCACTTCAGCGTATTTCTCATTTCTTTCATTTTAACCCATTACCTTGCTTTTTTCAAATACTCATTTACAAGCCCAGAATCTAAATTTTTCACAGTAAGATTCTTATATTTTTCATTGCTGAAAACACCAATTTCAAAATCAGCTAATCTATGTTTCCCCTGGAAATAAGAATAGGAACGTTTAAAAGATTGTACCGCTGTTTTTTTCATAACTGATTTCGTCTTATAAATTCCGTTGTATGTCATCAAGATTAAATCCTCCTGCACGCCAACAGCTGCATTTCGAAACTGCATATATCCTAACAAACATGCAAACGGCAGAAGAAGCAATCCTACCGCCGCAAAGGAGGTATACTTTGCTAAAATTGCAATTACAATCCCTGAAAAGAAAAGTTTTTTCCAAAGAAATCTCCCTAACGCACGCTTTGGAGGTGTATTCAAATCTCCTTGGAAGATAAATTCCGGCAGTAAGTTATCCACGATTTCCTTCTCTAGTTTTTCATTACAAATCGGAAACAGGATTGCGGATTCTCCTTTTTCATCGCCGTATCCAATGCTTTCAATTTCTAGCGTCTTGACATGAAGAATCTGCATCAGCATATTTTGTTTTGCATGAATCCCCTTTATCTTATCGCGAGGAAAGGAATAGTGTTTTTCATTCAGAAGTCCATACCGAATATTTAATCTATCGCCTTCCAGCTCAGCCTGAAACGCATAATATTGTATCAAACTGGAAGCGATGGAAAGAAATAAACTCACTAAAATCACAACGAATGCAATGCACAGCACAACCACAAGGGGAGAGTCCACCTCGATTTCTCCCAATTCCGGCGGCTTAATATCCCAAAAATCAAGGATGTAATTATCAAAGAAAATGTAAGCGGCGAAAATAATCCCAATCCCCTTTGCGATTGCATTCGAACTGCAAGCGTAAAGGAGAAGTTGCTTTATGCTAATTTTATAAACATTGTTTGAAGGTTTCCCCTCTTTTTTCGAATTATTCTCCATCTTTAGAATACGGCTCCGAAGCGCAAACCCTTTTTTCTCACTCACAAGTAAAGAAATTTCACTTTCCGTTTTAGAGAGGTTTCCTGTATCCACTTTTACCCGAACGGTCCCGAATATCTTATCTAAAATTCCTTGTGTCAAATCCACCGTTGTCACTCGCTTTAAAGGAATCTCCTTTATTTTTACATTCAACAGTCCGCTTTTGTAATAAATCGCTTCTTCATAGAAATAAAAAACCTGCTTACGCCAGTCAAGAACGCTGAAAAGCACGATACATAGCAAAATACCAAGCACTAAAAAAAATAAAATTATGCCGTTGATTCCTTCATGGTTTCTTAGCAAAAGCAAAAAGAAGAAACAACATTCCAACAGCCTCTTTGCACACAAGTAAAAAACTTTACAGATGTGATTTCTTTCAACCTGCATTGGTTCTTTTTCCCCCTCTGCTGTATGCAGCTCCTGATCTTCTTGCTTCTTACTGCTCAATTTCATCACCTATTTCTATCATGGTTTTCAATTTCTGCGATAGCTCGTCCGCTTCTTTGAGCGTCAGCGCAGGTATTTCATGCGTATCGCTCGCGGTGTTGATATTGAGTGATGCAAGGCGAAAAAGCTGATAAATCGGTCCTCTTTCAATTTCAATGTACTGAATTCTTGAAATTGGGATAATGATTTTGCTTCGTATCAAAACACCGTTTAAAAGCTCAATTCGATCCTCCAAAATCGCATATTTCCATTCTTTATGTTGAACGAATGGCATTAGCAGTGTATGAATCAAGCAAAGGCAAACAAAGAAAATGCTCAATAAATTCAATCCATATCTCACCGCTTCTACTTCTCCAAACTTAGGCAGAAGCAGGCGAAAAACAACCGGATAATACACCGCAAAAAAAACAACCCAAAAAATAACTCTTCCAATCATCCATGCTTTTACCGCATTTTTATGTATCCTGCTATACTCCATAACGTTTTATAACTCCTCCCTTGCCTTCTGCCTCCACATAGGCTCTTCCATTTTTAAAAGGGTTCGCCTCGTCAAAAACCGGAGGAATCACAATCTCACCATTTTGACCTAAATATCCAAATTTTCCGTTTTTCCCTTGAAACACCAAAAGGCCCTCCCGAAAACCACGATGCAGCTCCGCCGTATTTCCGCTTTCTTGATATGGAACTTCAAATACAATTTTTCCGCTTTGATCAATTCCACATAAATTCCCATCTCTTCCTACAACAGCCATTCCTTCTTCATAGAAATAAAACGTATCATATTCCAACTCTTGAATCATCTCGCCTTTTGTGTTTATCAATCCTCTTATCCCATTTTTGCGTTTTACCGGAGCCAATCCATCACAAAATACGCCTGCCTCTTCAAAGCGTTCAGAAAACAGCGGCTGAAAATTAGAGTCCAAATACCTGCTTTCCTGATACTGCTTTCCTGTCGTGTAAACGACCAGAATTTTATCCTCATCTGCTTTTTCAATGATATCGTACTTTGGCTCTAAAATCACACTTCCATTGCTGTTAACGATTCCCCAGCTGCCGCCTGTGATGTCGTTTCCAGAAACCTTTTCAAACTGATACAGCCCTTTTTCTTCGTCAAACAGCTCCAGATAATCACACTCGAAGCTAAGTGTTCGGTCCCCGTCCGGCTGAATGATATGATACCCTGCTTCATCTTTGACAACCGCATATCCGCCTTCAAATCCCGATGCACTCTCAAATGTTTTTTCAATAAAGTCCTTTCCGTCCAAGGTATAATAGTGCGCCCTTTCCGTATCCCAGTTTTCACCCAGCAGGTATCCTCTCTCCCAATTCGGAGTAAAATACCAGTAAACGGCCGGTATCAAGATTTCTCCTGCTTCGTTCATCACTCCAAACAAGTTTTCAATTCCTGAGTCATTTTCTTTCGCATCCACAGAAAAGATTTTGAGTCCATGCTTTTCAAAGTCTTCATTCTGCTTCATCAAACTCCAATCTTTATATGTAAACTCTTGATCCAAAGGAATTTCCCAGTCAATCTTTGCAACCGTCTCTTGGAACAGAGCCCTCTGCTGCCACAGTTGATAACCTTTTATCCCAGATACTATCGCTACAATGAGTAGAAGCAGCACAATTGCTGCTTTTTTCTTTTTCCCCCATACCTCTCTCCGAAAAACCTCTTTTATCTCTTCCATCTACTCTTTTTTCCCTTTCCCTTAAATTCCTTTCGCGCTGCTTCTATACAGCCTTCCCCTTGATTTTTTTCAGGCTTTATCTTTATTTTATCAGAAGTGTAAATCACTACCCCAGCTTTGATTCACACTCCTGCAATAAATACCGAGCAAAAACTTTCTTTTTCTCTTGTAATTTATATTTATTATACCATAAGCGGCAAGCTGAAATATCTTACCATTCTCTTAATTTTTTCAATTGATTTCCAAATCTTCCATAATGATATGAATGAAACGCTTTTCTTCCGCATTCCTCGATTCCAAATTTTCTTTCAAACAGCGCCGAAAGGTTTGCTCCGCCTCATTTAGGTCTTCCATACACTCCACTTCCCTTTTCAAATTATGCCTTACCGCCAACGCAGCAATCTCCATTGACGCAAGAGTGTTAAGCAGCTCTTTTATTTCCACTTCTCTGAGCTCTGCATCAAAAAAAATATCTTCCAGATCGGCGAAAGAAGTGATCTCCCTTTTTATCATCTCCAATCGTTCCTCCATACAACGACATTGCAGCAATTTCCGCACAAGAATCCGGTAAGCTTCATCCTGCATTTTTTCTCCAAAGGAGAAGAAAAATTTTGTCTTGCTTTCAGGAAAATCAGGTATAGGAAAGACCTGCTTCAATCCTTTCCATGCAAGAGCTGTATGAACCGCGCCTGCAATTTTTAGCAGCCCTTTTTCTAAATACTCCGCTTGTGAAACCTCCTCTATACAGAGCTCTTTTTTCATTTCATCGTAAACTTGGAAAAACAAATTCTGAATTTCAGTTTCAGATTTTCCATCCAAGGAGCGGTATAAATAGGAAATCGAAGACTCCGAAAGATTCAGCCCCTTACTTTCTCTTCCGCACAAAAGACATCCGGCTGCCGAACATAAAACGATTTCATAGATATTAAAAATTAATTCATTGTATTCTCTATCAACTCCGCAAAGCAAATGGTAAATGTCCTCATTTCTGTACCAGCTGCAAAATTTATTTTCCAAATCAATCGCCTGCAGATAACTTAAAATAAATTCGATTCCACTTTTACTTTCAATCGGATTACAAAGGGGGTAGTCAGCGGTAATATGCGTCTCATAGGCTTCAAATTCCGGATTGTATTTCTTGAAAAATCCATTGATTCCGTCTCCCAACGTAATCTGATAGGTGTCATACGCAACGTTTATTTTGTTTTTCAACACCTGTTTATGAATCCGCTTTGCTTCCTTGAGCTTTTTTTCAATTTCAAGATAGCCTTTCGAATACAATTTAAGGATAGAATTCTCTTTTACTTCTTTCACTACCCTCTCTATGTCTATAAATGACTTTAAATAAATACTGATTGTATATAAATTAGACTGCAGGATACTTTCCGCCTCTTCCACGCGAATTGAAGTACTTTCTCCGCCATTGTACCGTTCCACCTTATAGGCCAGCAGCTCCATGCACTCCGCCTGTATCCTCTCCAGCTCTGTCTCTTACAGCAGGTGGCATTGATACGCTTGTTGGATAAATGACTGAAAATAAAATTCTCCGTTTAGCTTAGTGGAATCAATGATGCTACGTTTTTCAATATTCATCAATCTCCTCCTCCATTTCTGCCTCACCCAAATCATTTTCAAACTCTTGATAGGAATGGCCGTCCCTCAGTGCGCGTGCCATCTTTGCAAGCTCTCTCTCCGAAAGCAGCTCAACAGAACCGTGGCACACACCATCAAATGCATGCTTCATAAATTGTATCAATTCCTCATCACTGATTTGATCGAGTGTTTCATTTTTATAGCTATAAAATATTTCTACCAAATCATGCAAAACCTCTTCATAATTGTGCATGGAAATAAATGGAGAGTCGCAAAACTCTCGAATCAGCTTATCAACGGCCCCTCCTCCAAATTCAATCCGTCCATTTGCAGATAAAACAAGTTCTCGCACTGTGATTAATTCAGAAGCCTGTTTTTGAGTAAGTCTTAAACCAAATTTTTCGGTTATCTCGTTACACTGCATAATCTCATTTTCTGCCTGTTTCTTTGCCGCATTCCCTGTAAAAAAAGCAACCTCGCCATTATACTTTTCCTTCATAAAATCACCCCTCTTATATTTAATACACCTATACCAAGAGAAGTACAAGACTTGAAATTTCAGTCATTTTATGGTATTATAATAGCAGAAAAACCACTAATTTTTTTTACAGTTAGTGGTTTTCGTTTTTTTAACAATTATTTTTCTCTCCCTTATTTCAATAAGGAAAACTGTTTTTCTCGTTTTTTCAAAAGGAGCATTCTTTCGCTTTCTTCTGCCGCAGCGCTTCGCGAATTTCTGCAATTTCTGCTTTATGACCAGCCAAATCGTTCGGCGTCTCCAGATAGAATGGTAAATGTGCCAATTTGGGATGGGTAAGAATGTTAAGAATTGCTTCCATCCCAATTGTTCCGTTTCCAATCGTCTCGTGGCGGTCCTTATGGCTGCCCTGTGGATTCTTACTATCATTGAGATGAATTGCACGAAGATACTTTAATCCAATTACGCGATCAAATTCGTCAAGAACCCCATCTAAATTATCTACAATATCATAGCCCGCATCATGGACGTGACAGGTATCCATGCACACTCCTATTTTATCTCCTAATTTTACACCTTGAATCACCTGGTACAATTCCTCAAATCTGCTTCCGACCTCAGTTCCCTTTCCTGACATTGTTTCAAGCAGCAGCATTGTGGATTGCTCGGGTCTTATAATGTGATTCAGCAGAGAGATAATCTGCGCAATCCCCGCCTCCACACCCTGACCCACATGATTCCCAGGATGAAAATTATAATAATTTCCGGGTAAATACTCCATACGCTCCAAATCATCCTGCATTGTCTCCTCTGCAAAGGTACGATTCTTTTCTTCTGCGGAACAGGGGTTTAAGGTATAGGGAGAATGCGCTAAAATCGATCTTATTTCATTTTCCCGCATTAGCTCGCGAAGCTGGCTGACGTCTTTTAAATCCAGCACTTTTGCTTTGCTTCCCCTAGGATTTCGTGTAAAAAACTGAAACGTATTTGCATTGATCTCCAATGCATCCTGCCCCATTGCGTAAAAGCCCTTTGCAGATGACAGGTGACAGCCAATTGTAAGGTTTTTCCTATTCTCCACTCGCATCCCATCCTTTGCAAACATCCACCCATTCAATATAGTTTGAATACGTTTCAAGCTCCGCGACAGAAAGCTCAATTGCACTGTTGCTGCTCCCACAGGCAGGAAATACCGTCGAAAAGCGCTTTAAGGAGCAATCAAGATAAACCGCAGCCTCTGGATTGACGGCGAAAGGGCAGACCCCTCCAACTGCATGTCCTACAAATGCAACCACTTCCTCTGGAGTCAGCATCTTTGCCTTTAATCCAAACCGTTCCTTGAATTTTCGATTATCTATCTTTGCATCTCCTGCGGTCACGACTAAAATACAGCCTCCCTCACTTCGAAGCGATAAAGTCTTTGCAATCCGCTCCGGTTCACATCCAAGTGCGGAAGCCGCCAGTTCAACGGTCGCACTGGAAACATCAAATTCTAATATCTTATCTGTTAAATTCCACTGTCGGAAATATTCTTTCACCTTTTCAATTGCCATTCTGCTCTCTTCCCTTCTTCTTTTCTTTAAAACCATTCTAAGTCTTTTAGCTTCACTCGTCAATTCTTTGCCTTCTTTATACAAAAAACAGGTAAAGAATGTGTTATCGTCTCTGCTTTAAAGATATTACCGGTAAATTTTATAGGTTTATATCATTTATTTTTATGTAGCATATACTAAGAATAAAATGAAATAAATCTACGGAGGAAGCCCATGCTTATCAAGAGTCAGCAAAACCCAGAAGAAATTCCTTATATTACATACGAGCAAATGAACACCATCGACGCATTTCAAAAGGTTTGGATCAGAATGGCAGCGTGGAACCGCTCCTATATTCGTGCATTGATTTATAATACGCCCAATTTGAAACTGACAAAGCAAAACATGCGCGAAACCCCTTCTGAACTGGGGGATTTATTTAGTGTTTTTTTTGGCACTCTAAACGGCAAGCGCCTAGAGGACCTATTTTTCCAATTTAATGAAATCATGATGAAAGTAACGGAAGCCTTGAAATACGGCGACACGATAACCGCAACGGAAAAAATAATTGAATGGTACCAAAGCGCAGATGAAATTGCCGCTTTTCTTGCAAAGCTTAACATTTACTGGGATTATGACCAATGGGTTTACCTTCTATATCAATACATTAAATATAAAACAGATGAAATCAATGCAGTTTTAATGAACGATTACGACGCTGAAATGGCTACCTATAATATGACAGAAACCTTTAATTTTTTAATTTCCAACTATATGGCCAGGGGCGTTTTCTCTTCTCAAAACTTTCGCTAGCACAGAAAAAGAACCCGTAATTTTCTGCGGGTTCTTTTTCTGTGCTCCATATCAACGGATATTTGCTAAAAATGTAAAGCTGTTTTTTCTTAGTATTTCTTTTCGTGCGAAAAATTTGTATGGCCATCAAGCTCTCTAGCTGTTGGTATCTTTTCTGCTTCTTTATCCAAAGAATATGTAGAAGTAAGTTGTGCATCATCAAGCTTAAATTTTCTAACCTCATCTTTTAACGTTTGTGCTTGTGCTGCCAGCTCCTCACTGGAAGCAGAGCTTTCTTCTGCAGTTGCCGCATTGGTTTGTACCACTGAAGAAACCTGTGACAGACCTTCATTAATTTGTCCAATTGCTGCGGCTTGTCCTGAAGTTGAAGTCTCAATTTCTTTAATCGCTTTATCTACCATTTGTGCTTTCTCAGATACATTTTCCAGAAGCTTTACGGTTTCAATCGCCAACTGTTCACCTTCCGATATGCTTACGACTGCCTTTTGAATTAATTCTTCCGTCTGCTTAGCAGCCTCGGCAGACTTAGCAGCAAGGTTTCTCACTTCCTCTGCCACAACGGCAAAGCCTTTCCCTGCGCTCCCCGCTCGTGCTGCTTCCACTGCAGCATTCAAGGCTAAAATATTAGTCTGAAAGGCAATATCTTCAACTAGCTTCGTAATTTTTGAAATCTCCTGTGAGGTTTCCCCAATTCCTTTCATTGCGGTATTCAGCTTATTCATATACTGATTGCTCTTCTCTACCCCGGTACCTGCCTGCTGGACATACTCTGCCGCTTTCTGCACGCTCATTAAATTTTCTTCCGATTGCTGTGTTACACTAAAAACGGAAGCATTCAATTCTTCAATGGTTGCAGCCTGCTCTGTCGCACCGGAGGCGAGTGCCTGCGCTGCTGATGAAACCTGATTGGATCCGGAATTAACCTGCTCTGCCGAATCACTGATTGCACTCATTGTTTTATTCAGTACCGCGGCCGTATCTACGAGCGCAGTCTTAATGGCCGCAAAATCTCCAACATAGTCCAGTTCCACGGTAAAGCACATATTCCCCTGAGAAAGAAGTATGAGCTTTTCAGAAATATCTTGTATATAAGAAGAAAGTCTTGTATTTGCAGTACGGATGCTGTTTGCCATTTGCCCCAACTCATCCTTGCTTGTATATGCTACCTGAACACCCATGTTTCCGTTTGCAACTTCCTCATAGACCGCCTGAATTTCTCTGGCTGGTTTGGAAATAGATTGGGTAATTGCACGGATAATCAACCCACAAAGAAAGATGGACATTATAAGGGACCCAAACAGAAGAATCGTAGAACGGAGTTTAATGCGATTGGCTTCGGCATTCTGTGCTTCCACATGACTATTGATTGCTTCTGCCGCATCATTTATAACATCACCCATCTGCACTGCATTAGGAACATATTCTTTCAGCAAAATTGTTCGCGCTTTTTCTGCCGCTTCCGGCGTTGATTGCTTTGCTAATTCTAACAATTTTGTTTGATAATTGTCATTGGCTTTCAGGATATCATCCATTCTTATCATAATATCTTCAGACGTACTTGGAGGCAATTCTAATGCAGCAACCTCCTTATTCAGGCCTGCTTGTTCAGAATCGATTTTGGTATAATAGGACTCCTTTTCTTGACTGTTTGTAGAAACAGAGAGTAGGGCCATATACCTTTGCAGGGATACATTATACCGGCGAATCGTCCATATGCGAACGGTAGTGGGCATTGTTTCGTTCCTATATACCTCGACCTGTGAATATACGGAATTCAGACTTTGAAATGACAGCAGTGTCGAGCCTAACATTAAAACGAGAATAATTCCAAAGCCAAGTATAAGTTTGTTTCTGATTGCTAGATTCCTTAGTTTTTCCATTCTTTACCCTCCAAATAACATCCATATTTTGATTACCCCATAACATTTTCAACTTAGATTTTCATTCTGTCAGGACAATTAAATGTATAAAAATGAGTTATTATCCTTATAATAATAATGTCAGTTAAAACAATTAAATGTCACAGTTTATCTGAAACCGTGCACAAGATAGCAACTCCTTCTCTTACAGGGCGATTGCCTCAGATGTGACCACAGAATTGACGGCACATTCTATAATACTCATATTGAGCATATACATTTTGTTAAACTTCTCTATCGCAATTCTTTTTTGTTCCATCAGGGAATGCGCATAAATATTCAATGTAATATTTATGTTAGAATGCCCCAATATTTCACTAAGTGTTTTAATATCAACACCCAATTCTAACGCTCTTGTCGCAAAAGTATGACGAATCGCATGAAATTTCCGGTCTGGTACACCAGAGCTTACCAAAACTTTTTTATAAATCCGCTGATAAGCGCGAGGATCAAAAGGCTCCTCCGTTCCTGATAGAATATAGTGCCTTTCATTCACAGTACTTATGTTATCTTCCTTTAACCGTTGAATCAAAAATGCTGGTAATGGAATTTTCCTCAGAGATGCTTGGCTTTTGGGCGAGCCCACGTGAAGATAGGTTTTGGGAGTGCTTTCCTCAAAATTTTGAATACGGCATACCGTCCTAGAGATTAACATTACTCCCGCCTCCAAATCGATATCTCCCCACTTTAAAGCGCATAGCTCTCCAATACGAATTCCGCTGTAAAAGCAAAGTAGGATACCCAAAACTTGTTTGTTTTTTGAGTGATAAACCACATGTTCAATCGAACGTTGCTCTTTTACCGAGAAAACGGGATTTTCTTTTTGACTGCTAGCCTTCGGCAGCGTTATATATTGAAGTAAATGCACTAATTCATGGTGTTTTTTTGAGATATCTCCCAAAGAAGTTTTAAAAATTGACAAGATTTTTTTTCGGTAGGTTTCAGACAAATTTGTATTTGCGTTAATCCTCTTTATAAACCGTAAAATGACTTCTTTTGTTAAATGAGCATTTTCCATTTGCCTAAAATAAGGCAGTATATATTTGTGAGTACAGCGGAAGTAGCTCTCATAGGTCGAGGGTTTCAAACGGCCATACAGCCCTTCTGTGAGCCAATTTTCGAATAAAGCAGCAGCACCACAACGTGACGAAGCCGTGGCTGTCTCCATGCTATTCTTCTGTTCTTGATTGCTTTTCATTTTTATCCGAACATCACGATAAGTTTTCGCGTAAAAAGAACGGTATTTTCCATTTTGTTGAAGTACACGGCCTTCCCATCGCCCATCTTTACGTTTATAAATGTTTTCTCCTTTTCGTGCCATAGTGTATAATTCCTCCTCTGTAATTCTTGATAAGTGACGTTAAGACTGACGGCTTATTTTTAATGCAGAAGAAGAAATACCTATTATTTTGCCAATAATGCTTGTGCAAATACACTTTTATAAAGAATTGTTCTTTGATTGACAAGCAAATATCAGGAGTATATAATAAAAATTGTCATATTCTGTCTAAAATAGGCGTCTTGGTTTCAGATAAACTGTGACATTTTTTCATTAATATGGCAATATAAAAATCAAATTTAATCGTAGAGTGCGAGCAAGTTCGTAGATATTTTTTCTGGGAACTTGCTTCTTTTTATACCTTATTTGCATTCCTTGGCATTTTGAACGAAATTAAAAATCGGAGCAAAAATGTTTTTTAAAAGTATTATTTCCTTTCATCGGATGCTGACAAGTTTGATTCCCACAAAAAAACAGACTGTATTTTTAATACAATCTGTTTTTTCTATACTATTTAAAATCAATCATTTTCCTCTATATTTTTATATTCAAACCAGTCTGAGAGACTGTAAATTCCGCACTCTTTATCACGGGTCTTGTCTTCCTCTTTTCCTCTATGAAACAAAACCTTGTCCCCGATAATCTCATTCTTTGGCCAGTTCGCCGGTGCAAATACCTTTTTAATGGATGCCATTTTCAAAGCCTTTACGGTGCGCAATATCTCTTCAATATTTCTTCCAATCTCTTTTGGATACTCCAGTATCGTTCTCACTTTTCCTTTGTGGTCTACTACAATAACTGCTCTGACCGCCACCGTTTCATCTTCGTTTGGATGAATCAGTCCCAAGGTTTCAGCAACAATTCTCTTTTCATCATCGATTACAGGAAAGTCAATTTTCACATGAAGATTTTCATCAATCCACTGGATCCATTGACGGTGTGATTCAAGGCTGTCCACACTCAGACCAACCAATTCAACCCCCAAGTCATCAAATTCTTTTGTCTTTTTCTGAAAAGATACAAATTCTGTAGTGCACACCGGTGTAAAATCTGCCGGATGGCTGAATAAGACAAACCATTTCCCCTCATAATCTCCTGGTAAATTTATCGTTCCCTTTGTCGTCTCCACTTCTAACTCAGGAAACTTATCTCTTAACGCTATTTTCATAAAATCCCCCGCATGAAATCTCAATCATCTCACGCACTCCTTTCTTAAAATTTATCTGAAATAATTAAATGTTAGAGTATTCATACCCTTTTCTTTTGATTGAAAACTCCTTTTTATATTTTTATTTCATTTCCCGAAAGATAGCGCATGCAGATGTTTCTGTCATCTCCCGTATAACAAAAACGCTCCAATCGCTCCAATAACGAATGTGGTTGAATCGAATCATTTTCACCGTCGTCAATCACCAGTGCATTAAAATGATATCCTTCCTCAAAAGCACCTACACGGTCAAAAAATCTTCCTCCAGAACGAGTTGCCATATAAAAAGCTTCAGAAAGGTTAACTGCTCCCCACTCAGGATCAAACATATTTCGAATTTTCGAATGCTGAATGGTCGTTGCAATCCCTCTTGCAATTGAAAGATTTGCACCTGATCCAATGTCGCTCCCGATTGCCAAATTGATTCCCATTTCCAAAAGTTTCTTCACAGGCATGATTCCACCCGCATTGATATTTGCAGTCGCATCTGGACAATGCACGGCCATACAATTTGGATTTTGCATCCTCTGCAATACGTCTTCATCCATAAAAATACAGTGTGCCATAATCGTAGGCGTTGAACCCATAAGCTGATTCTGATAAAAAATTTCCGCACCGTTCTTATATGCAGGAAACAATTCTCTGCAAACCTTCATCTCATTTACAGCTTCACACATATGGGAATGGACCGGAACCTCATATTTTCGCGCGAGTTTCCCCAAGCCGGAGAGCAGCTGCTCACTGCATGTAATCGCAAATCTCGGAACAATGCAAGGGCGGACGTTCTTGTCGCCTTGGTGTTCCTGAAGAAAACGTTCCGTTTCTTGAATCGAGCTCATTGTATCCTCAATATAATAGTCAGGACTATTTTGGTCCATGTTCAATTTCCCGCTGAATGCAACCAAGCCTCGCTTCTTGAGAAGCTCAAATAAAACAGAAGACGCTTTGTAGTGAATGGAAGGAAAGCAATTGACGTGGAGAGTCCCGTTGCGCAGCAACGCTTCCACAAATTCAGAATAAACTTTTTCTGCATGAAATTCATCGGAAAATTTCGCTTCACTTGGATAAGTATAAGAAGCGAGCCAATCCAAAAGCTCTCGATCCATGCCCATTCCTCTTTGCAAAAACTGCGGCGCATGTACATGCATATCACAAAACCCCGGTATAATCAGGCGATTCCCCCAATCCACCGCGGCTTCTTTCGGATAATCCGAGGGAAGTTCGTTGCACAACCCCGCAATCCGTCCATCCTCCGTTAAAATATATGTATTTTCCTTGCAATCCAAGGTATCTTTGTCTTTGCTGTAAATCAAATTGCCCTTATATGCCTTATATTTTATTCCCATTTTAAAAGTAACTCCTTTATCTTCTGCTGTTTTTGCTCCTTCTGACGAATGTTCTTTCTATTCTACCATACTGCTTTCTTTCTGTAAAAGCATAGCATTGCCTTCTTTGCCAGAAAGAAAGCGAAGAATCTTTTCCTCCCTCCGCTTTTTTTTTCAGCATTTCACTGCTAATCTCTAACTCTCTTTCTTCTCCTGCGGCACTTTACTTATCCTCTTTTGATTTCGGACTGTCTTTCTCGTCTTTTTCTGTCAGCTCTCTCGAAAATTCCCTTGAAAGCATTGCTGAATATTCTCTGTGTTCCAAGCCATTCGGCAGTGTACTAGTTTTTTTTGAATCACCAAAAACTTTTACCGCAATATATAGTAAAGAATATACAATTATAATCGTAAACCCGGCAATCAGCCCCGAAACCTGCCCCGGTATAAAGGGCATACTGAACAAAATAGCAACCATGCTGATTAATGAAATCCAAGAGGTATACGGATACCCCGGCATTTGGCATTTCCCCTCCGCCAAACAGCTATTTTTCTTACGCAGCCGTATATACGATGCCATAATCATCACATAGGTAAAGAGTAGCGCAAAACCTCCGGAGCTGATTAAGAAAAGGTATACTTGCGGCAGGAAGGTGCCGATTCCCAGCCCAAGCAGCATCGCCATACCGGAAAATAAGATGCCTCTGTAGGGGACCTCCTTTTTATCTTTCAGCCATGCAGGCGCGTGTCCTTCTGAAACAAGGGAACGCATCATTCTGCCAAGGCCGAACATGGCCGCAAGCATCGTAGACAAAATCGCAGTAATCATAACAAGATTTAGGGCCGTACCGCCCCATCCGATTCCCTGATAATTTAACGCGGCAACCATCGGACTTACATTTTCTTTTAAATTTTCAATTGGTATCAACGGAAAGAGGACTAACATAGAGAGAATATAAAATCCCACCAGTGAAAAAACGGTATATAAGATTGCTTTGGGTACTGTTTTTTTTGGGTTCTCACTTTCAGAAGAAGCCAATCCTATAATTTCAAATCCCGCATAGCTGAACATTACGATTAACATACTTCCTGCAATTCCTTTAAGCCCTCCCACCATAAATGGCTCCCTTGCCAGCGCACCCATTCCCACAGGAATATTTTTAAAAGCAATCCCCGTAATTAGAAGCACGGAAACGAGTATAAAGGAAGCAATCGCAAGGAGTTTCACAGCTGCCAGTCCACTTTCAAGCTTGCTTAATTTATCAGCACCCAACAAATTCAAAAGTGTTACGCCGATAATCACAAAAGCACCGCACAAGACGATTGAGAAATCCGGTATCCATTCGCGAATCAAAATAGAGACTGCAGTTGCTTCGCTTGACATCGCAAGAACCATTCCGGTCCAATAGACCCATCCGACAACGAATCCAACTCCTTCTCCGAAGGCCTGTGCAGAAAAGGTTCGAAACGACCCCGCATCCGGGTTTGCCACCGTCATCTCAGAAAGTGCGGTCAGTATAAAGTAAACTAAAATACCGCCGATTACATAAGAAATTAAAATCGACGGGCCCGCCGCACGAACTGCAACCGAAGAACCGACGAAAAATGACCCTCCGATTACGGTTCCAAGTGCCATCATGGACAACTGCCAAGCAGATAATCCTTTTTTTGTTTTTTTCATATTTCCCTCTCTTATCATTTGCAGTTGACTATTTGATTAAAATTAAAATATCTAGATTCACAAAATAAGTGGTTTCATCATTTAAAAAGTTTATATTTGCCTCACGCACAACAAACATAATTTTCGCTTCCTCATTTTCCTTGACAAAAATCGCCTCTTCTTTCGAAAGCTCTGTCCGTTCCTGCGTATAAATCCTGTATCTTGAAAAAATTTCCTGTGTATTCCAACGAAGAAGCTCCTGATTTTCCTGTGTAAGTATAAAATCCAATTCTCCGCCATCCTTTACTTTATCCAGAAAATAAAGTCTATCAGAGCTTAAAATTTCACTAACTCTCGTTTCTCCGCTGTCACTGTCATTTAAAAAAGCATGCGTCATTGCATCATATCCGCTAATTGTAATTGCACTCTCTGGCTTTAAAGCAACGTAAAGAACACGTCTGTTGTCTGTCTCTGATTCATAACGGTCAAATCCAAATGTATTATAAAAATCTTCATTAAAGGAGAACCCTTTTGGCATCCACGAAATCCGGTCGGTGTATCCCATACGACTGAGGTATTCTGCCGCCGTTATCATTTTCTTTTTATCTTCTTTTGACACGGAGGCTCGTGCCAAAATATAATTATTTTCTAGCATTGCATTTTTGAGCAAAACATTTTTTAAGCGGTTCTCTTGACTGACTCGGCTGACAGAAAAGGCATCCAGGGGCGGTACAACACAAATAAGGAAAAAAAGAATCAGCATTGCGGCAAAAACACCATTTTTTTTCACGGGAATAAAGCACATTGCCAGAGCAGAGGAAAACGCATAGATACTAAATAAAATCATAAAATATTTGGTATGTGTAATCCCCGTCTCCTTTAATTCAAGCACCAATGCTGTCGTTTGAAATGCCGTAAAAAGCAAAAGAAGCTTTGGAAACACTCTCCTGTACCAAAATGCAAACCGGTTTTCTAATCTGCTTGTCAGTAAATATAAAAGAATTCCGAGCACTGCATAGGACGTAATCAGAGGGCCAAGCAACCCTTCACTCCAAAAGACTGTTTTTATATTTTTCAAAATATAAAGTAGAAGAATAATGGTAAAAACAGCAAGGAGTGGGAGAACAACATAGCATAGTAAAACCTCTAAAAATTTGGGACATGCCGCTGCTTTTTCAAGTGCTTCTGTTTTTTCTGCGATACGGTCAAATTCTTCTTTATGCTCCTTTTCCCCCGGATATACCGGAATGAGAGACAAGAAAAATAAGGGAGCGAAAAATACAAAGATACTATTTGCCGCATGCGAATAGACAACGGAACGCAGCGGAATAATCAATAAATCAAATGCTCCCAAGATAAAGGCACATCCTAGAAAGAGAACACCCGAAAAAAGTAATGAGTGAAAAAATGCCTTAAATGCAGCAAAAAAGCTTTCGTTGAAGGTCACCTTACTGTGAATAGAGGGAACCCATAAATAAGCCGAAAGCAAGGCTGCCGCTACCAGGAGAGTCCGTATGCCGATTTCTTCTCCCAGTTCCTGTGCCGGCTTAATGAGCAGATAATATCCTAGTGGAATGACAACACCGCAGCCTATTAACGCAAATCTCATAAAAGGCTTATAAAAAAACCGTTCATGCAATGCTTGTAAAAATGCACTTAGTACCGCTCCAAAAGCGCAGCTTAAAAATTCTTTCGAGTAATCTCGTTCTATCTGAAAAGAAAAAGAAAGAAATGCCATTGCGAAAAAAAGAAACAAAGCTGTTAGCGGATAACGTGCTGCGGCACTGTACAATCCACTTAATTTTCCCCGGACATTTTTCAATTGGCCCATTTTCTGTAACTCCTTAATTTTTTTAGCGATTCATCGAAATTATTTTCTCTTTTTCATGCAGTAATTATGTAGAAGTTAAGAAACAAAAGGAAACACAATCCCTTCCATTATTTGCACGAATGCTTTTTTCATTTGTGTGCAGACTATATTTTGTAAGGAGTTACATTTTGTTTTTCAAAACATGCTGATTGCATGGGTAACTTACTTGCCAAGACGGGATATCAGCCCGTCTTTCTTTTACGATTAATGTAAACGAGGTGATTCCTATGCCAAAAGACAGTCAACCGGATAATAAGGAAGCAAGAATGAAAAAATGCAAGAACCAAACGCCGATTACAAAAGAAAATCAAAACCATAATCGAAACGCAAAAAAACAATCTATTGAAAACAACGATGTATAATACTTTGTTTCCGCTAAAAAAGAGCTTTGCACCAACGTTTGAAAAAACGGTGGCGCAAAGCTCTTTTTATTTCTAATCCTTATCTTTTTCACATATGAAAAAATGCAGTATAAAAAACAATACACAGATTTATTAATAACCCCAACTTCCGTCCATTATAATGACATGAATTCGCTCTGCGTCAAACTGATGAGAAATGACGGAAAAGCTGTTGCAGATACGCTGTTTGCTTTTACAGTTGACACAGCTTCCAGTCTTTACGCAGGGTGTTTCTTTTCCCAGTCTCTTCGCATCAAGAGGTGCTGCTATTTGCCGTGCTCTTTCAAGTCCGCTTTTTAAATCCGGCGCAACCTTATTCGTACCGATCACAAACACAACTTTTGACGGTCCATATAACATCGGTGCAACTCTGCTGCCATTCCCATCAATATTGATAATCTCACCTTGCTGTGTGATTGCATTGGCACTGCTCATAAAGATATCCACTGAAAAGTTATTCAAATACAACTTTCTTTTTTCTTCTCTCGTAAGTCCCTTATTCTGTTTATCTAAAAATGTGTATTTTCCGTTTCTCAGCCATTCAAAAACTCCCAACTCTTCTAAGGTAAGAGAATCTCCGCTCCCTACTGTGCTCCCCTCCGGTATCAACATCTTTAAAAGCTGCTCCAGCACAGCTTGGCTTTCTGCAAAATAGCCGTTCATCTGATTCTTCTTTAAATTTTCAATTGTTTTTTTGATTTCCTTTTCCATCTTCCAATCTCCTAAAAGACGATATGCTTAAAATTTTTAATTTTCAAGATTTGTACAGAGAAGAGAAAACACCTTTTTTGCAATTCTTTTTACCGGTGCTTTGGTAATATTTGAGTTGACTAAAATGCTCATGTCAAGCTGCGGACAAATCCAAAAGCTGGCACGAAATCCATCATCCGTTCCTTCATGGCCATAGAGTAAATAACCGTTCTGCTCTCGGATAAACCAACTTAACCCAATGTGCTCTCCATTGTTCGGGACAGTTGCATACACCTTCCAAATCGTTTCATACGTTTCATCTTTTAAGAGCCTGCCTGTCTCCGTGTTCCCCGTGAGGTGTGCCAAATGCGCATCTGCAAAACTCTGCATGTCTGATAGATTAGAGGTCAATGTAGAGCTTGGTGCATGGGAACGATTGTACGGATAATTTAATTCTCGTACCGTTCTCCCCTTTTCGTCCTTTTTATGTGGAATTGCCATCCCCACCTGATTTAAGGTGTCCAAGGAGAGTGTTTTTTCTATCCATTCCGGATTTTTATCAAAAGATGAATAAGCAGCAAGAGACTTCTTTATCTCAGGCAATTCGTAACTTCTCTCAAAGGTCAATAAGGAAGAATCCTTCATTTTCAAAACATCGAATATATTTTTTTTGATATATGATTCAAAAGAGATATCTGTCTTCCTCTCAACCACCGCACCAAGCAACTCATAGCCCACGTCCGAATAATAAAATCCTGCATTTTGAGGAGAAGTTTGAAATTTAATCTTTTTTATCTCATCAGAAAGCACATATCTTTGCAGTGCCGATTCGTCAATTTCCGGCCTGTCCCACCCGAAATTTTCTACATTGCTTAATCCGGATGTATGTGTAAGCAAATGCTTTATAGTTATTTCTTCAAATTCAGGCTGTACTTGTTCCAGCTCAGGGAAAATATTTGTCAAACGCTCCTCCAGGGACAGAATGTTTCTTTCCCACAACTGCATAATTGCGGTTCCCACAAAGAGCTTTGTCACAGAAGCCATGTGAAAGATAGCATCGCTTTCCATTTTTGCCCCTGTTTCAAGATCGCTTACACCTGTAGCACCTTGATAACAAAATATATTTTTTACAGCTTGATTCTGTTTCCCCAGTTTTACACCCAAAGCCAGTCCGGGCAGGGCGTATTCCCGTACCGCTTCCTTGATTACCCCGTCCAGCTTTATTTTTAACTCATCCATTTTTCTGCTTGCCCTTTCTCATTTACGTCTATCCATTGTACCCTACTTCAAATGATTTTAACAGCCTTAAAGGAAATCCGCTTTCTAAGTTTTCACTTAGCAGCCGTATAAAAACATAGAAAATTGACAAAATTATCTTTGAAAGGAAGTGAATAACAATGGTAGTTGGACTCCCTAAGGCAATGCTTTATTATCGGTACCATATCTTATGGGAAGTATTTTTTCAGGAGCTGGGCCTTAAAACAATAACAAGCGTTGATACAAACCAGGAAATTTTAAGGAAAGGTATAAAATATTCCATTGATGAAGCCTGCCTCCCCTCTAAAATTTTTATGGGGCATGTACACTCACTCATCGGTAAATGTGACTATATATTAGTTCCTCGTGTCGTAAATTATGGATGTGATAAGGAAGTCTGTGTCAAATTTAATGCTTTATATGATATTGTAAACAACACGTTCAATGATATAACAATATTGGATTACAACCTTAGCGTGACAGAAGGCAAAAATGAGCGGAGAGGCTTTATTAAAATGGGGAAGGCACTTGGAAAAGGCTACCTTCAATCTCTTCTTGCATACAAAAAAGCAATAAAGGCGCAAGCCCATTACGATGTACAAAAAGAAAAAAAGCAAGCAGAGCTCCTTGCGAGCACAAAGACAAAATTATTGATTGTCTCACATCCTTATCTTACTTATGACCATTTTATCGGGCTGCCGATTGCAGAATATATTCAAACGTTAGGCGCAGTTCCTATTTATGCAGATTCCGTCAATAAAAAAGAAAGCTTAAAGCATTCAAAAGAAATTTCTGACTCTCTATACTGGCTTTATAATAAAGAGCTGATTGGCGCAATCAAGCTCCTCGAAGCAAAGGTAGACGGTATTATCCTTCTTACAGCGTTTCCCTGCGGTCCGGATTCACTGGTCAATGAACTGATTTTACGCAGGTTGAAGAGCCTTCCTGTCATTAATATCATTGTTGACGAATTACAGGGTGAAGCTGGCTTACAGACACGCATCGAAAGCTTTATAGACATCATACAGGAACGGAATGTACAGAATGAAAAAATAGAAAAAAGGATGATTTAAAATGAATAAAATTATTTCTTTTCCTCATATCGGAAATTATCATGTGCCCATCGAAACCCTCTTAAAGCTGCTTTTTTGCGAGGATACTGTGGTTTCTGCTCCGAAAATAACGAAGCGTACTTTAGAGCTGGGGAATAAATACAGCCCTGATTTCGTATGCGTACCATTTAAATATAATCTCGGAAATTATATTGAAGCACTGGAAAATGGAGCAAACATCCTGATACAGGCATGCGGCGGCTGTCGATATGGATACTATGCAGAAATTCAGGAAAAAATCCTGCGTGACTTAGGATATGAGTTTGAATTTATAAGGGTAAAGTGGGGAAGCTTCAACCCTTTCAAACTTTACCGCCTCTGTAAAAGCATGGGAAGTACGGTCTCCTTTCCAAAATTCATTCAAATTTTTCTTCTCGCTTTGCAGATGATTAAAGCATTGGATGATTTTGAAAGCCGCATCCGTGAAAATATTGGATTTGAAGAAACACAGGGAAGCTTTGAACTCCTTCACCATCAGTTTCTCGATAATTTAAAAACGACGAGCCGCTTTTCCCAGCTGAGAAATCTTCGTACACGATATGTTTCTAAACTTTCAGCGGTCAAAATAAATAAGCCGGATGAATGTTTAAAAATAGGAATCATAGGGGAGCTTTACTCCCTTATGGAGCCATTTAGCAGCTTTTTCATTGAAAAGGAACTCTCCTCACAGCAGATTCAAGTAAGCCGCTTTATTACGGTGACTTTTTTATTAAAAAAATCAAAACTGGAAAAGAAGATATTACAATCCGCAGGTCGGTACTTAAAATATGCCATCGGTGCGGACGGGACTGACAGTGTGGAACGGGCACAGTATCTGGCAATGCAAAATTACGACGGTCTAATTCATATCAAGCCGTTTGGCTGCACACCGGAAGTAAACGCAATGCCCATGCTGCAAAGGATAAGCAATGACTATAAAATACCAGTGCTTTATTTCAGCTTTGATTCACAGACCTCGGAAACTGGCGTAAAAACAAGGCTCGAAGCCTTTTATGATATGCTTTTAATGAGAAAGGAGCAAGAAACATGCAGACAGCTTATCTAGGAGTTGACACCGGATCCATTTCGACAAAAGGTGTTATTATTGACGAGCAGAATCAGATTCTGGCTTCTGACTATCTTTGGACAGAGGGGGATCCCATCGGTGCAGTGAAAAAGGTAGCCGCTTCTCTCAAGAAGCAGATTAATGAAAGCGAAATTAAAATTGCCTCAATCGGTACGACCGGCTCCGCCAGAAAACTCATTGGCACAATGCTTGGTGCTAAGGTAATAAAAAACGAAATTACCGCACATGCGATCGGTACTCTATCCATTTTTCCTGATGTTCGGACCATTTTTGAAATTGGCGGTCAGGACTCGAAAATAATTCTGATTGATGACGGCGTTGTTGTTGATTATGCAATGAACACAATTTGCGCAGCGGGGACCGGATCCTTTCTTTCTTCCCAAGCCAAACGCCTCGGAATGGACGTCGCAGAATTTGGAGAAATTGCTCTGACTTCAAAAAATCCTTCCAGACTTGCTGCAAGATGTACGGTATTCGCCGAATCAGATATGGTTCACAAAGCGCAGATTGGCCATAAGAAAGAGGACATCATCGCCGGACTTTGCACAGCGGTCGTTTCGAATTATTTAAACAATGTGGGAAAAGGGAAAAGAATTACTTCTCCGGTTGTCTTTCAAGGCGGAGTCAGCAAAAATCACGGCGTAATCCGTGCATTTGAAGAGGCGATTAATGAAAAGATTTACGTTGACTCCAATTCACACCTAATGGGTGCTTTGGGAGCTGCGGTTCTATCAAAAAAAGCAAAAGGTGATACATCATTTTCTCTGGATCTTGCTGAAATCGAATATCAAACAATAGGCTATGATTGCAAGCGCTGCCCAAATCGCTGTGAAATCATATGCTTTTATAAAGATGGTATCTTAATCGATGCGTGGGGAAATCGCTGTACAAACGGGAAACCGGAGCAGCAAACATTAAAAAATGCTTAATTGCTTCCATCCCCCTATCGTTTCCTTGCAAATAAAAAAGGTTCTGCTTGCACGATTTATCCATGCAATACAGAACCTTTTTATAGTATTCTTAACGTTTTATTCTATTCGTATTTTCCGTCAGAGGTTCCATTTTCTTCTTTTTCTTGATACCCTATTTCCTCATAGCGAGTGCTGCCCTTTTTGAACTCTGTATCAAAGCCATTTTTCGGAACATGCTTTTCTCCTCTGATTTCAAATTGCGCAACCAGGCTCTTTAGAAAATTAGACTGACCGGACAGCTCTTCGCTTGCTGCGGCACTTTCCTCTGCCGTTGCCGAATTCGTCTGTACCACTTGCGAAATCTGATCAATGGCTTGCGCCACCTGCTCAACGGAAGCGGCCTGCTCTTCAGAAGTGCGCGCAATTTCATCAATCACAAGGTTAACATCGTCTGCCTTATGAACAACTTCTTCAAGTGAATCTGCTGTTTTCTGCATCACTTCCACACCCTTGGAAACCGCATGTATACTATTTTCAATCAACTCCGCTGTACTCTTTGCACTTTCCGCAGATTTTCCGGCGAGATTCCTCACTTCATCTGCAACGACAGCAAATCCTTTTCCTGCTTCACCTGCTCGTGCAGCCTCAACCGCTGCATTCAAAGCGAGTATATTGGTCTGAAATGCAATATCATCAATGCTTTTAATGATTTTACCGATTTCACTGGAGCTGCTGCTGATTTCATCCATTGCATCACTCATCTGCCGCATAAGCTCATTGCTCTGCACAATAAGATTTCCTACCTCTTGCGCGCTTAATTTTCCGTTGTTCGCATCCTGCGCATTCTTTTGAATGTGCTCTGATATCTTATTCATCATCGTGAGGACTTCTTCGATTGATGCTGCTTGCTCGCTCGCCCCTTGTGAAAGCTCCTGTGCTCCGCCGGATACCTGCTCCGAGCCAATTGCAACCTGCTCGGATGCCTGAGTAATGTTCAAAAGTGTATCAGACAGCTGACAAATAATCCGTTCCATAGAGCTTTTTAACCCGGAAAATTCTCCGACAAACAAGTCACCTGCTTTGCTTTCCGCCGTAAAATTACCTTTCCCGATTTCACTGAGTCCATAATCCAAATCTTTGATGATTCCTATAATGGTACACATCAAAACGCGCATTGCTTCTGCTAATTCTCCAAGCTCATCCTTGCTTTCGTATGTAATTTTAGCATGAAAATGCCCTTGCATCAGTTCCTGCGCCGCAGTATTAATTTCTTGGATCGGTGTTAATATCGCCTTCTTGATTGCTCTTATTACCAGTAAGGTTATCAAAACCGAGAAAATTACTGCAAGGATTAAAATTACAATGCTTATATACAAGGTCTTCGTCGCTGTTTCACAGCGTTCATCGCCTAACTGCACTTCACTGTCTGATATTTTAATAAAAATCGGTGCACTTTCTTGAAAAAGCGGCTCATATTCGTTTTTATAGATATTGTATGCTTCTTGGTCTTGTCCGCTCTTCAACGCTTTTTCTATTGTTGTCCGGACGTTTCCGAGCTTATCTAAATAATCGTCTAATTCTGTAAAAATGCCTGCATCAACCTGTGTATTTTTTCTTAAAAGTGTAACTGTGTTATATACGCCCTGCGCATCCTGCTCTGCAGAAGCAAGGTACTCTTCAATCGCTTTTTCATCTTCCTCAGCCAATGCCGCAAGCAGGTTCCGCTCTACCGACACCATATTTCTTCTCATCTGCCATACATAGCCTGTATTCGGTACTGTTCGCGTAGAAAACTCCTTAATCTGCTGCCCCATCGCCGTTAAATTAAGCATAGCAACCCCACAGCTGAACAACAGCATTAATAGAATAATTCCAAAACTTACTGTAAGCTTCATATTCAACTTTAAATTTTTCATCATTTAAACCAAACCTCCTTAAATCCACGCGTTCTATGATTTTCAGCATAATACTTGTTTCAGCTTATAACGTTACGGCTATATTAATCAGATAAAATGGGAGAAAAAGTAAACTATAATAATGAAGCTTTTTCTCAAATTGTGAATTATCCAATAATTAAAGTATAACCTATACTATTATAACTTTAACTTCTATAAAGTACAAGCTCAACCAATACAATTATAAATATAACTTTTATTTGGAGGGACCAAGATGAAAAATTTAAAAAAAATGAGAATAGAACGAAAGATGAATCAGCTTAATTTAGGAATGAAGGTAGGTGTAGATCAGGTATCTATCAGCGCTTATGAAATCGGGAAGTCATACCCCAGTATACAAACACTTTTAAAAATATGTGATATTTTTCATGTTTCAAGCGATTTTCTATTAGATTTGACAAATGTACGAACGCCCGTGAACGAATTGGTAATCAATCATTTTACGGCGGACGAGCTGGAACTTTTGGAAGTCTTTCGGCGCATGCCTCAAAATAAGAAAGAGCGTGCCATCGGCATATTAATCGGATTGGCAGAATGCCTTTGATACAAGAACTAAAAAAACGTAGGCAAGAAGTGTTTCCTGCCTACGTTTAGAATAAAATATCGATTCAATGGTGTACAAGCGATTTTTATCTTATATTCATTTTCTGCTGCAAATTAAGCGTAAAGCTCCTGGAACATCTGACGAATCGGTTCACTTTCTCTTAATTCCTGAAGCGTAATTTCCGCATGGCCTTCACAGTAGCCATTTCCGATGATTAATTCAACGTCCTTGCTTACGCCTTCTGCTCCTAAAGCTGCCTTTGTAAAGCTTGTTGCCATGGAGAACAGGTATACCATTCCGTGCTGCTTGCAAGAAAGGATACAAGACATTTCTGTATTTTCAATATTTACACAGTTGATTACAAGGTCTGCAAGCTTTCCATCTGTAAGCTCGGAGACGATTCTGTAAACTTCCATTGCATCTGTTGCATCTGCAAGAACATATTCATCTGCATAGCCAAGCTTCTTTGCACGGTTAATTGCGCTCTCTAAGCCGTCGATTACGATTACCTTACCAGTGATGCCTACTCTCTTCTTTGCTTCGTAAGTAACCAACATTCCAGCTTTTCCGCCGCCGCCCACGATAACAACTGTATTTCCTACCTTTGCAAACTTTGCAGTCTGTGCCGGTGCGCCAGCAACATCTAAAGCAGAAAGTGCCAAGCTCTGCGGAATATCATCCGGAAGCTTTGCATACAAGCCGCTCTGGAATAAGATTGCCTGTCCTTTAATATCAACCTGGTCGATATCCGGACGGATGTCTAAAATTTCATCAATCTTTAAAGGAGTAAGAGAAAGGGATACTAAAGTTGCAATTTTATCTCCAACCTTTAAGTCTCCTTCAAAATTAGGACCGATTTCCTTAATAGTACCAATCAGCATACCGCCGGAACCTGTCCACGGGTTTTTCATTTTTCCTGCTTTTTCAACAATCTCCAAAATCATATTCTTGATTCCTTCGATTTCTCCGCCTGCACGCTTTTCAATTTCCGTGAAGGATGCAGAGTCAATGTTTAATGTCATTACATCAATCAGAACCTCATTGTCGTAAATCTCCATTGTATTATCAATCACATCTGCAGGCTGCGGAAGCACTCCCTTCGGTGAAATTACTCTGTGTGTTCCATATGGACAACCTTTTTTCATAATAAATCCTCCTTCATATTGTTTTCATTTGTTGTTAGTATCAGCTTTTGTCAGAATCATTTATATTAGTGCAGCTTCAAAAGAAGCTCGTAAATTTTTTACTGCAAAAACCTTTTTTTGTTTGCCGCTTTATATTAAGCAAGACCTGTGCCAATTTATTGCAGATAATAATTTCACTTAATAATTTTCAAAAAAACAGAAATCTTTTCTGACTATATATTAGTATCCCAAAAATAATTTCTTTTACTAAATGAATTATTAAGAAATTCAATTTGAAATTTTTTCATATTTTTTCATTTTGAGTACAAATCGGTTCGTATGTAAAATTCATTAGAACCTAAAATAGTTCAAAAATCGACATTTTTTTCAGAATATTTAATCATTTTTTCTTTCAACTTCTTGCAATCCCTTTTCCCATCCTTGAAATTCAATCCTGAAAAGCCGATTTTTTATCATATTTTCCTACCCTTGCTTTTCTGCTACGCTATAAAAAAAGCGCCTGTCAACGGAATCGTTGATCCAGGACGCTCCTTTTTCAATTTTATTTTTGCTTAAATTCCTTATACATAATCAAAATCATCTGGTGCATCGAACCATTTGTTACGCCCCGAATGAAGAATAAAGCATAGAACGGCCATAATCAGATAGCCAATCATAAACGGGGATCTTGGGAAAAACCCCAATGCAGCACTGTGAATAAATCCGAAGAAGGAAAGTGCCGCTCCTGCCAAAGCAGTTAACCCTGCTTTATCCAAGCGCTTATCAATGATGAATACGGTCAGCGTACCCAAAATAATTCCGATAATGATTGCTCCGGACTTTACAGCCGGCACACCATTCCACATAACACCGGATTCTGCAAGGCTTCTTGACACCTCGCCGCCGTAGCCAACTAACCCAGAAGGCAGTGTCTCCGTCCATATATTTGCAAGGCCCACCGCTCCGGTTACCTGCGTAAACAAGAAATCTGCAATTGGAGGTACCATCGCGATTCCGATTCCTGCATAGTGCCTTTTATCGCAAGCACGGAAAGCCTGTGAAAGCATGACGATGGAGCACCACAAATAAGTGATAGCCGCGATTGCAGGCGGAACCAGGGCACTAAACGTTGTGAAAAGGCCGAAAACACCCGCCATTGCAAGCAAAATACCTCCCAGCCAAGAAAATCCCATACTTGCACCGGATTTTTTTAGTCCGGCATGACCAAGCCACACAGTGTTTGGCACAACACCACCAAACAGTGCCGAAATCATCGTGCATATTCCGTCGGTAAACTGCGCTTCTCTGATGCTGTAAGCATCCCCTGCTACATTTGCCGCCTCCACATTGTCCATTGTTTCAATAAAATTATAAATTTCAATTGGTATAATGATAGTCAGGTAAGGAATTACTACCGCAAATCCATTGATTAAAGCCTGAATTGAATTTTTAGGGTTTGGCACAAAGAAGCCAATCCCAGAAAAATCAATGTGCGTACGGCCAATCAACAGCGCATATACAATTCCTCCAACGATAGCAACGACAAAAGGGGGAATCTTTTTCGGGAAAAGATATCCGCCGAAAACACCAATCATTCCTACCAGCAAAATCGGGAGTCCGACGATCGGATCGCCGAATAAATCAAAGACGCCCTGTGTTGCCATCCAGATAAATCCGATTCCGGCCACCGTCCCTAAAAGCGCCGCGCGGGGAATCCGTTTTTTCAGCCACGGCCCAATTAAGCCGCCGCAGAATTCTACCATTCCACCGATAAAACAAGCTGCCACTGCGGCAGACCACGCAAGCTCCGGATCATTCAACGAATAATGAAGCGGCATAATCACACCGTACAGCATAACGAACATTGCTGGCGTTGACACACCGGACGGCAATGCCGTTACGTCGCTTCTCCCTTCCTTTTTGGCCAGCTTATATGCCATATAAGCGTAATATAAGCCACCTGCCAAAAGTCCCATTGACATCCCCGGTATCACACGCCCGTATACGAGTTCATCCGGCCATCCCAGCACCCCGGACAAGGTTGCAATCACAATGATATAATTTACAATATTATTCGTCAGTATATACGTTAATCCACCGATGTCGCCTCGGTTAAATAACGGTAAATGCCTTTCCGTTTTTATCATAAGTCACTCTCCTCTGATGTATTTTTTCAGCTTTCAGAACCATTCTATTAAGCCTCAATTTTTATAAAATCAAATTTTGTCACGTCAAAAAGTCCCATATCAGTCAGCTTTAATTCCGGAATTACAGCCAGTGACATAAAGCAAAGGGTCATAATCGGTTCAACGTCTGCATTTACTTCAAGAATCTGATGTGCAGCTTCATGAATGCGAGTCAATTTTGCATCAACCCATTCACCGCTTTGATCGCTCATCAATCCTGCAATCGGCATCGGCATCTGTTCAAGTACCTTTTGGTCTTTCGTCAGAACGATTCCTCCATCCTGCTGAATTAACTGTTCTACCGCATATGCCATTTCTTCGTCACTCACCCCCACAACAATAATATTGTGAGAATCATGTGCAATCGAAAGTGCAACGGCACCCGCTTTGATTCCATAGCCCTTTAATAAGGCAACTGCTACATTTCCCGTGTTTTGATGGCGTTCCACCACCGCAATTTTTACGATATCTTTTGACAAGTCATATAAAAATTCATCTTTTTCGTCCCGTTTGACTGCCGCGACTTCTTTTCCTGTCACAACACCACCCGGTAAGATTTTAATAACATGTGCTTTTTCCGAATGAATTGTCAGTTTCAATTTTTCTTTCGAAAATTCTTTGACGTGGAAGCTGCCTTTCGCTGCAGAAATATCGTGGCGCTGCATGGCAAGCGCGTATTCTCCATCTCGTGCAACTTCTTTTCCTGCAATAAAAACGTTTTGTACGTTGAATTCCTTTAAGTCATCGAGCAGCACAATATCCGCACGCAGACCCGGTGCGATTGCTCCACGATCTTCCAGTCCAAAGCATTCAGCTGCATTTAAGCTCGCCATCTGTATCGCCATAAGCGGGTCGAGTCCTTCCTCCACGCAAATGCGAAGATGATTGTCCAAATGTCCCAGGCTCAGAATCGTCCTCGGCTGACAGTCGTCTGCGCAAAGCAGGCAACGCCTGCTGTTAAATGGAGTAACCCCTTTCAACAGTTCTCTCAGATTATGACAAGCAGACCCTTGACGAAGTAAGACATACATACCTCTTGCTGTCCGGTCACGGAGTTCTTCCGCCGTAGCGCATTCATGATCCGTATGAATACGAGCTGCCGCATACGCATTCAGCTCCATTCCCGCCACACCGGGGCTGTGTCCGTCAATTGGTTTTCCCTGTCGCTTGGCCGTCAAAAGCTTCTCCAAAATTGCATCATTTGCATGAATGACTCCAGGAAAATCCATAAATTCTCCCAGACCCAGAATGCTTTTGCTCTTAATCGGTCCTTCCATTGCCGTCGCATCAATGACGGCACCGGAATGCTCCCACGGCGTTGCCGGTACACAGGAAGGCAGCATCCATTTAATATCCAGCGCGGTTCCCGCAGAAGCCTTTATCATATATTCAAGCCCATCCAGCCCTCGTACATTTACAATTTCATGCGGGTCTGCAATGATGGTGGTAGTTCCATGCGGTACCACCAACCGTCCCAGCTCTTCCGGACTTACATAAGACGATTCCACATGGATATGACTGTCAATCAGGCCCGGTGCGGCGTACCTTCCTGCCGCATCCATTTCCCGGATTCCCGTATAGTCACCTACTCCTGCAATCCATTCTCCGCAAAGTGCAATGTCTCCTTCGATGATTGCACCGTTATATACATCAATCACCTTACAATTTTTTATTACAATGTCCGCGGGAATGCGCCCTGCCGCAACATCAATTAATTTTTTCAGCTGTTCTTTCTCCATTTTGCTCTCTCCTTTTTATTTTGACTCCATCACTTCCAAAATCGGATCAAACGTAGTGAGTGCAATGCAATCCACCGGTCCTACATCGGTAATTGCATAATCCGGTATCGCCGTAATCGGTAAAAAGAACATGTACATCAAAGGCTCTGGTAAATTGCATCCCAGCTGATTTGCCGCCTTTGTAAGAAGCGTTTCTCTGTATGCGATTTCTTGCGGCTCTAAGTCACTGGCAATGCCGCCTACCGGTAATGGCAGAAATTCAAGGATTTTCCCGTCACAAACGACGACCTGTCCGCCTCCATTTTCAATCAAATGATTGACCGCAACCGACATATCCTGTGCGTCTGCTCCCATCACGATAATATTATTGTCATCCGGTGCAGCAGAGGAGGCCATCGCTCCTTTTTTTAAATTCCATCCGGAACAAAAGGCAAGTGACTTGTTTCCGTTTCTTCCAAACCGCTCTAAAACAGATACCATCAATACATCCTGCTCTGTATCCGGCAGAACCATTGAATCCTTTACGGTAAGAACAACGTCTCTGCGCTTACGCACAAACGGTCCTTTCACGTCCATAGAAAGAACTTTCGCCTGTCCGTCTTTTATATTCACTTTATATTCAAAGTCTTCTTTTTTCGTAAGCTTGCATTTCAATGCACTGCTCAACACACTGCTCCGCGTTGGAGCGTTCAGCTCATACGTTAGCTTTCCGCCCTGCGCCACAAGTTTTCCATTTGTAATAACCGCATCAACACGGAATGTTTCAGGGCTGTCCACCAAAAGAATATCTGCAATCCTGCCCGGAGAAATAGAGCCGACCAAATGATCGATGCGATATGCTTCTGCGCTATTAATGGTTGCCATTTGAATTGCAACCATCGGCTCAACACCTTCGGCTACTGCAAGACGTACCAAGTTATCTAAATGTCCTTTTTCCAACACATCCGTTGCCGTTACATCATCCGTACAAAAACTTACGCGGCGTGCAAGTGCAGGGTTGACCTGTGTCACTGCTTTAATATTTTCCTTTAAAAAATGAGTTACGGAAGATTCCCGAATCAGCATATGCATGCCATTTCTCATTTTCTCAACAACTTCTTCATGATCATAGCTCTCATGGTCTAGACGAACACCCGCACATAAATAACCGTTTAAATCTTTTCCTCTTGCCATCGGCGCGCAGCCGAAAACAGGGAGTCGGTTTTTAAAGGCTTCTTCAATCGCACCCAAGGTATCCTCGTCTTCTTCCTGAACGTATTCCCGCACAGTTTCCCAAACACCGAAGCATTCCGGCCATTTTTGTACTACAGCATGTACCTCTTGATTAAAGTTAAAGGCAACCGTTGACTGCGGGAAGGTATACGGTGTCTTGTACGGCGCACCCCAAAATACTTTAAGTGGACTGGCCTTGATTTCCTCAAATACTTCCTGTAGTCCTTCCAATCCAGATACGGAAATGTATTCATCCAAACCAGAAATCATACTTGTTGTTCCACAAGGCACAACAGCTTTTGCAAAGCTCGTTATGCTCAGCTTACTGCATTCACTGTGGATATGCCCGTCAATCAACCCCGGTACCAAATACTTGCCTGCCGCATCAATCGTTTTCGTGTCTGGCCCGATGTACCCACTTACATCACCGATTGCAACAATGGTATCTTCGTAAATCGCAACGTCTGCCGGATAAATTTCAGACGACATCACGTTAACGAGATTCCCATGAAGGATGACCGTGTGCGCAGGAATGATTCCTCTCCCCGCACGGATAAGCTGTTTTAAGTTGTTCTTATTTTTTTGCATAAAAAAACCTCCAATAAATAATTTTTAGATACCCCGGCCATTGCTGGCGAACCAGGTTTCCCGTCCTGCAGCTTGTATCCTGACGAATTTTATATTGGATTTGAAAATATTAAAGATAATATTTTATAAAAACAGCGTATCACAGATCATACGAAAAATATATAGATTTTATTAATTATTTACACTTTATCTGTAAAATAATAGGGACTTTTCATCAAATACTCGTACATTCAATGCATATTTTTATTAAATTGTACGCTTTTAATTTTAGGCTTTTACCTTTTACTTTATGAGAAGCGCGAATCCCTTTCTTGAAATCACGCTTCTCTTCTGTCCTTGCACCGTTTTTTAATATGGCATTATGGAAAATTTTATTGCTCCGATACCTTTTCCGCAAAGACATTGTTGACAACCTTTTCGTAAGGTGCCTTTTCTTTCAGCTCTCCCGCCTGCGTCATAACTTCCTGAAGCAATTCAAAAGGCGCTTCTTCCAGCACAGGATTCCCGTTCCATACATCAATATCCTTATACCTTTGGATTACCGTTTCTAAAATATCAATGTCGGTATCCGGAAAAGAAGGTGCTACGACTTCCGCAATCTCTTTTGCATCCTTCGAAGCGACCCACTGCTGCCCTTTATAAACTGCTCTTGTAAAGCGTTCAATCAAGTCGGAATTTTCTCCGATGAAGCTCTTCTTCGCAAAATACGCGGTATACGGTATTTCACCGCTCTCTTCGCCGATTGAGGATACAATATACCCCTTTCCCTCTGCTTCCAGCATGGAGGCAGTCGGCTCAAACAAGGTGACATAATCACCGGTTCCACTTGTAAATGCTCCTGCCATCAAGGCAAATTGGATGCTGTTATCAAGTGTAACATCCTTGTAAGGATCCAATCCATTTTGCCGGATAACGTATTCCAATGTCATATAAGGTACTCCGCCTTTTCGCCCCGGAAGTACTTTTTTCCCTTTCACCTTATCCCATGTAAAATCATTATCATCTTCTCGCCCTACGAAAAAAGAACCGTCACGTTTCGTCATTTGTGCAAAGACCTCTGCATAGTCCTCTTTGCCTTCATTGTAAACGTAAATCGCAGCTTCCGGCCCGGAAAAACCGATATCAACATTTCCGGAGAGCACCGCAGCCATTACCTTATCGGCGCCTTGGCCGTTTGTCAGCTCAATTTCGATTCCTTCCTCTTCAAAAAATCCTAAATTGATTGCCGCGTATTGTGGTGCGTAAAAAATGGAATGTGTCACCTCGCAGACACGCACCTTCTCCTTCCCCTGGGTTTTCGTTCCACAGCCTGTCATTGCAGCCGCAATGAAAAGAAAAACGAGCAGAATGCAGAATGCTTTAAAAGACTTCCTCATTTTAGACTCCTTCTATTTCATATATAATATTTAGGTTAAAAGGTAACCTATAACCTCCTATAATAAAGCACTTCCCTCAATGTCCGTGCCACTGCATCACAACTCTTTGCATCAGTACAACCGCTTCATACATAAGGGCCGCAACGATGGCTAAGATAATGACACTTGCCATGACCAAATCTAACTGAAAAACCTGTCCTCCGTATACAATCAGGTAACCTAAGCCCGCCTTTGAAACTAGAAATTCACCAGCAATGACACCGACCAAGGAGAGACCGATGTTAATCTTTAATGAATTAAATAAGGTCTTGATGTTATACGGAAAAACAATTTTCTTAAAAATTTGAAGCTTGGTTGCGCCAAATGTCGCAGCCATTTTTATATATTCTCTGTCTGTATTTTGAAATCCGTTCAGCATCTCCAGTACGGTGACGATTAAGGAAATCGCGAGCGCCATAAAAATAATTGCCTCAGTCCCTGCTCCTACAATGATGATAATCACCGGTCCTAATGCAATCTTTGGCAGGCTGTTTAGGACAACCAGATACGGTTCACTTATCTTAGAAATAAAGCTGCTCCACCAAAGAATTACAGCAAACACGGTCCCCATAACAACCCCCAGCGTAAATCCAATCAGGGTTTCATAAACGGTAATACCGATGTGCATCAGCAAGCCGTTTTGAGCCATACGGACACAGGTATTCCAAATGCGTGACGGCTGGCTCAATATAAAGCTGTCAATCACTCCTACTCGTGCCGCTATCTCCCATGCTGCAACAAAGCACACTAAAATTCCAATCTGCCAAAAAAGAATCATTTGCTTCCTTCTTTTTTCTTTCATTAAGTAAACGATTCTTTCCTCAGATGTTTTTTTTTCATTCATCGGAAGCCAACTCCTTCCATATATGATCAAAATATCCGCTGAACCTCGGACTTTTCCTGCAATTCAGCGGTGTTCTGTTTTCCACCTCAAAATCAATCGGAATAATTTCCTTAACGACAGCAGGTCTGGAGCTGAGAATCACAATCTTATCCCCCATGCTGATTCCCTCAGGAATATCGTGAGTGACCATCAGCGTTGTCACCTGCTCTTTTTTTAAAATCCGATATACATCATTTGTAACGGTCAATCTTGTCTGATAGTCCAAGGCCGAAAAAGCTTCGTCCAAAAGCAGGATATCCGGATTAATTGCCAATGTCCGAATCAGTGCAACTCTTTGACGCATTCCACCGGAAAGCTGTGAAGGATACTTATCCTTGAATTCATAAAGCTCATAGGTTTTCAGTAATTGCATCACACGCTCTATGTTTTCCTGCGTCAGTTTATTTCGGATTTCTAGCCCAAGAATGACATTCTTATAGATTGTTCTCCATTCCAAGAGATTATCTTTTTGCAGCATATAACCGATATGGTCTGAAATTCCTTCTACCTTTTCACCATTTACAAGAATCTCTCCGGATGTCGGCTTAAGCAAGCCTGCAATAATAGAAAGCAGCGTGGATTTTCCACAGCCGCTTGGTCCGACAATACTGATAAATTCTCCTTTTTCAACGTTAAAATTTATTTCTTTTAAAGCAGTGATTTCTCCGTTCACCGCCTGATATTTCTGTTCGATTTTATTTACATTAAGAACTGCCAAAGCACTTCACCTCATTGTTTATTTTTTAAGCATTATCACCCTCCATTTTATGCGTTCGCTTTTGAATCTGTGAAAAGAAAAATGCGCTTTGAAGTGGCCTTCCTGTACCAAATCAAAACGCATGCTTATCGGTTTTTTCTCATTCAGTTACTCTTTTTTACTTTTCTTTTATCTTCATCAAAAAGAAGTCTTACAGTCTTCCTCTTTGCCTCCTTTTAATCTCCATTCACGAAAATCAAACTCTTTTATTTATTTTTTACGCGATTTGGCAGCCGCAATATAAAGCATATCGCTAGAAATACAAGCGCAAGCCCAATGAAAAAGGTATCCCTTTGTGCCAAGAGATAGCTCTCTGTTTCACTCAAAGGAAATTTCGAACTGTAGTAGGACTGTCTGCTCATCAGCATCACACTTCCGATTGCCGTTCCAAAGGTATTCCCAATGGTCCGCATCGTCGCCAGCGTACCGGAAGCCACCCCCAAATAGTGTTTTGGTACAGAGCCGAGAATTGCGGAGTTGACAGCGGACACACTCAGGCCATTCCCCATTCCCACCAAAATTAAAGTAAGCATTACAAAAAATAAATTTGACTCACTGTGAAAAAATCCGACCAAAATACAATTTAATGCGATGAGCAAGAGGCCAAATAGCGTAGGTTTACGCGTTCCGAGCCGATCAGAAAGAATGCCTCCGAGCGGTGAAAAAATCATCATACTCAAGGGAAATGCAAGCATAAGCAATCCCGCCTTATCCGCTTGAAGCATCAAAATATGAATTAGAAAAAAGGGGAAAAGATAGGTTGTCAGCTGCTGTGTCATGTAGGATAATGCACAAACTGCATTTGCACAGGAAAAGGTTCGATTATGAAATAATTCCAAGGGCAGCATTGGCTCTTTCGTCTTTTTTTCTCTTCGCAGAAATAAAAAGAAGGCGCAAATTGACCCTAAAATGCATAAGAGAAAGGGCATGGATTTCAATCCCCATTCATCACTAAAATTAAGCCCGATTGCAAGCGTCCCAATAAATGCTGCAAAAAAAAGGCCTCCTGCTGTATCTAACTTCTCACGCTTCTCTGTTTTGCGGTCTTCAGGCAGAACAAAATTGGTTGCAATGAAACCGAATAAGCAGAACGGAATCGGAAAATAAAAAATCGAATGCCATGAAAAATGTGTTAGTAAAAAGCCGCCAATCGAGGGGCCTGAAGCAAGGCCAACGGAGACGAATACTGAATTGATACCCAATGCTTTTCCGCGCTCCTCATCTCCAAAATTTTGCGTGACCGTCGCTTGTGTGATGGAGATAAGCAAGCAGTATCCAAGGCCTTGCAGTGCCCTGAAAAAAATTAGAGTGATAAGATTTCTGGATAAGAGCGGAGCCAAGGCGGATACTACTGCGAAAAAACAAAATCCAATTTGATATTGCTTCTTATATCCATAAAGATCGGCAGCCTTGCCGCAAAGTAATAGCAGGCAGCACGGAACAAAGGTATAGACAAGAGCCAGCCAGCTGACCTTCCCCTGTGTTACTCCAAATTCCTCCATTAAAATCGGCAGTGCTAAATTTAAGCTGTTAATTGCAAAGCATACGCTGAAATTTGCTGCCCCCGTAATCGCATAAATCCACCATTTTTTTGACTGAATTCTCATTATTTCATTTCTTCTCCAAAACGTAGTTACCACTCCTTCCGCCATTTTTATCGCATGGTCCACACTAATTATCTTATCCTTAAAGAAAAAAAGAGTGATAATCTGATTGATTTAACAAGAAACGCTTTTCCGCTCTCACTTTTTTCTCTCATCGAAAATTTTTGAAAATTTTTATTATCGACGAAGAAATACACTCTCTTTCTATCAGCTTGCGCAAACAAAGCATTTCTTATGTGTTCTGTCTGCAATCCTTCATTCCCATTTTCGAATCATTTACTTTAGAATAAATTTCCTAAAATTTATTTAATTTTTACAGGATATATTCTTGTTATATTTTATTTTTAATTTAATATTGACGTTTTTCCTATTAATAAATAAATAAAACAGAAATAATTATTGTTTTATTCATTCTCTTGTGCTAAAGTATTAAATTAATTCGGCAACACTAACATATCGAATGTACAATAACTTTACAGCAAGGAGAGATGAATATGACGTACATGGAAAATCAACTGAATCATTTAAGGAAAACAAATGCAAACGAACCAGAATTTCTTCAGGCGGCGGAAGAGATTTTAGAATCAATCGCGCCCGTCGTAGAGAGACATCCTGAGTATCAGGAATCCGGTATTATAGAGCGCCTGATCGAACCAGACCGGCAAATTAAATTTCGAGTCACCTGGACAGATGATCAGGGTAAAATCAGAGTTAATCGCGGTTACCGCGTTCAATTTAACAACGCCATCGGGCCCTATAAAGGCGGCTTGCGATTTCACCCAACGGTTAATTTCAGCGTGGTTAAATTTCTTGGACTTGAACAGATTTTCAAGAATTCACTGACCGGGCTACCGATTGGCGGCGGAAAGGGCGGCTCCGATTTTGATCCCAAAGGGAAATCTGACCGTGAAATCATGAGCTTCTGTCAAAGCTTTATGACGGAGCTTCACCGACATATTGGTGCGAACACCGATGTTCCAGCTGGTGATATTGGCGTAGGCAGCCGTGAAATTGGATATCTTTTTGGACAGTATAAACGTTTATGCAACTGCCATACCGGTACCTTGACCGGAAAAGAGCTTTCCTACGGAGGGTCTCTCGTGCGCAAAGAGTCTACAGGCTTTGGCCTTCTCTATTTTCTGGAAGCAATGCTGCGTGCAAATAAAAACGCTCCGGAAGGAAAAACCTTCGCTATTTCCGGTTCCGGAAATGTAGCCATTTACGCGTGCCAAAAAGCGCAGGAAATGGGAGGTAAGGTTGTGACAATGAGTGATTCTTCAGGATGGATTTACGATGCTGACGGCATTGACTTAGATGCCATAAAAGAGATAAAGGAAACGAATCGAAAACGGCTCACCGAGTATAAGACCTATCGGCCGTCTTCCGTTTACCATGAAGGAAAAGGAATATGGAGCGTTCCCTGTGATATCGCCCTTCCTTGTGCAACACAAAATGAGCTTCTTCTCTCCGATGCACAAACGCTGGTCAAAAATGGCGTTATTGCAGTGGCGGAAGGGGCAAATATGCCTTGCAGCCTGGAAGCGACACACTATTTACAGAAAAATAAGGTTCTTTTTTCTCCCGGAAAAGCATCCAATGCCGGCGGAGTTGCAGTTTCTGCATTGGAAATGGCACAAAACAGCATGCGCTATGCCTGGAGCTTTGAAAAGACAGACAGAAAACTAAATCAAATCATGAATTCCATTTTTGATAAGGCAGCAAGCGCTGCGGAAGAGTACAATCTTCCCGGAAACTATGCCGCTGGTGCAAATATTGCAGGTTTTGTAAAGGTCGCAGATGCAATGCTTTCACAAGGCATCTTTTAGCTCTAAAAAGTAGCGGCAAAAAAAGTGGGGCAAAAAAGGCATTCTTCGCCTTTTGCCCGGTACCACTTTTTCAATCAGCCGTTCGCGCTGCACTCTATTTGTCTGCCACTTTCCCCTTTGGCTTCCTAGGCTTAGGTACAGAAACAAACGGAAGCATTTCCTCAATCAGCAATCTACTGAATTCTTCATCATCTATATCTAAAATATAGTGCTCTTTCGCACCCTGATAAGGAGTGCCGACTGCCGACTGCTTCATTTTTTCTGCAATGCAATCCATCTTTTTTACAAACACAGTATTGTCACATATAAGAAGGATTGGTTTATTGTTTACGTAAACCATGTATTCCCCAAACATTTTTCGAAAACGAACGTCACCGGTTCCCATAATCTGAGTGCAAACGTATTCAACAAATTCTAAACTGCTCGCCATCTTTTCCCCTTCTTTCTCTTCTCGCAATTCTTCTTTTCGTAATATCCAAAACGAGGAAATACTTCTTTATACAATTTACTCCCCGCCTTTCAAATCATAATAAAACACATATTGCTGGATCATGCCACTATATCCCCGATAGGCTTCATACGGAAATCCGTCTGGATAAAAACGTTCTAACACCTTCCGTATATGGGTATCCACCGGGAATGCATCTAAGTGGTGCAGTGAAAATAAGCAGATACAATCAGCCACCTTCTCCCCTACTCCTGACAGCTTCATTAACGTCTTTTTTGCATCATCATAATCCATATGTTTTAACGCGTCCAAATCCACTTCCTTCTTTAGAATACAGTTTGCCGTATTCACGATATACTTGCTTCGGTAGCCCAAGTTACAAGAACGCAGTTCTTCCTCTGTCGCCTCTGCCAGCGCAGCAACACTGGGAAAATCAAAGTAATGGGTTCCTCCCGGTGTCATCTTTTTTTCTCCATATTTCTCACAGAGGGTTTCAATACATTTTCGGATTCGCTTGATATTATTTTGCTGTGAAATAATAAAGGAAATGATAATTTCCCAGATTTCTTGCTCCAAAATACGAATTCCGCTTCCGAATTGAACTGCGCGGTGTAGATACGCGTCCTCATCTGTAACAGCATCAATCACCTTTTTATAATCTGTATTTAAATCAAAATACCTTTCCCAAATCTGCGTAAATTCCTCTTCTGCACAATGAAAAATAATTTCATCTCCGTCCTCTTCCAATTCCAGATACATTCCAAAAGCAATAAGCGCATACCAATCGTCTTCTGTCTTTTTCAAGCGGAAGCACTGACCTGATTCGCAAATTTGATCAATTGAAAAATTATCCCTTCTCTTTCTTATCATATTCTCTCCGTTTTCCGGTAAGTAACCGATTTCCTTTCCTGCTTCTTATTTTTTATACTCTACGCACCACTTTATCCCGTAAGCAGCCATTGCAGCTACTAAAATCAATGTAAAAAGTGTGATGCTTGCAAAATAAATATCAATCTGCATGTTTTGCAAAATTGTCATTGAAAAAAACTGTATAAGCGCCAGTAACGCCATAGCAATGATCAAACCGGTAATAATAACCTGATAGGCAAGCTTCGTGGATTCAGCTACGATTATTTTTTCTCGCTCATCGGAAAAGGATAACTCCGAATCTTTATAGAAAGATTTTTTACTTTTCTTATAAATAAGCAAACGGGAAGCTCCAAAAATGATTAGATACAAGATGAAAATCGCCGGGAAAACACCCGTTGCAAAATAAAATTCATCCTCGCTGCTCTGAAATTCCGAAAATGGATGAATTAACATTATCCCCGCCAAAATAAATAATAGGCTATTGCCGGTACACTCAAAAATTACTCTTTTCATTCCATCTTCTCCTTAAAAAAAATATATTCAATCGGGGTGTTCAGCTCCTCGGACAAACGCATCGCAAGCAGCAGAGAGGGAACATAGCTTCCCTTTTCAAGAGAAATAATCGTCTGCCTTGTTACTCCTGCCAATTCTGCCAATTCTCCCTGCGTAAATCCCATTTTACCGCGCAGCTCTTTTACTCGGTTTTTTAATGTTTCCAAAACATCACCTCTTTCGTAACAAAAGTATAGTTGACTTTACATATAAAGTCAACTATACTTTTTCATTTTTAATTATAAAATTATTTTTACCTGTATTCCTTCTACTCTTCTTGCTGAATCTTCTCCAAAATCTCTTTTGATTCTGCCGACAATGCATCCATTACACGATTTTCAGAAATCATGTTTAACTGTTCCACCGTTCTTCTTACACGCTCCATTGCCGCTTCAATCTCTAATTTCAGCTCTCGTGCAGAAAGAAGAAGGCTCCCGCTTCCTCGAACAATCATCTGCTGTAAAGCATCTGAGGTTGCGACCGTAATCTTATATTTTTTTTTGTTATCATACGCAAATTTTTCAATGTACTGGTCTGCCGGCTGCGCTTCTTTTGTATATACCATACGGATATTAAAATAATCAATTACTTCTTCTCGATGCCCCTGAACACGGTACGCATCAAATACCACAAGAATTTCACACTGCAAGATTCCCTGGTAATTGCTCAGTACATCAAGAAGCTGTGTTTTTGCGGCATCCATATTTTCTGCGGCAAGTGCCTTGAGCTCAGGCCATGCATAAATCACATTGTATCCATCGACTAAAAGGTATTCCTTGTTTGTCTCTTTACGTTCGCTGAAATGGCGAAAAGGTCCTTCATCCGCGTAGTTCCTAATTGTCTTTTCCCGCCTCCATACCGTCTTTTTTCCCTGATTGGCATAAAAGGTTTTCTGCAGAATACGTTCAATTTCCTCTAAGCTGATTCCTTTTGCTTCTTTTCCATACATTTGTGGTATCTCTTGAGGCAAGGTTTGTTTTTTCGGAAGACAGCTTTCTAGATGCATATATTTTTTTACTTCATTCCACTTAACTAAAAATCCCGTGCCCTGCATACAAAAAACAGAGTCTGCCGGATTTTCAAGATCGCGTTCCGAATCATAAGCGATTCTCGCACTCACTTCCTCTTGATTATGGCATAAATCATAGCCCTTTAAAGTATAGGAAATCCTTCCGAAACCTTTGGTATAGGAGATAACTTCTTTTTGATAATTGCGCATAGAAAAAACCGGTGCACTCCCCGAAAGAACGCTCATCCCATTTTCAGTTCGTAAAAGCGAGCTTGTCCCTTTCATCCTTTCAATATCGGTCATCGCTCTGCCCACCATAGCTTCAGGCACTTCTAAATGAAAACGATAAAAAGGCTCCAGCAAAAGGGAGGTTGCTTCTTTCAAGGCTTGGCGTACTGCTCGGTAAGTGGCTTCTCTAAAGTCACCGCCTTCTGTATGCTTATTATGAGCTCTTCCCGACACCAGCGTAATCCGCATATCTGTAATTTCCGCACCGGTAAGCACACCTTTGTGCAGCTTTTCCTTTAAATGTGTCAAAACAAGTCTCTGCCAATTTTTTGCGAGAATCTCTTCGCTGCACTCTAAAAAAAACTGCATGCCACTGCCCCGCGGTAACGGTTCTAACAGCAAGTGCACCTCTGCGTAGTGACGTAACGGTTCAAAATGGCCGACACCCTCCACCATATCTGCAATGGTTTCTTTATATATTATCTCCCCTTCTCCAAACTCTACCGCAATCCCGAAACGTTCCTGAAAGATACTCTGTAAAATTTCGATTTGCACTTCACCCATAATTTTTACCTGAATTTCCTGCAACGTTTCGTTCCAAATGACTTGAAGCGCCGGCTCTTCTTCCTCAAGCAGCCGCAGCTTTGATAAGATAGTCCTTGGATTTTCCTGCTCCGGAAAAAGGATTTTGTAGGAAAGGACTGCCTCCAGCGTCGGTAATTCCGCATTCCTTTCAACTCCTAAACCATCTCCTGCCTTTGTTTGTTGAAGTCCTGTGACTGCACAGACGGTTCCGCCTTCAGCTTCACTGACCGCAGTAAATTTTTCACCGGAATACAATCGAATCTGGTCTACTTTTTCCTCACGCCCAGAATACTGTAATACATCCTTTACTTTAAGACATCCGCCCGTAATCTTCATATGTGTAAGGCGATTTCCCTGCGCATCTCTCGTTATTTTAAAAACTCTTGCTCCAAAGGTGCCTGAATAAGCCGGAAGCTGCGCATATTCTCCAATCCCCTGCAAAAGCGCCTCTACGCCTTCCATTCTTAGGGCTGAACCAAAAAAACATGGAAATACACGCCTCCGAAAAACTGCTTCTCGCACTGTTTCTTTTGCTATGCTGCCAGATTGTAGATAGCTTTCCATCAGTGCTTCATCACAGAGTGCCAACTCTTCATAAAATAACTGCGTTTTTTCTAGAGGGAATTCAATGCAGCGTTCATCCAGCCGTTCTCCAATTTCTTTCAGTAGCCCTTGTCTTTCTGCGCCAGGGCGATCCATTTTATTCACAAATAAAAATACCGGAATTTCATATTGCTTCAATAAATCCCACAAGGTCTGTGTATGCCCTTGTACCCCATCGGTTCCGCTTACGACTAAAATTGCATAGTCAAGCACTTGCAGAGTTCTCTCCATCTCCGCCGAAAAATCTGTGTGACCGGGCGTATCCAACAAGGTAATCTGGATTTGATTTGCCTCAAACAACGCCTGCTTAGAAAAAATTGTAATTCCTCTTTCCTTTTCCATTTCGTTCGTATCTAAGTAAGCAGTTCCTTTATCGACTCTGCCCGCTTTTTTAATTTTCCCGCTAAGATAGAGCAGGCTTTCTGACAATGTCGTTTTTCCTGCATCCACATGCGCTAAAATCCCAACTACCAATTTTTTCTTCATTCTCTTTGTATCCCTCGTTTTTCTTCTTCAAAGCCCCTAAATCGCTGCCGTTATTTCATGATACTAACTTGATTTCTTCCTTTTGTTTTCGATTGATAAAGCGCTTTGTCTGCACGCCGCAATGCACCCGTAAAATCGTCATCCTCTGCTATAAAAAAGGACAGTCCCATCGATAAGGTAATCTCTATTTTTTCATTCTGAAGAACAATCTTTAAGGAGGATGCAACCAAGAGTATCTCCTCACACAGAGCAATTGAATCCCCCTCATTGGCATCGCTAAAAATCAAGACAAACTCATCGCCTCCCCACCGAATGACACGGTCTGAGTGGCTAAGTACTTCTTTCATCGCCTTTACCAGTTCAACCAATACACAATCTCCTGCCGCATGGCCGTACTGGTCATTTACGTTTTTAAAAAGATCAATATCCAGCATAACAATCCCAAAGCTTCTGCCATTTTTCTGATATTCTGAAAAAGCGTGTACTAAATCCGTCTTGCCGCTTCTACGATTTCCTGCCTTTGTAAGCGTATCCCGATTCATTTCTGATTCCAGCAATTTTTTAGAATGAAGGTAGTGAAGCTTTTCAGTCAGCAAAATCATTGCATAGCTCAGTGCAAGGATACCAACAAACAAAACAAGTAAAACCAAGGTGAGCTTCGAAGCCAAAGCTTTGCTTTGCTGGTTTGTTTTGTCAACGGCAACCTGTAAGTCCTCCAGATAAACTCCCATTGCAATCACCCAATCATAGTCTTTATATAATTTCGCATAGGTAACCTTTTCAGAAATCTTCTGGCTGTGCAGCTCTTTAAAGTAATACGTACTAAACAGCTCGCCATCCTTTTTAACGCCTTCAAGCTCCTCTAAATACGGTAAATTTCCCACCACATCTTTTGTAGCTGTCGACAGGTACGTTCCCTCTGTCTCAGGAAGATTCGGGTGTACTCTCCGAATTGCATACCGATCGCCGCCTTCATAATCCACAATTTCATTGACCCACATATAAGATTCATCGCCGAACTTTGCAGTACGAATGGTGTCTGCGATTTCTTCTTTGACAAGATTGTCTGCATATTCCTTATCCACTCCCAAAAGTATGGTTTCACTGCCATTTAAAATAACGCGATAGCATAAAAATTTTGCAGGAGCAGTTTGAATTGTTTTCTCCCAGGAGGATTCCGCTACATTCTTTGGATCATATAATGCCTGCTCTTTTTTATTGTCCCACAAGAGCACCGCAACAAAATTACAATCCGGATTTTCTCTGGAAAAACGAGTGATAAAGTCAACCGAATCTTTTTCCCCCGCAGAAAGTTCTGCCTGAATCGTCATGGTCATTTGATTTACAAATTTTTCGACGTACCTTGCTTTTCTTTTTCTTTTTGCGTCAATCTCAACAATTAAATTATCGACTGTGCTCTTTAAGAATCCTTTTTTCGTTTCATAAACCATTTCTCTCGTGCTATTTATATAGATATCGCTAATCCGATCAATCGAGAATAAATAAAAAAAGATTAATACAAGACACAGGATGCCAAAAATCAAAACTGACAATAAAGTATACTTGCGCTTTATAAGATTACACCTCCGCTTCTTTCCACAAACGCTTGTGTCTGTTTCTCGAAATCCTAATCGGAAATCGCTTTTGATTTTTATTATAGCATATCTTTGCGTTCTTTGCCCCTACTCATTTCGAGCCTTTCTAGTGCCTCCCAAACGATATAAAAAGTGAAAATGGTATCTGTATATCCTTTTGTTGCCTCACAATAAATTTATAATTTGGGTAAAAAGCGATAAATACTTCCTTTTTCCTGCTTTTTCAGGTTATACTATATATAATTGCAGATTGTACCGCATCGTCCTTGTCAATGGATTGATATCAACTGCACATCCAACCGACCAATCTGAGCTACGGAGGAATAGCAATGGAAAAACTTACATTTACAATGGAAAATTACCTTGAGGCGATCTACGAGCTGTCCAGACAAGGTTCCGGTGCACGCGTATCTGATATCGCAGAACGAATGTCCGTAACAAAAGCCAGCACAAACAGCGCTATGTCAACTTTGGCTGAAAAAGGACTGATTACCAATGAAAAATACAGAGAAATATATCTAACTCCAAAAGGCTATAAAATAGCAGAGTTTACGGCGCAAAAGCATAAAGTAATACAAGAATTTTTAATCAAGATTTTAAATGTGGATGCTCCCACTGCCACAGAGGATGCCTGCGCCATTGAACATGTAATCAGCAGCACCTCTATCTCCGCGATGAAAGAATATATGAATCAAAGTGAATAGAACTCTTCTTTTATCCTCTTGATTGCAGCGCAAATAAAAAATCCATACTTCCGCACTCGGATTGATATGGATTCTTTTTATTTACAAGCGTAGATAAGCTTCGAAAAAAGTTATAAATTCAAAATACTTTTCCACCCGGCGGTAAAAAACTGTTTTAAGCTCTTTACATACTTATCCGCATCTTCTCTTGCCATATCGTGCTTCACAACCTCAAATACTGCGGTAAAAAATGCGCTTGCGATGATGTGAATCAGCTCAGGGGTTGCTCTTCCTGCATCAAAAACATCGTTTTCAACGGATTCAACAAAACGGAATGTATACTCCACCTCAATTTCTACAATATCATGGATGAATTCTGAAAAGGCCGTTCCCTCTGCGCCGGAAACCAGGAGCTTAAACTCATCAAAATACTCGTAGATGTAGCCAACCATTTCCCGCGCTTCATCATTTGTATACTCATAAACTATATTTTTTTTCGTCTTGGCCGGCATTTGGTCAAAGCTGTGCTGTGCCTCTAAAAAAATGGCTTTTAAGCCCTCCGCAGCCGGACGAACCAATGCCTCAAAAAGAGCCTCTTTATCTGAGAAATACCCATAAAATGCGCCGGTTGTCACACCGGCACGCTTTACTATGCTACGCAGAGAGGCATCATTGAAGCCCTTTTTCAAAAACTCCTTTTTCCCCTCAATCATTATTTTCTGTAATGTATTTAAATCGTCGCTGTACATAGCTCTCCCATCCAAATTGTAATGTTGTTATACCATAGCATTATGCTATAATTTAATTATCAAGTATTTTTCAAGTTTCTTCAAGCACTTTCTTCTTGTTTTTTAATAATGATTTTCAATCAGTGCACTTGCATGTTTTAAAAATACCTGCCTTATCTCCTACCATTTTTACAATATAGATTTCGCCTCTGTAAAAAGTCATTTCCGCGGAACCGAAATAAAGTACATTCGTTCTACCGTTTGCAATCCATTCTGTCATATTCATAAAATCCTGAATCACCTGTAATTTCAAGTTTTCCAGTTGCGTCTTCTTCATTTTTTACAGTAAAAGGCTCCTTGAAATCCTCCGAAAACGCCACCTGCCGCCTCATAAGAGACTCGTTCAAATCCATGTTTTTGCAATGCATTATCAATTTCTTGGCTCTATAATAAATGTTGGGGTGTCCATCGAAAGGTGGGACCCTGGCATTTT
>CAUQTI010000005.1:0-176599 GCA_963521065.1 uncultured Anaerovorax sp. | reverse complement strand
ATTGAGGAAATTGCATAATTCCTCAACTATTGAAAATTAGATATAAATCCTATAAAGCAAAAAGGATTTTACCCCTTTATGTCGTATATAAAAGTGACTAGACCAATACACGAAAGGAGTAAAACCTCACTATGTATATACGACAAGAAACCCTGTTTTCCTTTAATGAGATTATAAAATTTCAAAAGAAAACGCAGTTAGAACTAATTTTATCCCAGTTGGACTTTTCAAAACTCACTTCCGCTATTGGAAAGAGGCCAGATTTGAAGGGGCCTAAAGGTTATCATGTGTGCGATTTAATTTGCGCCTTGATGGCTATGCAGCTTGAGAAAATTCCAACTATCAAGGCTCTTGTAAAAAGACTTACCGAAAACCCTGTGCTTAGGTACAATTGCGGATTTGACGTTATCGGTAATGTTCCATCAGAATCAACATTCAGTAGATTTATGAAAAAGCTTGCAGCCTCAGACGAACTCTACTCTCTATTCAAAGAGTTAGTTCTTTGTGCAAAACAAAAAGGGTTGATTGATGGTAATAATGTTTCCATCGATTCCAGTAAGCTTTCTTCTTACGAAGCCGCTGTTCCAAAGTCAAAAATTAATGATGATCAAACCAACCCAAACTGGGGTATGAAACGGGATACCAACGGTAACAATATCCGCTGGTTTGGCTGGAAGGTTCATGCTGTTTGTGACAGCAAAAGTGAACTTCCACTAGACATTATCATCACTCCCGCAAGTAATCACGATGGAACCTTAGCTATACCTTTGATTGAAAATCTTAAAAGCAGCTACAGGGGACTAATTAAGCCTAAATATTATACGATGGATTCCGGGTATGACTATAAAAGCAACTATACTAACATTATCAATGAGCACCAGGGAAAACCTGTCATTGCTTTAAATCCAAAGGGTACAAAGGTTCCCCCTCAAGGTATGAATGATAGATTTAAACCCATATGCTCCGCAGGATATCCCCTTGCATACTACGGCAAAGACGGAGACTATTTAAAATTCCGTTGCCCACATATGACGGGGAAATGTAACTGTCCATTTGGAACAGCATGGTGTTCTAGCTCAAATTATGGTTATACAAAGAAGTTTAACATCAATGAAAATCCAAGACTGCTTGGATACCCATATCGTGGCTCTGAGCCGTGGCGGAAAATCTACAATACAAGAACTGCTGTGGAAAGAATGTTTTCAAGGCTAAAAGAAACTTTGAATATGGATAACATCCGTTCAAAGGGAATCCATAAAGCTAAAATGCATGTTCTTTTGAATTGTATTACTTTAATTGCCGGTACAATGTCAGTAAATTAGCTCAAAAAGCCGCAAAACAAAATTCCTTTGCAGGAGTTTGTTTGCTGTATCCAAATTTAAGTAGGAAGTTGAAATTCCAATGGTATATTATAAATCTAAGGACTCAATTTTAAAAAATTGTAAATCTAATTCTAGGATTCTTTGATTGAATAAACAAAATTGGAATTATGCAATTTCCTCAATTATAAAATATCCGATTTTATCCAAATCAAAACAGAATAGAATAAAGCTTAAATAGATGAGCCTCATTCTACTCACTCATAAGCTCATACGTCACATATGGGTGTGAAAGGTGATATCCCAATTTTTCTGCTAGGTGAACCGAACGCAAATCATGCGCATCCCAGCTCGGATAAAGGTTCCTTTCCAAGCATTCTAAAATCAGTTTTGCTCCGCACACCGTTGCAAGTCCTTTCTCTCTGTACTCCGGCTTTGTGTCAATTTCAATTTCAATTCCCTTATGGTATACCGCATATGGTGACGCTCCAGAAACCAGCTTGCCATGATGCAGTATTGCGACACCTAGCGCACGTTTTTCATAGTCTGCGTAATTTTTAAATTGCGAACACAAATCGGCTGACCAGTTTTGGCTTTTGGCAGATTGAAATATTTCTTTGTCAAATAACTTAAGCTCGTAACCTTCGGCAAGAGAATCCACATAGCCATTCAATTTTATTTCATCAAATGCATCCGATTCTTTTTTTATCGCATAACGTAACCTTTTTTTTGCCTTTTTACCAAAATAATCTTCTATAAGAGCTTCCCAACACTCATCTTTTGGAATTAGTAATTTAGAGCCATAAATAGATTTAAGCAAATTTTTGTCGGGTTTTCCGGCACAAAAGCAAAAGTCTCCAACATCAATGATTGCAGCCACGGGGTTACTTTCTTCATTTGCTATCATGCTTCCCATGTAACCTTGTAAGCATGACCATATTAAGGCCTCGTCCCAATCATCAAATAGTGCTGCTGCTTTTTCATTAACCATTTGTATTTTACCTCATCTCTACAGATACGCTTTATTTCCCCCATTCTATCACGGAAAACGAAAAAAATCATGTATGGGTTGATACTCCTACATGATTGCAAGCTCCAAATTCGTGTTAAATTTGTATATTATTTGAAATTTAGGAGAGTTGAACTTCTTTATGATAAAAACCATGCTCATTTTGTAAAATTCAAAATGGCTCTGATGAACTCTCTTTCTTTTTCGATATGAACTCCATGTCCACATTCAAATCTCATAATTTTACACTTGTCTACCATCTTTTTTACCAACTGGGCATCTTCTTCACTCATTGCCGCAAGTAAGATATGACCGTCCTTGTCATAAGCTGTTTTAGCTTTCATTAGTAGCGTGTTACATGATATTTTTTTCAAGATATCTTCATGTGGAATACCAGCGTGAAAGGTATCGCTATAAAACGCCTCACCGAAAAACGGATCATAGCTCAATGCATTCGTTCCCTGTGCATGTAACATCATTAAAACAGGTAGATTACGTCTAATCTCATAGTAACTCAACTTAATATCATTCGAAAAATACTGCTCTTTCAATCTCTCAATTTTCCTCAAATTTTTCACCTCATAATGAATGAATCATCTTCACTTATATTTGCCATAAAGATAGCAAATTATGAGGCAGCAGCAAAGCAGCCGTTTTGCTTGCTGTTTTTTTTAAGACATTTATTAGGGCGGCCTCTACCCTCTCTTTATTTCCTTAGGTGTGCAGCCAAAGGTTTCCTTAAATGCTTTATAAAAGTTTCCCTTGCTTTGATACCCTACCTCTTTGGCGATATCATCAATTCTTTTGTGCGTATCAGTCAATAAAGAAACCGCCTTTTCCATTCGTATTGCTTTGATATATTCGTGGACGGTTTGACCGGTAAGCTGCTGAAAGGCTCTTTGGAGCGTTTGCTTGTTAATACCGATTGACTTTGCCAACTCCTCAATAATTGGGGGGTGGACAAAGGATTGATTTAAGGTTTGTAACGCTGACTCCGCCGCACCTTTTGCTTTAGGGGTCAGTGCTGTCAACCCCTCTAAATCAAAGGAAAGTGTGTAGTCCACCAGCAATCCCGCAGCTTCCAAAGCTTTCCCCTGAAAAAACAAAGAGAATGCTTCATCCTTCATCTGAGTAGACCTGATTTCTTTGCAAATATCGGCCAATAAAGGAAGTGACACATCTCTGTTGTTCACTGCATGGGCTATACGGTTCCAGAGATTGTCCGAAAATACAACGCCGGTGCATTCAAGAAACTGATCTGTTATATAAATCGTAGATGCTTTTTGTGCTTCACCGGAAGAAAGTCGCTTATACCACGGTCGTGGAAGATGATTCACATAACAAAAAATCCCAAACCGAGCTTTATTGCGCTCATTTTTCTTCTGGTAGTAGCTTAGTGCCATGTCCTCGATGAAGGTGATTTGGATGCTCTTCGCCTGGTAATAATATCGCTCCATCAAATCTGTATGATAAACAATATCCGTATCAATAAAACAGCAGGTTTCTGGATTCCCCCATACCCGAATCTGTCCTGACGCAACTTCTTCGGGCGGCTTAAATAAACACCCATAGCGGATGCTGGTCCGTTTCCATCCACACTCTTCATATTGACGCAGCATGTCTGATACGCTGTAAAAACATTGCATATATGTCCCCTTTTTCGGGTTCTATTTCGGTATATTTAGTACTGTTTAGGAGAATACTTCGAACCCCATTACAAATGAAAATTACTGTATTACCAGTATATATAAACAGATTTTAAATATCAATAGTATTTATAAAGTCCCGTATCCGAAGGCTTGAATCACCATTTTTGTAATGCTATACTTCTTTCGGTTAGATTTGACTAACCACAAGAAAAGGAGGCCTATAGAATGAATGAAGAAAAACCTGTTTTATCCAGGCTATTTGATATCGCGGCCGAGGAAAAAGGTAAGCTGGTACTTAGCTGTACATTAATGTCCCTTGGCACGCTTTGCGGTATGATACCTTATTTATCGGTGTATCATATCGCTCGGCTACTGCTTGTTCCAGAGGCAGGACAAGACGATATCTCCGACGGGATTTTACTTTGGAGTATTGCAGCCGCTGTCAGTATACTGCTCAACACGGTTTTATCCTTTTTCGGAAGCTTTGGCGCACATAAGGTTGCCTTCCGTATGTTGTACAAAATTCGTATCCGTGTTATGGAGCATATAGGGCGCTTGCCAATGGGGTTCTTCACAGAACATACCACCGGAAGCGTACAAAAGACCATGGATGACAGCATTGAAAAAATCGAGGTATTTATTGCTCATCTGCTTCCTGACCTAATTGGATCGGCGTGTGCCGTCTTAGCGCTGCTGCTTGGACTTGGCAGCCTGAATTTGTGGCTGGCACTGGCAGTTGTTACTGCCGTTATCATTGCGTGCACCTTACAGTTTTCTGTATGGGGAGGAAGCCGTGGACAGGATATTCTGGTTGGGCTTGCAACAATATCCGGACAAATGACCGGCGCATTTTCAGAATATGTGCGGGGAATTGCCGAGGTGAAGCTGTTTGGCCTAACGGGCACCATCAACAGAGGGCTTAGCGACACCACGAAGAAATACGGCAATTGGGAAATGAAGCTCTACAAACGAGTGGCTCCGTTTTATGAGGGCTATAAGACAATGATCCTTTCTCTGCTGGCTGTTGCAGTGCCGGTGGGTACTTTCCTGATTTGGCAGAATCCCGGAAATGCATCGGTTTTACTGTCGGTCATTATGGGACTAATATTGACGCCTGCTATCTGTGCCCCGCTCATGGAGCTTGTCAACTACGGTACCCGCATGGGAGAAATTACCATTTCGCTGCATAACATTGATGAAATCACGCGCACGGAGCCGGTGCCCGAGCCGATTAGTCCAAAGGTCCCGGAAGCGTTCGACGTTCAATTTCATGATGTGTCCTTTTCCTATCAGGAGACCGCAGATCCGTTTCATACGATGGCGCTAAACCACATCAGCTTTACCGCTCCGCAAAAGCAAATGACCGCTCTGGTGGGACCGTCCGGCGGCGGTAAAAGCACCATTGGGCAACTCATTTCCCGATTTTGGGATGTTACCTTGGGTAAAATCACCATTGGAGGTGTAGACATCCGGGATATAATGCCTTCGCGCCTAATGGAATATATCTCCTTCGTATTTCAGGATACAATGATATTTTCGGATACCGTGTACGGCAATATCACCATGAACAGGCCCTTGGAAAAAGAGCAGGTGCTTGCCGCCGCAAAGGCTGCTCGCTGCCATGAGTTTATTATGCGGCTGCCAAAGGGATACGACACCATAATCGGTAGCGGCGGCATCGGATTGTCTGGCGGAGAAGCACAGCGTTTAGCCATTGCCAGGGCCATCCTCAAGGATTCACCAATCGTTATCTTAGATGAAGCGTTGGCCTACTCCGACGCAGAGAACGAAAATCTCATTCAACAGGCAATTGACCAATTAATTGAGGATAGGACGGTAATCATTATCGCCCATCGCTTGCCCAGTATCCAAGGGGCTGATCAAATTCTGGTTCTAAGCCGTGGAGAGATTCAAGAAACAGGCACACATGACACCTTGATGCAACAGGATACTTTGTATAAGGAACTGTGGTCGCTTCAAAACAAGGTGGATACTTGGAGTATAGAAAAAAACACTCCCAAGCGGGAAAGGAGAGAAATCATATGAAACAGGTACTAAAAAAATTGACATTTGGTCATCCGAAGCATTTGGTCCGTCCTGCGGTATGGCTTTTCTTTGAGGACTTTTTCAATTTGTTTCCCGCTATCATCATCTATGTAATTATTAACATGATTGCGGGATCCTTTGGGGAGCCAGGCTCGCTAAACTTTCAAATGCTGTGGATTGCATCAGGTGTTTTAGGGGTTCTGGCTCTGCTTCAATTCATAATTGGATACTTCGCTTATAGTAACAGCTTTCTGCCATCCGCGGAGCATACGGCAGAGAATCGTATCTTATTTGTAAAAAAGCTGCGCCGCTTGCCTCTTGGTTTTTTCTCCAGCAAGGAGAAAGGAGAGTTAATCAACAACTTCGCCGGAGATTTTGTCAATATCCAGCAGGCTATGACCGGCACGCTTTCAGGGTTGTTCAGCGTAGTATTCTCCTGTGTGCTTACCTCAATTTTTATGTTCATTTTCAATCCACTGATGGCGGCGGCATTTTATATTTCGCTGCCTGTTGCGGCAATCATTCTAGCAGCGTCTATGAAAACACTGGATCGAAATGCCACCTGCATCGCGCAAGCCCGGGATAAGGCGGCAACCAACCTCAATGAATATTTGGGCGGCATGAAAACACTGAAAAGCTATAACCAGACCGGTGAAAGCTTCGGAAAGCTGAAAAGCGCATACCATCACCTAATGGAAACGTATATCAAAGTGGAAAGCGGTTCCGGCAGCCTGATTCGCTTGTGCACCTCTATTGTGCAGTTCGGACTGCCTCTGATGTGTATGGCGGGTGGGTACTTGTTGATAGGCGGCTCCATTACAGCCGTGGAATTTATCAGCATCATTATTATCGGTACCAAGATATTGACTCCTGTAATCACAGCGGTCAACAATATGATGATGCTCCGAAACAACTATGTTTCAGCAAAAAGGCTGGATAGCACTATGCAGGAGCCGGAAATGCAAGGAAATGGCAAGCCGGGAAATGACCCAGAGATTCGCTTTGACCGCGTGGGCTTTTCCTATACCGAGGGCGCGGAACGGGCCTTGAAAGATGTTTCCTTCGCCATCCCACGCGGTGGTCTAACCGCCATCGTAGGTCCTTCCGGAAGCGGAAAATCCACCATTCTAAGGCTTATCACACGGTTTTGGGATGTGAGTGAAGGTGCAATTCTAATTGACGGAAAGCCCCTTTCCTCCCTATCGCCAGAACTGTGGCAGGAAAAGGTATCCATGGTCTTGCAAGATGTTTACCTGTTCAACGAAACGATTCGGGAGAACATCCTCTTTGGCAGAAAGAATGCCAGTGAAAAAGAGATGATGGAAGCCGCTAAAAAGGCGGGCTGTCACGATTTTATTATGGAATTGCCCGACGGCTATGACACTATGGTGGGGGAAGGCGGCAGCACCCTGTCAGGCGGGGAAAAACAGCGAGTATCCATTGCGCGGGCGCTTCTCAAAAAAGCCACGGTTCTTTTGCTGGATGAGCCGACTGCCAGCCTGGATGCCAGAAACGAAGCTCTTGTGCAATGGGCAATCGGCGAGCTGGTGAAGGACACCACGGTGATTATGATTGCTCACCGGCTAAAGACAGTGCAAAATGCGGATCAAATCCTCGTGCTGGAGGATGGGCAGTTGAAAGAGCAAGGCACACACCATGACCTTCTTTCGCGGAGAGGCTTATATGCAAAACTTTGGAATATGCAGCAAAAATCCCTGGACTGGAACTTTCGCGGCAAAACGCCTGCCGGCATAGCAGATACAATCCGATATTTTACAACTTAAACGGGCGAAATGCATCCTTCTTAAATTGGTATGCAGTGTGTTCCAATTTAAGAAGGCACTATAAAATGCCATATAGCCGATTAACCTTTTTATCGGCTTTTCAAAAGAATTGTGGTATATCTAAGAAGTCAAAGTCTTCAAAGAAAATAGCTTTATAATTATTTACATCGTTTAAATATTCTAGACAAATAAATAAAATTCACCTCAGCAAATCCATTGCATATCAACTGCAAATCAATAAATCAATGTTTTGATATCACTAACCAAGCATTCAATCAATAACTCCTGATATCCGGCTTTTTTCTCTTTTCGCAATGCATTTACAACTCCATTCAGTCTTGCATCTTTAATTCTATCTAATTTCTTAATACGAGTATCCTCTAATGGCTCATTGGAAATAGATAATTCATAATCTTCTATTGTCATCCTCCATGGGAAAATATACTCAGGGTGCCTTGCAATCACTCTGTCTGCAATACCAAGCCCTTCCGGATCAATATCCCCTGAATAATATATTTTACATCCGGACTCGCATAACAAATCGATCATCAGGAGCGAAGCCGTCTTCATTTGGCCGGAAGTGCAAATCATTGAAACCTTGCGATCTGCTAAGCCTTCGCACAAATGCGAAAACACCATCGGATTTTCCAACGCGAATACAATCTTATTCTTGCAGTCGGCCTTTACAATTTTATTCAGATTGGAGAGAGTCACTATATACGATTCCCTTGCTTTGATAAAAGTCTCATATGCCTGATGGAGCCCCTCCCCCGTGTAAAGGTTGATTCCATATAAGGCAGTATGGCTTGAAATATCATCCAGCTGAATCCCGGATGAATAGTAAAGCGTTAGGATTTCCTCTGCGTTTTGCATTTCAGTGATGCCGTTTATAAAACTCAACGCATGGATCAGCAGCTTGCCCGCTCTGCTTCCCCGGTCAAAATAATGGGGATTTGAGGTCACCTCCGCACTTAATACCGCCAGTCTTATTTTTTGATGATCCAATTGCTGCAGTCTGGCGATGGCCTGAAAGACATAAAGGAGGATTGTTTTCATTTCTTTTTCTGATCTTTCGTACTCCGCAACTAAAAGATGATAGCCGTATTTTTTCTCGGATAATACTTTTTGCAGCCATAATGCGGCACCCGCATATTCATGTTTGTCTGCAAGTTCTTCCTGGGTGTCTTCAAAGAATTTTCTCTTTTTATTCGTTTTTTCCAGTTGGACATTTTTATTTGTCGCCATGCTTTCAGAAAAATAGGCTTCAAGAAGCGCCTGCAATCCGATATCTTTGAATTTCGTCTCCCGCAGGGCGGCTTCAAACTCACTTACTTTAAGCTTAATATCTGAGCCGCTGTAACCTTTTCCCATAACCAGTTTTATGGCTTCCTTTTCTTCTTGGGTTGCATTTCTTATAATAATATACCCTGAAGGCTTTCCGTAGGTCTTCCACTTTCTGCGCAGCTCAACAAAGATCCGTTTATAAGCCTTGTTGTTCTTAAAATATTCCACACATTCATCCAACATTCTGTTAACCCTGCTCCTTATTGCTCATCCAATATCCGTTCTTTTCCATTCCAGTGATAATAAATCACAGTCACCACATCAGAATTGGCCGGACGCAGCAGTTCCGCGATTTTCAGCTCTTTCACCGTCTCATAGCAACCCCACAAGGCCTGGGAATTCATAATATAGTCAAAATCCAGCTTCTGTACCAGCTCGAACATGGTGCTTATATTCTTGTCATCTACGCCGGCAAAAGCCTCATCCAACGCGACGATTCGCGGATGGCCCGGATTGTCCGACTTTTTATATTGCGCATTGACAGCTGCAAACAGAGGCACATACATTGCCATAGCCTTCTCACCCCCACTGAACTTGTTGAACGCGCTGTTGGTCAGTTCTTTTTTCTGCTCGTCGGTTCGATGGAAATTCATTCTGAATTCAAACCATTTCCGGTAATCCAAAGCATCCCGCACCATATCCGCGTAGTTGACGGCTTCCCCGTTATCTTCCGCCATCTGCTTTGCCATCTGTATCTTGCTTCTGAAATGTCTGGAGACCTTTTCAATATCCCCATGAGTCAGCAGCTCTCTGTCCCTGCTCAGCAGCTTTTCCAGTTCCCGCGTATCCAGCTCTCTTTCGCCTTCCGCGGTGCAGGGCTTCCAATCCAGTGAAAAAGTCAGTCCCATAGAGGTATCCATTTCCTGCATGATCTTCGACATATCGGCAATCCAGTTTCTGCTTTCTGCGATGCGGTTACTCAGCTTACGACTCAGGGTATCCGCCAGGATATCCTCGAACAGGGTTCTGTCCTTTTCCTGGATCAATAATTCTGTGCTGTCGATGGACTCCTTTAATATCTTGTAAAACTCCTCCAGCTGCAGTTTCCTTCCCTGCCAGGTGGAAACGATGATCTGCCTCTTTCTGAGTTCGCTTGAGTCTTTTGCATCATCGAAACAGTCTTCCAGAGATGTGCCATAGTTTGTGAGATTGCTGTTATGCTGCTGGTAAACCCTATATAGGGAAGCTACCATCTCACCTCTGTCTTTGTGCTTATCGTTTTCCCGGATGCATACCACTGCTTCCGCCGCACATTCCGAGATGGTTTTATTCTCCTGTGTAATTACAAATTTTAACGCAAGCTCTTCCCTGAAATACTCCATCATCGCGTTTTCCTTCTCGATGCCATCAATGACGCTGTTTTTCAGCAAGTGGATTTCTTCATTTCTGAGGTTGATTTTTTCTTCAAGACGCACAATAATATCCCTGTTCGAAACGATAATGTCGTTTCTCTCTTTTAATCCGGCAATCACTTTTTCCAGCCGGACTGCTCTTTCTTTGTTTTCCGGCTGATTCAGAAATTCTTCAATTTTCTCTATTTCGGACACACAAAGGCTGATTTGCCTTTCAACTTTCTTCCACTGCACATCCACATAGTCGATTGTTTCTTCTTCTTTTTCAATCAAATCGCTGACACTAATACACTTCGTTCTGGCTGTGTCAAGATAATTCACAGCGGCTTTCAGCTCCGTTAAATCTTCCCGGTAGTTTTCCATCTGTTCGAGGGCTTCCTCATAGACAGCCGGCTTACGGTCATAGGGTAAGCCTTTGCAACTTGCGATCACCTTCTGCTCCCATTCCTTCTTACGCCCCAATATTTGTGATAATTCATCGGCTTTCTGGCTGTATGCATCGGAAGCTTTTTTCAACTCGTAAGCAGCTTCTCTTACCATATCGATAGCGTAATCCAGATCCTGAAATCCGGGTATCCCTTTATATTCAAGTTCAAGGGTTTCGATGGAATACTGAATGTCCTTGATTCTCTCATCGCATTCCTGCAGCTGTGCTTTCAGCGCATCGCACTCCACTTCCTTCTCCGCGATCAACCGGCTCAGTTTATTTCTGCGCGCCTCTGCGCCTACAAAGGACGCCTGACCCTCCGGAACACTGTGGCCTTCTATGATTCCGTTCCGGTAATAGCCGTCCGGAGTAAATACGAGCCCTGCGCCTTTTTCATCATGGTCGTAAATATTGTTGATGATCACTGCTACAGCATTTAGCAGCTCCGGGCTCACCCTGCCCGGAATCAATCCGTCATAGCCCGTATGAATCCTTGAGTCCGCCTGGATTAAGGAATCGGATAAGCTGCCCAATTCGATTTTTGCTTTTTGATAGTCCGCCGGAGGCACGATCAGCGCATCCAATAAACCGGCGTCCAGCAGCTGCTCCTCGATCAGGGCCTGTTCCTTCACAGACAGCAACGGGTTAAATTCCACAGCTTTATAAAAAGGCAGGCACGAAATCCCCTTTTCTTCTAATATGGCCCTCGACCGCGTAACCTTCTCCCTCCGCTGAGGGACAGCCTCACTTTGATTTTTGAAGGCTTTCAGTTCCTCTTGTGACTGTTTGTATCTTCCAGAAACAGCCTCCCTTTCTGCTTTAGCGATAGCGTTATTTTTCCACAAAAGACTTTCTGCGCCGCTTTTGATCCGACTGATGATTTGATTGATCTCCCCCATATCCTTTGGACTCTGGTACTTTGTGATCAAAGACACAATTTCCGTCAATTCCTGCTTTCCAAGGATCAGTTCTTTATATTGACCGGACATCTCATAGAAGGCCTCCACCAAATCGTCCCTGCACCGAGTCTCCAGCCCTTCTGCCGTCTTTAACTCCCCCTCACAGTCATTCTTTATGATGCCTAATTGATTTAATTCTTCCTCCGCCTGATTCCATTCTGCTTCCATTTTGCTGAGTTCCTGCAGCGCTTTCAGCCCCTTTGTGATCAAGTCGGAAATTTCTTTAAGTTCCTTATTTCTCTCATTCAGAACCTCCAAGACCCTCCCCATCCGGACTGCATTAGCGATGGACTTATGCCCCTCATATCGCAAGGTTTCGTTGATCTGATCCAATTCCTGCAGAATATGATTTGTTTCACTCTGATAGTTTTGTTCTTCTTTTTTATATTGTCGAAGTTCGGAGTCATGTTCCCTTATCTTTTGCCGGGAGTTCTCCATTCTCTGTGTTAAACTCCTGGATTCCTCTTCCTGCGTTTCTTTCTGGCTTTTACTTTTTTCCAGCTTATCGAAATAAGATTCGAGATTCCCGTCTCCTAGCAGAGCCTTTTCCTTTTGCAGCATTTCCATCTCTATGCTGAGACTGTTATTTTCGGTTTCTTTACGGTCTTTTTCTTCCGTCTTCTCCCTCACCTCACCCTGAAAGGCGTCCAACCGGCTCCTTATCGCTTCAACCTGTCTTTGAGCTGTCAAATAAGCTTCCGCCTTTTTTGACAGCATATACCGATTGTAGTGATCATATTCTGTGCGGATGCTTGTGGCATCTTTGAGAGCTGCTTTTAAACCGTCCAACTTGTTTTGGATATCATCCATTTTTTCCATAGCGTCCACCATGGCTCTCAGATCCTCATCGGATAAGGACTGTAAGGATTCATTCAGTATCTCATATACCCTTGTGGGCTTAAAGTCCTTTGACAGCTTGGGCGCACGCACTTTTATCATCAGGCGGATAAACTGATCGTATTGTTCTATCCGCGGAAATCCAAAAACATGCTTGTTCACAAGAGCCATATAGTCTTTCTGCTTTTCCGCAATGGGATTGTCGTCTCCAAACTCCTTTTTTAATTCCTGTTTTGTCAAAGGAATTTTTTTGCTGCCCACTGTCTTGTATAATTGGAGATCATATCCGACCCTTCTGCCGTCAAGAATAAGGAATCCCCAGAAATCCATGGGCTTACCCTTTTGCGCTCTTTGTCCTATCCCGATGGTTCGGTACTGATCCGTTCCTGCTTTCTTGAATTCCAGAAACAGATAGCCTGTCACATCCTCCCTTTCTCCGTTCCCAAGAAAATAATATTCCATTCTTCTGTCGCTGGAGCCGAAGGGATCCAATCTGCTGGGAGTACGGTCGCCGTCCAGGATAAAGGGGATAAAGCTCTGAGTCGTAATTGACTTTCCGGAAGCATTGGCTCCCCGTAAAAGCAGCTTTCCATCCGAAAAGGGAAATTCCTCTTCATCATACAGCCAGAAATTAACAAACCCTATCCTGTTCATTTTCCATCTATTGTTCATCACTCTGTATCCTTTGCTTTAAAATCCTTGGGATATTTTCCGATCAATTTTCCGGCAGCCGGCAAAACCTTGATTTCATCACCGTCGGATAATAACATCCAATTTTTCATATACCGTATTACTGATTCCGTTACTTTTGCTTCATCCATCTCACGATATTCCTTGCTCCATGCCTCTCCATATTTTGCTTTGCACTCGGTAAGGAGCTCCCTGAGCTGTCCTTCACTGATTGAAACACACTCATCATAGCTTTTGGTCCAAATCCCTGTTTTGATCCGGTTTCGGATCTCCTCGCAGACAACCAGCACGATTTCCGGCAGCATTGCATCTCTGGGATGTTGGTCACCGAAGCAGTCGTCTTCGTCCATTACGAAAAAGGCCGCATTTTTATGAATATGCAGCTGCCCTCCCAGATGGTCGTTCATGTACTTCTGAACCCACTGTCTCTGGTTCTTGACATAAATTGAATCCTGGTCGTCCAATTCCTTCCAGTACATCGCCGGAGAAGAAACCAACTGACGGTATACCCTATTGATTCTGAAATGTCCCCGGTCAGATTCCACCGCTTCCGGCGTCTTTGTTTCAAAATCATGGTAAGATTGAATCCCTTTTATGTCGTAGTCAAAACTCGTTGCAAAATATCGTGAAAGACCGGTATTTTCATACAGCACTTCGTGTCCGATCCCATCCGATATGCTATCGCTGCTGCCGTCATAAACGGTGAGCATGCCCATCCTTTCTGAAAACTGCAAAGCGCGTACCAGCGACTTTCTCTGCACAAATTTCGTCCAGTCAACTTCCATATACTCCGCCAGTTGAGCCTCCAGCATATCAATCAATTCAGAAAGCAGAAACTGTTCGTTATCTTCCTTGTCCTCTAGAAATATAAGGATTACACATAACATGCAATAATCCCTGATATCCAAGAAGTTGCCGATCCCCATAAAGCTTTCCGCATGAGCCGGGATTTTCTCAAGCTTAATGATGCGCTCGTTTTCAATCAACCGCCATCCCAGCTGTTCCCGGACAAACCGACGATACTTGGGGATTTCCCGTTTCACCATGTGATATCGTTCTTTATCCTCAGCCCTGTTGATCCAATAATTTTCTAGCAGCAGCCTTACTTCATTCATACCGCCCCTCCTTAAATTCAAAGATATAGGCAGGCATTGTCAAGTCTCCATCTTCACAATGCAGGATACAAAGCTTGTCCTTTTTTACTAACCGATATTCCTGTCCGAACTCCGTTCTTCCTTTTTTGGTCGTCGTAGTATTCGCCGCTGAGATCCATCTCAGCAATGTGATTCGGGTGCTTTCCGGTATACATTCATCAATTGCTGAGAGATCCAACTTATCATCCTTTATGTATTTCATCACCATTCTGCGTTCTTCCTCCGTCCGCTGTAAATAGAGATTCCTCTGCGCCAGCTTTTGCATGGCTTTGTTCTCAAACCCCTCTCTGTCTATCCTCGGACGGTAAGCTCTTGTGTGGGGTTTTAAAACGTATTCCACCGGCTCTTCATCATAGGTGCTGCTATTGATACTGTCCGTAGAGCGTTCGCCTTTGATCTTATAATGCCTGACATTCTGAATGCCAAAAACATGAGCTGAAAGCCTATGCGCCTCACTTAAATTTCCGCAATTCAAGAACAGTGAAATAAATTTTTTATAGTCATCCTTTCGACTGATCCCCCAGTTCTGCAATTGAACAATCAATGCCGCATTCTGAATAATTTTACGGATTACCTCATCGGTAATCTCCATTACCAGGCTATATTCGCTCGGTCTGCTGTCATGGGAAAGAAACCAGTTTCTCAGCGCCTGCCATTTCCCGTAAATGTTTTCTCTGATATAGCTTTCGAGTGAGTCCTGGCGTTCAGACATAGGATGAGGGATTTCTAGCTCACTTTGGATGACGAGCGTTAACAGCTTTTCTTCGATAGGCATGGATACCTTTTTTAGCGTTGCCTCTATCCTTGTTGCATTAAACTGCAGTTCCTTGATAAAATCCTTTAGATAAGAAATAAATAAATCCTTGTGCTGGATAAATTCCAACGACTTTAAAACCTTATCCGCTCTGCCGGAGTAAAATTCTCTCAAATAATCCTGATAATTCTGATTCAGCCGTTTAAAATCTTCCTGAAGGTTATGCCACCATTCGTTAATTTCTTTCAACGATTTTGTTCTAATTTCATCCGCCTGCTCTAGCGATTCATTGATACGAGCAAACAGATTTGTAGGAAGGCTACCGCTTTCCATAAACAGATTTTCTAATTTAACTGTTAGCCTTTCTATCTCGACAGCATATTCAGACATGGTATAGCGATATTGTTTATTCTTATAATCAGCGATTGTGTAGACTCTCTTCGGATCCTGAATGGGGGTCAAGTTCTTCCAGCCTACCAAATTTTCAAGATCTAATTTTAACTGGTCCATCGTATAATCTTCATATTCAACATGTTGTTTCATGAGATCAAAGACATCCTCTTTATACAGCTGAAAGCGCATCTTTTCATATTCATTATAAAAAATGCGCATGATTCTTCTGTACTGAGGTGAGTTGCTTGTTGATGGCGATAAATATGTAGTTTCTTGTATCGGTTGCAAATATCTCATAATAACTCCCTGATGAAAAAAGAACCAGCCTCAACTTAATATCTGTCAAACTCGTTCTATCAATTACAAATTCCTCTGTCTTACAAAGCCCAACATCGTCAGCACAATGCGCTAAAAATGTGATAAACGTAAATGCTGGCCGCCGCTTTGTATTTCTGCATGTAGCGGTATCCACAAATACCCCAGCATTTTTTCCATATGGAAAAGCTGCTATTTTATCTATATAGTATTGGACCGCGTTTCAATGCTTAATTCCTGTTCATTCGAAGAAAACGTCAGCAAGTCACTCTGGGGACACAACACGGATTATTGGCGGGTGCGGCAGGCCGGCCTAAAAAAGACCCGGCCCGGCAGATTTCCCCTGCTCACAGCGCAGAACTCTGAGATTTTGATCAGATTGACTTGATAAACACAATAGGTTACTTGCCAACTAGCCCTGACTACAGTGATGAATTAACCCATTTAACAAACTTTATAGTTCCATAAACAACAAGCCCTACTGCAAGGTAACTGACGGCACATAACAGATAATAATGGGGATTTATTTGATCCATTGTATGCCCTTGGATTATCCAGACACCTTTAAGTCTATCCCAATATGGTGAAATAATATATATATTGGTAATGGCTGCAACCAAAATTGAAATAATGAAATCACGCATTATAGCCCACTCCTATACTTGAATTTAATACTAGCGTTAAATGATGCCACTTTATTTGTCTAAACATACCGTAATATAACCCAAAGTTAGTGTCAAGTATCGTTGGCAACTTACTAGTTTTTTCTGCATATATAAAAAACCTGTACTTTTCAGGACAAATCCGCCTGCTTCAAAAGACACTTTTTATCCTTGGCTTTCCTGCCCTTTGTTATAAAAGCTCCTGTAAATGGCCGTCTGCCTCTCATTGAATATGGATATCGCCTTCATCTGCTGCAATTTCTGCAATCCCCTTGATGGCAGTCTGCAAACCGCTTCTCTGAAAGCAGCCTTCAGATCGTTTCTCTCTAACCCTCATCCTCTACCGTCCTTGTAATTTCAAGGTTCCATCGTAGGCTACCGCCATCTCCATTTCTCTCTTTCACCCTTTTTGTCCGCACCCCCGACCGGTGTTCTATGAGAACAACCATTCGTTATATGCTAAGCCTATGATTATTATTCCAAATTATCCAATTTATCGCAAATGTCAGTAAGACTATTATATAGTCCTGTGCCTTGTATTTCATCTTTTGCCGAGTCAATTTTATCACATACATCGGTAAGACTATTATATAGTCCTGACCCCTTGATTTCTTGAATAGCATCTTCTATATATTCTAATTTTCTATTACCTTCTCTTATTTCTTCTAAAATTAGGTATAAAATATCGGACACGCTATTAGGTTCAAATTTTTCTTTTAATACTGATTCTTCTTGAATTTCAGCCTTTGCCTCATAAAATGGAGTAACAATATTAGCACATTCTTTTAGACTCTTGCCAGTAAGCTCATGTAACTTTTTAACGGTTAACATTCTTTTGAAATCAGTTTCTTCCATTAAAGAGCCAATATCTATTTCCATAATCCTTCATTCTCCTTAAATTATTCTACTCATGCAACTTTTCCATCAGTTATATCGATACAATGTTCTTTTATTAATAGATCTATAATGCCTCCGTTGTCGCACTTCTTATCTAATTAGTTCATTAAAATCCTGCGTTTTGTTAACATTGGAGAATTGCATCTCCACGTTTAAGCCTGTGTCTGAATTAAGATAAACAACACCGTATTGACAAATTGGGAGTTGGCGATTATTTTTGTATCGTTTATCCGGCGTACCGTTCTTGTTCACATACTGCCACGTTGAACCGACCACAATTGCATCCCTCGGTACGGAGTCGCTCTCAATAAACCTTGTCTGCGATACACTGATGCTCACATCCTCATAGTTAACAAGTCCGACTTTGCCCTTTCTGATAATAAACACCTTGTCTGGCAAGAAAATAAGGATTTCTTTGTAGAGTTTAATTTGAATGGTATCAATATTTGTATTGATGTAAAACGGAGTAGTCTTCTCAATCTTGCAAACCGCCTGCTTGACATTTCTGCCTGCGCCAGCATTCACTTTTTGATTTGAAACATGAGCCTCTTGAATAATCTGCCATTCCTTGTCGCCCTCAGCAAGAATTTGCCACGCTCCAATGCGGCGATTGTATTCGTCTCCCTTTTCATTATCAAGAGTGTACTCTAATTGTACCGCACCAGACTTGTGAGAGACAATCTTGAGAATAATGCCGATAATAGGTAAGATAGCCAACACCGGATGAATAGGAATAAGGATAGCAGCAACTATCAAGACTGTACTCCATTTTTTCAGGCTAATCGTTCTTTCGATAGCAGACGTAATATTCCCGATTTCAGCAGCTTTGAATGAATCGATAGAAGCACTCTCTATATTGCATGCCTGAGCTTCTTGTAAGGGCTGAGGAATATTTCTTGCATTATTACGAGGATTCTGCGTCCTATTTTTATTACGACCTGATTCATCGACGTAAGACAAACCCGTACCATGAATGGAATACATGGTTCGCGTTGTACCTTTTGCTGTTTTGGTAATCCGGTAGCCAGGAACGCCCCAACTGTAACCGATTCCAGATTTGCTAAGGTTGATCTTAAAGCCGCCGCCAAGATTAATGCTTTTCCTCATTCCGAATCCCATAAGTGATCCTCCTATTTTTGAACAATGACAACTGAAATATCATCTCTTGAGCTGATGTTGTATCATAAAAGTTGACACCCTATTCTCAAGGACTTTGATATATAATCATAATCAATACGAGAACAGGAGAAACAACCTATGGCACAAAATCAAAAATCTTATGACAATGAATTTAAAGCACAAGCTGTAAAACTTGCTCAGGAAATTGGTGGGCATAAAGCAGCTAACGAATTAGGGATTCCCAAGGGTACTATGTACACCTGGATAAAAGCCTTCAAAGAAGGTCGTCTCAGCGCAAATGACGCGGTTCATACGCCTAAGAATGCCTTATCTCTTAACGATGAGCTTATCGAACTCAAAAAGCGCATTAAAGAGCAGGATAAGGAAATCCGTCGTTTAAAAGAAGAAAATGAATTTCTCGAAGAAGCCAGTGCTTTTTTCGCAGCCAGCCGTCGGAAGTCAGCAAAAAACAGAGACTGATGTTTATTGCAACCAAAACTGATGACGGCGAGATTAAGGGCAAAATTTCTTTTTATTGCAGAGTGCTTCATGTTTCCAGACAAGCATTCAATAAATACCTAAAAGCAAAGGATGCTCCATGGAAATATCAGGAATTGGCAGATGCAATGCTTGATATTTGTAGTGAGGATGAATGTAATGACACTTATGGAAGAATCCGTATGTATCAGGCATTACAACTCAAACAGCCGGAGGGTATACACATTCCCGGCGAGAGAACTGTTTATCGTGTCATGGACGAAATTGGTCTTAATCACAAACCAAAACGCAAGCCTAATGGTATTACTAAAGCTGACAAAGAAGCCCGGAAATCAGATGATTTAATAAAACGTGACTTCACTGCTGAAAAACCTCTAAAAAAATGTATTACTGATATGACTGAAATAAAAGCTTCTGATGGAAAACTGTATGTTTCAGCCATCTTTGACTGCTACGATTTAGCGGTATTGGGTCTTGCCATGGATACAAATATGAAAGCTCCCCTTTGTGAACAAACCTTAGATAACGCTTATAGAGCCTATCCTATGCTTAGGGGAGCTATTCTTCACAGTGACAGAGGTACGCAGTATACCAGCGGGTTATATCGTAAGGCAATCAACAAATATGGCATTCTTCAAAGCATGAACAGTGCCGGTGGCAGATGCCATGACAATGCCAGATGTGAAAGTATGTGGGCAAGATTCAAAGAGGAATTACTTTATGGACGTTACGATACCAGCTCAATGACAGTAGAACAGTTAAAAACTCTTATTTGGAGATACTTCATCGGCTATTGGAATAACCGGCGAATCTGTTCAGCTAACGGTGGCTTACCTCCGATGGTTAAGCGACAGCAGTACTATGATTCATTGCAGGAGGCAGCATAAGGTCGAACATTCTTGAGAAAAAAGTGTAAACCAATATTGACAATATCACAGATGCCACTTTGGGTATTGCAATAGCGTCCTCAACAAGTCGGTCAGTGGTAGCAGATTGGGCCTGTTGTTTATTATTGCTACTCAATTTGTCGCTTGATATTTCCTTGCTATCAGGAGCGCTAGATACCGCTGCTGGAGCATCAATCCGAGATGATTGACGCATATCGTCAGGTGACTCTTTTCTAATAATTGTTTTGGTTTTCTCGATTGGATAGGGAACCTCGCTTCGAGCATAAAACGCAGTAGATATTACAATGCCCGTTTTTTCGGAGTTGTCTGAACCAACAGGGACAACTGCCCTGTCTTTTACTTTAATGGTCAAATCATCGGATATATATGCATAGCTACGTTCGCTTCCGGGGAATGTCACATTACAAATCATTATTTTTTCAGGTGCTATATTTGATTGTTGTGTGGCCCGCCCAGTTGATCCTATGGCGTTTTGCCCTTGTGTATTGCGATTTTTCGCTATATATGCTGTCTTCATGCCTGCATTATAAGTTTGTTCTCCTTGAGACGTATAACGTGCGTATGAACCTGAGTATTGGGCACTCTCGGCTGAAGATAACGCGACAAACATAGCTCCGCACACCGGACAGGTATGAGAACTACGAAAAGCAGTAATGGATGAACTTTTATATTCATCCATCAGTATTTGACGGCTAATCCTACCACATTTAGGGCAAGCGACAGTCGCTACTTTTGAGCCATCTTTACTTGCTAAAAGTACCATATCGGACATTATAATGAACCCCCGTTCCATTAATCAATTAACAAAATTATACATCTTTCGTGGGTATTTTACAAGCAAATGCATTATTTATAAGAAAAGTCAGCTCATTTTATATCCGTTACGGTTACCTTTAAGAAGAATTAGTTACCCTGAGAATTTACGATATTACATTTCCATTCAAGAGCCACTTCTTTATTTAGTTTTGCAACATTACAAAAATACTCATTAACTGCTAACGGGTCTCCTAATGGGTGTTCATTTGCGTTTCTAACCATACACACAGTACAAAACTCATTTTCTGGACATTGAATACATTTTGGGAAATCTCGTTTACGCAAGCATCTCAAATATTGTTTCTATTGAATTATTCCAAATATTTTTGAGAGACGTTTCATTTACGTTACCAACAACATAATCCTGCCAACCAGCACATGAATATACATTTCCGTTGTCTGCTATGCAAATGGATGGATGGATGAACGACAAACACTACAGACAATATCGTCTGGATCAGTATTTTTTCTCTCAGCTTTCTTTTCCACTAGATCTAAATATTTGGTTCATTACCAATTCTTTGGTTAATAACCTCCTTTTCTTCTTCGTGGTCTTGCTTGAGTTTTTCAAATCTTCATCTTTCTTATCAAAGATGCTAACCATATTTGCGATAAACTCTGACTCCCATCGGCTTAATACCGGCTGTGCGATACTATACGTAAGTTCCTCTTTGGCATGGTTCTCAGACCTCCTATATAAGTTTTGATTGTTTTTCCTGCAATACCTTTATTTTTTAGAAATAGTAAATATTTGTTTACAATGAATTCCGTAACCTCTGCAATATCATTATAAAAGAGTTCAAAATTATGAATTATATTTTCATAATACTTAATTGTATATTTTGAATAGTTTCTTACTTTACACATAAGTAAAAACTCTTCAAAACCCTCCTTTATACTTCTACTGTTGCCATTGCACATTTTAATTTTAGCATAATAAAAACCACCTTTCTACCTTACACGGCTCAATGTTTTTTACAAAAGACCGCGTATATTGAATTAGTGGTTTATTTTTAATCTCAAATATAAAAAACCTTGAAATCGCTTAAATTTCAAGATTCTATGTGAGTCGCGTCAAATCTGGATATCATACTATTCTCAGATAATGATTTGAATTATCATCTCTTCAAACAATATAATCAAAAATTCAAGGCCATTATAGTTCTTCCGGTTATGATCATTTTGTGTATGACATCGGTGTATATCGCATTCCATCTGATATCTGTTCTGGAGAAGTATCAACAAAACCTAAACGATGATATATTTCAATGGCATACGGAGACGAATTTACAGTAATGATGTTTGAAGAGCTATTTTGGACAACGGTATGAAACAGTTTTTTCCCGATCCCTTGTCTGTGAAATTTACCGTCAACAAAAAACAGTGCAATATGATTACCCTGATTTCTTGTTGCAATAACACCTTGAATTGTATCTCCCTCGTAGGCTCCGTATAACAAAATGTTATTTAGATAATCGTTGTTGCTCATAACGGAGCTTTGAAAAGTTTCAACACCCTTTGGGGAGTAATCAGGTGCTTCGTATTGCATGAAAGTCTTAAAGACAAGTTCCAATGCTTTTCTTTTTTCATGGGATTCTACTACTTTTATTTCCAACCAACTGCACTCCTTCCCATTATATAAATGATGCGCGTTTTCTTAATTCAGCATAGATAAAACAAAAAAGCCATGTATGGGTTCAAATCCTCATACATGACATTAATTATGGTGCGGTCGAAGGGACTTGAACCCTTACGGTGTTATCCACACGGCCCTCAACCGTGCGCGTCTGCCGATTCCGCCACGACCGCGTATCGTGTATTATCACGATACTAATTCTACCACATACTACAGTAAATGTAAAGTTTTTTTTAACGTATAAATTCACATTTCCATGCAGAGCAGTTTCGGTAAAGGTCAAAAAAGATTGGAGAGACCTCACCTTTTAAACTATTTGAAACGTTTGCACCATAGGTTTTATAAAAAAGACAGTAGTACGGCATTTCTTCATTGAGTAGTTTCTTTATCTGTAAAAATGTCGATTTACGTTCTTCCTCTGTAATTCCAGACTGCATCTTATCTAACAATACGTCCAACTCAGGATTTGAATACCCCGTCGGATTGCCATACTGAGAATGTAACAGAAATCGTAAATCATAAGCTTCTGAAATACGGTATCCTCCGATATAAATATCATAATTTTTACTTGCCAACGCAGATTGGTAACCTTCCCAGTTTTTTTCTTCAATCTGTACGCGAACCGGCAGCTTTTCTAATCCTGATTTTATCGTCTGTGCAGCCACTTTTCTTGAAGGGTTATCTGCATTTACAAGAATCTGAATCGTAAGTTCTTCATTCTCTGAATCTTCGAGAATACCATCGCCATCCCGGTCAATATACCCTGCTTTACTGAGAATCTCTTTTGCTTTTTCATAATCTGTCTTAATCAGGTTTTCTTTTCCATCACTTCCTAAATATCCAGGATAATACAGTGAATCATTGAGAACTCCGCTTCGAAAATATCCGGTTTCCATAATTTCTTCCGCATCAATGGTATAGGCAATGGCTTTACGAACGTGCTTATCCTTTAATGATTTTTTATTGAAGTTGAACCCCACTAACTCAACTTCGTTTGACGGAAAAGAAACTAAATCGGAATCTTCACTGTTTATAAATGTTTCGCGATTCAGTTCCTTTGAAAATGCAATCGAAAGGTCTTGTATCTCAAACAAATTGATTGCGTCGTTCTGATTCGGTACTACGCGAAAAATCAGCTCGTTTCCTGGTACCTGCGCACCGTGATAAGCCGTAAATCCGTCTAAAGTGATTTCCTGTACTCCATTGATTGTTTTTATTTTATACGGTCCCGTTCCAATGGGTTTAAAGTTGTCCGTTGCACTGCGTATCGCTTTTTCTTTTTTTGCAGATGGTTTTGGCATAATCGGAAATATCAAGTTTTCAACTGCCATATCCTTCGCTGATTTAAATACAATCGTCACAGTTCTATTTCCTTTTACCGATACCGATTTTATCTTACTAACAGAGTCCTTATACAAAAAAGCATTTGAATACACTGCAGACAAATAAGCATTGACGCTGTATTTTACATCTTCCGCGCTGAAATTTGAACCATCGTGCCATTGCACTCCGCTCTTAAGCTGTATCGTCACGGAAGCATTCTCTTTTTCGTATTCATAAGAGTCTGCCAATGCCGGAACAGCCTGTAACGTAGTATCCAGTGAAAAAAGGCCTTCATAGATCAGCTTATGCATATAATATACATCTTCATCAATCGTATTCAAAGGGTTCAAAGAGCGAACCTTCTGAATCGGAATCTTAATCTCATTTGATGTAATGACCTGCGTTTTTTCCTCGTCAGAGCCCGATAAAAATGGAACAGCTTTGCTGCATGCGGTAATCGCAGTACATCCCACCAAAAGTGCCAATAGAAATAAAATTTGTTTTTTAAACATTTTATTCTCCCATATCGTTTTGTTTAAAGAATTTCTAATTTTAACAGCAAGCTATCAATCTGCTGATATAAGCTTTCTAAATCGGAAGAATTGTCAACAATGCAATTTGATCTCTTTCGCTTCTCTTCTGCACTCATCTGCAGACAAATCCGTGCCCGCACCTCTTCTTCAGACAGAGCATCCCGCTCCATGACACGCCGGATTCGAAGGGAGTCTTCCATTTCAATAAGCCATACTTGATCCACTAGGTTTTCCATGCCGGTTTCAAGCAGCAGGGGTGCATCGATAACGACACAATCTGCCCCTTTCGCTTGTTCAACCTGCAGCCGTCTCTCAATTTCTTCTCGAATCTTACGATGCATAACAGTGTCTAGTCTTTGCTTTTTATCCGCATCAGAAAAGATGATGCCTCCTAGTTTTTTACGGTCCAAAGACCCGTCCTCAAGTAAGATTTCTTGTCCAAAAAAATCAGTAAGTGTTCTTAAGGTATCACTTCCGGGCAAAACGAGCATTCTCGCCACTTGATCCGCATCTAATACTACAATTCCCTTTTCTCGCAGGTAAGCTGACACCGTGGACTTTCCAGATCCAATTCCGCCTGTAAGGCCAATCACTTTCATATAAAAACTTCCTTAATTTCTATTTCAAAGCATACCAGTTGTTTCCAGTGTTTAAATCTACAGATAAAACGACGTGTAATTTTATCGCTTTTTCCATATTTTCAACCAATAATTTTTTTACTTCTTCCAATTCATCCTTGTGTGCCTGCAAAATCAGTTCATCGTGGACTTGGAGAATCAGACTGGATTTCATTTGTTTTTGCAGCAATTCGTTATGCACTTTAATCATTGCGATTTTGATAATATCCGCCGCGCTTCCCTGGATTGGAGAATTCATTGCCAATCGCTCTCCGGATTGCCGAACCATATAGTTTCCTGCATTGATTTCCGGAATGTATCTGCGCCGATTTTTAATGGTAGTGACATATCCGTTCTCTTTACAAAAAGCAACCTGCTCATCCATAAACTGTTTTACTTGTGTATATTTTTTAAAGTATTCCTGAATGTATTTTTCCGCTTCTTTTCTGCTGATGTTCAGATTAGAAGAAAGGCCAAACCCACTCATCCCGTAAATAACTCCAAAATTTACTGCCTTTGCATCGCTTCTCTGCAAGCTGGTAACATCCTCCTGCGGTACTCCAAAGACCTTTGATGCCGTAATTCTATGGATATCAGCACCTTCATTAAAGGCTTCTACCAAGGAAGGGTCTTCTGACATATGTGCCAAAACACGAAGCTCAATCTGCGAGTAATCCGCACCAACCAAAGTAAATTCTTCATTTTCTGGCACAAAGGCTTTTCTCAGCGTTCGTCCAAGCTCCTGCCGAATCGGAATGTTTTGAAGGTTTGGCTCTGTGCAGCTTATTCTTCCGGTTGCAGTCACAGCTTGCTGAAAATGTGCATGTATTTTTCCCTCTTCATCAATAAGAGGCAAAAGGCCCTCAATATACGTACTATTTAGTTTTGTGAGCATTCGATATTCTAAAATCAGCGGAACAATAGGATGCTCTTCTGACAAACGCTCTAAAATCTCAGCACCGGTAGCATATCCTGTCTTCGTTTTCTTTGCGCCTTTTAATTGAAGTTTTTCAAATAGAATAACGCCCAGCTGTTTTGGTGAATTGATATTAAAAGCTTCTCCTGCGAATCCATGAATTTTCTCTGTCAGCTCTTGAATCTGTGCCGTAATCGTTGTCCCTGTTTGCATCAAAGTCTCTCTATGCAGAGTCATCCCTTTGCTTTCCATTGAGGCTAATACTCTAATTAAAGGCAGCTCGATTTCATAAAAGACTTCTTCCAGACGCTCCGAGGAAAGTCTTTCTGTTATCAGCGGTTCCATGCAAGCAACCGCAGCACACCATTTAGCTCCGTATTCCTGATATTGACTGACTTGGGCTGAAAAAAGATCCATCTGCCCGTTTTTAAATAAAAACTCTTTTTCATCCGCAATTTCCTGCTGAGTATAGTCAAATAGCATCGTTTTTAGTTCATATTTATTTCTGGTTGGTTCCAACAGATATTGCGCAATTGCACTGTCAAAAGCAGTATGGATGCGGTTTGCAGGAATGCCATTGGCCAAAAATGCATAGTACTCTGTCTGAAGCTGATGTCCCGCAAATAAGAGTTCTTGTGTATCTACTAATTCACAAAAGGCTTCCCATACGCCCTCTTTTTCTGTGCAAAGATAGAAAAAATCATCCCCTGCCAGCAAAGAAATTCCGTGAATCACTGGTTTTGCTCTATGATTATTATCCGTAAAAATTTTTATATAAACTGCGGGATTTTCCTTAGGGATTTTCTCCATCAACAACTTCATCTCTTCTTTTTTAGAAATTGTGTGTATGCGCTCAATTTTTTTTACGATTGGAGCTTTCTTCTCTTCTTTAGAATTAGAGAAAAGCAGTGTCTCGCCGGAAGAAACACTTTCTTGTGAAAGCTTTTTAATCAAGCTGTTAAACTCCAGCTTCCGATAAAGTCCTAACAATTTTTCATAATCTGGTTCCTGCCTGATGCATTCAGAAAAATCAATTTCAATCGGAACCTCTGTGCAAATGGTTGCTAAACGCTTGCTCATCATTGCCATTTGCGCATGCTCTTCTACTTTTGCTCGCAGCTTCGCATTGCTGATTTCTTCTGTGTTTTTCAGCAAATTTTCCACGCTTCCAAATTGCAAAATCAACTTCTGCGCAGTTTTTTCACCGACACCCGGAAGTCCAGGAATATTATCCGACGAATCACCCATCAGCCCTTTATAATCAATGAACTGCTCCGGCGTAAATCCGTACTTATCAATCATTGCCTGCTTATCATATAATTCAAATTCGGAAATTCCTTTTTTTGTAATCATAACCTTTGTAATGTCTGTAGCAAGCTGAAGTTCGTCGCGGTCTCCAGAAACAATTAAAGGCGCTAATCCCTCTTCTTCCGCTTTTTTCGAGGCAGTTCCAATGATATCATCTGCTTCAAATCCATCAATTTCAAGCATTTTTACATGCATTGCTTCCAAAACTTCTTTTAAAAGAGGCAGTTGCATTGCAAGCTCCATCGGCATTTTTTTCCTTCCTGCCTTATATTCCTCATATTCCAAATGGCGAAAGGTAGGTGCCTTTCGGTCAAAGGTTACTAGCAGGTGAGTTGCATCTTGTTCTTTGATTACTTTGCTTAACATATTAAGAAAACCGTACACCGCGTGGGTGTACAGTCCATCTTTCGTCATCATAGGCCTTTGTATGGCGTAATAGGCTCGATTAATTAAACTGTTTCCGTCAATAATAATTATTCGCTTGGTTTCCATACCATACTCCTTGTCTCATTCACACTCTGCCCCTCCTCATTCAGCAACACCGTTACACGAAAGAGAATCGAGCCATCCTCATTTATTTCATAATCTTGAAAAACATAGGTTACATCAGAAAGCTGTTCGTTCAGCCAATCAGCGTGGTCCGAAATCGGGTCGGAAAGCACTACTCCCTCCGATGAATTCATAAGCGTAACCAATAGCTTCTTTCCATTTCCCTGTAATTCATAAACCTGACGTTCTCCCAAAACGGAGCTTTTTAATATTTTTGTGTATGTCACTGCCTTATTTCCAAAAAAATCTTGATACAGTTTTATCGTAGCCGTATTACTTGAAAGTAATTCTTGTGCACCTTCATCCAAAGAAGAACCTGTCTTCAAGGCAAGATTCTGATTTTTATTGATTTTTTCTACCAAATGTGCAATTTTTGCGTTGCCGCAGCGCTTAAATTCTTCGGCAGTTCCCGAATAGGAAAAACTCCGAGATGGTTTTTCGTACGTCGGCTGCGCTATATTGCTTGTAAAAAGACGCATATCCTCCGGTTCATTCGAATTATCTAACTGCATTTCTTCTTTTTCTATTCCATCGGCAGCACTTGTCTTTTCACGATTGACTTCTATATTTTTGTTGGAAGCAGCCGGTTCTACCGGCGCGTTTGAAACTTCTGGCAGAGCCACGTCTTGTAGCTCTTTTTCACGCTTCAATTGAGAAACAGCGCCAAAAAGTTCAGTTTCTTCCTCATCAACTGTATTCTGTGAAGACGCTAGTTCTTGCTGGTCTAATGAAATCCCGTCAGGTAATATCTTATTTCCGTCTTCTAAAAAGAGGATCGACAGAAAGCCTACGACAAAGATTGCTGCAAGTGCACTGAATCGCTTCCAAGCGAACACTTTCTTTCTCTTTTTTTCTTCCTGCAACGCTTTCTTTAGGTTTACATCAAAGGCAGGCGGAACAGGCACCGGAGGAATTGCATGAAGCAAATGTAAGATTTCGTCAAAGGCTTCCTCTTCTTCCTCAAAAGATTCCTCGAAAAATTCCAATTCCTCTATCTTTTTATCTTTTTTCATTGTCTTCCTCCTTTCCTCTTTTTTGTATGTACCAGTTAGACGATATTTTTTTCATTATGTTCCATAACAATTTCTTTTAACCGTCTTCTTGATCGATTAATCCTAGATTTAATAGTCCCGATAGAGCATTCCAGTATCTCGGACAGCTCCTGGTAAGAAAATCCTTGAATGTCTCTCAAAACAATAATTTCTTTTTGCTCGGGCTGTAACCGCTCTAAACAATCTAGTATAAAGCGCGATTGTTCTTTTTGTTCTAATGCTTCTGCCGGAGTCGGCCCCGGATCAGGCATCTTAATAACAAGATCGCCTTCTTCATCTGCATAGGCAGGTGCGGCTGCTTTGGAACGACTGCTCTTTCGCAGCATATCGTTACAGGTATTCACAACAATACGATAAACCCATGTATCAAAGCTGCTCTCACCCTTAAATTTACACAAATGACGAAACACTTTAATCAAGCTTTCCTGTAAGGCATCCATCGCATCCTGCTCATTACGCATGTACCGCCATGCAATATTATAAGCCTTCGTTTTGCAGCTCTCTATAAGCTGTTCAAAACTCGTCTCATCGCCGGCCTTTGCCCGCGTAATCAGCTCCTGCTCCCTCTTGTCCACCTTGCATTTTCTCCATATTTTCAGTTTGATTATCTGGCAAAATCACGAGCTGCTTTCAGTCCATATGCCGGCTCAGCCTGCAAAACAGCACGGTTAATTGCCTTTGCCATAACCTCTGCTGCCAATGCACCGACCGCATCAAACAAGACTTCTGTCTCTCCCGTTGCCAATGTGAAAACAGTATCTCCATCTGCCATCGTGTGTACCGGCCGAATCGCCCTTGCCAGTCCGTTTTGTGCAATGGAAGCCAGCTTATTTGCCTGCGATTTTGTCAATTTTGCATTTGTAACAATGCATCCAATCGTGGTATTCCCATGAAAAACATTCCGGTCTTCGTCGTATTGCGAATACATGATTTCTTCTGTGTTTCCGATGCTTTGATGATCTGCATTTAAAATGCCGGCCAGTCTCTTGCCACTATTTACGTCTATCACATCTCCCAGTGCATTCACTGCAACCGCAGCACCAACCTGCAATGCCCCCAGCTGTACTGCATATATTCCAAATCCGCCTTTCATCATATGCTCCGGTCCAAGGAATTTTCCTACTGTAGCACCAGTCCCTGCACCAATATTTCCTTGTGCAGTCATTCCTTTCGATGCATTCAAACACGCTTCATATCCCATCTTCCGGTCAGGTCTGCACTTTGGATCTCCTACAACTAAGTCGAACAAGGATGCACCGCAGACAATCGGCACAGTAGCAACTTGTACATCGAATCCTTTTCCGCGTTCTTCGAGGTATTGCATCGCTCCGCTCGCGGCATCCAAGCCATACGCACTGCCGCCGCTAAGCATAACTGCATGAATCTGTTCAATCAGATTCACCGGTTTTAAAAGCTCCGTTTCCCGGGAAGCCGGGCCGCCGCCCCTTACATCTACCCCTGCAACTGCACCTTCTTCACATAGAATAACCGTGCAGCCTGTACCACCTTCTTCATTTTGTGCATGACCGATTTGAATCCCTTTTATTTCAGTGATTTCAATTTCTCTCATCTTTTCACCTCTTGCAGTGCATGCCGGAGTAAAACCATCGAAGTGACTGCGCCAACTCCACCAGGAACGGGTGTGATTGCCGTTAAATAATCCTTTACTGCTTCATAATCCACATCTCCGCACATTCCCTCCGAAGTAAAATTAATTCCTACATCAATCACAACAGCCTCTTTTTTAAAATATTCTTTTCCAAAGTAATTAGCCTTGCCAACTCCGGTGACTACGATATCTGCTTTTGCTGTGATTTCCTTCAAATTCTCCGTTTTAGAATGACAAATCGTAACCGTCGCATTGCGCTCTAGAAAAAGCAGTGCCAGCGGTTTTCCCAGGACCATGCTGCGATTTACAATCGCTACATGCTTCCCCTGCAGTGCAATCCCATAATATTGAATCAGCTCCATCACTGCCTCCGGAGTACACGGTGCAATCCGATCCTTTTCTCCTAAAAGTAGTTTTTGCAGATTCCGAGGATTCATACAGTCAATATCCTTTTCCGGCGAAATAATCTCGCCAATCCCCTGCTCATCCAAGTGCTTTGGCAAAGGACGGAAAACTAAAATGCCGGAAACAGAAGCTGCTTGATTATATTGTGAGATTTTCTGAAGCAATGCCTCTTGTGTAATTTCTTTTTCCAGGGAAATTACTTCTGCTCCGAGGCCAACCTTCATACAGTTTTTTAAAACTCGCTTTTCATAGGCAATGTCATCGGGATTTTCCCCAACCCGAAAGATTGCAATTTTCAAGTCTGGCTGCATTTGCTTTAAACGTTCACACCGATCTATCAAATCTTCTGTTATTTGTTCTGCAACTTTTGCTCCTGCTAGTCTCATATTCCCTCCTGCAACCGATTTTCCACATAACTATAAATTTCATCTGCGAGTGAAACGCTTTCATTTACTAAATAAATCATTCTATCTCTATAAAAATCCTTCTTTTTCATATCATGAAGTAAATTTAAATTTATCTGCACATTGAGCTTCGCACCGAGAACTGCTGCTTTTAGGCAGGCCGCTCCGACGCCAGCATCGCTTAAGACTAAGTTACTGCCTTTCTTTGCATACGTTTTCATAAGCGTAAGTGCGTGAAACGATTCTTCCAAAAGCTCCATCGGTGATTCAATCGCTGAAATCAAAGCTTCTTGAATCTGTTCCTGTTTTATTTGCTTTTCTTCCGGTGTTTTGGTCGGAAGCGCATACGCAGCAGCGACCGGAGCAAAAGCAGACGCATCTTTTTGAACTAAATCTTCTAAGCGTTTTAAAGATTCCAAAGAGCTTTGAAGTGCGGATTGGATTTCTTCTTCTGCATTTGCATATTTAGGCTTGCCGGTTGTCAAGTTTCCAACCATCATTCCAAGCGCCATCCCAACGGCTCCTACAAAGGCAGAAGCACCTCCACCGCCCGGAACCGGTTTTTTCGAAGATACATCCTCTATGAATTCCTTACAGCTGCTTTCTAACATGAATTTCTCCTTCTTTTTTAAAACAAACCCGTAACAGTTCCATCGGCGCTGATATCAATCTTTTCAGCCGCAGGATGCTTTGGAAGCCCCGGCATTGTCATAATATTTCCCGTCAGCACGACTAAGAAGCCGGCCCCCGCGGATACACGCACCTCTCGTACCGTGATATCAAACTCCTGAGGACGTCCCAGTTTTTTAGGGTCGTCAGAGAGAGAATATTGCGTTTTAGCAATGCATACAGGGAATTTTCCAAATCCAAACGCTTCTAACTCTTCTATATTTTTTTTCGCTTCTTCTGTAATTACAATGCCCCTCGCACCATAGATTTTTTGTGCAACTGCTTCAATTTTTTCAGAAATGGTACGTTCTTTTTCATACGCAAAGTGAAAATTATTTTCCTCTGTATCAATCATGGTAAGAACCGCTTCTGCCAGTGCAAGTCCGCCTTCGCCGCCCTTTCCCCAAACTTCAGAGAGCACCGCTTTTACGCCAATTTTCGCACAATCAGCCTCAATGCAAGCTAATTCCTGTTCTGTATCTGTAGGAAAACGATTAATAGCCACAACGGTAGGAAGCCCATAAACCTGCTTCATATTTTCCACATGCTTTAATAAATTTCCAATTCCGCCTCTTACTGCCGGAATGTTTTCGTCGTTTAATTCGTCTTTATTACAGCCTCCATGCAGCTTTAGTGCGCGTGCTGTTGCAACAACCACTACTGCATCCGGATGAATCCCGCAGCTGCGGCACTTAATATCTAAAAATTTCTCCGCACCCAAATCGGCTCCGAATCCTGCCTCTGTCACAACATAATCTCCGAGTTTCAATGCAGTTTTTGTCGCGATGACGCTATTACAGCCATGGGCAATGTTCGCAAAGGGTCCGCCATGAACTAAGGCTGGTGTATGCTCCAAAGTTTGTACCAAATTTGGTAAAATCGCTTCCTTCATTAAGGCTGCAACTGCACCTTGTCCATTTATTTGCTTTACCGTCACCGGCTTTCCTTCTATATCATAAGCAACTAGGATATCTCCCACTCTTTTTTTTAAGTCATCTAAATCATCTGCAAGGCATAAAATCGCCATAATTTCCGATGCTGCGGTGATATCAAATCCATCATTTCTAGGAACTCCGTTCGCTTTTCCACCAAGCCCATCCTGAACATAGCGAAGCTGACGGTCATTCATATCCATACAACGTTTCCAAACAACTCGGTTAATATCTATCTTTAATTCATTTCCTTGGTGGATATGATTATCTACAAGTGCCGCAATTAAATTGTTTGCAGTAGTAACTGCGTGCAAATCTCCCGTAAAATGTAAATTCAGCTCTTCCATAGGAACAACCTGTGCATAGCCGCCGCCTGCGGCACCGCCCTTAATCCCGAAAACAGGTCCCAAAGAAGGTTCTCTGACTGCAATTACCGTTTTCTTCCCCATTTTCTGCAACGCATCCCCCAGCCCTACCGTAGTAGTCGTCTTTCCTTCTCCTGCGGAGGTCGGGTTAATTGCTGTGACCAAAATCAGCTTTCCCTTCTGCTCTTTTTTTAAGGGATCAATGCGCCGGCAATCTAATTTTGCCTTATATTTTCCATAGCCTAACAGATCGTCTTCTGTCAAGCCTAATTTTTTTGCAATCTCCGTTACTGGTTTCATTACTGCATCTTGTGCAATTTCCAGATCACTTTTATATTTCATTTTCTCCTCCTGAACATAAACGTAATATACTTATTTTACAGTTTTTTGTTAAAAAAAGCAAAACAAAAATAGAAAATCCCGAATGTGTCGTCAGGCCACTAATTCACACCCTATCACGTGATAGGTGGGTTATCTGTTTCGAACGTCTGCCTTCCACTCAAAGGAGGCTTGACATCGGTATCGAAAACGCGAAGTCCCGTGAACATAATGTAGGTTAAATTACATAACCTTAACGAACACCTCAGGATCCTATTTTTTATTATATTTTATCAAAGAAAAATTATGCAAATACTTATGAAGCTTTCTTTTTATCCATTATACCAGATTCAGCCTGAAAATCAACCGCTGTGTATCAATTTATCGGCCCAAATTCAACCAAATTGGAAAATTCATCATTTTTTTAATCATTCATATAAATCAATCGTGCAATTTGTGTAGACTTTTTGAACGTCATCGTTATCTTCGAGGATTTCAATCATCTTTTTCAAATTCTTAATATCATGCTCTTCCGTCGGTGTCGCTTCAATGGAGGGAATAAGCTCTATGTCTGCGTCTACAAATTCATATCCGCCCTCTTTTAATGCAGCACTCACCTCGTTAAAAGCTTCTGTCGATGTCTGAATTTCAAAGCTGTCATCATAAGCAACCATGTCATCCATGCCACTTTCCAAAGCCGCTTCCATTAGAGTTTCCTCCTCAATTGAATCGGTCTTTTCGATTGTAATAATTCCCTTTCGGTCAAACATATAGGAAACACAGCCGGGAACGCCTAAATTTCCATTATATTTATCAAAGGCATGTTTAATCGCAGCTGTCGTTCTGTTTTTATTATCCGTCAAGACATCCACAATCACCGCAACGCCGCCAGCGCCATATCCTTCAAAAGTCCCGTTCTCATAGGATTCTCCTCCCAGTTCACCGGTACCTTTTTTTATTGCTCTATTAATATTATCATTTGGCATGTTAATGCCTTTTGCTTTTTCAATGGCATGCTTCAAAGAAACATTATAATCAGGATCGCCTCCGGCCTTTGCTGCAACTGTAATTGCTCTTGCATATTTTGTAAAGACAGCAGCTCTCTTTGAATCCTGAGCGGCTTTTCTGCCCGCGATTGTTCCATGTCTACCCATGATCTTCCTCCTCTTTGATTTTTTGCTACAGGACATTATATCACAAGCAGCGATTAAAAAAATATATTTTTTATCATTTTAAACATTTTTTTCTATCCAATGTGTTCCATCGACTCTTCTTCCAACGTGTCTTCTTTTGTTTTTTCCAAATTTCGAAAAGCGGTTGCCATCATCAATTTGATGCGGTTCAGCTGATTTACATCACTCGCTCCCGGATCGTAATCAATCGCGGCGATATTCGCCATTGGATGGTAATTTCTTAGAGATTTCAACATCCCTTTTCCCGTAACATGGTTTGGCAAACAAGCAAACGGCTGCAAACAAACGATATTTTCTACTCCACTATCAAGCAGCTCTACCATTTCTCCTGTCAAAAGCCACCCCTCACCGCATTGATTGCCTAAGGAAGTAATTTTTTGTGCCTTCTCCGCCATTTCTTTAATATAGAGCGGACTGTGGAAACGCTTGCTGCCATCCAGCACCTTTCGAGCAGGCGCTCTTAAAAATTCAATCATTTTGATTCCAAGCATCCCCATGAGCATCGATTTATAAGAGCCATTTAAATAATGGTAATTGAATTCTTTGCTATACATCCCGTACAAGAAAAAGTCAATCAAATCCAAAACGACGGCTTCTCCGCCTTCGGCTTCAATGATTCCTACAATATCATTGTTTGCTGTCGGGTGATATTTTACTAAAATTTCGCCTACCACTCCCACTTTCGGCTTTTTCACATCATATAAAGGCAAGTTATCAAATTCCTCTACAAGTTTGCTTAAATTCTTTTTAAATTTACCAAAGCTTCCCTTTTCTACATTTTCTCTTGCAATTCTGGACCATTTTTCATAGAGGGCATTTGCTGAGCCTCGCACCTTTTCATAGGGTCTGGTTGCATAAAGAACACGCATTAAGACGTCTCCATATACAAGACCCATTCCGGCACGTTTCAATACGCCTAAGGTAAATTTAAAGCCCGGGTTATTCTCCATTCCGGACGCATTTGCAGAAATGACCGGAACCTGCTCCATCTTCAAATCGACCAATGCTTTTCTTAAAAGCGCAATATAATTGCTTGCTCTGCACTGACCTCCGGTCTGAGAAAGTACGACTGCCGTTTTATTGAGATCATATTTGCCTGATTTTAACGCATTGATAATCTGGCCCAATGTTACGATGGTCGGATAGCACGCATCGTTATTTACATACTTTAAGCCTTCTTCAACCGCATGCTTATCTACGGAAGGAAGAAGCTCCATCTTATATCCGGCATGCTCCATTGCAGACTCCAAAAATTGAAAATGGATCGGTGACATCTGCGGAAGCAAAATGGTGTAATCTTTTTTCATCGATTTTGTGAAAACTCTTCTTTCGAAGGCTTTTTCTTCCATGCTGTGTCTGATCTGGTTCTTCGTTCGTTCTTCCATTGCGGCTTTTAGTGAACGAATCCGTATTTTTGCAGCACCCAAATTCGTCCCTTCATCAATTTTCAGGGCAGTATACAGCTTGTTTTTCACCTTTAAAAGTTCTTCTACCTCATCCGTTGTCACTGCATCAAGGCCACATCCGAAACTTGTAAGCTGAATCAGCTCTATGTCATCGTTTCTGCCTGCAACCTCGGCGGCTTTATATAATCGGGAATGATACATCCACTGATCTAAAATCCGAATCGGACGATAAAGATTTGTGAAATGTGAAACAGAATCTTCTGTTAGAACTGCCATCCCAAATGAGGTTATAAGCTGATCGATACCATGATTAATCTCCGGATCCAAATGGTATGGCCTTCCGGCTAATATAATTGCTTTTTTATTGTTCGATTTAATATATTTAATAGCATATGCCCCTTGGCGTTTAATATCGTCTTTAAATCGTTTGTCTTCTTTTCTCGCTTCTCTGACTGCCTTTCTTATTTCCTCCATCCCAAGGTTCCGGTCTCTTAACACAGCATAAAGTCTTCGTACCAGCCGTTCGTCATTATCATACGGCAAAAACGGATGGGAGAAGCAAATCCCCTTTTCCTTGAAAATATCATCCATATTATTTGCAATTACTTCCGGGTACGTTCCTACGACCGGACAATTGTAATGATTTGGCGCCTGTGTATCTTCATTCATCTCATAATTTATATTTGGATAAAAAATCAATTTAACATCTTGATTTACCAACCATTTAATATGTCCATGAACCATTTTCGCCGGATAACATACGGTATCCGATGAAATTGATTCCATCCCCATCTCATAAAGATGCTTTGACGATTTTGGAGAAAGGACTACACTGAATCCCAACTGTGTGAAAAAGGTAAACCAGAAAGGATAATTTTCATGCATATTTAATACACGCGGAATCCCTACGGTTCCTCTTGGAGCGTACTCCTCAGAAAGCGGCGTATAAGCAAACAAACGCTTATATTTATATGCAAAAAGATTCGGCAGACTTGAATTTTCAATTTCCTTGCCAGCACCCTTCTCACAGCGATTCCCGGTGATGAATTTTGCCCCGTCATTGAATTTATTGATTGTCAGCAGGCAATTGTTCTCACAGCGATTGCAACGAGCATGCGTGTTGGTTACGGTAAAGCAATTCATCTGTTCAAGCCCTATAATTGTAGACTCCGTTCCTGCAACATAGTTTTCCTTTGCAATTAACGCAGCCCCCAGCGCACCCATTAATCCTGCAATGTCCGGGCGCACAACTTCTTTTCCCATGATTTTTTCAATGCTTCTCAAAACTGCATTATTTAAGAAGGTTCCGCCCTGTACTACAATTTTATTTCCTGCCTCTTCCGTATCTCTAAGCTTAATCACTTTATATAAGGCATTCTTAATCACAGAATAGGAAAGTCCTGCCGATATATCACCAATACTCGCGCCTTCCTTCTGCGCCTGCTTCACCTTTGAATTCATAAACACAGTGCAGCGGGTCCCCAGGTCAACCGGCTCCTTTGCAAATAAAGCCTCATTTGCAAAAGATTCCACCTCCATATTTACTGATTTTGAATAGGTCTCGATAAAAGAACCACAACCCGAGGAACAGGCTTCATTTAACATGATGTTATAAATTGCATTGTCTTTTATTTTCATGCATTTCATGTCCTGCCCACCGATATCCAAGATGAACTCCACTCCAGGCAAAAATTCTTGCGCGGCTTTATAATGTGCCATCGTCTCAATCTCGCCCATATCAATTCCAAATGCGGACTTGATTAGGCCTTCTCCATATCCAGTAACCGTGGAATTCGCGATACAAGCATTTTCAGGGAGATGCTCGTATATTTCACGCAACAAGCGCAAGGTCGCTTCAAGCGGTTTACCCTCGTTATTTTTATAGAAGGAATAAAGAAGGTTTTTATCTTCATCAATCAATGCGGCTTTCGTTGTCGTAGAACCTGCATCAATTCCTAAATACAATTTTCCTTTGGACTTTGACAGCTCTTTTCTCTTTATCTTGTTCTGATCATGGCGTTCCTTAAAAACCCGATAATCCTCAAAGTCTTTAAATAAAGGTTCTAAGTGTTTCGTCTCAGATAAGCTGTTCTGCCCATTTTTCTCCATTCTTTCCAAAATGAGTTCTAATGAAACCGGTTCGCTCTTTGCCGATAAAATTGCAGCTCCAATAGCCACATAATACTGAGAATCTTCCGGAAAAATGATATTCTCTTCTTTCAACCCCAAGGTTTCAACAAATCGGTTGCGAAGCTCTGACAAGAAAGATAAAGGCCCCCCGAGAAAAGCGACATTCCCTTCAATGCTTCTTCCGCAAGCCAACCCGCTGATTGTTTGATTTACGACAGCCTGAAAAATAGAGGCAGCTAAATCTTCTTTGCTCGCGCCTTCATTAATTAAGGGCTGAATATCGGTTTTTGCAAAAACACCACAACGCGCTGCAATCGGATAAATCAATTTATGATTCATTGCCGCCATATTAAGACCCGGCGCATCGGTATTCAACAGAATCGCCATTTGATCAATAAAGGCTCCTGTCCCCCCTGCGCACGTCCCATTCATACGTTGTTCTATTGTGTTTCCATAAAAAGTAATCTTTGCATCTTCGCCGCCGAGCTCAATTGCAACATCCGTTTGAGAAATAAACGTTTCAACTGCTTTGCTGCATGCAATGACCTCCTGTTCAAAAGGAATTCCAATTACATTTGAAAGTGCAAGACCTCCCGAACCGGTGATACATACGGTTGGACAGATATCTGGTATTTCCTGATGCAATAATCGCAAAAGTTCCTGCACCTTATCAAAGACATTTGACATATGTCTTTCATATCGGCGAAAAATTATATTCTTCTGTTCTCCCAATAACACCACTTTTACGGTAGTGGACCCCACATCAATTCCCAATCTCATAAATGACTTTCTTCCTCCTGTGTCAGCCGCCATTCGCCAGTAATTTTCTAAATTTAGTCTGTGTTCCTACATATATATATATGATTGAGTATTATATCATAAACTAGATTTAAAAAACAGACATTCCTTTGTAAAGTTTTTTTCCATAATTGTAAGATTTCTATAAGAAGCTCTGATTGGCAAAATAATTATTTTAAAACGCTGTATCTTCCTGTATAATGAAGGTATTATGAAAAGTACTATTAGAAAAAGAACCTTTGCTGCAATCTACCGTTTACTGAATCGGGTGACCCCTATTTATGAAGATTGTGGTGCACTGTGTGGCGCTGCCTGCTGTAACTGCGGCGGTGACAGTAGCGACGAGAACGGATTAGACTTTGAAATGGGCATCTACCTCCTCCCGGGAGAAGAAAAGCTGTTTACCAGAAAGGAAACTTGGCTGAAATGGAGTGTAGAGGATGCTGCCGATTATGATTTTCCGGAATCCTGGTTCGGAAAAATTTATTTTGTTCGCTGTAATTGTGCGCCTCACTGCCCTAGAGAAATGCGCCCTCTTCAATGCCGCTTTTTTCCGCTGGCGCCACACTTGACAGATGAAGATGAACTCCAGCTGATCTATTCAGATTCTGAGCTTCCTTACCGATGCCCCCTTATTTCAGAGAAAATTGAATTAACACCTTCCTTCATAAAGGCTACCTATACCGTTTGGAAACGCTTAGTTCAAGATCCTCTAATCTTTGATTTGGTAAAGTGGGATTCTTGCATCCGTGAAACTACAACTGTTATCTATGAAGAAGGTAACCTCAAATGATAAAAACAAAAACAGCATCGAAAATTTGATGCTGTTTTTTCATGTAAAAAGTCTTTATTTAGTTTGAAATATTTAATAATCTGTGAAGTGCACTGGCCACTTCCGCACGGCTCATCGTGTTTTTCCCATTAAACTTCCCATACGAATCTGCTGATAAAATTCCAAGCCCTTTCGATAAAGTCGCATATCCCTTATATGCATATTCTACTTGGTCTTTAAAAACATTTTGGAAGAGCTCTGGATGCTCTGCTGCTTTTTGCAAGCGCAGGAAACGAATCATAAATTTTGCAGCATCTTGTCTGCTTAATTCTGCATTTGGATTTTCTTCTCCTTTTTTTATGATACCGTCATTTCGCAGGATTTCATATAATTTATCTTCTTCTAAATCTTTATAGTACGGATACGAATACAGTAAAAATTCTTTTTGAGTAATCTTCTTATTCGGAAGAAAGTTATCTCCTTCCAAGTAATATCCATTTTCTTTCAATTGATTCACTGCAGCTTCACTCCAGTGTCCCTGCAAATCTTTATATTGCGGTACGCCCTTTTCTTCCTTATATGCTTTTCCTTTTTGGTCTAAGCGAATGCCGCTCTCTGGATGAATCATGCAAGCTGTGCTCACAGCATCAAAATTATATACAAGACTTGCTTCCCATTTGCCATCCTTCTCTATTTTCTCATAATTCAAAGAAAAGTCAGATAGTTTTTGGTAGACCTCATACGCTTTTTCCTCATCCATCGTACCCTCGATTGACGGGAAAGTTACACCATCATACCAGCTCAAGTGATAGCTTATTACTTTTCCAGTTTTACGGTTTACAGTGACCCCAATATAATTGTCCGGATAATCAATCCCATTAACCTGTCGACTATAGTTTATAGTAGCGTATATATCATCTTGATTGAATTCAGTTGCGGTCTGTTTTAAGGAATCCAGCTTTTCTTTCGATAAAATTTTTGCAGTTAGGCTTTCTACAATAGAAGCGACACTTTTTTCATCAATTTTCGGAGTCCCTTTTGTTGTATCTTCGTCATAATTGTAATACGACAGAATTTCTCCACTCTTTGCATCAACACGGCCATTTGCTTTCTCGTAAGATAAATTCCAGACATACTGCCCTTTATTTGGATTTCTATCTGCCATCTGCAAGCTAGCTTTTAGTGAAGATGCAGAACCGACCTCTCCAAAGCTTGCTCTTAAAATTGAATCTGCTCTTTCTTTCGAAATCAGTCCATTTACCTTGTCTACCTGCTCCTGTTCCTTTGGAGTCAAGCCACCAGCGTTATCCATAACAGCCGCTTCTTCCCGAACAGCCGATTGTTTACCGTACAATATTATCGGTAAACCAATTTTCACAGCCTTCCCTGTCTTTGCATCCATTGCCTCATTTGTTTCGGAAGAATTAACATATGCCGGAAATACTTCTAATTTATCCTTATCCCAATCATAATAAGAATAATAATTCAAGTCCATGCCAAAGGTTTCAAGATACGCCTTCTTAGCAGCCTCTTCTGACAGAGCTCCTTCTTTTGAAGGAATCTTATTGATGTCAAACGGTTCATTATTTAAGGAAAAGGAAATAACACCTCCGGAATGTTTGTCAATATAAACAGATGCTTCTATAAAACGTACGCACACACCATTTACATAAGGCTGAAAGGTATAGGACATATTATATGTATTCATCTGATTAGCTGTTTCATTTACTTGCTTAAAATAGCTTGCATATTGAGGCACCATTTTCTTCACAAAGGCCAATGCGGTTTTCTCTCCTGCCTGCCTTGTTACTTTTGAAAGCCCTTCTTCTTCCGGCTTGTCTTTATATAAGCGATAGCTCATAAAATTTCTCTTGTTATCAATTGAGACACTTAAATTTTCAGTCTTGTCTTCAGTACTCCAGTTAAGATCCCAAATTGTGACCACACTTTTATCTTCTTGTTCCTCTTGACGGGAAGATTGTGAGAACTCTGTAAAGGTCTCCGGTACACTGATCACTGATTTCACATAAAGAATCATATTTTGCAATTCCTTACTCTCTGAATCTGCAGCGAACACAGAAACCGCCGAGGTAAATAACAGTGAGAAGACGAGCAATATGCTCCAAGTTTTTTTCATTTTATACTCTCCTTTTCTATTTGCCTTATCCTTTCAACTATAAACTATAGACGAATAATAATAATAAATGTTCCCTGGTTCGATTCAATTTTTTTGTAAAATCTATTTCGTTTTATTTTTAAGTCTTTCATAAGAAATCAAATACATGTTTATTTAATATAGAAATTACATATCATACAATCAAGTTTTATTCTGCAAATATCCTGTAAAGTTAATTTCTTAATTCTTGAAAGAGAATCTGAAAAGTGATATAATGTCTTTTCGAAATAATAGAATGGAGTATAATACTATGGATATAAAACAGCAAATTTCAGAACAAGAACTTGTCCAGCCGCAAGAAAATAAGATGGGTACTATGCCAATAGGCCGACTTATGTTTTCCATGTCGCTTCCTGCGATGTTTTCTATGTTAGTACAGGCACTATATAATATAGTAGACAGCATCTTTGTTGCTATGATTGGAGATAAGGCGCTAGCCGCAGTCAGTCTTGTATTTCCGGTACAAGTATTGCTTATGGCTGCGGGAGTCGGAAGTGGCGTGGGTCTCAATTCCCTTATTTCCCGCCGCTTAGGAGAAAAACGAATTGAGGAGGCAAACAGTGCAGCAAGCCACGGCATCGTAATCTCTTTCTTTAATTGGATTGTTTTTGCAATTTTCGGGCTGTTCTTCTCTGAGATATTCATTAAATCCTTTACCGACAATCCACTAGTGGTAGAATATGGCGTCTCATATTGTACCATCGTCACGGTCTTCTCACTGTTTATCTTCGTACAAATTTCTGTTGAAAAGATTATGCAGGCAACCGGAAATATGTTAGTTCCCATGGCTTGTATGCTCGCAGGAGCGGTTACAAACATCATTCTGGATCCAATCCTAATCTTTGGATTGTTTGGAATGCCTAGAATGGAAATTGCAGGTGCGGCAATCGCTACTGTATTTGCCCAATTTGTAAGCATGGTTTTGGGACTTATTTTTCTCTTTACAAAAAAACAAGATGTTCATGTAAAACTTAAGGGACTGCGCATTCACTTTAAGACAATCAGAAATATCTATTCTGTAGGATTACCAGCGATGGTTATGCAGGCAATTGGTTCAGTCATGCTCGTTGGAATGAATGCAATCTTAATCACGTTTTCCGATGCGGCTGTAAATATACTCGGCATCTACTTCAAATTACAATCCTTTATCTTTATGCCTGTCTTTGGTTTAAACCAAGGAACAATGCCAATCCTAGGCTACAACTATGGTGCAAAAAACGGAAAACGCCTTGTAAAAGCATTCAAACTTGCTTTACTCACAGCTATTACAATTATGACAATTGGCACTATTATTTTTCAGGTATTTCCTGCAAGGCTTATCGCCTTATTCAGCGCAACGGATGAAATGCTGGAAATCGGCGTACTCGCGCTGCGAATTATCAGCCTTTGCTTTATCCCTGCGGCCATTGGCATTATGACATCAACCTTATTTCAGGCAATTGGGCACGGCTTCTTAAGTTTATGGGTTTCTCTGCTCCGCCAGTTGATTTTGATTCTCCCGCTTACTTGGGTATTATCTCATTATTGGGGTTTAAATTATGCCTGGTACTCCTTCCCGCTTGCCGAAATTTTTTCGTTAATGGCAAGTGTGCTCTTCTTCATAAAAATCTATCATAAAGAAGTAAAGCCTACGCTTTAAAGACATATATTTAGACATCTCTTTACTATAAAGAGATGTCTAAAATAACCGGACAATGATCACTCCCATGCACATCAGCGCATAATATCACATCATTTATTTTATCTTTTAGGCAATCTGACGTTAGGAAATAATCAATTCTCCATCCCGCGTTGTTTGCTCTGGCATTAAATCGATATGACCACCAAGTATATACCCCTTCTCTTTCCGGATATAAATAGCGGTAGCTGTCAATAAATCCCGCATCCAGAAGCTCTTGAAATTTACCCCGCTCTTGATCAGAAAAGCCGGCATTTCCACGGTTTGACTTGGGATTTTTCAAATCAATCTCTTTATGCGCAACATTTAAATCACCACACAAAATAACCGGTTTTTTCTCATTTAATTTTTCTAAATAAGCCCTTCTCGCATCTTCCCATTCTAATCGGTAATCAATCCTTGCAAGCTTATCCTGTGCGTTTGGTGTGTATTCTGTCATCAGGTAAAAATCTTCAAATTCCAGCGTAATTGCTCTTCCTTCCTGATCATGCCCGTCTGCATCAATATGGTACCGAATCGCAAGCGGCTTCTTCTTTGTAAAGATTGCAGTTCCTGAATACCCTCTTTTTATGGCACTGTTCCAATACTGCGTATAACCACTTAACGGAACCTCCGCCTGCCCCTGCTGCATCTTCGTTTCCTGCACGCAAATAATATCTGGATTTTCTTTCTCAACAAAATCCAAAAAACCTTTATTCATACAAGCCCGCAGTCCGTTTACATTCCAAGTTATTAATTTCATACTACCTTTGTCCTCTCTTTTCCGTATATTATTGTAATTTATCGTTAGTTTTTGCATCGCTCCGCATTATACGCGCACTTTAAAAAGAAATATATTTTATTCTATACTGTTTTTTACTGCATCCTATTAATTTATTACCCACTTCTTTGAAAAGTTATCTTAAATTTTATCCTATTTTAAAGTACAATTACTTCACTATGCTGATTGCAGTTTTTATTATTTGATATAGTTCTATTTACTATTATTTTTTCTACTCTATAAATAATAGTAACATTGTAAATTTACACTGTAAATAGTTGAACAAATAAAAAGCTCTAAAATAAAGAAGCACCTAGATAAACTAGATGCTTTTTGTAAATATGGATTATTCAGGAATGAGATAAAAACACCTTCAAATAAAAGATATACGTCTTCCTCAATTTAGCTTGAAGGGTGCGTTCTTTATCCGAAGGTCCTATTTTAAAATTCCAATATTTATTCTTTTCATAGATTATGAGTAAGTCTATAAGCCGGGTTCTGTATTTGACAATCATCTATCTAGGCGCATTGTCGCCAATACGCTCATGCGACCTACCTTCCGGGAAGCGACGGGCAGCCGCCTTTCAGGCATTATACAGCAAAAGCTGTAATTACCTCCCTGCTTGGTCTTGCTCCAGGTGGGGTTTACATGGACGCAGAATGTTACCATCCTGCCGGTAAGCTCTTACCTCACCTTTTCACCCTTACCACATAGGTGGCGGTATATCTCTGTTGCACTTTCCCTAAAGTCACCTTCGCCAGACGTTATCTGGCACCCTTGCCCTATGGAGCCCGGACTTTCCTCACGCAGCATAGCTGCCTGCGATTGTCTGACTTACTCATATAATATTATTATATCACAAAATCATATGGATTTAAATCAATTTTTGATTCTAAAACGACCGCACGCCCATTTAATTTATTCTTAAGCTGTTCGGCCATATTTTCACGGAACAAATGCTCTGTCCCAAAATGCCCGGCATCAATCAGGCAAATCCCCAATTCTTTTGCCATTTGCGCTTCATGGTGTTTCACATCACCCGTAATATAGGCATCACACCCGCACTGCACTGCTCGCTCAATTAAATCGCCACCAGCCCCTGTACAAAGTCCGACTTTTGAAATCATAGCATCTTCATTTCCGGAAATTCTAAGGTTTCCGCAATACCCAAGTGTTTTATCTAGCAATTGTGCAAAATCAGAAAGGCGCATTGGCTGCTGCAATTCCCCCATTCTCCCCATTGCACGTTCCGAATCATCTCCTTGCAGCTTCATTTGTGAAATGGAAAGAAGTCCAAGCCTTCCGGCAAGGTCATCATTATTGCCTCCATCTGCGGTGTCGAATGAAGTATGGGATGAATATACCGAAATACCGGTAAAAATCAAGTCGATCAAATAGTTTCCAACCACTGTATTTCTATCAATCTTCTTTATGCTGTGAAAAAGGAGGGGATGATGGGTTATGATCAAATCAACATTTTCTTCGATTGCTTCATTTACTACATCTGCTGTAATTTCTAAGCAGACTAAAATTCGCTCGGTATCTTCTCTGCCCATATCAATTTGCATTCCACAATTATCCCAGCTTTCCTGCAAAATCTCCGGTGCAATTTCATTTAAAACTTTTCTGCACTCTTTCATAGAAATACTCATAGTTTACCCTCCCTACTCTTATTTCGCAACACGGTTAATATAGCAATCCGTCGCTGTGCTTCTCTGTATCTTTCATGAAAAGTTTCGCCGGCGCCGATTGATATCTCTTTTAAGATTTTTTTCTCAATTCTAATTTTATTTTCGATGTAGGATTCTAGCAATGGGTCATTTTTTTCAAAAAGTAAGGGATTTACTTCCAGCTCTAATTGCGATTCCATCTCATCAATTCGCGATGATGAAATATCCAAATCCTCCTGAGCTTGCTGAGCCATAATGATTTCACAAAAAAATCGGCCTTCCTTTACCAGTGTCTCATCTGTAATTTGAAAGCCATGAAGCAAAAGCCATTTTTTTAATTTTTCCGGTGCATTTCTCGGTTGAAAAATAAATTTGCGGTATGTTTTTGTTTTCGAAAAATCCTTCTCTAAAATTTCGCACATGAGAAGACCGCCCATGCCGGCAATCACCACCACGTCGACTTCTCCAGCATTGAGCGGCTCCAGGCCGCTGCCAAGCCGAAGATCAAAGCTGTGATGCTTTGCGTAACGCAAAATGTTCTCCTGCGCTTTTTCCAAAGGGCCTTTGTTAATATCAATTAAAACAACGAAAGGAGAAATTGCATTTTCATACAGAAAAATAGGCAGCAAACCGTGATCTGTGCCTATATCTGCAATCGTTTCTCCCACGTGAATTTTCCCGGCAATCGTGCTAAGCCTGTCTGATAATTTCACCATGGGTACTCCTCTATTCAAGATAATCTTTCAATTTTTTACTTCGGCTCGGATGACGCAGTTTACGGAGTGCTTTTGCCTCAATCTGTCGAATTCGTTCACGCGTTACATCAAAGCGCCGTCCAACCTCTTCTAAGGTTCTCGCACGTCCATCGTCCAGTCCAAAACGCAGCTTCAAAACTTTCTGCTCACGATCTGTCAACGTGTCAAGGACTTCAACCAACTGCTCTTTCAACATTGAAAATGCCGCTGCTTCTGCTGGAGCAGGAACGTCATCATCCGGAATAAAGTCTCCCAAATGGCTGTCTTCTTCTTCTCCGATTGGCGTTTCAAGTGAAACCGGTTCTTGTGCAATCTTTAATATTTCCCGCACCTTTTCCTCGGAAATATCCATCTCTACAGCAATCTCTTCCGGCGTAGGTTCTCTCCCGTATTCCTGCAATAGCTGTCTGGAAATACGAATCAATTTATTGATGGTTTCAACCATATGCACCGGAATACGAATCGTTCTAGCCTGATCTGCAATGGATCTTGTAATGGCCTGCCGTATCCACCAGGTAGCATATGTACTGAATTTGTATCCTTTTCTCCAGTCAAACTTGTCTACCGCTTTTATAAGTCCCAGATTACCTTCTTGAATTAAATCCAAAAAGAGCATTCCTCGTCCTACATATCTCTTGGCTATGCTTACAACCAGTCTGAGGTTTGCCTCACAAAGTCTTTTTTTCGCTTCTTCATCCCCTTGCTCCATTCGCCGCGCCAAATTGATTTCTTCATCCGCGGAAAGCAAAGGAACTTTCCCAATCTCTTTTAAATACATGCGGACCGGATCATCTACTGCGATTCCTTTCGGCAAGGTCGCTTCTAAGTCCACTTCTGTTTCCTTACTTAAAACTTCAATATCCGGATCATCTTCCTGCTCCAAAGCCAAAATCTCAAAGTCATCCGGGTCTGCTTCACTTACAATCTCAATCCCCATAGAAACCAGAGCGTCATAAATATCATCCATTTGATTTTTATCAAGTTCTATATGCTCCAGCTGGTCTGATATTTCTTGAAAAGAAATGGAACCTTTCCGTTTTGCTTTTTCGATCAGATCATTGACCGCATTAAAGTTTTTTTCATCATGACTATCTGTTTCATATCCCATATATATACTCCTCTGCTCGTTTATCTTTGCATTTTCTGTTTTTGTATTTCCATTAATTCTTTCGTAAGCTGCTCAATTACATTTGAATCGGTATCCTCATCCGTTAAAGAAAGAATTTTTATAATTTCCTGCTCCCGTTTTTGTCGAACCCCATCCTCAATATGAGAAATGCAGTCCGCAAACACATCCTCGTCTCTGTCTGCCAAATAAACATCTTCCCAAATGGAGCGCAGCATCTGGTTTTCGTCAGGCTCTAAAGCATCTGCCAATTTTTTACGGTCAATCTCCTCATCATCGGTATAAAGAGTTTGAATCAACTCATAAATACGCATACACAACGGATTTTGAAAGGCTGTCTCATACGGCTTTATCCTCGGAACATAAGAGCTCTTCAAAAGCATCAGTTTAATTAAGCTTTTTTCAAGAAGAAGCTTTGATGCGTTTGTTTTCTGTCTACTTTTTTCATCTGCTCTGTGCTCAGAAGAAACAGTCTCTCGTTTCGGGGAAGTCAGATTTTCTACGTTGCTTCCATAAACTTCAAGACGAATAGCACCTTCTGAAATATGTGTCTCATTGGCAATCTTTTTAATGTAGACATCTGCCTCAACCGGGCTAAGCTGCCGTAAAATTTTAGCAGTTTCCTGCAGAAAGGAGACACTCCCTTCTGTTGAATTTAAATCATAGTTCTTCTTTAACTGCTGAATTTTATAGCTGGCAAACGGAAGTGCTTTTTTTATTAGCTGTAAAAAAGCATCCTTTCCATTTTTCTTAATAAATTCATCGGGGTCTTTCCCCTCTGGAATATGAAGCACCTTGACCTTGCAGCCGGCATGATGTAAAATGTCCATCCCTCTCAGCGTCGCAGCCTGTCCTGCTGCATCTGCATCATAAGACAATATAATTTGATTTGTATATCGCTTAAGCATCACCGCCTGATTTTCTGTCAAAGCGGTCCCTAAAGAAGCTGCAGCATTTTTAATTCCACCCTTATAAAGTGATATAACATCCATATAACCTTCTACTAAAATCGCATAATCTTCTTTATTAATATCCTGTCTTGCTAAATTCAATCCATATAAATTGTTTTTTTTCAAAAATATAGGAGATTCCGGTGAATTTAAATACTTTGGTGTCTCTTCACCGATTGCTCTTCCCCCAAATCCAATCACTTTCCCTCTCGTATTGATAATGGGAAATATAATACGATTCCGAAATTTATCATAATAACGGCCTTTTGAATGAGAAATCAATCCAAGCTCCAAAAGCAGCTTAACATCCGTGCCTTTTTCCATAAAATATCGATAAAGGCTGTCCCATTTTTCATCAGCATATCCAATTCCGAATTTTTTAAGCGTTGATGCATCCATTCCTCTTTTTTTCATATACTCAATACCCGGGTTTACGGTACGGGTAAAGCTTCTGTAGAAAAAGGAGGCTGCCTCTCGATTAATATCATAATAAATTGATTTTTGAGATTCCCTGTCGTAGGCAGAATTTTTCAATTCAATTCCATATTCAGCCGCTAATTTTTCAATTGCCCCTTGAAAATCCAAATTGTGATATCTCTTAACGAATTCAATGACATCTCCGCTGGCACCACACCCAAAACAGGTAAAGATTTGTTTTGCATCGGAAACAACAAAAGAAGGCGTCTTTTCATTGTGAAAAGGGCAAACCCCTTTGTAATTACTGCCGGCTCTTTTTAATCCCACATGGCGACCGATTACATCAACAATGCTGCACCTACTTTTTATTTCCTCTATTACATTTTCCTGAAATCCTGCACTCAATTCCGAAACAACTCCACTCTTTGAATGTATTGTTGTCAGCAATACAATATGATTTCTTAATCATATTCGACAAAAGAGATTGCTTTCCTTTTTTTTTATAAAAATTTTTTCGTTTTTTTTATAAATTACTTCCACCCTTTGGGGACGAATATTTCATTGAACATATTTACAGCGTAACGATCTGTCATACCTGCGATATGATCCTTCACAACCTCAGCCCGCCCAAATTCATCGATCATTTCAAGGCGTTCATTGGGGAGTTTATCCGGATTTTCTAAAAAATAATCATATAAAAAGAAAATCATATTTCGAATTTTATCTAATTCTTCATCTTTTTTAACAATTTTACTATGATAAACATTTTTGAACATGAAATTTCTAAGTCGATTCATTAATTCCAAAGGAGCTTCACTCATTATGATTTCATTTTTCCCATCACTGTTTTGAATCAAGTCACGCACCAGGGTATCTATGCGCTTTCGATGATTATTCCCGAGTTCATCTATGCATTCTTTCGGCAAATCAGTAGGAGAAATAATTCCGCCCCGGATTGCATCATCAATGTCGTGATTGATATACGCAATGCGGTCGCTAAAGCACACAATCTGCCCTTCCAGGGTAACAGGCTTGTTCGGCCCCGTATGATTTAATATGCCGTCTCTGACTTCAAAGGTAAGATTCATCGCTCTTCCATGCTGATTTTTTTCAAGGTAATCAACCACCCGAAGGCTTTGCACATTATGTTGAAAACCTCCAGGATGCCGTTCATTCAAAAAAGCTTCCCCATTGTGTCCAAAAGGCGTGTGGCCCAAATCGTGTCCCATTGCGATTGCTTCTGTCAAATCTTCATTTAATGCCAAGCCCCTTGCTATGGTTCTCGCAATTTGTGCAACTTCAAGGGTGTGCGTAAGACGGGTACGGAAATGGTCCCCTTCCGGAGAAAGGAATACCTGTGTCTTATGCATCAACCTTCGAAGTGATTTTGAATGAACAATCCGATCGCGGTCCCTTTGATATTCTGTTCGGATTTCACATTTTTGCTCTTCCTGCATTCGTCCTTTTGTTTCCGCTGATTTTGCAGCGAAACCGGATAGTATATTCCGTTCTCTCTCTTCTAATTGTTCTCTCAAAATCACATTCATTCCCCCTTTTGTGTCTTTCCCTTATTTTATCAAAATGTCAGACTCTTTGCAATTTTTTTCCCTAATGCAGGCTCTGCCTTTTGCAAGTGCATCACCACAGCTTGCTGAATGGAATCCTCTAAGAAAATCAAGTCATCTGTGATATTATCCATTAAATGCTGCTGCATCGTTTCATCCAGACTGCGAAAGAACATCCCCGCCTGTAGAAAGCTTCGGCCAATCCCTCCATCTAAATTGGCATTCAAATATGCCTCCGTGCTGTAAACCTGCCAACTTTCCTTCTCAAAATGCAATTTTCGGATGCCTTCCTCCTGCTGTCTGAGACTGCCTAGCCGATACCGTTCAGAATCTTTACAGGCAAAATTAAAAATACGAAGCAGTGGGATATTCGAAAGTCGAATTCCCGGCACTACATTTCCCGGGCAAAATGAAATCTGCTCCACTTCCTTTTCATAATCTTTACAATTTCTTTGAAGCACCAGCTTTCCAACTGCAATTTTAGGTACTTCCTCTTCTGCCCATACACATGTAATATCCAGCGGATTGAATGGGATTCGCTTTGCATTTAAAGGCAGCGCTTGGATATATAATTCATATTCTACCGCTTTTTGATCCTCTAATGCTTCAAACAAATCTCTGCGTGCTGCGTCTACATCAAAACCGCTTAGAAATTCAGCCTCTTGACGAGTGATATTCTTCACTCCTTCCAACGGCTTAAAGTAATATTTTACTAAATATTTTTGCCCGTTTTCATTCATCCATTCGTACGGAAAAACACTATATCCCGCCATTTTTCTGTAGCTTTTCAAGGTTCCGTAATCCGAGTAAAGCCACAGCAGCTTATGGATGGATTTTGGTGTTTTCGCAACAAAGTCCCAAAATTTACTCTTCTCTATAATGTCGCTTTCTTTCTGCGGTTTTATCGATTCCAAATACGAAAAATAGGATGTCGGTTCATTTACAAATTCCACCGGAAGATGACTCCCGAGAAAATCATAATCTCCTTGCTTCGTATGAAATTTGATGCAAAAACCTCGTGTATCCCTTACCGTATCAGAAGATCCTCTCTGTCCATTCATCGTGGAAAATCTGACAAAGACGGGTGTTTCTTTCTCACTGCTCTGCAAAAAATCTGCTTTTGTGTACTCTTTCAACGACATATATGGCCGAAAATATCCATACGCTCCTGCACCTTTTGCATGAAACAATCGTTCCGGTAGTTTCTGTCGATTTAATAGAGCGGCTTGATCAATATAGTCTAATTCACTAATTGTTTCATTCATAGTAACCCCCCATTTATACATACATCTTTTTTCATAAGCCCTTATGAAAAGTATGAGCCAGCCAAAGGATTGGTGACTCATTTTACAATGCAAGCTTATGGTAACAGTAATTGGACGCTTCATGCGTTCAAACACTATAGTATAATATATGTGAAAGAGGGGAATCCGTTCCAGTGAATCTGCTAGGAAAAGCTCTAAATCCCCGTATGACCGAATCCGCCTGCGCCCCGCTTTGTTACAGATAGGGCTTCTGCTTTCTCCCATTCAATTCTCTCATATTTGGCGACAACCATCTGCGCAATGCGATCTCCGTTTTGAATCACAAATGCTTCATGTCCCAAATTAATTAGCAATACTTTGATTTCTCCCCGGTAATCGCTGTCAATGGTACCCACTCCGTTCACCATGCCGATTCCATGGCGAACGGCAAGTCCGCTCCTTGCACGAACCTGCGCTTCATATCCAGAAGGGAGCTCAATGGAGATTCCCGTCGCAACGGAAGCACGTTCCCCCGGATTTAAGGTGAGCGGCTCTTCTATGCAGGCACTCAAATCCATCCCTGCCGAGCCTTCTGTTTCATATCTCGGAAGCAGGTTACTTCTGCTTGTAATCTTCACTTTCATAAAAATCTCCTGTCTCTAAACTCTTTTTAAATGATTGCATGTTCTAAAATAGATTTTAAATCCATCTCTTTTTTACCTACCAAAACGGCAGAATATTGTTTGATATCTGAAATCATATTTGAAACGTCAGCAATTTGCTCCATGTTGACAGAATCAATATTAGACAGAACTTCTTCCGGTGTATGCACCTTATTCAAAAGCAAGGTGTTTTTACCAATTGCAAACATACGTCCATTTACATTTTCAAGGCCAAAAATATAATTGCTCTTTAACTGCTCTTTTGCAGTGGAGAACTCCTCTTGTGTAATTCCATTTTTCTTCAAAAGATGTAATTCTTCCATAATGCCGTGAACCGCATCTTCCACTTTATTTTGACTCACACCCGCATAAATCGTATAGCTGCCTAAATTTACATATGCAGCGGCAGCAGAATAAACCGAGTAAGCCAGTCCTTTTTCCTCACGGATATTTTGAAACAGTCTGGAACTCATACTGCCTCCCATGATATTGTTTAACACTGCCATGGCATAATAAAGCTTATGCTCCAGTTCAATTCCTTTTAAACCAAGACAAATGTGAGCCTGTTCGATATCCTTTGTCTTTACAATATATACCGGCTTGTATTCTGCCTGCTTTAAAGTTTTTGGTTCTTTTTTCTCTCCTAAGGAGTGCAGTTTTCCTTCTAAAAAAGCACAAACTTTTTCTTCATCAAAATTTCCAGCCAAAGAAATTACGATATTATCTCTTGTATATTCTTTATTCAGATAATCTTTGATATCATCTCTTTGAATTCCCATCAGAGATTTCTCGGTTCCAATAATCGGACTTTGCAAATCCGTTCCGCAAAATACAGCTTCGCTGATTAAATCCTGCGCATACTCATCCGGAGAATCCTCAATCATTTTCATTTCTTCGCAGATGACCATTTTTTCTTTCGCCATCTCTTCCGGATCAAATTTCGAATTTAAAAGCATGTCAATTAAAATTTCACACCCATTTTGCAAGTTGGAATCTAACGTCTTTAGGTAGTAGCACGTTGCTTCTTTTCCTGTAAATGCATTGATATGTCCCCCAATTTTATCCACATCGGAGGCAATTTGCTTTGCGGAGCGGAGTTCTGTTCCTTTAAAAAGCATGTGCTCAATAAAGTGAGAAATCCCAGAATTCATCTCATCTTCATCCACCGAGCCTGCCTTTACCCAAATTCCGACCGAAGCCGATTGGACATAGGGTATCTTTTCCATTACGACACGAATGCCGCAGTCCAAAGTTCTATTTATCAGCATAAATACACCACTTTCTTTTCTTTTGTTTAAAAATCGTACATATTATTATATCCAATTTTCAGTTATCTTGCAATGAATAATACAGTCCTAATAAATGCCCAGCTCCTTAAGCGGTACAATCTCTATATTTTTTTGCTGTATTTCGTCAATCAGCTCCGGCAATGCTTTCGCAGTTTCGGGTTTCGGATGCATTAAAACAATGGCACCAGATAGCGGCTTTTTTAAAATCCGTTCTTTAATAATCTCTTTTGTAGAGCCCGGTTTCCAATCGACGGTATCAGAGGACCAGAGAGAAAGTTTATATCCCATTTCTCTGCACAGCTCCACTGTCTCGCTGTCATAGTCTCCGGACGGGGGTGCATAGATGTACGGTTTTTCTCCTGTATAAAGAAAAATTGCATTTTCTGTTTTTTCAATTTCCTCTTTTTCTGTTTCTTTTGCTACTTTCGTACTTAACTTATGAGAATAGCCATGACTTTGGATTTCATGCCCCTCCACATACATGCGCCGAAGCAGACTCGGATTTTTTTCCGCCCATCTTCCGCAGATAAAAAATGTAATTTTTACATTTTTATCCTGTAGTGTTTTCAGCATTTCAGGCAAAACATCCTCTCCCCAATCCACATTGCAAGTCAAAGATAATTTTTGACTGTCCTCCGGACCGTTTCGAAATACAACATCTTCTTCTCCTTTTACCGCAGATGCAGTTTTCACTTTACCGCAGGTACTTTCATCCGGTCCAAACAAAACCGTAAAAAAAGTACCGATTTGGTAGATTCCAAACAAAACGGTAACAGCACCGGCAATAAAAAATATATATTTTCTCCAATTTAACATAAAACAACACCTCAAAGTAATGTATGTATGAGGTGTTGTTTCTTATTCCATTTTCATAGATTTTATTTTATTGTTTTTCTGATTTTACTTGCTTATCATCTTGTAAAGCACCGTTGCCGCTTCTGCTCTGGTTGCAAGGCCCTGCGGGTCAAAATTCCCCTCCGGCCTTCCGCTCATTACAGAGCCGGCAGTCACCGCCAGCACCGCTTCCTGCGCCCATGAATTAATCAATCCAGAATCCGTAAAGTTTGTATTTCCTTCACCCGAAAGCTCCATTTTAGTCATATCTGCATAATTTTTCAGCATGATTGCCATTTGTTCTCTCGTTATGTTTGCATTTGGTGCAAACGTGGTTTCATCCATTCCCTTTACAATTCCTTTGGACACACCCCAATTTACATAATTGTAGTACCACTCTGTGTTTAAAACATCCGCGAATCCACTTTGAGGAGCACTTTGCACATCTTCTTTCGAAGCTGCCGCAAGCATGGTTAAAAATTGCGCGCGCGTCAGCTGTGCATCCGGCAGGAAGGTAGTGGCACTCATACCTTTTACGATTCCTTTTCCAGCCAATTCCTCAATAAAATTCTTAGCCCAATGTGTTTGGATATCTTCAAAGGTCGTCTTTGTTCCTCCGATTTGTACTGGAATTGATTTTGTTTTTTCCCCGTACTTGACATAGATATAACCACTCACCGCCGCTTGGTCAGTCGCAGTGAACACACCATTTTCATCGATTGTTCCAATGTTTTTGTCACAAGACCACTGGAAGAGAGAATCTTTTGATTTCACTGGGGCAAATCCAAATTTTGCTGTAACATTGATATCCTTCGTCCCTTTCGGATCCAATACCAAGCTCGTAACAGAAGGGGTAAAAATGATATCATCCACCACCTGCACATTTGCGGTAGCCGATAAATCAGAAGCTTTTACGGTAATTTCTTCGGTTCCTGTTTTCGTCCCTGCAGTGTAGAAACCCGCATCATTTACACTTCCCTCTCCTTTTGTCACTTCGTAAGAAAGGCCCCCAGGAAGGCTGGCCGGTTCATAATGAGAGTCCGAGGCATATGTAGTCAGCTGTACATCAGCACCAGGCAGTGCAAGTGTCATTGCAGAATAAATGTGAAGATTTTCAGCAATCCCATTTCCTTTTCCTTCATAAACAAGAAACAGTCCATTGCTTAACTTTCGAAGACCACCGTCTGAAGGGGAATTAATAACAGCAGCTTTATCCTTGATTCCAGGATACCTTACCGCAAAGGAGGTTGAACCACCTCCATCCATATTTACAACGGTTGTACAGCCCTGCGCAATCAGATGCTTCGCTAAATCTACAAGGCCAAGCCCCGCCGACACAGCAGACTGCCTGCCATCCACTCCATAGATTATAATAGAACCATCTTCTTTGATTCCGACCGCGGTTCTAGGATTCAGAGAGTTGCTCGTTGCGGTAACAACTCCATTTTCTGCAATTACATGGTACACGCCTATAATTTCTTTTTTATCCGTCAATGCACCATTATTATCTGTAACAGAGATTTCAACAGTATTTCCAGGTGCCAATGCTGCTAAAAGGGGTGCACTTGCAGAGTCAGACACCGTGGACAATACCAATTGGTTATCTGACATTGCTGTATTTCTCGTATTTTGTGTCACAGACAGTACCGTAGCCGTTATTGTACCTCCGATGCTTGGTTCTGTGTTGTCCAAACTTCCTGCATCTAGTAAAACTTCAACGCAGTTTCCCGAAGTCTTCGTTGTAGAAGCATACTGGCGGTTAAATAAATGTAATCCTTTTGCGCCTCCGTGCGGCACATTGAAGTAGTTAATCTGTAACGGAATATCTCCGTTTTCATTCTTTACGCTTGCAGTATATGTCAAGTTTACCGCGGCTAAAGATGCCGCTCCGGACCCATCAAATGCCAAAACACGGTCTGGCGCATAACCGGAACTCTTTATTTTTTTATTATGTACGGTCAGCCCTTTCGGCGTACCGGAAGCAGTGTCATATAAATCGCCGTTAATCCCGGCAATGACACGGTAGCCTCCCTGCTCAATCCAATCCATCATACTTGGCAGGGTATATTTTCCTGTCACCTCACCGGAAAACACATACGGCTGTATCGGACCGTCAATTTCATCACTGCTTACCATATAAGCATGCTCTATTCCATTTTGTGTATGTCCTGCAATTTGTTCTTTTATGTACGTTTGCTGTGCGATCTCTCGATTCGATTCATAGTAGATATTTCCGATCCCTTCCTGAAATGCATATCCACTTAACGCCGTACTTAATGTTATGCTTAACGCAAGTATGGCGGCTAATTTCTTTTTCTGCATGCCCCGTCTCCCTCTTTTGTTCCATATTTCTTAACTGTTTCATTCTATAAAATTACTCTAGAAATATCAAGGCTATGTTTGATTTCTTTTCTATGACATTTCTGTTAAATTTGCTCCTTTTCTTCATAATAAAAACCAGAGCAGCATACTTGGAAAAGTATAGCTCATGCTCTGGTTTTACGGCATAAAAATAAAACTATCTACGCACGAAGAAGTGCACCCAACGGTGTTGGTATTTCATTCCCTTCAATCCGGTTCATATGGCAAAAATAGTCTAAAAATTCCTGAGCCGCTTCCTTTTCCTGCGAGTCAGCTCTCAATGAAACCACATCTTTCAAAATTTGCGCCATCCAAATATTATCGAAATAACGGTATCTCCCTGAATTCCAAGTGATATTGTCCGGGTATTTTTCATTTAAATAGTAGTTCCAAAAAAGCAGTTGTTTCGATTCCTCTTGTGTAAATTGGAGGCGGTGCTTCGGATCAGAAGAAACGATTCCATCCTCACATAGTTTTCCGATAAAGCTTTCGTTGACCATAAAAACCCCCACAATTCTTCGTTCTTTTTCCGGGGTATTAAAAGCTCTGGAAGTCAACAGACAAGCACTATTTTTGTTCAAACGAATTGGACGGTTCGGTTGCCCTTTTTTTGTTCCACTTTTGGCCATCCCTGTAAAAACGCTCCAGTTGATAAAAAGATCTTGTAGCTCTTCTTCATCACACCAAAAAACAGCCTGAGAACTCGGATGTATTTTAAAAGTTTCTAAAAACTTTTCTCTCTCTAAGGTTAATCTTTCTTCTTTTCTCTTTTCTTCTCTTTCTTTTTCGATCACGAGGGCTTCTTCCCTCAAACGATTCTGCTTTTTCTGCAGCATATGCTTTATTGAGTCTGCGGCATTCGGATCTGTCAGCGTTAAGAATCTCCCAAAAGCATCTGGAAAAAGGAATTTTTTATTTCCCGATTTGAAATTTACTTCTATACGAGAATCAGAGTGTTTCACCACACTTCCTTTACCAAAGCTTTTATGAATAACTTGTTTGTTAATAAGATTCATTTCTCTGTCCCCCTATGTTTTATAAATCCTCTGTTACTAAATATATCTTATCACAAACAGAAAAAAAAATCAAATTTTCATTGACAATAATATTTATTTGGGTGTAAAATAAAATTTTATTTTATTTTACATATAAAAAATACATAAAACGACTTCTTTTTACACTGCCATCCGCAATTTTTTCAATCGTTCTTCTGTTTTTTATCTCCTCTCCTTCTTTCACAGCACATTTATCGCTTCTCTCTAAGTATCTTTTCCAGATCTTCTCACCTTATAATTTTAGTTGTTGTGGAAATGCTTCTTTTCTCATAAGGCCCCACATTTTATCGATATAGGAGAGTGTATAGTACTTCTCATAATAATGAAAGTAATACGCACCCTTATTTGTAATTTCATAGATACCTGCACTTTTTTTCACAAGGCCTAAGCACTTTGCAAGGCGCAGCTCAAAACCATACTCTTTTTCCATCTGGCTTCCAAAAAAATGCTCAAATGACTCCGGATGAATCTTCATAGTATATGCCGTCCAAAAAAGATAGTAAATCATACGTTGACGCATTGTAAAGCGAAGTGTCAGCGACGTCGGAAGTTTATTTTCTTCTACGCGCCTTTTATATTCTTCAATCGAAAAGGTATTGATCTTAAATTGATTTTCCAGCAGCGTCGTCGCAGAGCACCCAAAGCCTAAAAAATTATCCCTTGTCATTGAAGAGTACTTTTCTGTCGTTCCTGCCGCAAAGGTCCAGATTGAATCTCTGATATACCCTTTTTCTTCGCAGTATTTTGTTATGGAATCTAGCAGTTCCTTTTTTTCGTGCTCTTTCATTTTTGCAACGCTGCTGTCAAGAAAATTGAAATCGATGAAAGGATAAATTGCAATATGGTTGGCTCCGCTATCAAACGCCGTATCAATATCTTTCTTTATGAACTCAAACGTTTGGCCGGGCAACGCAAAAATAAAATCCATAGATACGGTTTCAAATTTGACCTGATTAATGGCATGAAACAGCTCCTTATCATTTGCTTTTTTTCTGCCCAATACGTGCAAAAGCTCTTCTTGAAAGGATTGAATCCCAATACTGATTTTAGTAATTCCGGCATCTTTTAAACGTTTCAGCGTTTCCACGCAAACATCCTCCGGGTGCAATTCAATTCCAATCCCCTCTGAAATATCAAAATATAGTTTCAAGGCTTCTATAATTTCTTTCAAGCGATGCACTGCTAACGCCGGGGACCCGCCTCCGAAGTATAAACTGGTTACTTTTTTCTTCCCTCCATCGCTTCCTCCTACGAGATGAATTTCTTTTATAAGCGCATCCACATATGCATCAACCTTTTCTTCTTCAAATATCTCTTTGCAATAAGGGCAAAAGCTGCAAATCGTCCTGCAAAACGGGATATGCATATAAATGCCTAGATTGTCAGTATTTTCGTACGGCAATTGATTATCATGCTCCTTCGTAAACAAAAAAGGCTTCCATGATCTTGTCAGATACATCCTGGTTAGTGTCGTTAAAAAACTCATTCTTCCTCCTCTATATGTACTGTAAATACGTTTTCAGCATTTCAAAAATCACGCGGAGATTCCCCTGAAAAATCAGAGCATATTCCGCAGCAAAGAAATAACCACACTTTTCACACAATCCAGGCACTTCAATACATCTGCCGCAGAGTGACTGTTTTCCATTTTCCATGACAACGCACTGATAACACGGAGTTGGAAATGCATTATTGATTAAATAGGGAAATGCACTTTTTAGGTTAAAGATAGGGTATCCTTTTTTCATCATTTGTTCGATTTCTTTGCAACAAGCAGCCTTCTCTTCTCTGCTCAAAGCCAATGCCTCTGTCTGCGGATATGGTGTATGAAAATTAAAAGATACGGCTCTGATCTTATCCATTTTTTGAGCTGCTTCACACACAGACAAAATCTTGCCTTTATTCTTCTGATTGATTGCCATATACAAACAAATATTATCTGATGCTGCATTTTCTATGTTTTTGATTATTGTATCATAGGTATCGCCGCGAATCTCATTGTGTATCTTTTTATCACCATCTAAACTCAATAGAATAAGATCTGCTTCTGGTAATTCCAGATGGAACGTACCATTGGTGACTACATTGACAATGAGAAATCCCATTTCTTTCGCTTCTTTGACTAAATTTCTTATCGTCCTATTTTCATCTTTCCATAAAAAAGTTTCCCCTCCACAAAAAAATAAAATACGAATCCCCTGCTTATATAGCTCTTCCATTTCGTGCCGAATTTGTTGATAGGGATATATCACGCTCGTGATGTTGTTCACTGCACAATGCTTGCAAGACAAATTGCACTGATCGGTTAGTATAATCGTTCCTAGGATAGGTCTTCTACGTCGAAATAGAATAGTGCTTATACCAAACGTCGAAAACTTTATAAGGGAAGAAAGCTTCATTTTGATTCCTCGTTTCTAATTTGATGAATTTTAACACTTATAGTATAATATTACACTATTTTTTATTTCTTGTAAATACGCCTCTTTTCTAATTAAGCTTTCTGTTTTTCTATATTTATATGGTACAATAAATATAATCGTTGTATTTTAGTCATTTATATAGGAGCCACATATATGAAAAAAAGATTACCTTCTATCCTCCTTTTTGTGCTTTGTTTCTCTCAGGTGATTTCGCTCGTAAAACTTTATACATTAGAAAATGAACTTCAGAATACAAAAAATCACTTATCCGCTTCCGCATCGAATACAGATATGCAAATCCAGCAAATCTATGAAAACGTAGATGCAAAACTAAAAAAACAGACGAGTATCCTCGATTCCATTCACTATGAGCTGGGAGAAATCGAGAAAGACACTCTGACTTTACCTGTAACGTTTACTTTAACGCCAAAAGAGATTACAAAAGACGGAACCGTCAAGTTGAACCTCACTGGTAAAGATATCTTAATGAAACGCAGCGGCACCACGTTCAGTGCAACCACTTCCTTGGATATTTTTAAATTGCCGATTCCAACGATACTCATTGAAAATGGCAATACCGTAAAAAGCGAGCAGTGGGAGGAGTTTTCCTTGGAAAACATCAAAGAAAGAGTCATTCCGTCCTTATATGCGACAATGTCTGGATCCGCAACCTATCGCTCCGGAGAATACCATCGAAGCGGAATGGTAAATGTAGAGTACAAAAAAACAGATTCTGGCATTGCATTTGTTGATGTGCGTCTTGTAATTGATGTAGACAAGAAAGTTGTCTTTGATAAAAAAATCTCACCTGACAGCGATTGGGAAAGATTGAGCTATGAATTTGATCAAAAAATACCATTAGAGGAAAACCAATCCTATACCATGACGCTCATTGCTACTGATACACTGGGGCTTTCGCATCACTGTGTCATCGATTCATGGCAAAGCAGCGACCATTCTAGAACGCCTAATTTGAACCAAGAAACCATTTATAATAAAGACGGCAAACTTCTTTATTCTGTTTATTAGAAAAAAATAAAATGCACCCGTACTTTAAGCGCAGGTGCATTTTTCATTTCATTCCAACTGTTTCATTATTTAATTGCTTCAAACTCTTCTCGTATCTGTGCAAGAAGTGCTTTATCTGTAATGACATCATATGCGGTAAGCGCCATCGTGCAAGCGCCTCGATACAACAGATTTTTTCCTTCCTCTGTAACGGTTCTATCTGCAAATTCTCTTGAGTGAATTACAAGTGAAGCGTCGTCAAATCCGATCCAGCCGTGAACGCAAGGCGCTTTGTAGCTTACATTTCCTAAGTCTAATGAACCAATTCCCGCTGCGGCTGGCTTTACATGTTCGCCGAGACTTTCCTGATTTTTTGTGAATGAATTCAACAGCGCACGATTGGTTACCAAGTCGTAATATGTCGCTTCAAAATGAGACATTTCTAAACGTGCACCGGTCATTAGCGCTGCTCCGCGTGCGATTTCCTTCACTTTCTCTATTGCAGCTTCTGCCGTCGCCTTCTTCTTCGCACGGATGTAAAAACGTGCCTCTGCGAAGTCTGGTACAATATTCGGAGCAACACCTCCATTTGAAATATAGCCGTGAAATTGTACATCATTTGGAACATGCTGACGTATTGCGTTAATCCCATTATATAATAAAATTACTGCGTCAAGTGCATTAATCCCCTCCTCAGGGCAGGCAGCCGCATGTGCCGGTTTCCCGTAATATTGAAATTGTAAAGGAATTAAGGTCAAAGAAGAACCGCTTTCCTCAGAGACTGGAGCAGGATGCGCCATCATTGCAATCGCTGCGTCGTCAAATGCACCTCTTTCGGCCATTTCCACCTTCGCACCGCTTGTCTCCTCCGCCGGAGTACCAAAAACTACGACTTTCCCCCCAATTTCAGGGAGAATTGGTTTTAACGCTGTTGCAGCAAGAAACGCCATAGAACAAATCAGATTATGGCCACAACCATGTCCAATATCCGGCAACGCATCGTATTCCGCACATAAGACAATATTGGGGCCTTCTTTTCCACTGTCATAAACTGCGCTAAAAGCCGTTGGAATCTCATAGATCCCCCGCTCTACCTGGAATCCAGACTGTTCAAATGCATTGCAAAGCGTATCACAAGCTTTTACCTCCTGATAACCCAATTCTGGATTTTCATATAAATATTTTGCTATTTGAAAGGCATCGTCAAGATAGTCTTTCACATTTTTTTTAATCTGCTCTTTCATAGCTTAACTCCTTTTTCCGCGATACGAAAAGGGGAAATGACGGAATCAAGAAAGCCTCATTTCCTCCCACATTTTAGTGCGGGTTTTCAAGGCACGTCTTTATTGTTCCGTCATATCCTTTCATACCTATTTTCACAATATTTTTTAATAAAAAACTAAAATGGTCCGTAATTTGTCAGCTGTGCGAAGATAACGAAAATCGCACCCAACAGATATTGCAGACAAATCAGCGGAAGAATCCATTTCGCCCACTTGGTCCACGGAATTTTAGCCAGTGCCAGCCCCGCCATGAAGTAACCGGAGGTCGGCGTGAAAATGTTCGAAATTCCGTCACCCAACTGGAATGCTAAACAAGCAGTCTGTCTTGTAACACCGACTAAATCTGATAATGGTGCCATAATTGGAATAGATACCGCAGCCTGACCGCTTCCAGAAGGAACAATGAAATTCAACAAACATTGGAAAATATACATACCGATTGCGGTTACTGCTGCAGGAAGCTGACCTAAAAAGTTCGCTGCACCATTGAGGATCGGGTGAATGATATTTCCGTCGGTCATAACAACGAGGATACCTCTGGCAAAACCAACAATTAATGCGCCGGCTGCCACATCCGCCATTCCTTTTCCTAAAGAATTTGCAAATCCGTTAAACCCTAAGCGGCCAATGACAGCAACTACCATAGACATTCCCAGGAAAAGCGCTGCGATTTCATTCATATACCATCCATATTTGACAACGCCGAAAATCAAAAGTGCAATTGAAGCCGCAAACACCAACAGAATCAGCTTTTCTCTGCCGCCAAATGCATGTAGGTTGGATAGGTCAAGCTTATCCTCACGCGCAATGTCAACGTCATACATCGAGGAAAGTTTTGGCTCTCTTTTTACTTTTCTTGCATAAAGTATCACAAACGTCACAGTAATCGCTAACATGCATACATACAAGGCAATGCGAAGTCCCATTCCAGAAAATAAAGGAAGCCCTGCGATTCCTTGCGCAACTCCGATTGTAAACGGATTCATAAATGCACCTGCAAAACCACAGCCGGCTCCACATAGCACCATAGCCGTTCCGGTGATAGAGTCAAATCCCATGGCGACCGCCAAACTGACCATAATCGGAATAAATGGCAATGTTTCCTCAGCCATACCGATAATGGCTCCCCCTAAGGAAAAGGCAAACATAACCGCAGGTATGATGATAATCTCACTCCCTGCCAATGCTTTCGTAAGACGTCCCAGCCCCGCCTCAATTGCACCTGTATCCTGCAAAACGGTAAAGCTACCTCCTACGATGAAGATAAAGAATATGATGCTGGCACTTTCACCCATTCCCCTTGGAATGGATGTAAGAAATCCCATAAGGCTTACCGGGGTATTTTCTACATTTTGAAAAGAAGATGGATCGACAACTTCTCTTCCAGTTTCAAGCGTCATCATTTGATACTGTCCAGCCGGAATGATATAGGTGAGTGCAGAACAAATTAAAATAATACCAATTAATAAGATATAAACGTGCGGTACTTGTAATTTCTTTTTCGTTTCCATTGAAAGCCCTCCTCATTAAGTTTAAATTATTAGAATTCTGAAGAAATAAACTGACCAAGTCGATTGTTGATAATCTTACCGCCCTCTAATGCTATACTCCCTTTTAAAAGTACAAAGTCAATTCCGATTGGCGCAACCGAAATATCCTCAAAAGTAGCTCCGTCCATGATTGTATCTGGATTAAATATAGTGAGGTCTGCATCAAAGCCCTCTTTTATTTGTCCTTTCCCACTTAACTGCAAACGTTGTGCCGGCTCCAGCGTCATTTTCCGTAGGGCATCAACCATAGAGACACATTGTGTTTCTCTTACATATTTCCCAAGCACTCTAGGAAAAGTCCCGGCGGCCCTCGGATGCCCATTTCCGTTATTGATGATTCCATCGCTTGCAACCATCCCATTCGGGTTCGCTATGGCTTCGGCAATCTCCTCTTCATTCATGACAAAAGCAACCGCCAGCATTTCTGGGTACTCTTTTCTTGCTTTTTCAAAAAGTTCCTTATCGCAGAAGCGATTTTTATAAGGTTCATCTGTTAGTAGGATGTTTTCATATCCCTTATTCCAGCGTTCAAAGCATCCGTCGTCAAAAACAGCAGAACCAATATGCGTAGAAAAAGCGTTGTACGGATAAGTGTCATAATTGAGCTTTGGATTCTCGGAAATTGCATCATTTATTTCTTTTAATGCATCCTTCATCTGTCCCATTGCAGAACAGCTGCTCAAATGTGAAATTTGAAATCGCTTCTTTGATACCCGTGCAATCTCAATCATCTCTTTAATCGCATCCGGAGAGCCCGCCGAATCTTCCCTGTAATGCATCGAGACAAAGATATCGTCATGTGTTTGCGCATTTAATGCTGCAATGACTTCGTCAAAGGTAATTGCAGGGTCATATTCCAATCCAAAAGAAATTCCGAATGCACCGTCTTCAATTTCTTGTTTTAATTTCTCGGCAATTTCCTTTATTACTTGCTGCGGGGTACTGTCGTAGCGTCCGATTCCAAATTGCGTGCGCATGCTGTTATAACCGGCCAGCAGCATGTAATTCACAGGAGCACCGCCCAATTGGGAAATTGTTTGGCAGAATTTTTTTACACTTTGATGCTGCAATCCGCAATTGCCGCCCAAACAGGTTGTTACTCCCATTTTCAACATCATTTCTGAAATGATATACTTCTCTCCTTCATGGATAAAATCTTCTTCATGCATATGGATGTCAATAAAACCGGGAGAAACAATTTTGCCGTCTGCAGAAATTACTTTTTGCGCAGATTCCGTGATTCGGCCAACCTTTAAAATTTTTCCGTCTTTGATACCTATGTCGCCAGTGACCATTTCGCCTTTCTCATAATCCGGGTACTGTGCAGATTGAATGAGTATGTCTAACATGATATCCCCCTTTCCTGTCCAATTTACTTTTTCTTGCAATTTTTTGACCAATTGCAAGGCCAAAAGTCCACCATGTGGAATAAGGTCAATATTATGGACTTTTATGTAGTATACCATTCGCGTCACTTAGCGTCAATAGAATAAGACTGATTTGTCAGACTTTTTATACTTTTGTATTAAAGGAGTATCAAGCTGATACTTTGGGCTGCATCTAATAAATCACTGATATATTTTTCCTTATTTAAATCAAAGTGTTTTGATGTAATCGCTCCAAGTGAAATACAGCCGTGCAAACTTCCGTCGCGGCGAAAAACAGGGACACCAAGGCCCACGGTGCCATCTAAATATTCGTCGATGCTGTCTGCATATCCTTTCTTAATGATTCGTTTATATTCTTCCAATAGCTCTTTATTATCTAAAATTGCCCCAGGAGATACCTTCTTTAATTCTAAATTCAAGACAATCTTGGAAAGTTCATCAATGGGGTGAGAAAACGCCATTAATACTTTTCCATAGCAGCCTGCATTGATTGGATAAACGGCACCTGCAATGTAACGAATCCTGGAATCCTGCGTCTGCGATTCGTAGACACTTACCACATCGGTTCCTTCCAGCACAGCATATCCCACCTGCTCTCCTGTTCGTTTCGCAGCCTCGTCAATGACTCTTCTTATTTCTAAGAAAATGTCGGTATGATTTGCATAAATCATGCCGACCTGGTACGCTTTATATCCAATGGTATACTGCCCGTCATAAGTGCGCCGGATGTATCGAAATTCTTCTAACACATTTAAGATACGGTGCACTGTAGGCTTACTGAATCCCAGCTGCTCACTCAGCTCCTTCGCCGTGTAAGAATAGGGATTTTGTGTAAATTGGTTTAATATAAGAAGTGTTTTTTCAATGGCCGTCACTTTTTCCATAGATGACATTATCCTTTCCTTCACATCTCATTCAATGATTTTTTTTAATAATGGGATTTTATCCGGTGCTTTTTCACTGAAAGAAAACGCCTTGGCAGTCTCGTTCAATGCTTTTTCCGCTTTATATTCTTCGTCACTATAAACGGTTGCCAGGCAATCACCTTTTTTTACAAAATCTCCGACTTTTTTATGAAGAAGGATACCAGCCGAAAGGGAAATCACATCCTCTTTTGTTTCTCTTCCAGCCCCAGTGTGCTGAGAGGCGATTCCGATTCTCCTCGCTTCTACTTCACAAATATACCCTTCCTCTTCTGAAAACAGGTCTTTTTCATAAGCTGCTTTTGGAAAAGAAAGCTCTCCTGCTTCAGAAACGATACCACTCTGCCATCTTATAAATTCCAAGAATTTTTTATATGCCGCACCGCTCTCCAGCGCAGATTTGGCCATGACATAGCCTTCCTCAGGCGATTTTGCCTTCTCACCAGCGAAAATCATATAAGAAGCCAGCTGCAAAGAAATTTCTTTAATGTCTGTTGGCCCTTCTCCTTTTAAAACCGCAACTGCTTCTTGTACTTCGAGACTGTTTCCGACTGCATTTCCAAGCGGCTGATTCATATCTGTAATAATCGCAATCGTTTTCTTTCCCGCAGCTTTCCCTATATGAACCATCAGACGTGCCAAGCGTTCCGCATCCTCCAGTGTTTCCATAAAGGCACCTTTTCCACACTTTACATCTAAAACAATTGCATCGCTCCCGGCGGCCAGTTTTTTACTCATGATACTTGATGTAATCAAAGAAATATTTTCTACTGTAGCCGTCACGTCACGAAGTGCATATAGTTTTTTATCCGCTGCGGCAATGTGTGCAGTCTGCCCAATCACAGACAAGCCAATCTCATTTACCTGTTTCACAAACAACTCTGGTTCAAGGGCTGTTTGCAAGCCGGAAATTGATTCTAATTTATCAATCGTTCCCCCGGTAAATCCCAATCCTCTTCCTGACATTTTAGCAACCGGTACACCGCAGACAGCCGCAATTGGAGCTACAATCAGCGTTGTTTTATCCCCGACGCCGCCGGTACTGTGTTTATCTACCTTAATACCATTTATCGCCGTCAAGTCGATAATATCACCCGAATGCTTCATTGCCTCTGTAAGGTAAACGGTTTCTTCATCCGTCATCTTTCGAAAAAAGACAGCCATTAAAAGTGCAGAAGCCTGATAATCCGGAATCAGCCCCTTTGTATAACCGTCGATAAAAAACTCAATTTCCGTCCTGGTCAAGCTCTCTCCGTCTCTTTTTTTTAAGATAATATCATTCATATTCATATGCATTCCTCAAGCCTTAATCTCATTCCAAAAACTCGTTCCAATCTCTGTCGGCTCAACTCCCAAATACTCCGAAATCGTCGCCCCGATATCTGCAAACGATTTTCTTGTTCCTAAATTGACACCTGCTTTCACCGGCTTTCCATAAATAAGCACCGGCACATACTCTCTGGTATGGTCCCAGCCGCTGTGCACCGGATCGTTTCCATGATCGGCACAAAGCATTAAAATATCCTCTTCTCCCATCGCATCCATAATTTCAGGAAGACGGCGATCAAAAGCCTCAATCGCTTTTCCATACCCCTGCGGGTCTCTTCTATGTCCATACAGGGAGTCAAAATCTACAAGGTTCGTAAATAAAAGTCCTGTGAATTTCTGCTTCAATGCTTTGACTGTCTCATCCACACCATCCATATTCCCCGTAGTGTGCACTGAGATGCTCACACCTTGATGGTTAAATATATCGCTGATTTTACCAATCGCATAAACCGTTTTTCCGGCATCCTTTACAGAATCCAACATGGTTTTTCCGGTCGGCGAAACCGCATAATCCTTTCGGTCAGTCGTCCTTTTATACATCCCATTCTCTTCTATAAATGGGCGTGCAATCACACGTCCTACCTGAAGCTCTCCAACCAGCATCTCTCTTGCAATTTCGCAGTATCGATACAATTCTTCTAACGGTATCACCTCAGTGTTTACCGCAATTTGAAACACGCTGTCTGCCGAAGTATATACAATGGGCTTGCCTGTTTTCTTATGCTCTTCTCCTAATTCTTTGATAATTTCAGTTCCGGATGCCGCATAATTTCCTAATGTACCGCGTCCAATTGTTTCCTCATACTGTTTCATAAATTCATCCGGAAATTTTGGAAATGTTTTGAAGGGAATCTCAGTAAACAAGCCGGCAATTTCCCAATGTCCTGTAATCGTGTCTTTGCCTCTTGATTTTTCTGCCAAACGTCCAAAGGCGCCAATCGGCGCGTCAACTTTTTCCACGGAGGAAATTCCATCAATTTCACCAAGCCCAAGCGCCCGTAAATTTGGAACCTGAAATTCTTTCATTTTTTCGGAAATGTGCCCCAGTGTGTTTGCTCCCTTGTCTCCATATTCCGCTGCATCCGGTAATTCTCCAACTCCCAGACTGTCCATCACAATCAATGTTATCCGTTTCATTGTACCCCTTCTTTCTCCGATTCGATTTTCGACGCCGCTCCCATACGCTTTCAGCTCTCTTCTTCCAGTTCAAAGGGAAGGCATTTCAGCTTATCGCAAGAAGTCAGTCGATATTCAATCCCTTTTCTGATTCCCTGCAACCCGTTTTTATAGGCATCTTTTCCATGCAAATGTCCGTAAACAACCTTTTTTACACCAAACTCTTCAAAAAGTGCGGTAAAACCAGACGATTCTAATTTTTCATTCGTCGGCGGAAAATGCAGTACGCCGATTATCTCCTTGTTGCTTTCCCCGCTTTTCGCAGCAGACTCTAAAGAAAGGCGCAAACGCCCAAGCTCCCGCTGGTAAATTTTTTGATCCTGCGGCGTAAATCCAGATTCTCCCGGACAGGTCCAACCTCTGGAGCCACATATCTTATAACTCTTTGTTTCAAAAAAAGTGTTCTGTATAAACGTCAAATTGGAAAACAGCTTATTTAGTTTTCCAATCGAATTCCACCATAAGTCGTGATTCCCTTTAAATAAAACCTTCTCGCCTGGCAATTCAGCAATCCATTTTAAATCTTCCATCGCTTCTGAAAGGCGCAGTCCCCAGGAAATATCCCCGGGAATAATCACGGTGTCTTCCTCTTTTATGAATTTTAGCCAGTTGTCGCGGACACGTTCCACATGATTTATCCATTGTCCGCCATAAATATCCATTGGTTTATCCACCGACAAAGATAAATGTAAATCAGCGATTACAAATATACTCATCTTTCATTTTCTCCCATCTCTGTCGTATCCATATCCAGCAGTAAACGGCTGCTATCCTCCGGCAGGCTCGTTACATTGCGCAGCTTGCTTTGAATTTTGCGTGTCCTTGTTCCTACCAATTTATCCAGCTCTGCATTCGCCTGCGTAATACGCTGCTGTGTTGCCGCCAGAACATCTCCGAATTTGTCGAATTCCGTTTTCACCGCTCCTAAGACATTCCAAACATCACTGGAATGCTTCTGAATGGCTAATGTTCGAAAACCCATTTGCAGGCTGTTAAGCAAGGCCCCCATCGTTGTCGGACCCGCAATGTTTACCTTGTACTCCCTTTGCAGTGTTTCAATCATGCCTCTTCGTACCACCTCGGCATATAATCCTTCAAATGGAAGAAACATAATTGCAAAATCGGTTGTCTGAGGCGGTTCTATGTATTTATCTCGAATGCTCTTTGCAAAGGTTTTAATTGTTCGTTCCAAATTTGCACCCGCAGCTTCCACTTCAATTCGATTATTATTATCGTATGCCTGCATCAATCTGGAATAGGCGTCCGCAGGAAATTTCGCATCAATGGGAAGGTATACTGCTGCCTCGTCTTCTCCTGGAAGCTTGATTGCAAATTCAACGCGTTCCGTTCCGCCTTTCTTTGTTACAATATTTTCTTCGTATTGCTCCGGCGATAAAATTTGTTCCAATATAGCACCTAACTGTATCTCCCCTAAAATTCCTCTTGTCTTTACATTGGAAAGTACCTTTTTTAAGTCTCCAACCCCAGATGCAAGTGCCTGCATTTCACCTAGACCTCGATAGACCTGCTCTAATCGATTGCTGACAAGCTGAAACGATTGCCCAATCCGGTCCTCCAAAGTTTTTTGAAGTTTTTCATCTACAGTCTGCCGCATCTGCTCCAATCGCCTTCCATTGTCCTCCTGTAAGGCCGCTAAGCTGTTTCCTACCGTGCTTCTTATATTTTCCAGTTTTTGTTCGTTTTGCATCGAATGGTCCTTGAGGCGGGTATCCAGCTGTCCCAGCATTACGTTTACGGTGTTCTGCAAGGTATCTACACGCGCAGAGAGCTGCTCGGTCAGTTCTGCGAGACGTTTATCCTGTGATTCTGCGGTCTGACGCTGCGTAATGTTCAGTAGCTCTCCCAGTCCTTGAAAACTGCTCTGAATGTACTGCAAGGTTTCCTGTCTTGTACTTCTTATTTCCTGTTTTACGCCAAACAAAGCAACTGCTACAATTCCAAAGATTAAAAAGGCCCCGATTATAAAAAGTATTTCCATTCTTCCTCCCGCATATTCTCTCAGCTAGCCAACCGCATATCCGTTCAATTCCTTACATATAGTATAGCATAAAGGAGCAGCTAACATGAGAAAAAAATATACATCTTTTGGATTTTCCTTCCCTCTTTCCCAGATAAGGAAAAATCAACAGGTACAAATTCTTTCCATTCCCAATGCTGCTGTACGCAATGCTGCGCTTCGGATTGGGATGACTGAGGGCAGCTGCATCCGCTGTATTTCAAAAATTCGGAATGGCCCGATTATACTGCTGGTTTCAAACCAACAGGTTGCAGTCGGTTATCATTTAGCACAGAATATAAAAATTGCACCTTTTAAATCCCCTTACGTTAGACAAGGAGGCTTTTGATGAAAAAACAACCTACGATTGCCTTTGTAGGAAACCCAAATGTCGGAAAATCAATATTGTTTCAGCATTTAACGGGAACGTATGCAGAAGTATCCAACTTCCCCGGAACAACCGTCGAGGTAACAGAAGGTTGGTTCTCATCCCTGCGGGTGATTGATACCCCCGGCGTTTTCGGCCTGTCTTGTGAAAACGAAGAGGAGCGAATTACATTAAATGCGGTACTAAAGTCGGACTTGATTGTAAATGTATTAGATGGGACTCAGCTTGCGCGTGATTTATTTTTAACCTCCCAGCTAATCGATTTAGGAAAGCCAATGCTCATCCTTGTCAATATGATGGATGAGGTAGAAAAAAAGAATATTTTTATTGATTTCTCCATTTTAAGGAAACAGCTTGGAATTCCTATTCTTCCCGTATCAGGACGGAAAGGAAACGGTATTTCAAAAATGAAGCATGCGATTTTAGAAGGAGGCTATATCGGACAACCTTTTATCAAAGATTCCTACATACAAAAAACCCTTTTTCGCGATGCGCCTTCCCGCTACGAGAAAGAAAATCAGATTCGAAGAGAAAAAATCAATGCGCTGTTAAAAAATTGTTTTTCTCGAAAAAATAGAATTTCTGATTTTGAACTCCTTTTAATCCATCCCTTTTTTGGATTTATATTTTTTGTTTTCATTGCATCTGTCATCTATTTTATTTTCGGTAAAATTTTGGCTCAAGAAGTGGTACAATTCACAGAGAATTTTCTCATGGGAACTCTCTATTCTAATTGGATTACAAATTTGCTATCCCCTCTTTTTGCAGAAGATAGCTTCTTTTATTGTATCTTTTTAGGCGAGTATGGGCTTTTGACAATGGTCCCGATTTATCTGTTTGGTCTTTTGCTCCCTCTCGTTTCCGGTTTTTATTTTCTTCTTGCTATTTTAGAAGACTGCGGACTCCTTTGCCGCATCGCTATTTTGTTGGATCGCATTTTTTCAAAATTCGGTTTGAACGGAAAGGCTGTGATTCCGATTCTATTAGGGTTTGGCTGTGTTACAATGGCCCTTGTCACAACGCGTATTTTGGGAAGCAGGAGAGAGCGCCTGATTGCATCCGCGCTCCTTTGCATCGGGATTCCTTGTTCGGCTCAGTTTGCAATTCTTTTAGCAATTTCTTCTCAATTGACCTTTGTTTCACTTTTTATTTACGTCGGCACCATTCTCTCCTTCTTTTTTCTGATTGGTTTCTTCTTAAATAGGGTGGTTCCAGGAAAGTCATCTGAATTATTCCTCGTCCTTCCTCCATTACGACGCCCGCTTATTTCCAATCTATTAAAAAAAACTGCCCAAAAAACAAAGCATTTTCTCCAGGATGCCGGAGCTATGTTTGTTCTGGGCAGTATATTACTCTCTTTTCTTTCTTATTTTAATGGATTTTCTTTTCTCTACGCATGTCTCGAACCGCTGACCGTCTCCGTCCTTGGTTTGCCGCCACAGAGTGCCGGCCTTTTTCTTCTGTGCATGATAAAAAAAGATTTAGGTGCAGCACATCTTTATTCCATGGTATCCGATGGGCTTTTAAGCGAGCCGCAAATCGTAATTGTTTTGACTGTAGTCACTCTTTTTGTCCCGTGTTTCGCTTCTTTCGCCGTATTAATCAAGGAACAATCCTTCCTCCCAAGTCTTTTGATCTGGATCAGCAGTGTTGTTGTTGCCTTTACTGCGGGAGCGATTCTTGCGCAGATTTTATTATAAATCCGTCAAATCCAATACTTTTTAACCTTTTTTCATCATGTGCACTTCCGGATGCTCCATAAGCGTATACGAAACTATTTTTTCTTTTTAAGACATATTCCAAATCCTTCGAAGCGGCATCGTCTGCATCAATCGCAATGGCCCATGGATTATTCTGTTCTAAAAAATCTTTTATTTCCGGAATTGTGTACGCATCTTTGTTCAAAAGCATAACCATATCCTTAAAGCCTTCATACTCTGTCTTCGTATAGAGGTCCAAGCTTTCAATGACTGGAATAATGCGTGATATAATTTCTTTTCTTACCGCAACTGCTTCACTGTCACTAAGATCCAGCTGATCATTTTTTAAATATCGAAGCATAGCGATTCCATCTTCATCTAAACGCACCAAAGATTTCACATTTGGATGCGCCTGCATATAGGCTATGAGATCCATAAAATAAACTTTAGAAGAATCTTCTCCCTGCCAACTTGTAGACGGCGTCGCCAAGATAGAAACTCCTTCTCCGGATTCTACCAGCTTATTCAATTGACTGTCTTGCGAAAAATCATTTGCCTGTACTGTATAAATCAATTCCGGCTTTTCGGTCTCCGATGCCGTTCCGCTCATAATTTCTTCTATACTTAATCCTTGTAGCAATGCCTTTCGAAGCACATCATTTTTCAGGTAAAAATCAGAAAGCTCTACTAATTGTTTTGCCTTTAAATAGTCTGCTTCATACGCTTCAATGCTTACTTCACTGCCATCGTCCACGCGCCATGCCTTACTATGTGAAAACACACCATCGCGCGACATTTCAAAGACAACGTCATCATTGATAAAAGAGCCTTTCAGCAAATGTGTCTGTTCAAAAACAAACCCAGATTCCGCAGTGAGCAGATTCTGTCCTAAATACAAAGTATCCAAGCGTTCCAAGCCAAGCAGATAACTAATCGTCGGAAGAAAATCCGCTTCTCCTGCGGCAAGCGAAAGTGTTTCATTCACCTCACTTCCCGGTACATGAATAATTAAAGGAATATTCATCATATGGTTTAGCGCATAATCATATCCGAGAAATTTGCTGACCTGTGCCCGTACATCCGAATCGGTCTGCGGCAATCCAAAATGGTCTCCGTACAGCGCAATCACACTGTTTTCATAAAGGCCATTCTCTTTTAGTAAATCTAAAAATACACCTAAACTTTGATCTGCGTAATGAACGCTGTTGATATAATCTCCAAAAAGAGTATCTTGGTCTTCTTTCTCCAAGGTAATCTTCGACAGTTGCTTCGGAAGCTTAAACGGATGGTGGCTGGACAAGGTAATGAGAAAACTATAAAACGGCTGTTGCATTGTTTTTAATGTCTCAATTGACTGTTTAAAAAATGCCTCATCACTGATGCCTGTAATATTTCCTCCACCGATACCGACAATGTTGTCATTCTTTAATACGTCACTGTTTATAAATGTATCAAATCCTAATTTGGGATAAATATTCTCTCGGTTCCAAAACGTCTTATTGTATCCGTGAAAGACTGCGGTTTGATATCCCTGGTCTTTTAAGAGCCACGGAAGCCCCCGAAAATAGTTATCTTCATACAGCTGATATGTGTAGCTTTCTATGCTTCCCAAATAAGAATTATTGGTCACAAATTCGGAATCAGAGGTATTTCCGCTCCCAAGCTGCTGATAATAATGGTCAAAGTAAAGGCTTCCCTGCTCTTGAATCAGCTGATTTAAATTAGGAGTCAGCTCCTGCCCGTTATAAGAAGCATTCAGCATAATATTTTGCAAGGCTTCGACCTGAATTAGAATGAGATTTTTCCCTTTTGCAGCACCGAAAAGCGGTCCGTCAATTTGTTTTTCGTAAGTCCCGGTCGACAAATAATATTCTTGTTTTTCCTGACCAAATACCCCTCCGGTAAGTCCTGAAAGAACGTCCCTGATATGGTAGGAAAAAAACTCTTGATTATTGACGGAAGTAAGGAGTGAGCTAGCGGAGGGATTAATCAGAATGGTCAATACCAAAAGCCAGAGCACGGTTACCCGAACTCTTTTTTTTGTATTTTTTTGAAGCTTCTTGCAATCTTGCAAAAAACGAGATGCCAAAGAAGCAAAGAAATCAATCAAATCGCTCAGATACTGACGGTAGAATCGAAAAAACTTCATTCTGTTTGCCCCATTTCCAGTTCATTTTCTTCGAAGTATTCCAGCTTTTTCACATCTTGAATACTCTCTTGGTCTTTTTCTTGGTTGATTTCCGATTCACCAGAATTAAACTTCTCTGTTTTTAACTGGGACGCCTCTTCAAGCTCTCCGGAAACGGATTTATTCTTTCTCTTTACGAAAGTAAACAATGTAATGAAAATCAATATATTATCTATAAAAAGCAAAAAAAACTTAGGCTTTAATACCGCTTTGATACTCGCTCCCACATCTCCTAAAAAACCTGCAGCTCCCAGCATATTAATTGATAAATATCGATTAAAAAAACTGGCGTACGCAACATCCGCAAACATCAGCACTGAAAATATCAGATAAATCACTGCCGGAGTCCACTTATTTTTGAAGGAAGAGAACAAAAGATAAATTAGCGCTCCTGTAATCAACCAAATCAAAAAAAAGTTAGATTGTACGGACATAAACTGATAAAACAGAACTAGTTTCAATCCCACCATAATTACCGCGGCAATTCCAATGATCCCGATCGATTTTTTCTTAGATATAAACCAATTTTTGAGCTGTTCAAGCCCTATATTTAATGTACCTTTTTCCATAGCAAACCTCTTTTTCTTAATCTATAACGCTGATAATTATATAACATTCTACTCCGTGAATCAACTTTAAGATGACAAATTCACATAACGTTCATTATTATGCGAACTTTTTCGACAAGGAAAAAACAAAAAAAATGGAGAATCTCATACAAGACTTTCCATTTTTCTGTTTACAAAATTATTTGATTTTCGTTATTTTTTAGACGCTAATGCACGTTCTCTTTGTTCTTGAATGTATTCGTCATAACTGCAGGTACGGTCAAGCATTCCGGATTCCGTAAATTCTATGATACGGTTTGCAATCGTCTGAATAAATTCATGGTCATGGGATGCAAACAGCAGGTTTCCTTTAAAATCAATCAACCCATTGTTCACTGCAGTGATGGATTCCAAATCCAGGTGGTTTGTCGGCTGATCCAGCACTAACGCATTGGCACCAAAGAGCATCATACGCGAAAGCATACAGCGAACCTTCTCTCCTCCGGAAAGCACCTTTACCGCTTTGAAGACATCATCTCCGGAAAAAAGCATACGCCCCAGGAAGCCTCTCATGAAGGTTTCTGTTGTTTCTTCTGTGTATTGTCCCAGCCACTGCACTAAATTCAAGTTGCAACCCTCAAAGAACTGAGAATTATCCATCGGGAAATAAGAAGTCGTAATGGTGGTTCCCCATTTAAAGCTGCCTTCATCCGGCTCCATTTCTCCCATAATAATCTTAAATAAGGTCGTATTTGCAATTTCATTTTCTCCAACAAAGGCAATTTTATCATCTTTATTTACACGGAAAGAAACGTTGTCCAAAATCTTTACACCATCAATCGTTTTGCTGATTCCTTCTACGGTCAAAATTTCTTTGCCTGCTTCACGATCCATATTAAATCCTACAAACGGATATCTTCTGGAAGAGGATGGAAGCTCCTCTACTGTCAATTTGTCAATGAGCTTCTTCCTGGAGGTTGCTTGCTTTGATTTTGATTTATTTGCCGAAAAACGCTGGATAAAATTCTGTAATTCTTTAATTTTATCTTCATTTTTCTTGTTTTGATCCCGAATAATTTTCTGCATAATCTGGCTGGATTCATACCAGAACTCGTAATTTCCAACATACATTTTAATCTTTCCGTAGTCAATATCAACAATATTGGTGCAGACGGTATTCAAAAAATGACGGTCATGAGATACCACGATTACAGTACCCTCATAGTCCAGAAGGAAGTCCTCCAACCAGTCAATCGCCTGAATATCTAAGTGGTTTGTCGGCTCGTCCAGTAATATAATCTCAGGCAGGCCAAACAATGCCTGTGCCAAGAGTACCTTCACTTTTTCTTTTCCGGTCAGGGAATCCATCTGGCTGTACAAGATATCATTAGAAAGGCCCAATCCCTGTAAAAGACGGCTGGCATCTGATTCTGCCTCCCATCCGTTCATCTCTGCAAATTCGCCTTCTAATTCAGAAGCTTTAATTCCGTCTTCATCTGTGAAGTCTTCTTTTGCATAGAGTGCATCCTTCTCCTGCATAATCTGATAAAGTCTCATATTTCCCATAATTACGGTATCTAACACCGTATATTGATCGTATGCAAAGTGATCCTGCTTTAAAACAGACATGCGCATATTCGGCGGCATAGATACATTTCCGGTAGACGGGTCAAGTTCGCCGGATAGAATGCGTAAAAACGTTGATTTTCCGGCACCGTTTGCACCGATAATTCCATAGCAATTCCCCGGAGTAAATTTCAAATCTACATCCTTGAACAGCGCCTGACCGCTGAAATTTAAGCTTACATTCGTAACTGTAATCATATTTTTTTGTGTCCTCCTGCTGACTTCTATTGTAATCGGTCTCCCGATTCCTATTCTTCATTTATCGCATCTGCAATTTCAAAAAAAAGCATGCCCCTTATGATACCATACCTTTCATAAGGGGTGCAACTTAAATCCATTTATAAATGTATTGCAATTACAAGCTTTTCAAATATCTATACAATCAATGAACAAATCGAATTTGAAAAGGCAACCGGATCTTCAAGTGCAAATCCTTCAATCAACAAGGCCTGATTATAGAGAAGCTCCGTATACATTTTTGCTCTTTCAGCATCTTTTTCATACGATTTCTGCAGCGCCTCCAAGACAGGGTGCTTTGCATTGATTTCCAAAACGCGATCTGCTTTTATTTTCTGCTCGTTTGGCATCGCATTAATCACTTTTTCCATCTCTAAGGATAAATCACCCGCGCTCGTCAGACAAACCGGATGCGTTTTCAAGCGCTGCGACAAACGCACTTCTGAAACCTTATCTCCTAAAGCTTCCTTCATAAAGTCCAAAAGGCCTTTATTTTCTTCGGATTGCTTTTGCGCTGCTTCCTTCTCTTCTTTGCTTTCCTCTAAATCCAAATCACCGCTGGAAGCTGATTTAAATTCCTTACCATCAAAATCGTGAAGCATTTGCAGTGCAAACTCATCAATGTCTGCCGTCATATATAAAATTTCGTATCCTTTTTCTTTTAAAAGCTCCGTCTGTGGCAGCTTGTCAATCCGCTCAACAGTATCTCCGCAAGCGTAGTAGATATATTTCTGCTCGGTTTTGCAGCGAGAAACGTACTCTGACAAAGTAACCATTTTCTTCTCGGAGGAAGAATAGAACAGTACCAAATCCTTTAACGTATCTTTATTTGCTCCAAACCCATCATACAGTCCATATTTCAATTGCAGTCCAAAGCTTTCAAAAAACGCATTGTACTTTTCTCTGTCTGTATTCAACATTGCCAAAAGTTCACTTTTAATTTTCTTTTCTAATCTGGACGCAATCGATTTTAACTGACGGTCATGCTGCAGCATTTCTCGGGAAATGTTCAGCGATAAGTCCTGGGAATCCACAAGTCCTCTTACAAAGCTGAAATAATCCGGCATTAAATCTGCGCATTTTTCCATGATTAAAACGCCGCTGGAATACAACTGCAACCCCTTCTCATAGTCCTTTGTATAATAATTAAACGGGGCTTTCGCCGGTATGAATAATAATGCGTTGTAAGTAGATACACCTTCTACACTCGTGTGAATGACTTTTGCCGGGTCTGTGAAGTCATGGAATTTTTCCTTATAAAAAGTATTATAATCCTCTTCTGTCAATTCACTTTTATTTTTTTTCCAAATTGGGACCATGCTGTTTAAGGTGTCGAGCTCCTTATAATCCTCGTATTCCTCTTCATTTCCTTCTTTCGGGCGGTGCTTTTCGACCATCATCTGAATCGGATAGCGAATATAATCGGAATACCGTTTGATTAAACCTTTAATCCGGTATGCTTCTAAAAACTCATCATAGTTTTCGTCTTCCCCATTTTGTTTGATTGTTAAAATAATGTCGGTTCCGTGGCCCTCTTTCTCGCACTCGCTGATGCTGTAACCTTCTGCACCTTCTGATTCCCAGCAATATGCAGTTTCTGCACCGAAAGCTCTGCTAATCACCTTCACTTGATCACTCACCATAAATGCAGAATAAAAGCCTACACCAAATTGACCGATAATATCAATCTCGTCCTTTGGCTCGTTTTCTTTCTTAAATGCCAGAGAACCGCTCTGTGCAATTGTTCCTAGGTTTTGTTCAAGCTCTTCTTTTGTCATACCAATTCCATTGTCGGAAATTTTTAATGTACGCGCATCCTTATCTGCCTCAATCGTAATTGCAAAGTCCTCACGCGAAAAACCAGTATTATTTTCCTGCAATGCTCTATAGTATAATTTATCGATTGCATCGCTGCTGTTTGAAATCAATTCTCTTAAGAAGATTTCCTTATGCGTATAAATTGAATGAATCATTAAATCCAAGAGACGTTTGGATTCTGCCCTAAACTGCTTTTTTTCCATGTGTAAATGCCCCCTCGTATTTCCCCGATTTTCTCGGTATTTTTTTCTCCCGTAATCAATACGACTTTCGCTTCCTCTGTGTTTTAATGCATCAAGAGGTAGAAAAAAGTAATGTTAGCACTCACTCAATACGAGTGCTAACATTACTATAAACTATGGAAAGTCAAAAATCAAGTTCCTTTTATCAAAATTTCTATTCTTATACCGTAAATCCTAGACCATAAAGCACCATGAAGAAAATTGTGTCTCTAACCATCTGTTTCAGTGAATGGACATCTCTATAAGAGGTATAAGCGCTATTATTGTAAACTTTTAAAATGAAATTTTTAGCCGGAATCTCTTTATTCGCAATGCAAGAAGGTGCATGGCAATGCGTCTTAGAATTTTATTCTATATTTTTATCGCCGATCAAGGCAGAATCCGTAACACATCTTTTTCCTTTGAATATACTGTCTGTGAAACCAATTACTTAATTGACCAAAAAAGGAGGTAAATATATGAGTTGTTTCGGTGGACGTATATCGCCGGACCTCTTTTCAAATTGCTGCAACGCACACGACATGTGTGAATTCGACGGTAATTTAAACAACGTTGTCTCGGAGCCGATTTATGTACAAAAGGTTTTTGATGCTGTTCTTTTTAACCTGCAGGGGTTAAAAACAGTCAACAATCAGTGCTTCACTCCAGCAATTCCTAGAGGACACCGCTTAAAACGCATCGTAGATATTCGCTGCAAGAGAGCCTTTAATCCTCAAAATGTGGAAGATCCAACCAACTTGAAGTTGAATATCAACACTACAATTTCGGGTGGAACCTTTATTAAATGTGCAAACGGCGACGAAGTGACAGTTGTAGGTCCGGACGGTACTTATTCAGAAAAAATTATTTATGCAGATACGCAGGATTGTGATGATCAGGGAAGAGGGACCCCGGTCTTCGGCACACAAAATATCGCAATTACCGGCGATGTTATGGTTTATTTAGATTTGTTGCTTTGCGACAGGTATGATCACGAAGTTACCTTTACGGTTTACACTAAGGCAAACATCGCTCAGGAAAGTGCACCACTGTTACTTACCAATTTCTTTGAACTTTGTATTCCATCTACACAAAACAGTGCATTCTTACCACGCTTTACTGAATTCTGTAATCCTGCATGCGAAACCAGACTTGCAACCAACAATTTGGGACGCGATTTAACAGTTTGTGCAGACGGCACAATAAAAGCAAACCTCATTATCGCATTATGCGTTACTTGTGAGAAAAAGATTGTTGTTCCAGTTCAGCTTTGTGTTCTTTCAACGGGTTATGTGCAGTTATTACCGGAATCCTCTGCAATTTGTGACAGCTTCCCTCAGTTGTTCCCAAATCAGATTCAGAGCAAGTATAATCCAGAAACAGATGATGACGATGAAGATGATTGTCAATGCATTTGCGACCCTTGCTGTGATCCTTGTAGAGATAATAATTTCAATGATTGCTGTGATCCTTGCAGACCAAACAATAATCGTAATAACAATCGAAGAAGATAATTCATTTAATATCTTTACTAAAAACCAATACATTTACGACATCAGCCGGCGTTACACACGCCGGCTGGTTGTTGTTTCGGCATATCTGTTCCAATTTGACTCACTATCAGTTACAGGCTGAAAATTTAAGGTAAAAAAACGTTCACTTTTTTATATTCCTAAACCTTCCATTCGTTTTGCGATTTTCTGCAAATTTTGCTCCGGCCCCTCGCCGGTTTTTGTAAGGCGAAGCTCATCGACAATGCAGCCATCACACATGAACAGTACTCGATTTGCATTCGCTGCCACCTTGCCATCGTGAGTTACAAGCAGGATGGCAGTCCCTTCTGCGTTAATCTCCGAAAAAAGCTTCATCGTTTCATGTGCAGATTTAGAATTTAATGCACCGGTTGGTTCATCACAGAAAATGATTTCAGGCGTCAACATGAGGGCACGACAGATTCCTGCACGCTGTAGCTGCCCGCCCGAAACTTCTGATATACTGCGCTCTTCAAGTCCTTCTATTTTCATTTTCCGCATCAACGTTTCCGCTTTTTTCGTAAGCTCTGCTGCATTTTTATGATTGCCCCGCAAGGCAGGCAGCAAAATATTATCAAGAATATTTAAATTCTTAAGCATAGTAGGCTGCTGGAAAACAAAACCCATTCCGGTTCGGCGCAGCTCTGAAAGCGCATCCTCTGAAAGCTCTGTTAAGCTTTGACCGCGAAACGAAAGAGTTCCGCTGTCAATCGATTCCATTCCACTTAGCGCAAAAAGTAAAGTAGATTTTCCTGAGCCGGAGGGCCCCATTACCGCAACAAATTCTCCTTGCTTTATCTGCACAGATACTCCATTCAAAACCGTATGTTTTTCACTGCCTTCTCCAAATATTTTTACAATTTGATTTCCCATCACCAATGTTTTCATTGTTTACTCCTTTATATGCCTGCCCACTCTAACACTGCGCACACCCGCGGCCCCAATTAAAACCGCAGTCAGAACGGCGCAACACATCGTTAGCGGGTAAGTCAAATATGCGATGAGCGGATTAATCACAAATTTAAACGAGGTTGCCCCAAAGGATGCAATCACCGCACCGGCTAACGTCTCTCCCAATGTGTTCGCAAGCATTGTGCCCGCCAAAATCCCCGTGAATAGTACAAGCACAAACCGAGAAAGAAACTGCGTTGTAATCTCCCTGCTCGTAAATCCAATTGACTTCATAACCGCAATCGCATACCCTTCCTCTGCAATCAACATTTTCAACATCAGTAGAGTGACCAATATTGTCATAGACAGCGCTGCAAGCATCGCCGCTGCAGAAATAGTTCTAATGGAATCCATTGTTGGTCCAAAGGTTTGCGCTATATAGCTATTGATGCCTGCAACCTTTGAAATCGGAAACTGCCGGGTATATTCTGCTGTCTTAACAGTAGTTGAGCTACCTTCTTTCAGGGTGACGTATACCGTACACCACATGACATTGTCACTATCATCTGTAAAAGCTGCTTTGGCGGTCTTTCCCCCATTGGTAATATCAGAATAGATGCCGCAAATAGTCAGAAATCGCTCCCCATTCTCCGTTTCCAAAACAAGCGTATCCCCAATCTCTTTTCCCAATTCCTCTGCGTTTATCGCGGAGAGGGCAATTTCATTTTCTGTGCGTGGAGCATCTCCTTTGACATAGTAGACAGGAAATGCTGTATGATTTCCCAAATCTACTTTGAGTGTTTCATTTTTTCCATTTAGCGCGTGTATAGGAAACCGTTTCGTTGTGTGCACCGCATATCCGGCAACCTCCTCATCTTTTTCAAGTGCTCGTTCAATCGACAATACGATATTCGTCATCTGTTTATTCTGCTGAACGCGGATTAGGAGATCAGAGTTGCCGATTCCCATATAGGTACTAAAACTTGGAGCAGAGATTGTGCTGTATAAGTTTTGAGGAACAAGCATGATAAAGGTAGATGCCATCACTACGCACAACATGGTTGCATAGAGCCTTTTTTTAGATAAAACCGCTTTAAATCCTAAAAACACATTAATATCAAGGAATCGGTTTCTGCTCAGCTGCATCCTTTTTGTGCTTTGCCGCTTCTCCAAAACAGAGCTAAAACGAATTGCCTGCACAGCTGATATTTTCTTTAAGCGATTCAGTGCATGGTTTACATAAGAAATTATACTTAAACATACCAGCAAAACAGCGATTCCTCCCCACATGCGGGCAAGTCCTGCACTGCTACTGACTCCCATTGTCATACGAATATCTTCAAGCGCGCGCTCCTCAAGTGCAATGGAGAATCCCCAGCCAATCAAACTCCCTGTGAAGGCTACGACTGCATACTTCCCCAGATACAGCATCTTTATATCTGAGATACGTAGTCCAATTGCTTTCATCACTCCGATTTCCCGCATATCCTCCTCAAGCTGTGCAAGCAAAGTAAAGCGAATACATAAGCAGGCAATCAAAACGGTCAATACGCTGATTAACAAAAGTACGGCAATCATCAATCCATCCGATATGGCATTCATCATACGAAAAAGCGGATAGGTGACTGCAGGTCCGTTATTCTCCAACCCCGCACTAATATATTCAGCTTCAAAGGTACGAAGAGCCGATAAATCTTTTAGCCGAAACTCGATGAGATATTCAACGTTTCCCTTGCTCTTAATTTCTGTGTAATCCTTTTCACTCACCAAAAATCGCTTAGAAGATGCAAGCGGAGAATTCATCTGAGAATCCCGCAGAACCCCCGCAACAGTAAACACTTTCCCTGTAATGACGACTTTCTCTCCTAATTTTATTATGCCTTCCTTTGCATAAGCGGTAGGAACATAAATTTCGCCATCAAGCGGCCTGAGAATTTGTCCTTCAAGGCCGAGGAGATAATCGAAAGAACTACTTTGTGTAGAAATGCCATTATCCTGTACACTTCCTACAAGTGTATCTTCACCAATTACGATTTCTGTCCCCTCGATGTTTAGAAATTCAAGCACTTGAAACTCCTCGACGGCACTGTTTTCCCGTGCAAATTTCTCCAATCGTGCCGTATCAATCATCCCTGCATGCATCTGTAAAAAATGTGGGGTTTTCGCTTGTGCCATCAGCTCATCAATCGACCCCGCAAGCTGTAATCCCAAAGTCACTGCCAAGGCAATCAGGGCTGCCGCAGCGGAAATAAACAACAGCATAATTATTGAGACCATACGGCTTTTTGCAAAATCATTCCAGATCATTCGTCTGAACATCAGCCATCTCCTTTCTCAAGCCTTTGAATGGATTGAAAATAGTATAAGCAGATAGAAACGGCACATAGTAACCCTCCTGCTAGGATAATGAGAAATCCGGCTCCTCTGCCTTGCCCTGTGCCTAAAAGCTTTCCGATGCTTCCGGATAGACTTCCTCCTTCCAATAGCAACGGTGTAAAGAGATAGTCTGCAAGCAATCCTGAAAAGGCATAGGCCACGACATAACCCAACTGGGAAATCAATCCCACAAGTCCCCATGCACGTCCTTGGAATTCATTACTAATATTGGTACGCAGCAAATAATCGATGCTCATATTAGCAAACGGCAGCACTGAAAAAAACAAAAATCCGGATATCGTTATCATGACGAGATTTTCTCGAACGCCGAAGCATGCTATGAATGCACCTGCACCAAGCAGTGAAGTACAGAGTATTTTTACATATGACTTCTTAATTGAAAAAATTCCAAGTAATATGCTGACCGCCAGCATCCCCGTTGCCGCTAAGGATTGTATTGCGCCTAATGCTCTGCTATCCGAAAAGCTTAAAATCATCGGTGAAGCCAATGTCTGAATAAAGCCGAGACATAGGGCTATGACAGAGCCAATCAAAACCAGCATTAACACGCCTTTATTTTGTGCGATTGCTCTCCAGCCATCCTTAAAACTGTCTGTGAAGGAAATATTTTTTGTTTGCACCTTTGCTTTCAGGCCTTTTCGGACAGCCAGCGTTGCTGTAACTGTTACAAAAAAGGTGCAGATATCAAGAATCAGAAGAAGCCGTATGTCTGATACCTTTAACAAAATCCCTGCGATAGCAGGCGAAACCAAGTATTTTGCAGAACCTGCAATCTGAACAAAGCCACTCGCTTTGGTATACTGCTCCTCTGTCAGTAAATCTGTCACGGTTGCCCGGTAAGCAGGCTCCAGCAGTGAAGAAAATACAGAGCTAATTGTCACACCCACACAGATCTGCCAAAATGCTGCTTCTCCATCCCAAAGAAAAAAGAGAATAAACAACGGACCGATTGCCGAGAGACTGTCACCGAGTATCATAAGAAGCCGGCGATCATAACGATCAGCCAGAACCCCAGCAGGTGCACTGAGTAGCAGAGAGGGTAAAAAAGCCAGCAGCATGACAAGCGACACATGCGACGCCATTTCTGATTGTTGGTAAACGTAAACGCCTAATCCGAACGATGTAAGTCCGCCGCCCACAACTGAAACAAGCTCTCCGGACCAAAGGAGCAGAAATTTTCCGAACGATTTCGAACTGCTACTCATGCGATGCCTCCGCTCCGTTTTCAAATATCTGTGACATAAATGAAAAGGCACCGCTTTTTACACCCAGCAGGCGCTCGATATTAAAAACTAGCGCCTGTATACGGGATGCGCGTTCTTCTTTATTCAGCTCTACCATGTCACCATCAAACACCGTTCCGGCATAAGCAACTAGCATCTCCATACACTCATAAGGAAAAGGTGTATGGAATAAATCCGATTCTATCCCCTCACGAATCATTTCCGCAAGAATTGGCGTAAGCCCGTTCAAAATACTTCGTTGTACTTTCTGATGCATCAACGCATTTTGCGGCCTATGGATATGTTCAATGACGCCTTGTCCGCTTTGGTCCAGTTTGAGAGCCATAACCGACTCAACAATCCTTTCATAAACAGATTTGCTTTTATCCCCGGCAATTTCCTTGGCTGCTGCTAAAAGGCGGCGGCTATGCCTTTCAATCACTGCATCCATAATCTCTTCTTTGGATTTAAAATGGTAGTATAGTGTCCCTCGTGCAATACCAGCGGCTTCTAAAATTGCATTTGTGCTTGTGTCGTCAAAACCGTTCTGTGTAAATAATGTTTCTGCGATATCCAGTATTTCACTTTTTCGTTCATCCGCTTCTTTTATGATTCTCATATTATTACCTTTCCTATCCTAATCAGGCAGATTACATTATAGACCGACTGTCTGTCTATAATATAATGTAACAAGTCGGATATGTCAAGTAGACTTGAAGGATTTGAAACAAACGCTTCACCCGCTAGCTCAAGCGAACAATTAAAATCACCGTCTTCGCAACGATTAAAATTGAGGACAGTTACATATTCACTATTTTTCTTATTGTATTTGCGGTTCTAATTGTAATCTTATAGCGTATCTTGGCGCTGGCAGTCTTTGACCACCAGTTTGTCTTTTGATAATCGTTTCGGATAAATGACCAGAAAATCGCATTATTATAATTATGCACTCTCTCATATTCCGCTTTAGGATGCCCTATTTCATCATACAACTCTTCGTAAGAGAAGGAATATAAGATTATCATATATGCCTTTATTATCACTCCCCCACCAAGTAGGCGCATTTTTCAATAATCGTTCTAATTCTTCTTGCAACGCAATAAAAACTGGTATATCTAAATTAAAGCTACTTTTTATCATTAACTCTATTTTATTTGAAAGAATGTTTTTATCATCAATCTCACTGGAAAAGATAATGTTGCCACTATTAAGATGTGTAACTACTTCCGCAAAATCAAGTTCTGTAAATCCCTTTTTTAATTCAGACATAGAGATCTTATTTTTCCCACTTACATTTATTCCTCTTAACAAAGCAATATATCTCTTCATAGAATCCCTTCTCCTCCACAGTTTCCTACTTGCCTATTTTTCTTTCCATTCCCATTCAAAATTTCATAGACGCTCAACAATCTCTTAATAAAAGCGCTTGTTTATGTCTTCCTTTCCTTCGGCAAACCGCTGAAATACTTTAATAGGTATAAATTTCTTTGAAATACACTGTCCATTCAAAAGGTGACTTTAAATCTTTATCTATAGTTACTCTCCCCCTATCGCTCAAATCTTTGCCCCATGTTAGAATCATCATAGAACGCTATTTTAGCATCAACAAGTTTCAAACTTTCTTTTAGTTGCTCCATTTGCTCCAATATAAAGGCTCTGTGATGAATAAAGATATTCTTTCTTTGCTGTAGTGTGTCTTCTCCGGCTTGACACAATTCCATGTACTGTCGTATTTCTTTAATCTTCATCCCCGTATTTTTCAGACAGAAGACTAGCTGCAGCCACTCTAGATCAGATTCAGTGAATTCACGATTTCCAATTTTATTTCTGGACAGAAAGGGGAAAAGCCCCTCTTTATCATAAAAGCGGATGGTGTGCTCCGATATTTGAAACTGCTTTGCTACATCATGAATAGAATAAACCATCTGTACCCCTCCAAAAAATATTTTTCAAATGCCTTGACTTAGATATAGGTCTAAGTGATATTGTTTATTTTATACGGTATTCATTCATTTTTCAAGAAATTTGGATAATAAGAAGAAACTGCAAGGATGTAACAGCATAAAAAAAGAGACGTATCACCGGCTTAAATCGAGAAACCGTTATCCCGAAATAGTGATATGGTGGTCACCAGCCTATGCAGCTTAGAAATAAGATAGTTACAGTTCAGTGCATGAAAGTGTTCGACGGTGTGCTGCTGTATTATTATGAAAGGTGGAATAAAACATATGGAAACCAGAACATGGAATAAACTAGGAATAAAAACCGCACTGCTTGGCTTCGGGTGTATGCGGTTTCCGATTACTTCCGAAGGTAAAATTGATGAACCTCGGTCCGTGGAAATGCTTGAAAAAGCTTATGCGGCAGGTGTAAATTACTATGACACAGCCTATATGTACCACAACGGCGATAGTGAACCTTTCGTCGGAAAGTGGTTGGACACGAAGGACAGAAGCAGCTATTTTCTTACCACTAAGCTTCCTCTTGTTATGATTGACACTTTGGAGCAGGCAAAGCAAATCTTTGAGGAACAGAGAAAAAAGCTAAATAAAGAGTATTTTGATTTCTATCTACTCCACGCTTTGAATAAACATACCTTTAAAAAATCTGTAGATCTGGGAATTGTGCAATATTGTGAAGAACTGCAGAAACAGGGGAAAATTAAATACCTTGGATTTTCCTTTCACGATGATTATGAAACCTTTGAGGAAATTCTTCAATACCGTGATTGGGATTTATGCCAGATTCAACTCAATTATACCGATACCGAGGAGCAGGCAGGTATGCGAGGATATGATCTTGCAGAAAAATCAGGCATTCCCATGGTCATTATGGAGCCGGTCAAAGGTGGTTCACTTGCCCGCCTGCCAGAAGCAATCGCGAGCGAAATGATAAGAAAATATCCGGATAACACCCTATCCTCATGGGCATACCGTTGGGTGGGCAGTCTGCCGAATGTCAAAGTGATTTTAAGCGGTGTGTCCGAAATGGAACACGTGGAAGACAATATAAAAACATTTCAACATTTTGAACCGATCGCCCCCGAGGAGCAGGGTATCATCGACCGTGCGGTAAAAAAAATCAGAGCAAGAGTGAAAAATGGATGTACCGCTTGCCGATACTGCGTGCCCTGTCCTGCAGGTGTTAATATTCCCGAAAATTTTTCCGCTTGGAATGGATATGCTATGTTTGAAAACCCCAATGACATTTATTTTAAATGGGGGATTATGATTCCTGAGAATGAAAAAGCAAAAAACTGTGTCCGCTGCGGTGCCTGCGAGAAAAAATGCCCTCAGAAAATTTCCATATGTGACAATCTTGCAACGCTGCAATCCGAATTAGATGCGGTTTACGCAACTAGATAAATACCATCGCTGGATAAAGAAATACAACTACAGATAAACTACAAGGAAAGGTTATCCTCTTATGAAAACAAAAAATATCATTTTTTCTGCGCTCTTTCTTGCGCTCGCACTTGTTTTACCATTTTTGACCGGTCAAATTCCTCAGCTTGGAAATGCAATCAGTCCTATGCATATTCCGGTGCTATTGTGTGGTTTTCTGGTTGGCTGGCCGTATGGTCTGGCTGTAGGGTTCATCGCCCCACTCCTTCGCTTTGTACTTTTCGGCATGCCGCCTATCTTTCCGGTCGGTATCGCCATGGCATTTGAACTTGCGGTTTATGGCGCAGTATCCGGGTGGATATTCAGAAAATTAAAACACAACATGCCCATGATCTACGCAACGCTTATTACTTCCATGGTCGCCGGACGCATTGTCTGGGGAATCGTCCAGTTCATATTGGCAAGCTTAGTCGGCGCAGAATTCTCTTTTTCCATGTTTCTATCCGGTGCATTTATCATTGCACTTCCCGCCATTCTGCTCCAGCTAGTACTGATTCCTCCTATTGTTTTGGCGGTAAACCGTTATCAAAGTGGTTTTACAAGATGACGGTGACATCAGGCTCAGCAATGAGCGCTAAAAATTACCTTATGGAACAAGCCAAGCTGCATCCCTCGATTCAACCGCAGGACATGATAAAGCTCTGCTACCAGGCCGCATTTGGAGCAGAGCATCTTCTGAAGGATTCCGCAAAAGCTCAAGAAATTTTCAATCAAGAATTTTCTGCCGCAAATTTTGCTGCTCCCTTTCTTTATGAAAAAATATCTCAGAACTGTTGCCGCATTCACCTTTCTGCATGGAGGCAATGCGGCTTGCCGCCAGAATGGCTCTTTCGTATGTTTTCTTCTTCTGCGATTCCTTCCGGCACAGAAGCAAATTTCCGCCATCTTCTTCAAGAAGCCGAACAGCTGACGGTGGAAAAACTTCTTCCTTTTTCGCTTTCTGACTGGAAGTCTGCACTGCAAGCTTATTGGAACAACGGAGGGGGCGCACTTCACCACAGTGATCGATACCGCCATTCAGAGCATCCATCCTATCGTTTGGTATGCACGCGATTTATTCGCCTTCTCCCATTATTGGAGTTGCTTGCAAAGCAAAGCAAAGAAAAAGACGCCTTGGTGATTGCACTGGACGGACGGGCGGCATCCGGAAAAACCAGTATGGCGAATCAACTCTCGCAAATTTTAAATGCAGGAATCGTGCATATGGATGATTTTTTTCTTCCTGCAGCACTACGCACCCAGGCACGCCTCTCAGAACCCGGCGGCAATGTACACTATGAACGCTTTGCAGCGGAGGTTTTACCCCACATAACTTATGAAAAACCTTTTTCCTATCGCCGCTTTGACTGTTCAACCATGAATTTTGGTAATTTGCAGAACGTTCCCGCTTCAAAATGGCGACTGGTGGAAGGCGCCTACAGCAATCATCCGTTTTTCAATGATTATGCCGATATTCGCGTATTTTGTGATGTGGAGCCGCACGAACAAATGCGCCGCATTACGCTTCGCAATGGACCAGAAAAAGCACAAATCTTCGCCTCTCGGTGGATTCCGCTAGAGGAGCGATATTTTCAGCATTACAATATCCTAAAAAAAGCAAGCCTTGTCTTATAAGATTGTCCTTACTTTCTCAAAAAAGAAGTGAAGCGTTATGATTCGATCTCAATAAGTTAGACTATATAGCGAGGTGATTTCGACTGCTTTGCTCTTTCCTTTATCAAAAAAGCACGAAGGCGATTCGAAGCCTTCATGCTTTTTTAGTATTATATATTAATTTTTTACTTTACCGCTCGCTACAGCAAAACACCGCTTTTTGTATGCACAAGTGGAAAATAATGATCTCTTAGAGAGCGGGCGGGGGCTTAGCGAAAAAATTCTACAATTTTAATTATCAAATCTCACGCATTCATTATTTTTAATTCCTGAATTGTAAAGTCAAATTGAATTAAATAAAAAATCTTTAATACGGACTATATTGATACTATCACTTTCAAAAAACTTTTTAGATTACTGAATTAGTAAAATTGTACACTTAATTTAGCATCATATACATTCTATTAGAATTGCTGGTCATTCGTTTCTATGCCTATTTTTTCGTTGCTAAACGGAAACTTTATCAAATTAAGAGCAAATAATATTTCACTAACGCTTGGGAACAGCGAACGTTAGGGGAGGTTGCAGAAAAACTAAAATCATACTCCTTGTCACGAGATGTTGAGACCATAAAACCAACAGGATATAGATATATTCATTATGGCGATATTCATAAGCAGGTTGCTGATCTTATAACAAGCAGTACTAAGTTGCCATATATAAAATATGGTAATTACATCCCACTTTCTCAGGGGGATTTGGTTTTAGCAGATGCCTCCGAAGATTACACAGGTATTGCTGAACCTTGTGTTATTATTGACGAATCTACAGATAAGATTGTTGCAGGATTACATACCATAGCATTGCGTCCACGCAATGCAGCATCCCTTTATTTGTATTATTTGCTGCATACTGATAACTTTAAAAAGTTTGGAAATCAGATGGGGACAGGATTGAAGGTATTTGGAATAACTTTTGATAATTTGTCACTTTTTAAAACAAATATGCCCAGTGTCCCAGAACAAACTGCCATCGGCAATTTCTTCCGCACGCTTGATGACGCTATTACTCTACATAAGCGTAAGCTAGAGGAATTAAAGAAATTAAAGAGCGCCTACTTGCAGCAGATGTTTCCGCAGGCTGGCGAGAGCGTGCCGAGGGTACGGTTTGCTGGATTTACGGAGCTGTGGGAAGAGCGGAAACTGGGGGAGGTTGCCGATATCGTTGGCGGTGGAACACCGAGGACAGATAACAACGAATATTGGGATGGCGATATTAACTGGTATACACCAGCAGAAATTGGCACGCAGATTTTTGTTGTAGAAAGCAAAAAGAAAATTACAAAGCTCGGAATGATAAGGAGTTCTGCGAAGATACTGCCGATAGGTACTGTTCTTTTTACTTCGCGCGCAGGAATTGGTAATACTGCAATTTTAGCTAGGGAAGGAGCGACAAACCAAGGCTTTCAATCGATAATTCCGCACAAGAATAAACTTGATACATATTTCATTTTCTCAAGAACACATGAGCTGAAACAATATGGAGAAACCGTTGGTGCCGGTTCTACTTTTGTTGAGGTGTCAGGAAAGCAAATGAGTAAAATGCCGCTTCTTATACCCTGCCTCTCAGAACAAACTCTTATCGGCAACTTTTTCTGCAAGTTTGACGAGCAAATTCCCAACCAAGAGAGAAAACTCGGACAGCTACAACAACTAAAATCTGCATATCTGCAAAAAATGTTGATATAGTATGTAGCAATGCTTGAACCTCTATTATAATAGATATGTTAACTTTATTATAATGGAGGCTTTTTTCTATGATTGCAAACGAAATAACATCCCAATACTTTCACGAGTATTTTTCTGAATGGATAAAAATATATAAATATGGCGCTGTCCGTCCTGTTACATATCAAAAATATTTAATGACATTGCAAAGGCTTACAGAGCTGTCCCCCCATTTTAAAATTTGTGAGCTAGATAAACGAAGTTATCAAACCTTACTTAATGATTATGCCGAAACCCATGAGAGGCAGACCACAATGGACTTCCATCATCACCTGAAAAGTGCAATTTTAGACGCTATTGATGAAGGTTTGATAGCAACAGACCCGACACGAAAGGTTGTTATAAAAGGCAAGGAACCTACAAAGAGAAAAAGTAAATATCTGAGTCAATTTGAGCTTCAATCGTTGCTGAAAAATCTGTCACTGACAGATAAGCCCAATTGGGATTGGCTCATTCTTCTTATATCAAAAACCGGACTTAGATTTTCGGAAGCCCTGGCACTTACCCCAAACGATTTTGATTTTCGCACACAGAAAATAAGCATAACCAAAACATGGAATTACAAAAATGCCGCTGGCGGATTCTCCGAAACGAAGAATCCTACTTCTAAACGCACTGTCCAGGTAGATGCAAAGTTGGCTGCCGATTTTGAAGCCTTAACCAAGAAAATCCCGAATGATAAACTGATTTTTGTGCGAGGAAGGGTTTTCAATTCAACAGTTAACGGCCGACTGAAACGCCTATGCAAAGCAGCTGAAGTTCCTGTAATTTCAATACATAGCCTTCGACACACCCACGCATCACTTTTAATTTTTGCAGGTGTTTCTATTGCCAGCATAGCCAAGCGACTGGGGCATTCCAGTATCACTACGACGCAAGAAACATATCTCCACATCATTCGTGAACTGGAAAGCCAAGACAACGACAAAATCATGAAACATTTATCTGCTTTGGAAGCGAATATAAAGGAGAGATGAGCGCCCTTATATAAACATCCGTTGCAGATATGCGGATTTGAGTTGTTTTAGATTTTCAAATTTTTGTGCTTGATTAAATATTTGCTCTTCAATCTTGAGAAAAAATCTCCCAATAGCAATTTGTTCGTTACTATCTATTGGCATCGTCAACTTTGTTTCAAAAAAATCAGATGCGGCAATGTTTAGTAAGCCATGATTTCTTGCGCCCTCAGCCGCATATTGTGCAACTTCATTATGCCAATATGTTGTTTCATAGTATTGTGCCAAAAATTCTGTGTCAATATTGGTGGGCGCAAAAACGATATATAGCGTTGATAAAACTCCTGCATCATATTTATCAAGCCGCTTAATAGCACCCCAAGGGTAGCCGTTGGAGTAACTCTTGTTATATGCAAACTCACCATTTTTTACGAGATAATAATTACTTACATCTTTGCTCGCAACCTCTTTGTTAAAAAAATCCTTTTGAGCAATAAGACCGTACTGTGCCGATATTGTAAGTGCCAAAGTGCTTTCAAGGTCCTTGTTTTTTCTTGTTATGCGCTTAACAACATCTCCCAATGTCCGTTCCTGCCACGGCCCAGTAAAGCCAGCAAACCTGATTCGTGGTAAGTTCTCGCCAGCCTGCGGAAACATCTGCTGCAAGTAGGCGCTCTTTAATTTCTTTAATTCCTCCAGCTTACGCTTATGTAGGGTGATAGTATCATCTAAGGTTCTGAAGAAATTGCCGATGGCAGTTTGTTCAGGGATGCTTGGACAATTCAACACTACTTCTTTTAGATCAGAATTGCCTATATGGACAACAGATTTGCCTTGGGCGCGCTTTCTGAGCTCTTTCTGTTGCTTGCCATTTGAAATAGATATAGCTAAAAAAGAAGGAGATATTGTTGAATCCGTTTTTATTATGTTTAAGTCCCCTCCAAGGATGGTTCCGGCTTTTCCCACAACAGAAGCACGTGAAATATCTTCTGCGGTCTCGCCTGATGACGGAACAATGACTTCACCACCCTGACTTAAAACAGATTTATCCTTTAGGGTTGCATATGTGTCAACATTCTCCATGACGGTTTCATAGTTTGTGTAAATCCTGCCATATAGAATTATTGGTGTCCCACTATCTGTCAAATCTCCTTTTGAATACCCACTACCCTTTGAAAACTCTGCAACCTCCCCCAACGTTCGCTGTTCCCAAGCGTGAGTGAAGCCTTTAAATCTAATTTCAGGTATGTTGTTACTCATCCGTTATTCCTCCTACGCAAAAATCAGCTTTGTGGCTTCAATTAATTCTCTTGTCTCATCAGTTATGGCAAGTTTGTCAAGCAAGCCTAAAAACTCAGTTTCCTTTTGTTTTATTTGCAAATTTAAACCAACCATTTCGTTGCTGAGATCAACAATATCAATCTGCGGTTCTTCCTCAAAAGTATCCACATAGCGTGGAATATTGAGATTAAATTCATTGCGTTCAATCTCATCATACTCTGCCAAATGCGCATATTTGGGTATACTTTCACGCTTTTTATAAGCATCTACAATTTTTCGTATATCTTCATTACGTAAGCTATTTTGGTTCTTTTGTTTCTCAAAATCCTTTGAAGCATCTATAAACAAAACATCTCGTGTGCCTCGGTTTTTCTTCAAGATAAGTACAGTAGTAGGAATGCTTGTACCATAAAAAATATTGGCAGGAAGCCCTATAACTGCATCAATAGCACCCATTCCGAGTAACGTTTTTCTAATCACGCCTTCTGATGCACCTCTGAATAATACACCATGGGGCAAAACGATTCCCATTGTTCCGTTCTCATTTAAATGATAAAATCCATGAAGCAAAAAAGAAAAATCAGCTTTGGACTTGGGCGCAAGTTTTCCGTATCGCTCAAAGCGAGGATCACTTAAAAATTTGTTATCCGCACTCCAGTTTGCCGAATACGGAGGATTCATAACAACGGCATTAAAAAGGTACGGCTCGTCAGAAGGCCAATCCTCATCAAGCGTGTCAGCGTTTCTAAGCCGCATCTGTGATTGCTCCACATTGTGCAAAATCAAGTTCATTCTCGCCAAATTATAAGTAGTTGTATTCAATTCCTGCCCGTGATAATGTACTTTCCACGGATTTTTTACAAACTGACGTATATTGAGCATGAGGGAACCCGAGCCCATTGCCGGGTCATAAATATGAAACGGTGTAACTTCTTCCTGCCCTATAGAAACAATTTCGGAGATAATCTTACTTACTGATTGCGGCGTGTAAAATTCTCCTGCCTTTTTTCCTGCTCCTGCAGCAAACTGGCCAATCAAATACTCATAAGCATCTCCTATGACATCTCCATCGTGACCAAAAAGAGAGATTTCATCAAGTGCCTTAATTACTTCAGTGATGGTTACATTCCGTTGTTGAGCGTTCGCTCCCAGTTTTGTGGAGGTTAAGTCGATATCATCAAATAATCCCGTAAAATGATCGCCCTGCCGCCCGAGTTCTATAAATGCATTTTGGAGGTCAGAAATTTGAAGTTCATATTCGTCAGCCTTCTTTCGGAGTGTATAGAAAAGATAATCGGGAGCAATAAAATAACCCAACTTTTTAGAAATTATATCTTTGACATCCACTGCATCATCTTTATACCAGTCCAAAAGTCCGGCGAGCTGGTCTTGTCTGCTCGGATACTCAGAGACCTTGCCATGTTCTTCTTCATAAACAGCGCGCAATTCTTGATCCGATAAATATTTATAGAAAATCAGCCCTAGCAAATAATTTTTATATTCACTGGCATCCATTTTTCCGCGCAATATATCGGCACTTGCCCATAGTTGGTTGTTAAGTTCACTCATAATTGGGGTTCCTCCACTTTCTTAAATTCAACGGCCAAATTCGAAAGTTCTTCTCTTAGGGGAAGTAGTTTATCTTCAATAGTTGCTTTCCAATAAGCCTCTATCGTTCGGCGGCGCTCTCTAAACTTTTTATGAAACAGCGGTTCAAATTCTTCTCGTGTTATGGAAGATTTGTCAATAATCACATTGATATACGGAACCGCAGCCTTATCGTTACGGTATTCATGAAAACTAACCAACAAGTCATCTTCTGAAACCTTAAGAACAATGGCGGTTTCCGCAATAATCTCACGAATCAGTTTCTTGAAATAAAGCGCAACTTTGTCTACAATCTCCGTTTCGTTCGAAAGTGAGTTCATTATTTGGTCATACGCTTCTTTAACAATTTGGGGTTTATTTTGGATTATCTCATCAAACCTCTGTTTATTATCCTCTTTCTGTATATCTCTGAGAAGTTGAGCTATGTAATAACTGTCAATTTTTTCTTCAAAAGATGCTCGTTGTTCTGAGGAAAATTCTATTTCAAACAATTCTTTGATTTCCTCATCACCCACATTTTGCTCAGCTAGTGTTTCTTTAACTTCAGCCTTCAGATTTTCAATATTTCCTACTTCGTCCGTAATTGTTTGAGTGATATTACATAGCTTATCAAACTCATCCTCATATTCTTCATAGCTTTTTATGGCTTCTTCAAGCTTGCTCAAAGTTTGAAAAGTTTTAATGGCGCTGAGTTGCTTTTTGATATTTTGTGGGTCTTTAGTCAATTCTTTATGAGCTCCCACAAAATTTTTGTAAGCGACCTTGAAGCTTTGTTTAACCTCCGCATACTGCTTGGGCACAAGATTTTCCCAGTCCCTGTCCTCGTTTGAAAATAATTTTATCGCATCTCTGACATTCGCCGCCATTGTTTTTGGTTTGCGAAATGTAACGATCATTCCGATATTTTTGCCAGGATATGTCCGATTTGTGCGTGAAAATGCTTGCAGTAATTTTTGATAACGCAATTCTCTATCCACATAAAGTGTTTGAATAGTAGGTGCGTCAAATCCTGTCAAGAGTCTGTCCACAACAATTACAAAATCCAGCCACTGTCCATCTTTCTGATATTGAGCTTCTTTTCTTGCAAGGCGTTTATTAATATTTTGATTATATAAATCTATATCTGTATAATTCGTACCAAACATTGCATTGTACTGTTCCATTATTTCAATTATTTCATTGTTTGCATCAATCATTCCTTCTTGGTTTTCAGCAACCGAATAGGTAATTGCCACACGCGGGAAATCAGGATCATTCAGTCGTCTGCGCTCATCCAGAGGATTACCCATGATAAGTGCTCCTGTTTTTTTAAGTACAAGCAGTTTATGGTATATCCGTTTAGCCTGAGCTATGGAATGAGTTGTAAGAATAGCACTCATCGTTGGGATTCCATCTATGACCCTGAATTTTTCCAAAATAGACTGATGACGGAATATTTTTTTTAGCATGGCTTCGATATAGATATCATTCTTATAGTCTGAGGTCTCTAAAAGCGCCTCTTTATCTATAGCATCGGTGGTAGCGGCTAGTTTTGTCTGTGGATTTTCGTCCGGATATTTTTTGCTGAGTTTACTTAGATACAACCGGGTTTCTTCCTCCTCACTCATAAGTGAATGATACTCTACCTGAAAATCCAACACAGATTTATCGTCCATTGCGTTTTTAGTAGTATAGGCATGAAGAAGTTCACCATATTGATCGAATGTAGTGCGAGCATAAGTGCCATTTTCTTGTTTTTTATTCTCCTCAAAAATCGGGGTACCAGTGAGGCCTATCCAGCTGGATTTTGGAAAAAACTTCTTGATTGCCTTCATTTCCTTATCAGAAACCGCGCGATGACACTCATCTACAATAAACACAATGTGCTCACCCTTAAGTTTTTCAAACTTGTTTATCTCTGCTTCCGCACAATCACGTATTGCGTGACTCAACTTCTGGATTGTTGTAACAATAATGGTATTGCTGTTCTTTTTACTCAAAAAATTATCCACCAGTTCACGGCGATTATTGATACCTACAATAAGCGTGTTGTCTTTGGCATCTCCCGTGGAAAGCCCAGTATTGTATTCAGAAGCAAATTTCGAAAACTCATCTTTGGTCTGGCTGTCTAGATCTCTACGGTCAACAATCATCACCGTCCGAGAAACAGAAACTGCTGATTGAGCAAGCAACTTGGTAGCAACAAAACTGGTTATGGTTTTTCCTGAACCGGTGGCATGCCAGACAAAACCACCTTTATGACTATAGGCCTGTTGCATAATTTTCTTTATTGCATGTATCTGATATGGACGCAGCACCATCATAAACTTTTGACTCTTTTTATCATCTACTAAAATAGTAAATCGGCTAATAAGCTCATGAGCCATCGGTATGCTGAGGACCTTACGCGTAAAGTCGTATAAATCCTCTACTGGAGTATTATCCTGCTCCCGCCAGTTAAATAAGAATTTTTTGGCAGAGTCAAATTTGTTGTTTGTACTTGGACGGGCAAAGTATCTTGTGGAAACTTTATTACTGATTATAAAAATCTGCACGGTAGCAAACAAGCCATTAAAAAAACCTGACTGCGCATAACGTTCAATCTGTTTGAACGCCTGCCAGTATCCGTCTTTGGCAACCTCATTTTTTAATTCTATATGTATTATGGGCAATCCGTTTATAAGTAGTGTAACGTCTCCACGCGTTGCTCTGCCTTCCGTTACCGGCACAATTTGGCTTACGACCTCATAACTGGATATACCTCCGGCAATATCCTTATTACTAAAAAGCGTAAGCGTAATCTTGCCTTTGGAAATATCTTCTCGTTCAATAGGGATTTGAGCAATACCATTTTCCCCTCTTAACCATACTGCAGCTAAAAAGGGTGTTTGAGTCAATCGCATAAACTCATTTTTTATTTGCTCAAACTCGGTGTCAGTAAGCAACATACCTTCTAATGCCGCAAGATTAATCCTGTTGATATGTCCGCGCAGATTATTCCAAAGAGCAGCTTCCGTTTTTATATCACCACGATACGTCCACTGATTTTCTCTCATAGTTAAAATGTCAATGAATGTCTTTTCTATTTGATTCTCCGGTGTCATGTTTTCCCCTCCAACATATAGTGTAGAGCTACCCTGTCACTTGTCATTATCCAATATGGCCTTTGTATTTAATTGCACTAGTTCAAGCCATTATTCAAGATTTTTGTACACACCATATTCATTGAATATCTTCTTAAGTTTATTCCTTCACTACTCAACGTATCCTAACCTTAAATTTGTCATATACAATTGCATTTTGGCTTTATAAACCATTTCACTTACACTGAAAACTGTTGTCCTAGGTCTTCATCTTGCTCGGATTCCTGTCTCTCAAATTTCATGATCTGCTCCATGCTATAATCCAGGATCTTTGTCTTTCGTTCTGAGATCATCACCATATAAAATTCCTTTTGCACTGGAAGAAGAGTTGGTGTTTCCTCAATAAGTCCCCTAATTTGATCTATATCTATCCGTGCAGAAATTCTTTTCAATGCCTCTGTACAATCCGCATTTTTCAGAGAAGATATGAAATCAAAGTAGGATATTTTCTTTCCGTTTTCCTCTATAGATGAAGCTGGAAAAGTATAGACACGCTTGTTAATCTCATCTTCACTACTCAGAACAGCTTCCATATCATTGGCAGCCAACTGTGGATAGAGGCAGGAGCCACAGTCATAAACAGGAGCAATTTCTACCACCTTAGACTGCTCATTAACAAGAATACCCCAATTTCCATTATGCCTGTCGAAATTGCCAAGCAGTGCATCCGCAATAAACATATCCCAAAAGAAATCCCGAAGCTGATCCGGGGGCAGAAGTGTCTGTTCGTCAATTGCCTGGAGAATAGAAGACAGCTCTTTTCCATATCCGTTTTGTTCGCTGTTGATACAGGTATTTTTTAAGTGAGCAAACTCAAGAAGCCTTTTACCGCCTTCGGTGAAATCCTTGCAAGCCACCACGATCTTTTCTTTTCCTCGCGAATCGGTATAGTTTCCCAACAAGGTTTCCTGTGTTTTAAACCCAAGAGAAGCAAAGATATGGCAAGCGATATATTCGCTAATGCATCCATTGGTATAGCTCATCACCTTATTGCGGCTGGGCGCCGGAGGAAATTTTAGCATATAACTACTGTCTTCATAGAGTATATTAATTTTGTTCCCGTTTGCCCCGCCGTAGGCTCTGAATTTATTCACTTCACATGATGTAAAATCAATCATTTATTCCATCCTCCTTTCCAACTAGTCCAAGATATTTTTCACGCAGATAGCCAGCCTGTTCCTCTGTAATTATACCTGACCAAAGGTCCGCATTAATGGCTCCATATAATTCATCCGACAGACAATCAAGATGTAGAACCTGTTCTTTTTCACCTTGCTGGTAATCCTCGATTGCCTTTTGAATGCTGCTGGATAATCCGGTTTCCAGATATGTCTTTTTGTTGGGCTTACCATCCGGTGCGGTTTCTATAGGTTCAGATTCCAGTTCCAGCAGTCCCTCAATGGAAAGACCGAGAGCCTTGGATAACTTGGAAAGTGTTCCCGCTCCGCATCGGTCGAGATGTGTTTTTCCCGAATATATGTCTGCGAGAGTCGCCCATGGAATCCCGCTAATTTTTGATAAACGATAGCGGGACATATTCATGTCCTGCATAAGCTGTTGTATTGTCATTTTCATCACCTGTTTCCATTATATCGGTGTTCCGATACAATGTCAAGGTACGATAGAATGGTGCTGCCAACAATAAAACCCTCAGCCCACTGTCTGAGGATTTTATTCTTACCAGTACTTTATATACTGGCAGGAACCACTGATCTTTCGGCTCCTGCCGTCATTTAATCATCACACAGGACATCCTGCTTGATAACAATGCCCGTTTGAAATTGGATTTCTATTTTTCTCTCATTAATTACCTTGACTGACTGAAGCAACCTGCGGACAAGGTCATCATCAAATTCCCGCTTCAGATAATTGACCTTTCTCATATAACCGTCCATCTCCTGCATACGCTCTCCATAGGATTCAGACAGCTTCTTCTCTTTGGCCGCCTTTGCTTTTTTCCTTTTCAGTTTTTTAATTTCATCCGCAATCTTCTGATATTCCAGATCAAAGGCATCATCTGCATATGCGCCTCCTGAGCTGTCCTCTATAAGCCCCAGCATTTTTTGCTCCAGCTGTTCAAGCTGTTCGTCATACTTGGCTGGCTCATCCTGTGCCGAGTAGCTTCCGATGATGCGGATAACATTCTCACGGAATGCCTGCACAAATTCTCCCCGATCCTCTACCACGCTGTTGATTGCAGTCATAATTGCTTCATGGAGGCTGTCTTCTTTTAAAGTAGGTGAATGCCTGCATCGCTTGGAGCCGTGCTTCAGGCGGCTGTCACAGCGCCACACTGCCTTTTTGACACCATACTTAGACCATACCTGTCTGCGGTAAGGCTGACCGCACTCTCCGCATACCATAATGTCTGAAAGCACGTATTTGGCACTATATTTTCCTTTGACCGGTCCACACTTTTTCTTATCAGGCGGATAGTAGATTGCTGATCTGCGGGCTTTTTCCTCCTGCACTCTATGAAAAAGCTCCTTAGAAATGATGGCTTCGTGGTCATCCTCTATGTAATACTGCGGTACGATACCTTTGTTAATCACCTTTTTCTTTGTCAAGAAATCCACTGTATAGGTTTTCTGCATCAGAGCATCGCCCATGTACTTTTCGTTAGTAAGCATTTTGTCAATGACCGTTGCCTGCCATACAGTCTTTCCAGTGACAGTGAGGATACCATCGGCTTCCAGTATCCTTTTAATTTTATAACTGCTGTTTCCCTCTAAAAAAAGACGGAAAATCCTGCGCACCAGATCTGCTTCCTCTGGTATAATGACAAGATTTCCGTCTTTATCCTTTGTGTAGCCTAAAAACTTGCTATGATTGACAATCACCTTACCGCTTTCAAATTTACGAACGATTCCCCAATGGCAGTTCTCACTGATATTCCGGCTCTCTTCCTGTGCCTGGCTGCTTAAAATGGTAATCAAGAGCTCGCCGCTGCCCTCCAGTGTATTAATTCCTTCCTTTTCAAAAAATACCGAGATGTTTTTTTCCTTAAGCCTTCGGATATTCATCAGTGCGTCCACCGTATTCCTTGCAAATCGGCTGATTGATTTGGTAATAATCATGTCGATTTTTCCAGCCATGCAGTCATCAATCATGGAGTGGAAATCATCACGTTTCTTGGTTGAGGTGGCACTTTTTCCATCATCCGCATAAATTCCAGCCATGGTCCAGTTCGGATTATCCGTAATCTTTTCCGTATAATATTTTACCTGAGCTTCATAGCTGGTTTCCTGCTGTTCTCTCAAGGTACTGACACGGCAGTAGGCGGCTACCCTAAGGTTTTTATACTGGGGTCGAACTGTTCTGTCGTAGTCCGGCTTTGCCGGGATAACTGAAATATTCTTTTTTTCTCGCATCTGTGTTTACCTCCTCGCTGTTCCTGCTTATGCTGATATCAAAAAGCAGACCGTTTTGTAATGTGAACCCAAGTCTGCCATCAGGGTTGACCGTAATCTTCCTAACCGTCTGCATAAAGAGCGCCTCATCAAAATTCATCTGCTTCTTTCTGCCTAAAATGACGTTCTTTAGCTGATCTGTACGATAAATGCTGTCATCAACAACCGCCGTGCTGTATTGAGCGGAAGCTCGTGCAAAAACCAGTTCTTCTATCCCTTTTGCTGTATACTGTCCGGTTCTCAGCACCTCCTTTATTTGTCGGGTCAGCTTTTCTCCGACAGGGCAGGGAGCAGGTGTTTTTATCGGATGCCTTTGTTCCAGCATAGTGGGTGTCGCTATGATTTGGTTGATGGCATCCATAAAAGCTCTTTCGATTTGTTCATCGATCAGAAAGATGTTTTGGCAGGATACCCGATTGGACTTGATATAATGCTTGCACTTCCATTTCACATTCTCACTGGGTTGATTGCAGTGTTCCACATATCTCCGGTAAGGCTGTCCGCAGATACCGCAGTACAACGTTCCGCTGAATTGTGTTTGGTTCCGGAAGCTGTTTGGTTGTACGTGTCTGCCCAGGCTTTTTACTGTTTCCTGTCTGCGCTTTTGTACCTGCTCGAAAATTTCGCTTTTAATCAGCAGGGGATAAAACTCATCTCCCGTGTACTTTCTATTTTCCAATATTTTTCCTACCGAACCGTGGTTCCAAGAGGGTTTGTGACTGGCATTTAAGACTCCTTGTTTCGTTAAGTCCTTTGCAATCTGATAGGTAGAAGTTCCGCCCAAATATGCTTGAAAAACAGCTTTTACTATCTGAGCGGCTTCCGGTACAATATCAGCCTTGCCATCTACGATCCGGTATCCAAGAGGCATATGTCGTTGCATCTGCTTACAGCTCCTTTCCGTAGGTTTCTTCCAGCTCCAGCCCGTTCTTCAGTTTAAAGACCAACCGCCCTCCGGGGTAAGCTGTCACCGTTTCAATCATCATTCGGAAGAGCTCTTCGTCATAATCGTCTAGTATGGCGGGTCGGTTCCTAAATACCGCCATCAGATATTCTGTCTGACCGATTTGCTCATCAAATAATTTTTGCTCCTTGAGAAGCTGCTGTCGGCGGTATGCCTTTTCCAGCTCCGTGTCTATAAGACCTCGTTTCTCTATAAAAACAACAGAGCCAATGTCGCCGCCCGTAAGGACTTTTTGCAACATATGGCTCTGCTGTTTTAATTCCCGTATTTTATTCTCCAGCTCCAGCAATTCCTGTACCTGCTCTGGATCATCCGGTACCGCTTTTAATATCGCCAGAAGGGGATAAAGGATATCTTCATAGTTACTGGCCAGCTTGTTCCACAGGGTTATGAATGATTGTTTAATGCAATCTTCCCGAATTGATTTCTGACTGCATTTCGAGATATCCTCAATATGCTGATGACAGCACCATTGTACTTTTTCGTAAGGCTTTCCGATGTATATCTTCTGTCTCCTAAATATTGAGCCGCATTCCCCGCAGATAATCCGACTGCTGAATGCGTATCGATTCTGGTAGACCTCGACATTCTCCACACATTGCTTCTGTCTGCGGTATGCGTATAGCTCTCGAACCGCCTGTTCTTCTTCTCTGCTGATAATGGGTTCATGGTTATCCGTAATCATAACCTGCGGCATCTCACCGCGATTATGCTTCTTGGTAAAGGGTACCCCCTCAGTCGTGTAGGTTTTTTGGAAGAGCAGGTCACCTGCATACACTGGGTTCTGCAATATTTCCTTGACCACACCGTCCTGCCAGCCCTTCGATCCCCGTATGGTAGGAATCCCCGCCTTTCTCAGTTCTTTTGCTATGGCGTAGGAACCTTTTCCACCAAGGTACTGGTCAAAAATTCTACGGACAATCTTGGCTTCTTCCGGCTGGACGATAAGCTCTCCATTCTCATCGTTTATGTACCCATAAGCAGGGGAGCCGATGATAAAGGTTCCATTCTGAAAACGATATTGAACGGACCATCTGGAATTGGTCGAGATACTCTCGGCTTCACCCTGTGCTATGGAGCTTAGGATTGTCAGCAGCTGTTCGCTTTTCTCAGACAGGGTGCTGACCCTCTCCTTTTCGAAGTAGATCTCGATACCTAAACGCCTCAGCTCCCGAATCGCCTTGATGCTGTCTACAGTATTTCTGGCGAAGCGGGTGACGGACTTCGTAAGGATCAGATCGATTTTGCCTAATCTGCAGTCCTGCATCATCTGTCGGAATTGATCCCGTCCTCTGGTTTTCGTACCACTTCGTGCCTGATCAGCATAAATACCGACACATACCCAGTTGTCCTTTTCCTTAATGAGCCGCTCATAATATTCCACCTGAGACTCAAAGGAGCTGATTTGCTCTGCCGATCCGGTACTCACCCGGCAATAGGCGCATACTCGTTTCACAAGTGGCTTTTCCATGTTTGAAACTGTGCTAACAGGCTCAATTTTAATTACCTTTTTTACTGTCTTCTTTTCCATATACTTCTCCTTTCCCAGAAGATTCTTCTCCTGTTAGCAACACACATTACCACACCTTTTCATATATAGCTAGTGTTTTTACGCATATACTTTTGCCAGCTCCGGAGAAAATGTTTCCCGGTTCAGTGCATCAATTTTTTCATATTCCTCTGGCAGTAAAAAGCCACTATTCACCATAATATCCAGCAATTTTACCGATAGCTTATATTGCATTTCTCTTGCTTCCTTTTTGTTTTCCATAGCATTTCCTCCTGTTCCTACATATCTGCTCCTTACCTAAAGCATCCTCAGCTCAGCAGCCGTTACTCTCTGATCCTCTTCATATAAAAGTCTTTGAAATTCTTTCTCACTGGCAACTACCATGGGAGCCGGTGAGTTTTCTCCTTTCTGCAGTGAACACAGCTCCTTTTGTACCTTCTGCAGCAGTTTCTGATTGGGACAATGGCTGATGCTGCTTCCAAGGGTACTTAGAATAAGACGGTCTGACAGACTGGTCAGAAGCAGCTGATTCGTACTTTCCTGATGCTTCATAATAAAACTCGCAATATTTTCCGGGGTGTTTTCAAAATAATAGGTTTTGTTTGAGCCGTTGCTATTGCAGACACAGCCCACCACCAAATCCTTTTCCAGCAACTCATTTAAAGAATGATTACTCATATAGTTCCTCCTTTTCTTTATTGCTTAATTAATGCTTTATCCCACAAGGATGCGGCAGAAAAAAGGGAATCTGGTTCTGCCGCATAGTTTCTAAGATAAAATAAAACGCTGTTCGCAGAGGTTAATAAAAAAATAATAGAATTCAAAAGAAAAAAGCAGGGTTTCTGCACTCTACATTTCCATTGAAGGCGATTCACACGCATTTTCCTGTTCAGAATCGGCGGTTTGCTCATTGCCCTGCTGCTTCGAAGCTTCCTGGGTAATCTTTTCCTGTTGTCCAGGCTGACAGGCTTCCAGCATTTCCACCACCTTTTCGGGAATATGCTCAAAATCCACGTGATGATCCCGCTGGATATATACGGTGTACCAGTAATTGTAGGGAACATAAACGTCAGCCAGATATTTGGAATCTGCAGGCTTCATTTCATCAAATCCTTGATCAATGATACCCTTTGGCGTTAGAAAAAAGGTGCCGCAATGCTCCCCGGAGGATTGCAGGTCAAGCGTCACGATTCCAAGTCCCATATGCCCTGTGTTGCGCCCCAATATGACAGCCGGCACATCGACAAACTCATAACCGCCGTAATCCAGATCATCTGTTCCGTAAACTTCTACAAATAAATCGTGCATTTTCTTCAGGGCTTCCTTGACATACATGTTGTCCTGGTTATTGCAGGAGCGATCCAGCTCCTTAAAATCCAACGTGGGCAGCAGTGCATTCAGCCGTTCTATATAGACTGCCTGTAAATCCGGGTTTTCCATTCTCTAATACACCTCCAATTAGTTTAAAAGGGTTTATAAGACTACAATTCCATTTCCATTGACTTGCTTTGACTGTGGTACTCGTATGTACCGGATTTTTCATTATACTGGTAGCCCATCTCCGACAAATCCATGCCGTGTACCTCCGCTGCCAGCTCAAGATCCTCCTTTGATCCACCGCGGGGAATATCGCTGAATATTTCTTCTCCGTTTTGGAACTCTTTTTTTCCTGTGTTATGTCCAAAGTCCTCGTCCGCCCACAGATACTCGAAGGTAAGATCAGGATACTGCTTGGCAAGCGCACTGATGACAGGCTCTGCACGGCTCCATGCTGTTTGAAACTCGATGTTCTCACCATCAAACTCCCTTGGAGTTGCCAGCTTATCGTAGCCATAGCTATTCCATTTGGTTCCCCAATTGGCAACTGACCACTGATACCATGAGGGGTGACCATAGTTTTTTATATTGTTGCAGCACTGCTTTCCCAGCTTCAGCAGCTGGGGATCGTCTTTGGTCAGTGCTTCATATTTTTTTTACTAACGCAGCGACACGGTTTTCATGGTCAGCGTCCGGTTTTACCACATTTGCCATTGCAAGCGCAGTACTTTCAGCAGAAAAGTCCTGATACAGCTTCATCCCACGCTCTGCCCGGCTGCCATATTCCATATCCAGAGAGGGTGGCATAGGAAGCACTTTATTAAAGTCAATACTGCCAAGGCCAATTTCATCACTTTGAACGGCTTCAAACATAGCCTTCATCTGCGCAGGATCACCGGATACCCGCAAAATATTGGTTACATGATTTGGCATTAGCTCATCCCTCCCATCGTCATTCCACCCATCTGCTGACCCTGCTGTTCCAGCTCATCCTGCGTCTGGATTTTCCAGCTTTTTTCACTGCTCCAAAGGCTGACACAAATCTCACCATCAGGAATTTTAATGTAGCGCTGTTCAAAGCCTTCCCCAAAGCCATCGGATGCCTGCCCACTGATGGTGTCCTTCAACATCTCAAGCTCGTTGTCAGTCAGCTCACCTTGAATACGGCATTCTGCCACACCCATGAGACTGCCATTTACCTTCTCCACAGTAAACACATAGGATTGTACCTTCTGGTTCAGGGTGTCATTTTTTCCATAGTACTGCATGAGCCCCCGCTCCGATTCGTCTGGCCTTCGTTCACGAAGAATAGCAGAAAAGATGCTGTCCTCGTACTCCAGAACCTCACGGCCGCCAAGCTCTATGGGGTCATCGTCCAAGCTTCCGTATTCATCACGCTCATAAAGATTAACTGCCAACGGCATATAAAGCTTGAGCGTGTGAAATGGCTGAGGAATAACCGTAAAACTATCTTCCCCAGGAATTAGCGCCAGGGTACGGCCGTTGTCCCATTTCATGTGTATCCCACAAGCATCGTCAACAAGATCAACCGTGCCCTCCGTACCGGGCGGAACCGGCGCAAAGGGATCGTTCATACTTTCAAGCCTGATGCGTGTTCCTGGCGGGTATTTCTCCCTCATAAATTTTAAAAGTGACGGATTATAGTTCATAGCTTTATTCCTCCCATCCCCATGCCCTGACCGGGCATGTCATTCTTAGTCATATTCAGCTGCTGTACCCGCAGATCAAAAACAGTCAGGTATGCCTGATAATCTCCGGGAGCCGGATTACAACGTAAACAGTAGCGGTAGTTCTCGGTTTCTACGATGTATCCATAGTTCTGCTGCCATCCTCCTGCAATCTCGCCGCCATGAGCATTGCAGTACCTCGACATTGCTCCGAGGCTTTCGAGTGGTCCCTTTTCCCGAAGTTCATCCACAACCGCCTTTAACTCCATTTCAAAAGCGGAACCATGATATTTTTCATAATCACGCGGCCACCAGGTGTGCCAGAACTCATGTCCATTGCCGCCAAAATCGATACGCAGATGGCCCACTGTTCCAAGCATGGTATCCTGCTCCTTGGGAAGTGTAAAAAATTCCCTGCTTCCTCTGCTAATGCAGGACGCAGGGCATATCTGCAGGTTTCCGGTGCAAGGGTGATTGCGTGTACTTCACAGAAGCCTTCAAGATTCAAACATTCACCAAGAAAATTCAGCTTTCCGTTCAGTCTGCGGCGCCCCTCCCTTGGCATGTTAACCGGTTCTGATGTGAGTACTGAACCGGCATGATTTACAACAACATGATCCTCCACTATAATAGGCTTTCCGGGATCATAGTCAGACCCCCGAAGATCGTAGCAGTGAAAGCCCTCTGGTACCGTACTCCGATCAATCCGGGAATCAGTGAAAAGCGCTGGCTTCCCGAATAATTCGACATGTTCATATTGCTCTTTTCTGGCGTTTACGCTCATTTGGTTACCTCCAGACAAATGACATTAAGGGTATCATAGCTCAAGCCCCATCTTTGGCCCATCACGCATTTCGAAGTATTCCTCTACCTCTGCATCTTTCGCAACGGGAATCTCCTGTGACTCAGTCTCTCCCCTCTGTATCGGAACCAAGTGCGGCAGAATCTGTTGCAGGAGCTCCTGATTCGGACAGCGGTCGATAAATTCACCAATCGTGTTTAGTATTTTTCTATCTACTGTATCGGTGACAATGATTTCTTTCATGAGTAGCATCCAGAGCATCGTATGAATGCCCTAGCTCAGATGTAAAAACGGTTCCGGGGAAAGCAGTGTATCAGATGAAAGTTGGATTTCTCCTTCAAGAGGGGAGCATAGGGTGATCCCCATCTGATTGATCTGCTTAGAAAGCTCCAATGTCTGTTCCATACTTCGTCCGATACTAGATAGGCTTTTTACCAGCACCATATCCATTCGCCCTTCTGCGGCGGCAGTTTTCAGGACGTTAAATCCAGGTCGGTCAAGAATTAAACCGCTTCCAAGATCCTGGGATACACCGGCAACCTCTAATCCAAGCTGCTCGGCATAGTCCCAAAGCTCCTTTTGCTGTTCCTTTAATGTGCCATGCGTATCCTCCGGTGCATCGATGCGGCAATACAGCCATGCTCTTTTTTTCTGTTCCATTATCAAAAACCTCCTTTAAAGTTTGATTGATTTCATTTCACAGGAATGCGGCGGGGCAGAATTGTCCCGCCGCATGGTCTCTAAAATGAGATATTTTGCTTGTTCTTCATTTTGGTTCTACGCTTCTATTTGACACTACTTCCCGAAGCTAGGGCGGCAACAGCAACGACCTGCCGGTTAAGCGGGCCTCATAGGAATTTCACCTCTCCCAGGATCTCTGCGAGCCGTCCCCATTGCGATGTCTGTGGCTGGGCGGAAGTAGCGTTAGCACTGTCCATTTCATTGCGATACAGCTCACCACAAGCTGTTTTATGACCGGGCGTTCTCGCTCGTCACCTTCGATGCCATCGGTTCGACGGACGGATAAGGCGGTATATATACCACCTTATCCAATCCGCAGGCAGTTTTGGCGCGCCCGTCAAGGTCGCTGCCGCTTTTCACACGGCTGGACAGATCATGTATTGATGCTGCCGGATATGAAATTTTCAAGGAGCAAAAGGGAAAATAGAAAAACCCCCTCACTTACTTCCACGCCCAGTAAGGGGGTTTAGAACCAAAAACTTTTAAATTTTCATTATTTTTTTAATCTTGTCCAGAATTTTATGTTTTCGCTTGTTAACTCCTTTCTGCGAAATCCCAATTTGCTTCGCATAGGCTTCTTCGCTTTTTCCATTGAAAAACAGTTCTGTGATCAGTTCCTGTTCTTCTGGCGTGAGTAGTTTCAGGCTGGATAACATTTTTTCAATCAATACGGCCTTGATGGCGGCATCCTCCACGCTTTCTTCCTCTGATGCAAACTGTCGATTTTCATCAGTCAAACGCTCATAGGAATCCTCTCTGCTGGGAATCCATGTGGCAGATAGCCGAGTATAATCTATCTGATAGCGCTCCACTTTCAGATCGTACTGTTGGTATTCCATCTTACGGTCGCTTTTTTCAAGCACTTCAATGATCGATTCACTTACATCCGGATATTTTGCCCGGTAATTAATTCTCCTTTTATGTATAGCCATAGGCTTGTCCTCCATTTCATGATGTTTAAAATCAATGAATGAAGAACAAGCGGCGGGGAGCGGCAGTGTGGTTTTATCTTACTTACATTTAAGGTATCAGTTCGGTATCTGATTTTTGGAAAATTCCGTCGTTGTATCTGTTTTCTTGTCGAAAGAAAAAAGTCAGTACGTTGCTGTAAGCAAAATACTGACTTTATAGGTTTCCGGATATGAAATTGTGTGAATATCGGGTGCTGTGTCCGGAAAGAGTTGTCATGAGTTTGACCTCCCGAAACAAAAGGGACATGGGGTCATACAGTGTCCTCCTTTATTATGGAGAGCGGCAAAAGCCCTGTATCCCGATACACCAATATTCCGTCAAAAGCCGATAAAATGAGCAAGAGCCTGCCCAATAAAGAGGGCAGGCTCCTGCGCGGTTTTTGGCAGCCAGGCTATCATAGTACTTGAAAGCACCTTAGACCCTGTGGCTTTGCGCCCCCATCTTTCAATGGGTTTGCCCTAAATTGTATTCAAGTTATTTTTATCTCAATGCTTTCCAATGAGGCCTTTCATCGTAAGTAGTTCAGCACATAAAACAGAGCCCCCAGCTGCACCACGTAAGGTGTTATGGGAAAGTCCAACGAATTTCCAGTCGTATATACTATCTGGGCGGATTCTTCCAACGCTTATTCCCATACCATTTTCGTAGTTTACATCTAAATTAATTTGCGGTCGATTCTCGTCATAGAGGTATTGAATAAACTGTTTTGGTGCGCTGGGCAAATTCATGAGTTGCGGCTCACCCTTGAATTCCAAGAGCTTATTAATTAATTGCTCCTTTGTTGGTTTATTGCGAAATTTAAGAAATACTGCAGCAGTATGTCCATACAAAACAGGAACGCGAATACACTGACAAGTAATTCTCGGCTCCCTTGCTGGCACAATTAATCCGTTTTCAATACCGCCCCATATCCGCAAAGGCTCTTGTTCGCTTTTTTCTTCTTCACCTGGGATAAACGGATTTATATTCTCAATCATTTCAGGCCACGTATTAAAATTTTTACCCGCCCCGGAAATTGCCTGATATGTCGTCACCACCGCTTCAAATGGTTCAAATTCTCTCCATGCTGTTAATACAGGGGTATAACTTTGAATAGAGCAATTTGGTTTTACAACAATAAATCCCCGCTGTGTGCCTAGTCGCTCTCTCTGTTTTATAATTAATTCACAATGATGCGGATTAACTTCCGGTAAAATCATCGGCACATCTGCCGTCCATCTATGAGCGCTGTTATTAGAAACAACAGGTGTTTCATGTTTTGCATATTCTTCTTCAATTACTTTAATTTCTTCCTTTGGCATACTAACAGCACTGAACACAAAATCCACCTGATTGGAAATACAATCTATATCATAAATATTATAGATATTCATAGATTTTAACCGCTCCGATAGAGGTGTGTCCATGCTCCAACGTCCTCTCAAAGCTTCCTGATACGTTTTTCCAGCAGATCGTTCACTGGCAGCTAGCGCAGAAATTTCAAACCATGGATGATTAGAAAGCAAAGATACAAATCTTTGTCCCACGGTACCAGTAGCACCTAATATACCAACTCGTATTTTATCAGCCATAATAGTTCCCTCCTATAAACGCATTAACACATTATTAATTTTTATGAAATGAAAATAGTTTATACAATTACATTTATAATAAATTCTAATAATTCTATTTAAGTCCTCTTTTGATGCATATGGCGGTTGCCATTTCCCGTACTTTGGAATAATTGCTATTACAGGATTCTATAATAGAGGACTTATATTTTTTATCAAAATAATTATTCATATAGTTTAGTACGTTTACTTGCCACTTCCATAACTCATCTGGAGTAAGGTAAAAAAATTTGGGTTGAATTTTCTCTTTGTAGGTTTTCTCATCCATTTTTAAAATGTTTTCTGCAGTTAAAATGTCTGACAGCGCTTCTAATTGAGGAAAATTCTCTTTTCCTATCCATTTTCCACGATTCATCGGGCATACATCTTGACAAACATCGCAGCCGTAAATCCACTCCCCAAATTGTGTGGCTAAAGACTCTTTTAAAAGATCTCTTCCTCCAAAGGTCGTTAAAAAAGAAACACATTTCAATGGATTCATCATATACGCTCCGCACAGCGATTCGGTAGGACAAGCCTTAATACAGCGGTCACAGTTATTGGGGCAAGGTGAAAGTTTCTGCTCTTCAACCAGTTTCATTTCATAGTCAGTCAAAAATGCTTCGATACTAATATACGAGCCAGATTCGGTGTAGAAAAAATTATTTCTCCTGATAATACCAAGTCCGGCCTGCATAGCTGCCCAGCGCAGCCCAACTAAACCGAACTTTCGGTTGGTGGAAGTTCTCATTCCAAGATTTCTTATATATTGCTCCAATTCCACACTATTTTGATATTCTTTTGTATTTTCATCAATGCGGGTATCTAATAAATACTTTTTTGCAATATTCCCACTCATTGATTCTGGAACATGATATTTCGAATATGGTACCGTCAAGACCACAACAGATTTAGCCCAAGGAAACTCCTCTTTAAATTTTACAAGGCGCTGCTGCCCTTGATAGAAGGGCTGTGACTCCGGTATCTTTTGTGTTCGCTCATTTAATTTGTTTTCATATTCAGACATCATACCAACGGGAATAATGCCGCATTTTTCATAACCAAGCTTAAGAGCCTTTTGGCGTATTAACTGTGCTATCTCCATCCTAGATTCATACCTTCCTTGACCGCTGTCTCACCCATTAAACAAATCGATGGTATCTTCGAAGCATTACCTCATTTGCTATAACGCAATGTCTCCTGTTTTTATAAAAATAATGAAATGGCACAATATACTAACAATAAGGCCATAATTGCATTGATAGCTTTTCGATATTTGTTAAATAAGTTTTCAAAAACCGCACCAAAAACAGCCCAGCAAAGACAGCCAGAGGTGCCAATCACTGCAAGCAGTAATGCAAACATCCCAATTGTAGCTATATCGTGGTAATGTGGCAAAACGTATGAAGACATTGCAGTAATTCCATACAGAATGATTTTTATATTAACAAATTGGAGGAGCATTCCCGATAAAAAAGAATTAGCATGTGTTATGCCGTTACTTTTATGTGGCTTGTCCCTCCATACTGTCCACGCTAAATAAAGAATGTAAGCCGCTCCTATATAAATCATTGCCGGCTTAATGGAAGGAATATACTCGTACAACAACGTAGAAAAGGCAGCACAGGCTGACATTACTATAACGAACCCAGAAAAAATTCCACCAAAAAACGGAATAGAGCGTTTGAATCCGTCGCGCCCAGCATTTGTCATAGACATAATGTTATTGGGGCCAGGCGTATAGGCTGTTAAAAATGTGTAAGAAAAAAAAGCTGAAAAATTCATAATATGTACCCTCCAAAGGTGAAATTTACTGTATGTATACAGCATTTCAAGACATTTAAATTCATAAATACGCTATTGCATTTATGTCCTCATAGTGCTATGATAACATTTAAATAAAGTTCATTCAAATTGAAATATTCGAATTTAGAGTTCAGTATTTTTGAATAATTAGTGAGGTGATGATTTTGGATTTCAAATATCTTAATACATTTAAGACAATTGTGGAGGAAGGTAGCTTCATAAAAGCAGCAGCAAAACTTAATTATACGCAGTCTACTATTACGTTTCAGATGGGACAGATGGAGCAAGAATTATCAACAAAACTTTTTGAAAAAATCGGTCGCCGTATGGTATTGACGAAAGCTGGAAAGCAGCTTTTACCATATGTAGATGATGTTCTTACATCTATCAATAGAATGCGTTACTTTGAAAATGACTTAGCAGAATGTCAAGGCGATTTACATATAGGAATTGCAGAAACACAGTTATGTTATAAAATGCCGTCAATTCTCAAGGAATTTCATCAGCAAGCTCCTAGTGCACGTCTATTCCTTCGCTCCATGAACTGCTATGACATTCGCGACGAGCTTATAAATGGAACTCTTGATATAGGGGTATTTTATGAAGACGTAGGTGGGTATGGTTCTAATTTAATAACCCAGCCAATGGGAATATTTCCAGTCATATTAGTTGCTTCTCCTGAAACAAAGGAAATCTATCCGGATTTTATCACTCCTGACCAACAAATTCCTGTATCTTTCATCATCAATGAACCTAATTGTATTTTTAGGCAGATTTTTGAACGGTACATATGTGAAAAATCTATTCTTCTTGACCACACAATTGAATTATGGAGTATTCCTACAATTAAAAATTTAGTTAAGAGCACTGTAGGCATATCCTTTCTCCCCAGATTTTCCGTTCAAGAAGAACTTGACAGCGGTGAATTGGTGGAAATCCCAACAGATTTATCCGGTGCACAAATCTCTGCTGTATGCGGTTATCATAAGAACAAATGGATTAGTCCACTTATGCAAGCATTTATAGATTTATGCATTACAAAATAGCCATTAAATAATTTATTAACACCCCTACTCTTGCTGTTGATATGACTAGCTATTCCTGCTTAATTATTACAGAATTGAAATATGATGAACTGATCGTTACCTGTAGATAAATCCATTACTGAGAAAAACAACAAATATATCAACCTAAGATAGAATGAAAAATTAACTGACAAGGATTTTATTTGCAATAAACATTAAAAACAAATTGTAGCAATATTTAGCTAAGTTTTTAAGTCAAAGCTTCGATAAAAATATTACGATGGAAATCCTTATTAGAAAAAACATAAAGGAGATTAAGATATGAAACAGTATATGCTCACAATACCCGCAGGTAAACGACTGATTGCTAAGGCTGTCGTGTCGTTACCGCAAATCAAGGATGCACTGGAGAACCACACGATTGTCATCATTTCAGGAAGTACCAACGGGTACATTGCAGAAGAGCTTCTGTCTGGAATTGGACAAGCGGGAGATTTTTCAAAAGCGTCGTTTATGCGAGGCATTAACTTGGGCCCTGATAAAAAAGCGACAGCTGGAAATTACTCCGAATCCGATATTGTTATTGAAAAAGGAATTTGGCAAAAAGGGAAGACAATTTTTGATGTCGCTTCGTTCTTAGGGCAGCATGACATCATTTTAAAAGGTGCCAATGCTGTAGATCCTGAGAGAAAACTGGCAGGTATTCAAATTGGTAATCCTGCCCTTGGTACCAGCGCAGCAATACTGCCCGCTGTTGTCGGAAGGCGCACAGAACTGGTTATTCCGGTAGGCTTGGAAAAACGGATATTCGGAAACATCGGGGAAATCGCTGCCAAATTAAATGATCCGACTTCCACTGGTTTACGGATGTTGCCAGTTAGCGGTACCATTATTACAGAATTAGAAGCGATCAAATTATTAACCGGCGTTTCTGCAGAACTCATTGCAGCGGGAGGAATTAAAGGTGCCGAGGGCTGCTGCTGGATTGGTATATCCGGAACTGAGGAGCAAGTAGATGTCGCGGGAGATATTCTTCGTGCCATAGCAAATGAACCACCTTTTGCTGAATAGCCAAATGGCGTTATCCTCTTCTGTTTTTATTCCACCCAGGCTTTCTAGCTACGCCGAACAAATCTGCAGACTTTTGCTGCTGCAACTGCCTTGCGGTAAAATATTAAAATCATAAATCTACGGAGGTTGTTATGACAGTTTAAATTGTAAAAGAATATTTTTTAATCTTGGTATAAGTGACCGAATCAAAGAATTCAGTGATTCTTGCGCCACAGTCGAGGAAGCGGCACAAACCATTGGCGTTGCACCTTCAAGAATAGCAAAAACCCTGACTCTGCGCAAAGAAGATTGGTGTATGATGTTGGTTATGGCAGGCAATGCGGGGATTGGGCAGCGTATCTACCTTCGCTATTCCTGATGCTGTTTCTGTTTATATTGATATCTCAGTCAGGCAATATGATACTTTGTTTCCGGCTTGCGCAAGCCCATGTCATGTCATTGAGCTATCTCCGGATGAGATATTTCAATACGGACATGCAATCGAATGAGTGCATGTATGCAAAGTTTTATAATGCCGTAACTACGTCTACCCGTTTCTGCTTCAGAAATTAACAAACTGAACTTTCAGAAAAACAAGCAATCACTCAAGCCACCTTCCTGCGATGTTCTTTATCCTGCATAGATGCAACGCTTCACTCAGCAATTATCCATATAACTCCTATGTTTTTTTCTGGAGTTTAGATCTTTTAGAGTGGGGGGCTTAACCTTCATGGTTCATCGTGACCCCTGCCACAGTCCACCCAAAAGGCAGACCTGCTCCTTGGCGGAACAGTCTGCCTTTTTCTTATTACTGCGTCTGGGCAATCAAAAAATAGAGATTGCTGCTCTTGCCACCATTTTCCCTCCACCGCTGTTCCTTGCGAAGATAACCTTGTATTTCCAAGTCGGTAAGGGCTCGTTTTACTGTGCTGCGGGATAAGTTCAGTTCCCTGGCAATGGTACCAATAGCCGGATAACATTTACCATCCCTATCAGCCCTGTCATGCAAATACATATAGACGGATTTTGCCCGATGCGGCAGCTCTGAGTTGTATACTGATGTAAAATAAGCCACAGGTTCACCTCCCTGGCCTTTGCTTCTGCTCCATGGGTTCCAGATTAATGGAGGGAGCCGGAGTATGTGCCATTCCTGCCGAAGGAGGCGATGTATACTCTGTTTCCTCCGGCTCCGGTTCAAAGGAAGCATTGCGCCGGATAATTTCTTCCTCCACCTTGCGACGGTCAGCATATTCCACCTTTCGTGCAGACTGCTCTGCAATTTCAAAAATTTTTCCGAAAGTAATACCCCATTCAAGGAATAACTTTAGCCGGGTTCGCATAGGACAGGTTCCTGTCTTTGTTACAACGAATCTTCCTTTGGGCATAGATTTCAGCTCATCTGGTGTCATTAGCGGTCTTTCGATCATCTGCAGGGACTGGCTGGGGTCGTTCTTTCCCCGGCTGACGGAACCGCTCATAACGGTCTGACTGCCGAGAGCCTTTGACAAAATCTGCGCCGATTCACTGTTGGGGGCAAAGCCTCCGAACACGGTATCCTGACAGTTATCTATGATGATGGCGGCGCCCTCTTTTCCGTAGTTTTTCTCTAACTGGGCAAAGCTCTGGATGATGGCAACAATGGACACACGGCGGGAACGGCTGGCTGAGAACATCATCTCTGCAGACTCAATTTTAGGTATGGTTCCAATCTCATCCAAAAACATCATGATACGGTTCGGGAGCTTACCTCCATACTCATCTGCTACCGAAAGAATTTCACGGTAGAGCTGCTGAACAATTAAGCTGATGATAAAATATTTCGTGTTATCTTCCTCTGGCATAACAAGGAAAACAGCGCTTTTCTGCTTACAGAACTTTTCTGCATCAATAGCGGTATCAAAGCACAGTATCTGCTCCAGCTCTGAGTCCAGGAATGCGTTAAGCCGGGACAGTGCTGTGGACAGGACACTCTGCATGGCCTGCTCTGCGCTGTTTAGAGCGGCGCCGGCAAACCACTTTGTTTTATGATCGTCCGGCAGGTGTGCCAGCAGCATCTGGAACAGTGTTCGTCCCTTGACACCGCTGGGCGCTAACAGATCTTGAATGAGCTTGAACACAGACACGATGTGCCGCTCTTTGGGCTCGCAGTATTCCGCAATCAGAAGGATTACAGAGGTTAATAGTCCTTCAGCGGCATCATAAAAGAAGGCATTCTGTCCAGCGGCAGAGCTGTCAAAGCCTCCCGAGCTGATGATGGTCTTAGCGGTTATTTTCGCATACTTCTCCGCTCTGGCCTTATATGCCAGACTCTCCGGATGGGCAAGGTATAAATCCATATAGCGGTTTACCAGATGAAGCAGATTGTTTCCGTCTGAGCGGGTGGGATTTCTTAGGTCAATGACTGACACCTGGTAGCCGTAGTAATCCTTTGCAATACCCGCATAGTTACGGTAAAGGTCACCCTTGGTATCGGTTGTGATAAAGCTCATGCCGGAAGCGCAGGCATACTCCAGGTTAGGATAGAGAAAATTAGCCGTCTTGCCAACACCTGCAGCACCGATCATCAGGCAGTGGACATCATCGTCATCCACTAACGCATAGCCGTGGGGAGCAGTTTTATCGAATAGGGACGCCTTTTGCCAGCCCACAATTAACCCTTGTGCCGTCGGGAGGTTTTCTCCCTTCCGCCATTTTTCCGGCTCATACCGGACTGCCGTGTATACTGTCTGTATTTCCTTTTTGGTTGCCCATCTTGCTGTACCATGCTGACCATCACCTACGGTTTTTGACTTGATACCGTTTAAAGTATAATAGTGAGCAAGCAGTGATAAAAAGCCGATCACACCAAACATGGTCAGTCCGGCAGCAAGCAGCGTTACAAGCTGCGACGTTTGCACAGTCATCCCTCCTTCACATCGTCATGGTAAAATTTACAGTTTGCTCCTGCCTGGGCGCTTGCTCCTGCGCTTCCAGCACGATGAACATTTGCGCTTTCATACAGCTAAGCGCCAGTGTAAGGCAGGAACGCATAAAAAGCTTCTGTTCGTCTACCGTGCGGATTCCAGGAGTACGGATGCGGCTGGACACATCCCTCACGGCAATTCGAATATCCTCCGCTTTGGAGCGCAGCCAGCCCCTATCCTCATGAGGCTTGTATTCCGCCTGCAGCCAGCCTGCTACACGCTCCATGGATACCGGAATTTCCATCTGCCTGCAGGTATTCTGAATGGCTATTAAGGCACAAGCCACTGTCTGGCGGCATTGTTCCTCTAATATGTTTCGCTGGGGATTATCTGAGCGTAACAGGGGAGCCAGCTGTTCACATTCATTCAGCAGGCGGGCATTCGCCTCCTGATTCATTGACTGCATTCGACAAACCTCCAGCACTCCCGAACACACCCGCGGCAAAAGCATCAGCTTCGGATGCCCTTGTGCCGGAATAGGCTCGATGCCATGAAGAGCCTTTAAGTCCTCATTCCAGTCCTTAAACTCCGATTTGAGAACGGAAATGTCCATATGGGCAGGATCATAATAATTCTTCTCGCAGAGAATATCCTTGAGCCGGCCGGTGGCTTCAATCCCTGCCGGGTCATGGTCCAGACACAGCACCGGGTTCTTCAGATGTGTGTGCAGCTCCAACTGGCGCAGCAGGGCATGCTCCGATACGCCATCCAGCGTCACATAGCTGTGCTGCTTCCAGTCCTGCTTATTTAAGGTAATGAAGGACAGCATATCCACCGGAGCTTCAAAGACATAGAGGGTGTCACTTTCCCCGATCCAGTGGAAGCTATAACAGGGATCACTGCCCTCCACATTTCCCTTGTAAGGTTCACCCTGAGTATAAGTACCTCGTTTATGGGCGTGCCTGGCAACTGCATTCTCATCCAGCCCTACAAACACGGCGTTATGATACTGCTTATCCTCATAGATGAGCTTTTTGTGTGCAAAATGGGACAGGACGTCCCGGTCGATGAAGCGCTGCTTGATGAGATAGGCGAAAACCCTCCGCATGTCCGGGTTTTCCTCCGGCAGTGCAAATTCTTTACGGGGCGGAGGGGCGCTCTTCTCTGTCTGGTTCCATTCCACACCGGATTCCCCGCCAAGCAGAAAAGAGACTGCATCGGGGAAGCTCATATCGTAGAATTGCTGAATAAAGTCAATGGCGCGGCCGCCCTCCTTGCGGGAATGACGGAACCATTCGTTGCCCCGCACAGTAACACTGTCATACCGCTTCCAACGATATTCCCGGCCGGATCGAACCAACTGCTCGCCTTGCCGCTGGAGGAAGTCCACCAGATCCACTGCATTGGCCCGCTGCTTTTGTTCATCAGTAAAATATACATATGCCATGCCGAAGCACCTCCTTTATCGCTTGCGTTTCCCGCAGCGCATGTGCCCGTGGCGGACACAAAAAAATGCCGCCCGCTGATGAACGGACGGCTTGGGATACAATTGTTTTTGCTGTATGGAGGGCAGCTGTTTCGTCTGCCCATGAGATTGTTTTCGCATGGAAACCTCCTTCACATTTAATAGGCTGTAAATTTTTGTTCGTGATCGTCCGGAGCATGGCCCTGGGCGATCTTTTTCTGCCGGAGCCTTCTGCGCAGTTTGCTATCCGTGTGCATACCGGGAGCACCTGGCAGTCTTCTGGCTTCCTCCTGAAATATCCGGCTGGCATGATGTAAGAGCCGGGTGACAGCCAGAAATAGGGAAGGGTCCCGGAACGAATCCAGATGGTCAAGAAAAAACTGTGCATATAAATTGCCCTGTTCTGCAGAAAGGGTGAGCCATCGTACAGCGGCCTCCCGGTCATGGGGGGTATCCCGTCCCAGCAGATAAAGTTTACCGAGAGCGTATTGCGCATACTGGTTACCTTGTTCCGCCGAAGCCGTCAGCCAGCGTATGGCAACTTCTATATTCTTAGTAACATCTTCGCCAAGCAGATACAGCTTCCCAAGCTGGTACTGCGCATATTGATTTTCCTGTTCGGCGGCAGCGGTCAGCCAACGAATGGCATCTTCCATGTTTTTTGGAACATCCTCACCTTTCAGATAAAGCTTACCGAGCTGGTACTGTGCATATTGATTGCCTTGCTCCGCTGACTTTTGAAACAGTTCCAGCGCCTTGGAAATGTTCTTTGGCACATCCTCGCTAGTCAGGTACAGCTTCCCAAGCGCATACTGCGCAAATTGGTTGCCAAGGTCAGCAGATTTTGTCAGCCACTTTAATGCGGCATCCATATCCTTGGGTGTGTCATCTCCCTGCAGATAGAGCTTTCCCAGCGCATAGGCGGCGTAGGAATTATCCTGCTCTGCTGCCAGTGTAAAAAGCGCAATTGCTTTTGATATATCCTTTTCTACATGATTTCCGTCCCGGAAAAGCTTTCCGAGAGCATATTGTGCCAGCGCATTGCCGTTGTCCGCTGATATTGTGAGCCATAGGATGGCTTTCTCCGCGTTAAAATGCCCGCTGTCCGCATCCAGATAAATTTTCCCCAGCATATATTGTGCGTGGACATTCCCCAGCCGGGCAGATTTTTCAAAATAGCGAAGAGCCTCGTCCACATCTTTTTCTGTTCCGGTTCCGGTGTAAAGCATCTGTCCAAGGCGGTATTGCAGCTTGTCATCACGACTTTGCCGTTCCATCTGCAAAAAGCCCTGGAAGGCGGCCTCAAAGTGCAGGTCCGCTTCGTCAGCGTTTGGCGCTGTTCCAACTCCGTCCCGATACATCTTTGCCAGCTCATAATCCGCATAGGGCATTCCCTGAGTAGCGGAGCGTTGGTACAGGCTGAATGCCGTCTGAAAATCATGCTCCACACCCTGGCCCCGGTAATATAAACCGCCAAGGGAATATTGGGCGTATTTGTGACGCTTGGAAGCCGCTTGCTGAAACCAGTCTGCCGCTTCTGCGTAGTTCTGCTCCGTGCCAAGTCCCGCTGCATAAAGCTTACCGATACGATATTCTATATACCGATGTTCCTTTTTGGCTTCAATCGCCATAAAAGCGGTAAGAGCCTTTCCGTACCAGACAAAGGCAGTATCTGCATCAATCTCTGTACCCAGACCGTCTGTGTACATTCTTCCCAGATCATGCATGGCAAGGGCATTGCCGTCTTCCGCTTCCAGCAGAAATAGGGCAAGGGCCTGTTCAAAGTCCGGCTCTAAAAGATCACTGCCGTATAGGAATGCTCGGGCCTGCTTATAGCGGCTGTTCCATGCGATATGTGGTTCACCGCTGGATGACACTGTATCCGTACTGCCGGAATGTACGTTGGTCGATTCGAAGTCATGATCGTTGTCAGGCTCGGACCGATCGTCTTCTGCTTCCCCAGTCAATTCCTCGTCAGGCTCCGTATCTGGCATCACTTCCAGATCCTCCGGAATGAACGTTTCCTCCATGATAGGTTCATACTCCAGAGGCGGTTCCGCCTGATCATCCCCCTCAAAGGTGAACTCCTGATTGCCCAGCCGGACTGCTTCCGCAATTACCATATTCTTTATCTGTTTAAATTCCTTTTGCTGAGAAAGAGGGAGTGGTGGCGGAAGCTCATCTCTGTAAGTACGCAGTACCTCATTGCGAAGCTCGTACCATTGGGCGTAAGCCGCTGCCACACGTTCTTCCTTCGCCAGTTCATCCACGATCCGGTTCACCAGTTCCTTAACTGGTGCTTTTAGATAGCCATACTGCTTTTTACCGGTGGTGTGCCGAAGCCGTTCTGCCAGCTGAGAAAGTAGTTCCTCCAGCACGGGATTGTCACAGGCACCGGTCTGCATTTGTACCAGAAGTACCTGCAGGGCATCCCGACTCTGCGATGTCAGTGCATTTCTACGCTCTGTCTGCTCTGCATAAATCTGGAGCAGATCCTGCTGAAAGATTTCCCGCGCCAGACTGCTTCGCATGGCTTCAATGCCCGGCTTTGTTACAAAGCCCTCACGGGGATCAACCGAATACACAATCATATGGCAGTGAGGGTGATGTCCCTCATCGTGATAGGCAGCATACCACCGCAGGTTCTCCGGTTCGATTTTCATCTGCTGGGCAAAGACATTCCGCTGCTTACGCAGCAGCGCCATCCATGCGGCGGCATTGTCATACCCCAGCCGGGCGGCATCTTCCCGCCGCAACGATATGATGGGCGTCCAGATGTTTCCGGTATGTTCCGCCACCTCCTGCGCTGTCTGTGACAATACCAGCGGAATATCCTCATCGGAGAAAAGGCCATGGGTATCCAGTCGTTCAGCATGAGGGCGGGTAGCAATATAGTTGACATAGACTTCCTTGTGTGCCAGCTGGTCAAGATTCTGATCCAAGGCAGCGGAGATAAATTCAGAGGCGTTTTCCATGGTAGGCTTCGCCAGATAATCCTCATACTCGAACAGCCCGGTGGAATCCGGAAACTGCTCCAAAATATCCGATACCAGCAGCTTTTGCTTTTCCGTGACAGGACGGTTTCGCATCCGCTCCGGAAGCTTTTCTACACCATCCCGTGTGGCAACATAGGTTACCAGATTTTCCGCATGAGCCGCCGCATTTTTTAAGTAACGGCATTTAAAGATAATTCGCGGCATGATCAGTCACGCCTTTCCCGCTTCTGAAAGCTTACTACATCCTCAAAGGTTACGGAGCCCACTGACCGCTTCACGTCCTCCACACATTTGCCGCGGAGCTTGCGCAGCGTGTTTTCATCGTAATCTGCATTGACGGCAAGGATATTCATCATCATGCTCATTTCCACCGCCAGCTTGAAGGTAAGCCGTGCCATGCGGTTTTCCAGACCATCCACCATGCCGGTCATGGCCGAAGTAATTGCTGCAGGGAGGAACCGGACGCCTTCCTCTGCTGAGATATAGCCGCAGTAGAATTTAATCGCCTTTTCAATGAATTCACTCTGGCTCTGGCAGTTATCTCTTTTGTACCAGTCTGCCACCAGCTGTCTGGTTTCCGGATACATCCACAAAGGGAACTTTTTTTTGATTTTTTCTTCTTCTGACATAACAAACCTCCGTTTCTATCAAAAAAGAGCTGCAACACCTGTCGCAACCCCTATGAAAAGCCGTTATTTCCCGCCTTTATCGGTATTCTGTTTCCCTTACAACCCCGGAGGCAACTCCTTGGGTGTTATTACGACCCCGGTGAAAAACCGTTTTTCTCCCCGCATTGCGGGGAGATTTGAGCCGGAGCGGGGCGTTTACGACCCCGCTCCTTTAACCCGCATCGTTTTCGACCCCATGGTTCATCACGACTTTCCTTGTTTCGCCAGCCGTCAAGCTTGTGCGCACACGGCTCCAACAAGGGGCTACAGACCCTTATGGTGTAACGCTGCCACACCAGCCGGAAGAACGCGACACTGGGGCACACGGGCGGTAACGTGGCGTATCTACATCTGCTGCGTGTCTGGGCCTGTCAGCGGCTCGGATTCCTCCAGTGTCATACCCTCCTGCTTCAGGCAATAGTTCTGCATTTTGCTCAGCAAAAGCTCCTTTTCATGATCATCCAGCTGATAGGCCAGTTCTTCGCAGGAGCCATTCCCACGATTCAGGACAATGCCCAAGGTATCATACACCTGTCCATGAACGGTATCATAGTTGGCATAGACATTGATCCAGTCATCGTTATTCGCTGTTTCCACATGGGTTCCGAATATCTCGTCCACGTTGAAGGGGACATTGACATAAAAATTGAGGCGCCCATCCGTTTCCATGATCTCGTCTGAAAAGGAGATATCACCTTCCTCCAGCTTGCGGCAGCCTGCCGTGATCAGTGGAGCAGGCTGTGTCAGCTCACGACCTTCGAGATGTTCAAGAAAAATAGGCCAGCGCTTATCCTCTGGAAGATAATTGGCACGGTAGGCGTAATAGGCTGCAGTGCCGGTGTCCTTCATGGAGTAAGCCTTCCAACCATCCATGATATTGACTCCAGAAATCATTTGCCGGTCAAAGTCAATGTCAAACACGCCGGTGATCTGACCGGTATTGTCCATCCGATTTTTTACGTTTTCTTCAAATTGTACGGCGTTGATGGAAACAGAATTCCGGAACAGAGCTGTAAAGCTCTCCGGCTGATATTTTAGCTCACCGCGCTGGTATCTGCGTACCAACAACGCCAGCTGCATCAGCTCCAGGCAATAATCCGATTCGAAGCAATGGCTGTCGCCGTTTTCTGTCACATGGTATACGGAAAACCGTCGCATCTCCTGTGCGCGCTGCTCAGCAGCAAGGCGTTCTGCATTGATCCGGTTCTCAATTTCAATTCGCTCCTGTTCGGGAACGGTTTGTATATATAGCTCCACCAGCTTTTCCTGCATGATAGCTTTTATATCAGTGCCTTTTTCATAAAGGATATCCGACAGTGCGGTATATTGGTATTTATTGAGCCAAAGCTCGATTGATTCGTCACCCATTTCAATCCTCCTGTCATTTTAGAGTTTAAGATTCATGCCGGGTACCTGCTCTTCGCCCTGCGAGGATTCATAAGAGCCGAATTCACAGATACTCTCAATCCGGGATAGAAAGACCTTTTCGTTTTGATCCTCCTTCCATCCACACACTGATTTTCGCAGCGCGAACCTCAGAGAAAAAAAGAGGCAGCGCTCACACTACGCGCCACCTTCCACCGCTGCTTCAATTCGTTCCCGCACTTCAGAGGGAACATACTTTTCATAAAGTGCAGGAAGCACCGATTCCAGTCCTTCCTGCAGCTCTGCTTCAGTTCGATACTGCCGGAGGGCCTCCAGCCTTTCTGTGCTGTAACAAACAGAAATTACCGCTGTTTTCATAGATAACATCTCCTTTTCATAGAATTATTGAATAAATAAGTGAGCCAAGTTGGTGCATACCGTTTACACCCATACCGAAAAACTGCGCCAAATTGGTGCAAGTTATTTTTTTCCTCAACAGGTATTAGGCAGGGAAGTGGAGCCGCTACAATTCCTCCAACGCGTGGATCAGGCTGTCAGGAAGCTCTTCCAGATGCACAACGGCCTCCGGGACATTTGTCGAAGAAGGGACTGTTACCCGGAGCTGATTCAGTTCTTCCCGAACAGCCTGCCGCACCACCTGTTCCAGCTGAACATTTTGCTCTAAGGCGAGAATACTGGACACCACAAATTCTGTGCGCTGGCGGCTGGCCTGCTGCGTGAACAGCCGCTCGGCCTCCCGGTGTCTGGGATCGTCCATATCAAAGGACAGATAGTAACGCTTGCGCATATTCCTAACCCAGCAGAAGCTTGTATCCGTCTGCATTTGCAAACCGGTTCAGCACCGCCACAGTATTGAGTCCATCCCCGCGCAGCCGGGATTCCAGAAGTTCAGCACCACCGCCCGCAAACACAGTGGGGAGCCGCAGATCAAGCCCTCGTTCCCGGAGTGCATTAAACAGCTCTTTGCAGTAGGCCAAGACCTCTTGCTCCACAGCTTCTTCGATCTGCCTGCTGGCAGTATGCTGAATATTGCCCTGGATAGCATCGGTTATTAAGGTGTCTGAAAGCAGGATACCGCTTCGTTGAAGGGTATCCTGAATGCGGCTGTATAAGGTGATGATTCCCATCCGAAGGCTGGCACAGCTGGCTCTATCCAGTCTGAAATTGTGGACGGTAAGAACATCCACCGTATATCCGCCGATATCAACGAGGGTAATACTGCGGTATTCCTTCAGCTGAGGATAATAGCGGCACAACGCCGCATGTCCCTGTGCGAACACCTTACAGTCTGTAATACGACACTGGTAAGGTCTGCCCTCAAACACAAAGGAGACATCTTCCCGCAGAAAATACCGGTGGAACGCCTCCTTTTGTGTACCATAGCTGTCAATGGGAAGCCCCACACCCAGCATAATGTCGGTACTGCTCACACCCACGCGTTTCATGGCTTCCGCAATGGCCGGCAGGGTAAGAATAAACGCATCCTGCTCTCTGGTTTTATCCTGTTGAAAGCGCAGGCGACGTTCTCCAATCGCGTAATAGCTGCCCTCATAGAACAGCTGCATTTCCGGTGTAATGAATTCCCGGTCGCTGACCGCAAAGCCGGAGGCATAAAGCATCCCCTCCGAGGATTTTGTATTGTAATTTCCATTGTCTATGCCAAGCTTAATCATGGCTAACACCTCCTTGTTCTTTTTCTGTTGTTACATACTCATGTTCATGCTCTGGTTTTCCTGAGGCGAATCCTCCGAGGGTTCTTCTTGAGGGGGAGCGTCCATTTGAGGCTCAGCAGCAGCCAGCTCTCTCTGGCGGCGGCTTTGGCGTACCGGACGTTCTCTAACTGCGGGAGCCCCCGGTGGTTCCTGTGTTGCGGGCGTCTGCTCCATGCGGCTCTCCACATATTCCCTCACCTGCGTCGGAACTGCCTTTTCATAGGTTTTATCCAGATAATCCTGCAGCTCCTGTTCAATGGTAAGCTCCTTTTTATCCATGAAAAAGCGGAGGGCTTCCAGCTTTTCCGTTGGGAAGGACAGCTTCAATTCGGTTGTACTCATGGGTTAATTCCTCCTTCTTTTACAATTTCAGTTCCATGCCGGGAGTATCCTCCGGCTCTCTGACCCAGCGGTCATAATCCTCACAGGGACAATCCCCGGCAAGCATCCGGGCGAATTCAGTCAGGCGCTGAGAGGATACTCCCGCACACTCCGCCTGCATGCCATAAATTCCGTGAAACACTCTAAGTACCTGTGCATTCAGCACATCCTCCCATGCCTGTTTTCCTTCCTCTGTCAAGGTGGCAGAGTCAAGATACACAATGGTGGAAGGGTCCATATCCACCTCGTGATGCACAAGATGGAGGTTTTCAAAAGGTACACGGATCAGCTCCTTTAAGCGCAATGTTTGATCTCCGGCATCCCCTTCACTCAAAGTGTCATTCTCCAGATTTGGGCAGTAATCCAGATAGAAGGTCATGTCGAGACCGTCCTCCAATGGTTCAATTTCAGCCATTTCCTGCCGAACCGAGAGAAGGTCACACAGCATCGTGCTGATGTAATCGCTGTCCTTTAGATTCACACCATGCTGCTCTTGTATCTCATCAAAATAAATGGCCCATGTGCCATTGGAGGTGCTTTGAGTACCTTCCCGAATAATCTGGTTCGCAAGCTCATTTAATTGGGTGGTCAGATAATCTCTTGCCCCCGGAAGATAACTGGAATACCTGGCATAGCCAAATCCCTCTGCTTCAACAAGAACACCATCAGATTGGTTTTCTCCCAACACCAGAAGACAATGGTATGTTCCGTTTTTCTCCATGTACATGGAATCGGTACTCTCTGAAATAAAGGGAGCGTCCCGAAGCAATCCGGAACGGAAACGGGTATATTCCGCTTCCGGAAGCTCCACTGCCTTTTCAATCACACACTCCCTTAAAGGGAACTCTGATACCTTTCGTTCAAATATTGCCTGTAGCTTCAACATAGCGTACTCCTTTCTTTTCTGCCTATGGCAGATAGCTTCTTGGGTTTTGGGCCGTTCCGTTTATCCGCACCTCAAAATGCAGATGGTTCCCGGTGCTTCGTCCGGTTGAGCCCACCTTCGCCACAATTTCTCCGGCCTTTACCGTCTGTCCTTGCGTAACAAGCAAGTCCGAGCAATGTCCGTACAGAGTGACCACTCCTCCGCCATGGTCAATGGTCAAATAATATCCGTATCCGGTGCTGCCATAGCTAACCGTCTGTACGGTTCCAGCGGCAGCTGCACGGATTGGAGTCCCCTTAGACGCCCCCAGGTCAAGTCCGGAATGTCCCGACCATGCTCCGGTGATGGGATCTGTTCTTCCGCCAAACTCCGAAGTGACCATGGAGCGCCAGCCGTTTCCCAACGGGGAGTGCAAACCAGAGGAAGATGCCTGAGCTTTATTTTCAACATAGGGTCTTGCATACAGCACCTGCTTATCTGCATCAAACAAATTCCGGTATACCACCTGTCCTCGAGAGGAGGAGGCATCTACTACCTTGCCATCACCTGCATAGATGCCGACATGGGTAATATTGAGATAACGTCCATTTACCTTATGGCTCCAGAACACCAGATCACCAGATGCCAGGTTGGACTTTGAAATGGTAAGTCCATTGTTCACACAGTATTTACCTTGCTCGGCAGCGGTACCGGGGAGCTTAACTCCCAACTGGCGGTATACCCACTGCACCAAATAGCTGCAGTCCGTATAATCGCCCTGCCCACGACGCTCCTGTGAATAGGGATCTCCCAGACGGGACAGTGCAAGCTGAACAGCCCCAGCTCCAGTCTCACCCACAGGCAAATCATAGGTCAGACCAGAGAGCTGGTCCGGCATCCAGTCTGCCCACTGGTCAAAACCATCGCCTTCACCGGGTGCGCCAGTTCCATGCAATGCCCGGTAATAGATTTCTGATGCATTCGCCTGCTTCTCGTAGGAAATATACAGACCAAGCGTTTCTTCCAGTCTTGCATAAATTTCCGGCAGGGAGGTAAGGGGAACCGCTACGGTATAGGTCTCCTTATGCTCCACCTTATCCTCGTCTGTCCAGGTGCGGGTTCGTTCTTCATAACGGACGAAGCAGTCCGCAAATACCTGGTAATCCATCCCACGCAGGGAATCTGCGCCGAAATACAGAGCATAAAAAATGGCCTTGACCTGTGTGGAGTCAAGGCTTCCATCCTCTATCAGGGGAGTGATTTCTGAGATTGCCGTGTCCAGCTCTGAGAAGCTTTGTCGCATGTCCTCAATGTACTGCCGGTAGTCCTCCGGCACCTGACCGGATATAACGCCACCATGAAAAGAAAGTGCAACAGCGGCATTGTTGTGGTTTGCGGTTCCTGATAAAAGACTTGTGATCATGACGATGATCAGAATAAAGGGCGTTAATATGGTAGCGATGAGAACACCCACCGCCTTCCATGTTCGTTTATTAGATGCGGCCGCAATTGCTGCTTTGACTGCAAGTGTGATGGTTGCAGGATCTGCCATGGATAACCTCCTTTCAAACACATATGCCCTCCGGAGAATTCCCGGAGGGCATATGTGTTTTCCTCATTCAATTAATTGATCTTGTTTAATACCAAGCCGGCTGCGAAAGTCTAAATGCTCCTGTTCCAGACGTTTCCATTCACTGTCTGCCTCTTCAAATTTTGCAAGAGCATCTGCCATCTGCGGAGAATCATAGGGTACCTTTCGTTCTACCAGTCTGCGCAGCTCACTTCTGTGCTTTTCCACCTTGTGTCCCAGCAGGTATAACCGCCCTGCTTGCTTGATCAACTTTGCTTTTTCCTTTGATGTCATTCTCTTATTTCCTCCGTTCTTATATCTTTTAGTTAGCTTTAAGATATATTATAATTCTCTTATAGCTTATTTTCAAGTGGAATTGGAAACTATAAGCTAATAAATAAAGGAGCTGATAGAGATGGAAACTAAATTAGAGAAGGGGGCGTTGGGCGCTGCGATCCGTGCGGCACGGCTGGAGCAGCACTATACCCACGAAGCACTGTCCGAACTGGTTGGCATCACCCCCACGCACTTAAAGCATATTGAGAGTGAACACCGTAAGCCTTCCATTGATTTGCTGTATCGTCTGGTTCAGGCATTGAACCTTTCGCTGGATGCTCTGTTCTTCCCGGAACGAGAGGATGAAGTCTTTCGCAAAACCGAGCGGCGTATGCGACAATGCAATGAAAGCCAGTTGCGCATTCTGTACGCAACTATGGAAGCAATGCAGAAGGAAGAGAAGTAGAACAGGTCGTACCGAAAGGTACGGCTTGTTTTTTTACCACCATCTCTGCCCAAACAAATTGCCCTGTTCCGGCTCGGCTTCCTGCTGTTCCTGTGCCAGACGGATAGACTTTTCCACCGCCTGTTCCAGAAAATCCGAATCAAAGCCTGCGGATTTGTAGCCTTCCAGAATCGTGTTAAGATAGTAATCTGACGGCGCACCCAGCGGATGACCGTCATTCATCACATACACCATGGCATTAACAGATCGGCCGCCAAGCTCCACGGGAAACAGCTCTTTGCGGTAAAAATTCGGGTAACCCTCATAACGGTCAAGTGCAAGCTCATCCTTGGGGCGAACCTTCCACAGAAGCACAGGAACGCTGGACCCCGCAAGAGGTTCCACCGTTGCAACAGCACTGCTCCGACTGCCACGGAATAATAGTTCATAGTCCTTGATTTCGCTTACCCCCACCACCTTGGCAGTAGGGCACCGAAAAGACATCTGTGGCAGATTTAGGTTACTGCCATAGGCAATATACAGGGTTTCATTTTTCATATTTGAATACCTCCTTTTACATTGACATAGAAAGGCCGGGGCTTTGCTCATCAACCCCGGCCTGTTCCTGCTCATTTTCAATTGTTTGCTCTAATTGCGATGAGGGTGTATGAGCTGCTTCCTCCAGAGCCTTTTCTTTTTTCTGTCTTAATCGTTCCTTTTGCTGCTGAGCCTGTGCAGGGTCTTTCCACGCAATACAGCCATCCAAATGTTCCAGCAGGTGAAGCCTTGCAGTCTTAAATTCATCCCCGATGAGTCCAAGGCGCAGAAGCCAGGTGCGAAAGGTATATTTTTCATTAGTGCTTTGGGTCTTTGTACGGCTGGCGCACTTCTGATTCAGGGCTTGTGCGGAAATTGCCATACACAGCTGAATGTACGACTTAATCTTACCGGCATGGGTGGTGCTGTTGAATAAACGGAACTCTACCGTACCTTTCTGGAACACACTATGGAGGTTAAGGCAATGATAACGACTATCGTGATAATGCTCGTGGCGGCCATCCTCTCCGTCATACCAGATACGGCTGACCTGCTCCAGCGATTTGGGTCTGCGGCGATTGAGTTCTTCCAGAAAACGATTGTCCACCGGCTTACACCAGCGGTGCTGTCTGGCTACGGTTACCTGCAGTGCCTTGTAGATCATATCCTCCTTGGCAGCCATGATGTTAGTGATGTTTCGCAGTGTATTGGCATCAAAGGGGGAGGCATCCACATGCACATGGATGCCGCAACTGGAGTTTGCAATGGCACCGGCATCACGCAGCTTGCGGATCAGCTCCTGCACGGTTTCGATATCCTCCCAGCGGCAGATCGGGCTGACCATCTCGGTTTTGTATTCATCCGAAGCTGATATGGTTTGACGCCCGGATTTACGCTGGGGCGTGATACTGGCATCGCTCATAAACTTCCACTTCCGTCCCTGGGAATCCAAAGCAGAGTAGGTATTATAATAGGTTCCGTCATAGTGGCTGTCGGTCCCAAAGTATTCCGCAGCAACCTTTGCCGCCTGTTCACGGGTCACGCCGGTTATCTCTATCTCAATGCCGAAGCGCTGCTCTCTCATGTCCATAGACTATCCTCCCTTCGCCCTATGTTTCGGGTGGTCATTAGCGACCTCCGGCTTTTCCGAACAGCTTTGCCTTATGCTCTGGTGCATGAACCATCAGGTTGTACCGCTCATTGCCGCATTTATAAAGACACACACCCTGCTGGGGATAGCGGATCAGCTCATATTCTGATTTCTCCAGCTGGAGGGTATCCATATAAAACTTAGCATCAATAGAGCCTGCGTTGAACAGGAACTGGTGGGTTGGAATGGAGAACAAGGGCTTGGTCAGCTCACGGATATGCTCTACGTTGAAATCCTCCAAATTCTGTGATGCCAGGATAACGGCGCTTTCTTTTTTTCTGACTCGTTTCATAAAATTACGGATGTATTCAATGGCGGTGAGATTCGTCAGGAACAGGTATAGCTCGTCGATGCTGGCCGCAGTATTTCCGGTAGTCAAAAGCTCGTTGCTCATGTAGGAAAGCACGTTAAACAACAAGGCGTTACGCAAATTCTTGCTTGCATTTAGCACACCCTTGACACCGAAGGTAATAAAATCATTGCTGGTGATATTGGTATGGCCGTTAAAAAACTTGGACTCCGCTCCTTTACACATGGAGTGAAGTCCAAGGCAGATTTCTCGAAGAGAATCGGCTGTATAGAGCTGGCGGTGGCTTTCATCGAAGCCCTTATATTCCTTTTCAATGAGGTCGTACAGATCAGATAAAATCGGGTAATCTGAATGATTTAAGCGATCAAAATTGCTGTGGTCCGTGATGCCCCATTTTTCATAGAGCTTTCCCAGCATGATTTCAATGGTGTCAATCTCCCGATCCGTAAAGTCCTTGTAGGTGCGGAAAAAATCCTTTAGAAAGCTGATATGCTGGCTGAGCTTGCTGGTCTGACGGAATGCCTGGGGTGCGTCCATATCTTTGGGATCACCAGTTTCATCCCAGCTTTTTGGCTCCAACACATTGATGATGAACTCGCCGGACATGAGGTCGATAAAACAGCCCCCGAGATTAAGGGTCAGATCCTCATACTCCATTTCCGGATCTAACCCGATAATATGCATACCGGATTCTCGCAGGTTGCATAGAATCAACTTTAGCAGGTAACTCTTACCCTGACCGGAGTTGCCAAGGATTAGAATATTGGCGTTGGTCTTGTCATCGGCGCGGCGGTTGAAGTCTGCCAGAATATTACTTCCAAACTTATCCCTGCCGAGGTAGAAACCATTGGGGTCGGTTTTTCCGGAGTAATTAAAAGGATACAGATTGGCGACAGAACTGGCAGGCAACACCCGTTCAAACTGATCCCCAAACACATTCCAGCCGGAGGGCATGACGCAGATAAAACCTTGCTGCTGGCGCAGCATCAGCCGATCCACGTTAAGTTTGGAGCGTACCAACTCTGTCAGGACTTCCGTCTGCAGAAGCTTCAGCTGGTCATAATCATGGGATGTCAGCTCAATGTATACAGCGGCATGGAGCAGAGGCTCCCGGCTCCGATGCATTTGTGCCACAATGGTGGCCACGTCCTGTAGATTTGACTCTGCGGTCACAGTCTGCTGGAGATCCTGTGTACTGGTTCTCTGCATCCGGTTTTTATTGGCAGCGTTTGTGATGATTTTCTTTTCTTCCACTGGGGTGACATGTCGGGTATAAAGGTGCAGGGTAACGCCATCCTTCTCCCCAAGGTGCCGGAGGATAGCCCGTTCATCGGTTGCAGTAGGATATTCCCGGAGTGCCCAAACACAGCGGTAGGTATTGCCGCAGATGAAATGGTCGGTATTAAACTTGATTACCGAAGGGGCAATCATATCCAGAAATTCTTGTATCCGCACATCCTCCTGCGGCTGGGCTTTTGTTTTCACTTTTCTTGACATGAGCATCTTCCTTTCTGAGTTTGAATTTGGGTATTGAAAAAGCCGCCACAGTTTGTGACGGCTTAAAAAATAGTGATTAGGAAATGGAAATCAAGTTTTTATTAATTATAAAATCAATTTCATATTGACACTTTTCGATTTGATGCATATAATAGTCATATCGAAAAATATAAATGTGAGGTGCCAATATGGAAAACTATTTGGAAAATACAAAAGTGTTTAAGGCACTGGGCGACCCCAAAAGGGCTATGATTGTTGATATGCTCTCTTGCGGAGAGCTTTGCGCCTGCATGATTTTAGAGAAATTTGAAATGTCCCAATCTACGCTGTCCCACCACATGAAACTTCTATGTGAATGTGGCCTTGTCAAAGGCCGAAACGAGGGCAAATGGACGTATTACTCTTTGGACGAGGAAACCATCGGCAAAACAAAACAATTTTTCTGCTCCATCACCTCTGATAAGGAAAACTGCATCTGCAAAGAAGATACGGGCTGCTGCAAAGGATGTGATGACAATGAGTAAGGAGAAAAACGCTGGTATTGGCTTCTTTGAAAAATACCTTACAATTTGGGTGCTGATCTGTATGGCAGCTGGAATTTTAATCGGTAAGTTCCTGCCGGGTATTCCTGAGTTTTTAAATCGCTTTGAGTATGCGCAAATATCCATTCCAGTCGCCATACTCATATGGGTGATGATTTACCCCATGATGATGAAAGTTGATTTTCAAAGCATAAAAAATGTAAGCAAAAACCCCAAAGGGCTATTTGTTACATGGGTGACAAACTGGCTAATCAAACCCTTTACCATGTATGGCATTGCTTCACTGTTTTTCTTTGTGATATTTAAAGCATTCATCACACCGGAGCTGGCCACCGAATATCTGGCTGGCGCTGTGCTGCTGGGTGCGGCTCCTTGTACCGCAATGGTGTTTGTTTGGAGCACGCTGACGAAAGGAAACCCTGCCTACACGGTGGTGCAGGTAGCGACCAATGATCTCATCATCCTTGTTGCTTTCGTACCAATTGTAAAGTTTTTGCTTGGTGTTTCCAATGTGGCTGTGCCTTGGGACACCCTGATTTTATCCGTCCTTCTGTTTGTTGTGATTCCTTTAGTAGGTGGCGTTTTGACTCGTTCATTAGTAACAAAGCATAAGGGTATTGATTATTTTGAGAATACTTTTATTGGAAAATTTAATAATTCAACCAGCATCGGATTATTGCTTACATTAATGCTTTTATTCTCTTTTCAAGGAGATGTCATTATCAATAACCCGCTGCATATTGTGCTGATTGCAGTACCGTTGATCATTCAAACATTCCTCATTTTCTTTATTGCTTATTTTGCAAGTAAATGGCTCAAGTTACCTCACAACGTTGCGGCTCCTGCCGGAATGATTGGCGCTTCCAATTTTTTTGAGCTTTCTGTTGCTGTGGCAATTGCTCTGTTTGGCACATCCTCACCGGCCGCACTCGCTACCGTAGTCGGTGTGCTGACTGAAGTTCCTGTGATGCTCTTGCTCGTAAGATTTGTGAATAAAACGAAAGGCTGGTTTCCTCAAAATGAATTACAAAATTAGAGAAATGCAAAAAGGCGACTGGAAATCAGTCAGCGAAATCTACCAGCAAGGTATGGATACCAACCTTGCAACCTTTCAAACGGAATGCCCCACTTATGAAGAATTTGACCAGTCCCATATCAAGCAATGCCGCTTTGTAATCACCGATGGTGATGTCATTGCCGGTTGGGCAGCGTTAACTCCTGTGTCAAGCCGCTGTGTCTATCGTGGCGTGGCGGAAGTCAGTATTTACATCCATGATACCCATAGAGGAAAAGGTACAGGAAACCAACTGCTGAACTTTCTCTCAAAGCAATCTGAAAAAGCTGGTATCTGGACACTGCAATCGGGAATTATGGCTGACAACAAAGCAAGCATTCGTTTACATGAAAAATGCGGATTCCGTCAAGTGGGATTCCGTGAACGAATTGGGCAAGACCGTTTGGGACAGTGGCGTAATACCGTTCTTATGGAACAAAGAAGCAATTTAATATAACTATATAGAAGGAGAGACTTATCATGAAAAAAATGCAAATATTTGAACCTGCCATGTGCTGTGACACAGGCCTTTGCGGTGTGAGTGTTGACCCGGAGCTGCTCCGCATTTCTACTGTTTTGAATGCATTGAAAAAGAACGGAGTGGCAGTTGACCGCTTTAATCTAAGCAGTTCGCCGATGGCTTTTGTCAATAACAAAACGATCAACGCCTTTATAAATGAAAAAGGTGTTGAGGAACTGCCCGCTGTTATGATCGACGAAAAAATCGTGATAACTGGCCGCTATCCAACCAATGAGGAACTTGTTTCTTTGCTGGAGGTTCCCGCAAGCTATATGACCGAAGCAAAATCGGCAAAGCAAGGCGGTTGCTGCTGTTCTGACGGGAACTGCTGCTAAAAGGGAAAGGAGGTTCCTCAATGCAAATCTTTGACCCAAACAAAATCACCTTAACGAAATACTTGTTTTACACAGGTAAAGGTGGTGTCGGGAAAACATCTGTAGCGTGTGCAACAGCGGTAAATCTTGCTGACAGCGGCAAAAGAGTTCTTCTTGTCAGCACAGACCCGGCTTCCAACTTGCAGGATGTGTTTGACACCCCGCTTTCAGGGAAAGCCACGCCCATTGCAGAGGTACCCAATCTGGATGTGGCAAACCTTGACCCTATGCAGGCAGCGGCAGAATACAAGGAAAGCGTGCTTGCGCCTTATCGTGGTAAGCTTCCGGAATCAGTCCTCACCAATATGGAAGAACAGCTTTCTGGTTCCTGCACAGTGGAGATTGCCGCTTTTAATGAGTTTTCCAACTTCATTACCAATAAAGAGATGGAAGAAAAATACGACCACATTCTTTTTGACACCGCACCTACAGGGCATACCCTTAGAATGTTGCAGCTTCCCTCTGCGTGGAGCAATTTCATCAACGAAAGTACACATGGTGCCTCTTGTTTGGGACAGTTATCCGGGCTTGAAAGTAAAAAGGAAATGTATAAAGCTGCGGTTGAAACACTGACAGACGGTGCACAAACAACCTTAATTCTTGTAACCCGCCCCGAAACAGCCCCCCTCAAAGAAATAGAGCGGGCTTCTTACGAATTAGCGGAGCTTGGCGTACTCAATCAGTCTATGGTAATCAATGGGGTGTTGGCTGATTATGATGACACCATTTCTAAAAATCTTTACAATAAACAGCAAAGCGCTCTTGCAAATATGCCAAAACCGTTACAGGCAATCAAATCCTACATGGTTCCCTTGAGGGCATACAACATTACTGGTATGAAGAATGTCAGGTCACTACTCACGAAGGATGGATATATCATCAGTGATGAAACCATGAAAGCAGAGCATGTTCCACAGCTAAAAGATGTCATTGATGACCTGTATCATAGCGGCAAAAAAGTCATTTTCACGATGGGAAAAGGTGGTGTTGGAAAAACCACACTTGCTGCCGCAATCGCTTTAGGGCTTTCCGAAAAAGGCGAAAAGGTACATCTAACCACCACCGACCCGGCAGCACACTTAAAATTTGTTCTCAATGAAAACAACGGCATTACCATGAGCCATATTGACGAGCATAAGGAGCTGGCACGCTATCAGGAGGAAGTTTTAACAAAGGCACGGGAAACCATGTCGGAAGAAGATATTGCCTATATCGAAGAAGATCTGCGTTCTCCTTGTACACAAGAAATTGCCGTATTCCGAGCCTTTGCGGAAGTAGTGGAGCGTGCCGAAAATGAAATTGTTGTCATTGATACCGCCCCTACAGGGCATACACTCCTATTATTGGATTCTACATTGAGCTATCATAAAGAGGTTCAGAGGACACAAGGCAATATCCCCGATTCCGTAAGAAAGCTGCTGCCACGTTTGCGAAGTGCTGAAACAGCAGTCGTTATTGTAGCCTTGCCTGAAGCTACTCCAGTTTACGAAGTATTACGTCTGGAAGAAGACTTGAAACGTGCCAATATTGCTACAAAGTGGTGGCTTGTGAATTCTTCTCTTTATCATACAAAAACAACAAACGCCCTGTTAGCTGCAAAAGCCAGCAATGAAATTCCATGGATAAACAAGATAGCGGAACATACAAGTGGAAATTTTGCTTTAATCGCTTGGCACGCAGATGATATAAAGGGCGATAAGCTAAGAGAGCTATAAAAAGGGAGGTCTTTCATGAATAAGGAAATAAACAAACCCAAGGTGGCATTTATTTGTGTTCACAACTCTTGCCGAAGCCAAATTGCGGAAGCACTCGGTAAACACCTTGCCGCTGATGTGTTTGAAAGCTATTCTGCTGGAACAGAAACAAAGCCGCAGATCAATCAGAACGCTGTTCGATTAGTGAAACAGCTTTACGGCATTGACATGGAGAAAACACAGCGTTCCAAGCTGCTTTCGAAAATTCCTCCGGTTGATATTGTTATCACTATGGGCTGCAATGTTCAGTGTCCTTTTTTACCCTGCAAGCACCGAGAGGATTGGGGACTTGATGATCCGACCGGCAAATGTGATGACGAGTTTATTACGGTTATAAAGCAGATTGAAAATAATATGTTATTTCTTATAAAGAGAATTCAGGATTTGTAATCCGTTTTTACAAAACTTATCTTCTTAAAATTAAGTTACACAATTTTAACATGTTTGTGGTATTCTCAGCATGAGCAAAATAGGAAGCTATGTGCAATCCATGGCTTCCTATTTTGTTTTTCTTTCACCAGCAAAATTGGAGTCATAGAACCCCAAGGTCTTTTAAAAAACGCACACAATCTTTCGCTCCCTGCATATAAAGATACCCTTCCTGCATCCCTGAGATATCCAACGTTATTTCAAAATACTCCTGAAAAAGTTGCTGTTCCGGCTCACTAAGAGTAGAAATGCACTGTTCAATTCTTCCCCGCACTTCAATGCGCCGCAGTATCTTTTGGTCCAGTGCTTCATCCTCCTCACGCTGCCTGCTAAGCGCACGCTGACTCAGTTCCGCTATCACTATATCCATGATTTCCTCATATTCCATGTTCATCACCTCCCGTGTATTACACAAGACAATAAATGAATACCTTGCACAAGTCTAGATGGAATACCCAACAAAAACCGGCAGACTTTAGTCCCCAAATATGATCCAACGTTCACCGTCAAAGTCTTCGAACTTCTCCGTTGTGACATTCTGCTCAAAGTAGACAGCCAGAAGTCGCTTGATGTCCTCCTTGCCGGAACGCTTGGCAATGAAGCCCTGCTCCCGCAGGGTTTTCTCGATACGGCTTAAGTAGGGGAACACCTCACTGTCCTTTTCATTTTTTAGCCGGATAATGACGAGGAATTCCCTGGCCGTAGCCATCTGCACCTGAATACGGTCAAGATGAAGAATATCCTGCTCCAACAGCTTTCGCACAGCTGTATTGTCTTCTTGTTCCATACGGCTTCGCAAAAACCGCTTATTATCCTCGTAGCTTTCACGGCTGTTCAAGCACAGAAATTCAAGCTCCGCCATGCCTTTTAGAACTGTCATCAGTGCATATATCCGCGCTGAGATACTTTCCTCAGATAGAACAGAGATATTAGTGGGTTTAATCATAAAATACACAAGCCGGTCGCCGCGATAGGTTTCCAGGCTGTAATCTGTCACTTCTCTGGTTCCAATGAGTTGACGGGTAACCTTGCGCTGTTTTTCTGTTTTCTTTTCAGTTTTACTCATCTCGGCTGATACCCCCATTCGTATACCTGTTGCTTGGTCAAAAAGAATGCGCAGGCATATTGGATAAAGTCAAGGATACTGGTATCGTCAAACCGTATGGTCAAAAAAGCGTAGAGGGCTGTGATGACAATGGGCAGCAGAAATCCCAGCTGCACCAGCGCAAACACAGAGATTAAAAGCCCCACGCCAATGATGCCGATATCCCGGAGCTGCCAAAGCCACAGTGTAGCTTTCGATTTTAGGTTGTCGGGGTAGATGTACATTCTGATTCCTCCTGTTCCAATTTAAATTTGCGTAAAAAATAAGCGATTCCCCGGAGCACATGCACCACACAGGGAATCGCCACACTATTGCCAAGAGCTTTATATCTTGCGCTGTCTGAAGCGCCGGGGATATCCGTCCAGTAATCGGGATACCCCTGGAGTCTTTCGCATTCCAGAGGCGTCAGCCTGCGGATCAGCTTACCGATGCGGATGGGATGCACATTGTTGAGGGAATAGCCACCATTCGTTTTGGATTGCAGTGTTCCGCTTAAGTCGCCGTTTTCCACTCCATTGCGGCAATCCAGTCCGGCCACATCCGCTTCGCATATAAGGTCTGTTGCATCCTTATACTGTCTGGCACTTTGCGTGCTGACTACTTCATTTGGCGCATACTCATCGCTCCGCTGCTGTGAAAAAACGCAATGACGGTCTGTGGATGTCACGGTGTAGCTGATGTCCGGCTGAACGCCAAGTCCATTGCCCCCATTGTGATCCTGTCGATCAATGATATTTCCGGCAATACAGTAAGTTGAATCATGTACCAAAGCTTCACCGGACTCTCCGGCAAGAACAGCTGGCTGGGAAATCAGGGGAACATTGTTGCCACCGGTTCCATAACGGGCAGACATTGTCGGAGCTACTGGGTGAGGTCCGGTATAGCGCGAATCAATGCCATGGTTCTCAAACAGCTCCGGCTGGGAGTCCAGGATTAATGGTTGGTGCCCATGTTCCTGTGCTCGAAGCGTACCGGTCTGGTTTTCAGAGCAGTACATCTGCCCGCCGCCCTGGTCGTTCAGGCAAAGGATGGAGGGCACCATATTGGTTCCGCTCTCCGCTGCCTTCAGCGTCGGTGAAATTTCTTCACTGTAACCAATCCCTCCCGCAGCAGGACCGGCTCCCGCACAGAAGCCAGCTGTCAGAACACAGGGATAGCCCTGCCCGGCCTGCCCACCGCCCGATGTGAGGGATGTGTGCTGTTCCGGGGTCAGAAAGCATTCGCCATTTCCCTTGGTAACTACACCTGCCGAAAACATCAGCCCGCCCGGATTTCTTCCACCGCCGCCATCCGCACCGGCCAGTGTTGCTGCAATGCTGTCCTCTGTAAAGATCCGTTCCTGCTGGGTATCCCATGGGGTCAGGCAATTTGGCTGCTGAACGCCGGATTCTTCCCAAAACTGCGCCACAAAGGTCTGCTGTTTCATGCCGGGTTGAGCTTGAATTGCCCCGGATACATCATTTAGATTTCGTACCTCATCCCGCTGGTTACAGGCAAAGGCGATGGTTTCGCTTTCTGGTGCAGAATGAAATACAGCATGGGAGTGCGATGCCTGGAGAGTAAAAGCGGGATCATCATCGGCTCCTATCCCAAGACCTGTTCCTTCTCCCATACGCTCATGCCTAGTGGCTATCTGTGTATTAATTGGAATCGTTACAGGTTCACTTTTTTCTTCTGTTATATACCCATGTCCTCCACCTTCGCCGCCATACAGTGACGGCCACACACCATTGCCTTCATAAATGCGGCGGCTTTGCACATCCCATGGTGTCAGGCATTCTCCGGATCTTCCTCCAACGGCTCCGGAGCTTCTGCCTGGATCTCCAGCGCTCGTTTCAGAACAGGCGGCAGTTCCTTGCCGCGTTTCCTCGCCCTGCGCAGAATCCCCAAACAGGCGGTCTTGCTCAAATAATATTTGTGATGCGGTGTGGCCTCCAAAATCTGCGACAAGGTATATACGTTTTCTTCTCTGAGGGGTGCGGGGCCAGTATTGAGCATCGTATACTCGCCAAGCAACGGAGAATTGATCTCCCAGTATGGCCCCAGCAGATTTCCATACCCCTCCCGGAGGTCGAGGTATAGATACGGTACTGTCCGCAATTCTGCAGGTTTCTTCAAGTACCGCCCGGAAATCCTCTGATTCGGAGGAGCTAAAGGCTCCGGGGACATTTTCCCAGCACATATACCGAGGTCGAACAGCGTTAGCTGGCCTTCCGTTTGCTTTATCATAGGCTCTCATCTCCTTGATTACACGGACCTGCTCCATGAACAGACCGGAGCGCTCTCCCTGTAAGCCGGCACGCTTCCCCGCAACGCTCAGATCCTGACAGGGTGAGCCCCCGCAGACCACATCCACAGGCGTAAGCTGCGCACCGTCAAGTTTTGCAATGTCGCCTACATGGCACATTTCAGGGAAGCGCAGCTGGGTCACCTCAATAGGGAACGGTTCAATTTCACTGGCCCAGACAGGCGTAAAACCCTGTCCGACGCCTGCCAGCGGAAAACCGCCGATCCCGTCAAACAGGCTGCCGAGGGTCAGCGGTTCGGTCAATACTGCAGTTTCATGCCAGAGAAAGGCGCTTCCTCCAGCGTGATGTCCATTCCTTTTGCAAAGTAGGCTACATTGGGTGTGCGGGTATTTTCTATCAGCCGCCTGGCTTCAGAGGCTGCTTCCTCATAGGTATCAAAAGTCAGAGGTTCTCCGTCCTGTTTTACCCAGGCTTCCGCAGCCCCGCACACCGAGGCGGCACTCCTGCGCGCCCATATTCCGTATTTCTCCATGGTATGTCCTCCTTGTATATGTTCTGCGGATATCCGTCTGACCGGAATCCTCAACCGCTCAGCTTCCGCAATCTCACAGCCCATTCCAGTGCTGATCCGGGAACCGCACACCCATAATTCCTCGCAGGCCGCCAGTACCCGAAGCCCCATTTGAATACCGGCTTCCCGTTCTGCAGGTACAGCATCATTTAACAGTTGGGGGTATAACAGATGCACAGCCACCGGCGCACTGCACTGCGATATAGCATAGCGGCAGGCATCCTGCGCAAACCTTACATTTCTTTCAATTTCCCCTGCATAGGGGGAACAGATATATACCAGCTTCATTTTGCTGCCACCGCCTTTACAATTGTTCTTGTAATGTTCATAGCAGTCTGCCCGGCATAGACGGCGCTCATAAAATTGGCACGGGTAGAAGTATCCAGCCCGAAGGCTCCGGCGATTCGGGGGATTTCTCCCGCCGCCAGCATAAGCCCCAGCCCAAGCAAAGCCTGATCCTTCACGACCATCAGTCCAGCTATGAGGATAGTGGCTTGTAAAAAGGCGGTCAGACACAGCCCAATAATCTGCTTGCACCAGCTGGTGAAACCGTCCATGTAGCCGCGGGGGACGGAAAACATATATAAGCTTCCCACAGCGATTTGAATGAGCAGGATACCGCCGCGTTTGAGATTTGCAAAGAACACCTTAATTACGGCGTAGCCCATCAGAATCAGGATAAACAGCATCATAATCGGACTGGTGATCACTCCCAGCCCGCCAAAGACGTTCAAGCTACCCGCGCTTTCTAAATTCCCGGCTGCGGATAGCTCGTTGATGATATTACCTGCAAGGGTATCCAAGCCACTTCCGTAGCCAGTGATTCCCGCCGTCAGACTACTCTGCAGTGAAACGGACAGTTTGTAAAGTTCTACAGGAACGGTGGAGAATAACCCTACTGCCATAAATCCCTTGATGGCATTCAGCGCGGCATCACGGATGCTGCCCCGGCCGGACTGGTATTCGATGGCACACTCAAAAGCAGACACCACCAGCCCGGTTCCATACAGCGCCCAAGCCAGATAAACAAAAAACAGGACGATGGACTGAACCCAGCTCATTTCGAACAGGTCTGCTCCCATGCCGCCCATTGCGGAAAAGAAATTTCCTAGAAAGCCGATAATTTGACCGTAAATCCAATCAAGAATCTGACCCAGCACGGTATCAGCTACAAAATCCCATATGAACATGGGCATCACCTCCAATAAAAAAAAGCTCTCGCATAAAATACGAAAACCTTTTTTACTGATTTTTATTTAGTTCCTTGAGGAAAACATATCTTTCCTCCAATCAAAAGAACAGGACAACTACCTTTTATAGTGGCTGTCCTGCCCTTATATCAGTTATAAAAATTTGAGCCTGTTTCGTCTGGCATTGCCTACAGCGAATGCCATCCACCGTTCATCAGCTTATCTCGCCCATAACCGGACCGCTCGTCTGCTCCTTAGACGGGATCAGTTCAACCTCCTGAGACGTAAGAATTGAATCCATACGGTTGATCAGCATGGACATATGCTCCTGCCAGCCGTTCCAGTCTTCTTCCTCAAACCAGCCACCCCATTTTCTATCGGAATTGGCAGCCAGCTCCGCTTCCTCCTTGATACATTCGAGTGCGTCAGCAAGATAATTCCGGAGCCATTGAACGGACTCCCCGGTAGCGGCAAAGGATTTGACCTTGTTGAATTTGTTTTGGTTTGCCGCCCATTCCCCGTCATAGTCCATATCGCCGATATCCTCATCCTGGAATTTTACAATCATTTCAGCCAATGCCATCGGTCCGGTGTGAGATGCTAAATCCGTGACTTCGGGTACACACCATTCCTTCTGTCTCATCTCTTCGATGATTTTTTCAAGCTCCAGTACTCCATTCTCCGGCAGTTTACTTCTGATGAAATCCACTGTATCCAATCCGGTGTCAGACTCGAAGGCCGTTATTCCCCAGCATCCCATAATTTAATTTCCTCCTTTTTATTTTATTTCCATAGGCTTACATACCAAGAATCTGCCAGTCAATACTTGCATAAAGACGGTGAACGGATTTTAATTTTCATAGAACCGACTTTCCTCCCTATTGTCTATATTTGATTGATTGAAACTTCCATTTTGCTATGGTAAACTTATTTTATATATTTACCGAGTAAAACTTTTTTGAAATGGCAGTGAGGAAAACATTGCCCCAAAGGGGTGTATTTATATTTGCTTGATTTAGATTCGGCGGATAAACATAATGAAAACTTTACTTTGAAAATAAGGGGGAACGATTTGATTATTAAAAACGACAAGCAATTTAATATGTTCCCCTCCCATGTGGGGCTGAGAAAATATATTCAATACTACAACATAGTATTTCCGTCGAATGATACGTTTACAGCACACTATACGCTTATGCCTAACGCTTGCGGAACATTGTCGCTTGCCTTTGATGGAACCGCTGTAATTGCTGAACTATGGGGAGCCTCCCTAACCCCTGTTTTGTTAGGAATGGAACCAAATAGTTATCATGTCCTGATGCTTATCCAGCTTTCACCCTATGGTTTGTATCAAATCACACGCCAAAGCCAAGCGGAGTTTGCAGACAAACGCCTTTCTCTTGAGGACATTGACAACGAGCTATTTCATTTGCTGTATCAAGCCTTTGTAATGTCTAAAACCGCAACAGATTTGGCAAATATTTGTGAGAAGGTTTTATACAGGCGTATGGAAAAGCACATTATTTCCGACGCTTTGTTATTAGCTACTACAGTGATTTCTGATAGTTATGGACAAGTACAAGTGAAAGAGGTCGCGCGACAATCCGGTTATAGCGAGCGACAGTTAAACCGCTTGTTTCTTACACAAATCGGAATGAATATTAAAAGCTATGCGCGTATAACCCGCTTTAACTACGTGTTAAAACATATTCAAACATCGCCTTGCTTCTTTGCGGCATTGTCGCAACAAGCCGGATACTTCGACCAAGCCCATTTTGATAAAGATTTCAAGGCTATCAGTGGTGTTACCCCTCAAAAGTATCTGAAAACAATGTCGGATTTTTACTATGACGGAACAGAGATATACGATACAATTTTCTCAAAGGAGGAATGAAAAATGAAATATCAAGGTTGTCTTTTAGCGGTTAAGGATATCCTCGCTTCTAAGCATTTTTATGAAAATGTGCTTCATCAAAACGCTGTAATGGATATTGGCGTACATGTAACCTTTGAGGGATTTTCTCTGCAACAAGGTTATGCTGAACTCGTTGGATTAGCAGTCGATAGTGTGAAAGAACAATCACACAACTTTCAAGTTTATTTTGAAGTAGAAGATTTAGACAAAGTGTATGCCGAAATGAAAAGCATATCCAACTTGCAATGGGTGCATGAAATAAAGGAATACCCGTGGGGGCAGCGCGACGTTCGGGTATATGACCCCGATAAGCATATCGTAGAGATTGCAGAGGATATGAATACGGTTATCAAACGCTTTTTTAGTCAGGGCATGTCGGCTGAGGAAGTGGCCAAGCACACTATGTTTCCCCTTAAAGTCGTGAAGCAATATGCGTTGTGCTTTGGTATGTGATACACGGCGGCTTTGGTGAAGCAAAGCCGCTATATTATTCCAAACAAGATCGGAGGAGAGGGAGAATGAGTAAATATGAGCCGCTCTGGAAGGCGATAGGTCAACGCACGGAAAACAGCTTCACGCTGACCTATGCCGAGATTGAACAGATTCTGGGCTTTCCCATTGACCATGCCTTTTTAAACTTCAAGAAGGAACTGCCCTCCTACGGCTATGAGGTGGGTAAGATCTTCATGAAGGCACAGACGGTGACGTTTAAACGCTGCGTTTGACAAGCGGCTGCATTTCTTCTATCATCGGCTTCACTCATCCAAGAGGAGGAACACTATGAACTGGGAACCATGGACAGGCTGTTATAAAATAAGTGATGGCTGTACAAATTGCTATTTTTATGGGCCGTATGCAAAACGCTACGGTCAAAGCACCATACAAAAAACAGATAAATTTGATTGGCCCACAAGGAAAAATGCAAAGGGCGAATACAATATCAAAGGAAACAAAATTCTTGCAACCTGCTTTGCGACTGACTTTTTCCTACCCGAAGCGGATGAGTGGCGTAAAGAAGTTTGGGCAATCATCAAGGAAAGAACAGATATTGATTTTTTAATTTTGACAAAGCGAATTGACCGCTTCCCCCAATCGCTTCCGTCTGATTGGGGGTCGGGCTATGACAATGTGAATATTGGCTGTACTGTCGAAAATCAAGAATTAGCCGATTACAGACTCCCACTCTTTTTATCCTATCCGATAAAGCGGCGTTTTATTGCTTGCTCCCCACTTTTAGAAGCGATTGATTTAACACCCTATCTTCATGGAGTAGACCATGTTACTGTTGGCGGCGAAACAGGACGAGAAGCCCGTATGTGCGATTATGATTGGGTACTTAATATCCGTGAACAATGCGTAAAAGCAGATGTAACCTTTTGGTTCAAGAATACAGGCTCACTTTTCAAACGTGACGGTGTAGTGGAAAAAATAAATCCATTTAAGCAAAACAGTGTGGCGAAAGAGCTCGATATTGATATTTCAGATGGGAAAAGATTGTTCTGATCAAATCAATGGAGCAAAGCATTATTGCCTATTTTACTTCATGAATATTCTGAACGAACCAAATGAGAAACCCCTCTGTTGGTGACTAAGTTCACCTACACAATCAAATCTGACTTGCCACGAAATTGAGCCGTTGCACCTTACTTAGATGCAACGGCTCTTGCTGTATCTACATCCCTAAAATCGTCCAGATGTACAGAGGACAGGTTAGTGCAAACACGAGGCAGGCGAACAGAATCGCGGGCGCGGATAGTGATAGGTAATCCCTTGAAGTAATCGCAGGATTTTCCCCCACTCCACACCGTACGTGAGAGTTTCCCCTCATACGGCGTTCCATCGTTAAGGTTTTTAAAGTAATTTACACAATTTACAAGTAGCTTTAACCGTTACTTGGATATTTCATTTAGACAAAGAATAGCTCGCAATTTATTGACCTTTTCCCGTTGCTTTTCGTCCAGTTGCAGAGTTGAAAGGTATTTCCCGATAGTATTCTCCTGCGTGGCGTGAACGAGAATGTGAACATCAACGTCAATCAAGATTAGATTTCTATAGCTGTCATCTCCGCCAAGATATGTCGCCGTTTTATGATGGCAATGTATCCTGGTGATTTCTAAGGATCTGCCTGTGACAGCACATTTTCCTTGCTGAGAACAGTACAGAGACAGCCTGTTGTCGTTGTATTCCACGCTCCTGTCACGGACAGGATTCCGCATAAGATAATGGAGAATAGCCACATTGACAGTTGCCAACTTTTTGTGTATTTCAGCACGTCCTTCGACAGTATAGCTGTTAATGCTACGCTTTTTGTCAATGGGATTTTTGTGCCGCACATAGGCGATTGGCAGTATCGGCGTTTCTCCAACAAACCTCATTTCTCTGCTTTTACTATATTTAATGTAAATCGGACTGGTAATAGGTTTTGCGATTTTCTTCTTCATCTGTTGTTCGAGCTTGCCTTTTGCAGACGATTTGACCAAGAAAGCAATTTCACTAAAATCACGGCTGACGTGTGTTGCATATTGATAGTAATTATGCCAGCCCATGACCAATGCATTGTATCTTAAAATGGTATTTCCTTTTGCGTCTACTTTCTTCAACTCATTTACAGCAGAAACAGCCCTTTGCTTGATTTTCTCTTTTGCCTTATCAGAAATATGGGATTTCACAACATATTTGGTTTTACCGTTTGACTTCTTGCCTTTCTTGACCGCCTTCATTTTGAACCCTAAGAATTCGGAATACTGCCGTTTTAGATTGACTATCTTGGATTTTTCGGGGCTGATTTCAAGCCCCAATCTATCGTGTAGCCAGCCTTTTACAGCCATGAACATCTTTTGGGCGTCACTGCGGTATCGACAAAAGATTTTAAAATCATCGGCGTACCTTACGATGTAACATTCCTTTAACCCAGTATTTCTAAGCTCCGCATAGACATTGCTTTTATCCAGAGTGCCGTTTTTCATCACCCTGCATTTATACGCTACCCGTGTAGGCAGAGTTTCCCATTGGCTTGCCACCCACCAATCCAATTCATTCAGGACGATGTTTGACAGCAGGGGAGAAATAATCCCTCCCTGCGGCGTTCCCTTTTCGGGGAAGCCAATGCCCGCCACCTCTGCTTTTAACATTGCAGAAATAATAGACAATAGCTTTTTATCCCGAATACCAATCGACCACATCTGTTTCAGCAGTTTTCCGTGACTGACATTATCGAAAAATCCTTTGATGTCGATGTCTACCACGAAATGAAGATTTTGCCCCTGAATAAATTTGTAAGATTGGGAGATCGCATGTTCCGCACTCCTGTTTGGGCGAAAACCGTTGCTTCGCTTGAAGAATTTTGCTTCACAAATGGGTTCAAGGACTTGCAGAATACCTTGCTGTATCAGCCTGTCCATAATAGTCGGAATGCCAAGCGGTCTGGTTTTTCCGTTGCCTTTTGGGATTTCCACACGGCGTACTGGTTGAGGAATGTAATTGCTTAGTCTTTTCTGAATATAGGCTATAAGCTGTTCGTTTTCCCATTGCTGTAAATGGGTAATGGTCTTTTTATCTACTCCTGCGGTTTTGCTTCCGCTGTTTTTCTTGATATTCCGAAAAGCAAGTAGTATATTTTCAGGACTACAAATCAGTTCAGTCAGATTTTTAAACTGACAGCCTTTTTCGCTATCCGCGTACAGCTTGTCTAAAACATCTTGAAAATCGTAATATTCCGCATTGCGCAGGGCAGACCGTTTTGTCGGTTTTGCTCTTGTCAAAGTCAGCATTATCCTCACTTTCAGGGGATTTTGCTTTTCTTAGTCTTACTCGAACCTTTGAGATTGTGTGTTTACTTATTTTATTTCTTAACGACTCGAGCCCGTCCCTCCACGGCTTATTATCACCGCTTCATCGGTACCACGGCTCTACTTTCAGTTGGATTAATGTAGGTTATACGGTTTTAGATACCGCTTTCCCTGCAAACGCCTCATAGCGTTGTAATCCGCTCCACGTTCCAACCTTTCCACGTTCCGATATTCCTATCATTTCATATCGCCCTTAGGTGTCCCTCTAAGCCTGTATGCTGGATGCCGCCTGTAACGGCATAAGGTATTTCATAAATGGTGTTTTACTTTACCTCACATACCCGCCAGTGTTGGCGTATGCACATTTCTATGCACTATTCGTTTAGACTTTTTATATCGGGTGTTCGTCTGTGAACCACTTTTCACATACTCACCATAGGCAATTTATTGACCTCCGGCATATAGGCAACACCATTCACCTCTGAACAGCTTTCGTACAGACAAAATATCTTATCTGCTTACGGTTGCTCTCTGCCGACTTCACCGAGCTTCGTACAGTACAGCTATTACAGGCCATTTTGCACGTCGGAGTATCAAGGCAGGCATTTCAGGGCGTTACCCCCTCATTCCACCTGTCGGAATATCAGTTCTCCTAAACTGAACATTTACACGTTCATTATTTAGTGCCTAACCTTTTCAGTTAGGAACGTGTCGCACCCCACTCAAATTGCCCGTGCTTACGGTAATCAAAGTACGCCATCGCAAGTTTAGCAAAGAAAAAGACCGCCAGAATCAGGTCAATTGCAGGAAAAACGACCTTGTTCACCACGGTCTTGATTTGCCCGGAGGCATCGTTCCATGTTCCTTCAATCGCTCCCGCCACATCGCCGGAACCTGCCGCATACGCTGTCGTACCGAACAGTCCGATAATCAGCAGCATGACACAGAGCATAGACAGGATTCGTTTCATTTTCATAGGGTTACCACCTTTCATTATTGGTTTTGGGGCAGAAAAAAAGGCTGTGAAGTTCTTCACTCCACAGCCATGTTGTTTTTCTGCTGTTGTTTGCTACATAGAAAGCCGGGGCTGCTGATTTTGCTCCAACATAGGAGAAACCTCTATCACCTCCGGATTTGCCTGAAATTTAAAGTCACTACGGAAACCGACCTTTAACCTGCTGAATTCCTTTGCCGCCGCCAGCAGCTCGGGAGGACTGCCGTGGGGTATCTCCTGATTCCAGCGGACCCATTCACCATTCTGGTATCGGGGTGTGAGTCTAAGAATCACATATTCCTCCGGCACAAAGGCTGGATACCGTTGGAGTATACCGTTTACATCATAATACGGATTACCTTCCTGCATGACCGTTCTTTCCATCAATGACAGAGTATCCTCAAGAGAAGTGCAGAACCAGCATTCCCGGTCACCAAACCGGCGTATTCTGCCGTCCTGCAAAATGCTGTCCAGCCGTTCCTTTTTGGTGTAATGATATAGGCTGCCCTCCGGTTTTTCAATGCGTTCATATGCCATATTGTACCTCTCAATCCGGTTTGACAGGCGCAATGTGCCAGTCATCCCAAACGCTTCCCTGGATGTTTACTGAGTCGGTCAGATTCATAGAAAGCATTCCCGAAGGCGTCCAGCAATCTATCAGCCATGTGTAGGGAGTGTAGCTTCCGTTTGGCATCCATACGGGAGTGAAGTGGGTTCTGCGTTTGTAGGTAGAATACTTGTTGGCAGCAAATTCAAACTTGGAGCTATAGCCGGATTGGGTACGCTCTAAAAGCCGCCAGTACGTCTGATATTGAAATTCTGGAAAATAGGTAACGGCATTCTGCGCATCGGTCACCGCAGAAGATTGATTGGTACTGACATTAGCAGTGGTGCTTTGATTGATGCCGTAACCACTTCCCATGGTTTTTCCCGAGGCAGTCGGTATCTTTGCATCTGGCGTGATGCGCATGGTTGCAGAAAGACTGGCATGATAAGCGTCCCAATCGAACTCCCACCATCCTTCGTCTTCCCACCATCCATCCTCATCTTCATCACCGCTGTGCCAAACCCAATATTCATGCCACCACGGGCGCCAGACACCCCAAGAGGCCGAGGTCTTCTGTTCCTTGCTCGTCACGGACGGTTTGGTATAGCCGTCGTTCCGGTCATCTGCCACAGGATTAGGCGGATCATTCCCGGATAGGTCAACGATTTTAGCTGTAATGGTACCCTTGCTGGCGGAGCCACTACCCGATACCGACACATCAATGGTCATTGTCTGTGGTGTGGAGGGTGTCCTCCAGCGTACCCATACCAGTTGGCTATCTCCATCTGGGTAGTACACGCCACTGACGGTATAAGTTCTGCCACCTATGTTGAATCGGACTGTTACCGGATGGTCAGGATCGGACTGTCCACCGCGAACAGTGACTGCGGTGATGACATCGGTATTAACGCGGTACTCATAATCCCATGCAGTCACTTCGGGTGGTTTGTTAGGTTTTTCCTTAAACCTGACAACACCAATTCCCAGGGATGAAATGATATCAACATTAGAAGCCGCTGATGTTCTTGAGCCTGACCATGCGGGATAACCGAGATCCGATACCTCTAAAAACATTGCTAAGGGCAGGTTTTTGTGGCTAAGCGAAACCATCTTGCTTCGCAGTCCACCACCTAGCTTCTGATCGTAAAGCGCTGCTTCGGTGGCTGTCATTGCCATTTTTACACCCTGAAATGTAATATAGGCAATAGGTTCCAGTAGAAGCTTGTATTCGCCGTTAATTAATACATCATAGTTCATACCGGTAACTTGAGCGATATATCGGATAACAAGTTCATCTGTAAAATAACTTTTAATTTGTACAATGCTTGCCTGCCCACTGCCTGAACTTATTATTCGAGGCATGGAAAGAGCTGGTTTTAAGCAAGTGTACGTTGATGTGGTTGGCGAAACCCCATGCCCGTTGGTATATGCAATTTTCGAGACTTTTCCAAAATGCACAGAGACCGATGGGGTTTTGTTTGAGAAATCTATAGGGGTTGTTACAGTAGCTCTATCGCTTTCACGAACAACGGTAATTCTAACACCCTCATTGCCAGAATTCCAATAGTTTTCGCTGGTACCGCTGCCCATGCCGCCACCTCCATGATCAATGTTTCCATCTCCTTCGGCATGGGCGGTGTTCGGCAAAAACGCAGAAACTAGCAGCACCAGTATAAGCAAAATACTGAGATGTCGTTTCATATGATACCTCCCTGAAACAGTAAAAAGCACCGAATAATCGGTGCTTTTTATGCTATATTCTTTTTTGTGGGCTAATCCATCTGCCCCACTTTATTTCCTGTCAGCTCATCGCCCTCATTACCCACAGTCTCCTGTTTAACACCGCCACCTTCATCTTCAATCCATCCAAAGCCCGGCACATATATTTTCCCATCTTTCTTTTCTCCGCCTGCCGGTTCCTGCGGCGTTGTCTTTACCGTGCCCTCCGTCTTATTCTCAGGAGGCTTGCTTGGATTAGCGGCAGATTGTTCTTCTTTGGAAGCTTCCGGCTTTGGTTTAGGTGCTTCTGTAGGAGCAGGTGGCTTCGTAGGCTCTGCCTGGATGCTCTGCTCGGTACCAGTGGATTTTCCGGTATCCGCACCCTCCGTCACAGCTGGTGTTTCTGTCGGATCAATTGATGGTACGCTGATCTTCGGCGTTTCCGAAGGCAGCGTGGAAGGGTCAGGAATATCTGCGCTAGGGGTGACCTCACTGGACACCGCCTGCGTTGGCAGTATCTCCGGTTCGTTGGGAACCTCTGTTTTAAACTGTGAGGCAATTGCTATTACAAGGGCGATGCCCACAACACCGAGTCCTGCAACTGTAAGTCTGCGTTTTGTTTTTTCTGTCAGTTTCATGTAGGATGACCTCCTTTTCGTGAATGGTTGATGGTATGTTTTTCAATGACACACCATACTACATAAGTTTTCGGAAGTCTATGGATAATCCGAAAACAGCTAAAATAAAGGCATATATTTCGCCTGCGTTTTGAGGTTAATCACCATCGGTGGGAGCAGTTTGCCCCCAAACCGTACCGGAACCTCCAATCGAATCACTGCATCAGCCAGAAATCCACGGCTGTTGTTTGGGCTGCCCGGTGCCAGCGGCATATTTTCTAAGTTTACAGATAGTCGTGAGAGTTTGAATTCCAAGCCATCTCCGGCATATTTCACATGATATCCGCCTTCGTAGCGCAGCCCCAACAGCTCGTCCAGATACCCATAGATGTCGCCGTAGTCAAGGCTTTCCTCAAATTCGTCTGCAGATGGTGTATACGCTCCGGCATAACCTTCCCGGACACCGTGATATACATCGTCATAGCTGTCATTCACGGTGAAAATGACAGCGGATTGAACCGCGTCCCGGACGCCCTGGGCAATAATCGCAAGTCGGATATACTCGGCGGCTCCGCACAGCACCATCAGCAGCACCAAGGCTACTGCAATAATTAAGGGAAACGAGGTTCCTTTGTTATCTTTTAGAATAGCATATTTTTTTCCATTTGTCACTTCCAATACACCTCGCTTTTCCCGCTGGCCTGTGCTTTGAGCGTAACCGGAAAGCTCCCGAATCCGCCGAATAATCCAAGGTCTGTCTGCACGGTCACTGTCACAGTAACATCCTGATTTAGCTGGATTTTTCCGCTTTTCGACCATGAGATATTGGGATTAAGCCCGGTCTTTTCGGTCAATACCTGCGCTCGTAAGTTTGTTTCACTTCCCACACATCCGGCGATTTCCGCTTCCCGGCACAGCTCGGCGGCATAGGTGTCCAGCTTATTCTTTGTAACGAATACAGGCAGGACGCTGACTGCCACCGCGATGACCAGCATCACGCACAACACCAGCACGGCTACGTCAATATAACCTTCACCGCGCCTGTTTTTCAGAATTTTCTTCAGCACAGGGTCACCCCCTCCATGGGAGTCTGCTCCTGCTCTATATCCATTTCATGAATGTAATCACTGAGCAGATGCCATGCACCATCACTGAAACGGGCATTTACAACCTCCTGTTCCAGCAGCTCTTCTGCAGGAATTTCCACTGCATACTCTGGGCTTCCCGGATGCCCCTTCGTGCTCTGCCCATCCTGCAGAAGTTGTGCCTTTTCCGGTGTCAGATACACATATCCGCCTGGCGTCATCATATCATAGGCAACGCCTTGGTGCTTTTCAATGAACTCCCGAACAGTTACAGGGCGATCCCGGTTTGTGGACGGTTCTGCGACTTTTGACAACGCATAGAGTTTTTCTGTATCCTGGCTGTCCATTACCACCCATAGCGCATGGGAGAAATCTTCATCATGCACCATCCCCATGCCGTTCTCTTCAATCCATCTGTCACGCATGATTTCCAGCGGATTTTCATAACGCAGCAGCCATGCGGCCTGCTGCTCATCCACACAGCTCATGAGGTGTTTTTTTGTCATCTGAACCGCATAGATTTCCTCTGCTTTTTCAATCAGTTCCTCCGGTGCAAGTGCTGCCCATTCTGCGGTAAATGCATTGTAATTCTCCTGCAGGCGGTCAAACAGCAGGGATTGATATTTGTCTTCCAAAGTTACACCTCCAATCTAAAACATTGTTCCAAGAGAATTTATAATCTCCAAGGCGATGATGGCGAGATAGGTAAAAAGAAAGCACATTAGCATAATAAAGGAGAATATCCGAATCTTCGGCGGGATCTTCTGTGCCTGCCCCTTGAGTCTCTGAAGCTCCAGCGCTTTAAAATCATGCGCCAGCATCTGAAAATACACAGCGCTGTCATCGCCGCGCAGTACGCCAATGAGACCTCTGACCACATCAGAAAGCATGGGCGAATTAAGTCTTGACTCAAACCGGGTCATCGCCGCTTCATAGCTGGAGGAGCGCATGTCGGCTGTTAGCACATCCAGTTCATGGGCAAAGGCAGGTCCGGCATTCTTCTTGTAGGTTTCAATCATCCCCAGCACATCCCGGCTGGCCTTTAGGGTCTGCTCAATGGTTGCCACAAATCGGGGGAGCTCACCTTCTACCTGTTCTCGTTTTTCCCGAAGCTGCTCGTCAGCACGTTTCGTTTCCTGAAAATAGGTCAGCACTGCCAGAATCAACAGTACCGGAGCCAGCAGCGGAAGCAGGAATAGGCACGGCAGCGCACCAAATGCTATGGCTCCGGATTTGGTAATGGCATAGGCCGTATACACCTCCGGTGTCATGGAAATGCCGGAAGCCTTCAGGATATTTGCCATCCGGCTTCGCTTGTACTCATCCATCCGGATGTATTTCGAGAGCTTTACCGCACCTGTCATTAACCACGCTTCCACTGTTTTAGCAGCTTTCTTATTTTCCTTGCCGGCACCCAGCATGGCCTTTCCGGCTCCCATGGCGGGAAGCTTTAGTACATCTGCCAATATCAGAAATAACCCCGCGGCAATAAGGATTCCGGTAAAAAATAACTGTGTCATCATCCCGGTCACCTCCTGTACTCAATAGGCTTGGTCAGCCGTATCACAAATGCCGCAGAAATAAAGATAGCGGCAGCGCAAATTGCCAGAATAATCTGTCCCACCATGGAGTGCATCAGCGTATGATACCAGTCCCTGTTCAGCATATACATAATGGGGATATTGCCCACCACCAGCATCGCCATGATGATGAATTCCTTGCGTGGCTCAGATACCAGATACTCCAGCTCCGCATTGACAATCCGCATATCGCTGAGCTTTGATACAATGGGCGTCAGGGTGGTTTTTAGGCTTCTGTCATAGCGGCAGGAGCTGATGGCATCCACCCATTCGTGGAACACATCGTTCTGAATCTTTGGCTTCATGGCATGGAGTGCAGCTTCCACATCCGGGTCAATGAGCTGGGTTTGTGCCAGAAATTCTGTAAACACGTTTTTTACCGGCGGATTTAAGTACTGTACGCTTTCCTCCACGGCGGTGAGGATGTCCTCATTTCTTAAGTAAGATGTGGTGATAATGGAAAGCGCGGTTTCCAGCTCAGCCGCCACTGCTTTTTTGTAATGAGTTGCTGTCAGTCGGATGTACCAAAAGGGCAGGAACATCAGCCCCGCCGCCAGCACCGGCACCAGAAACACATTGTTTAGCAGAATAGCAAAGGCCGCCCCTGCCGCGAAAAGTAACAGCGACACCGCGCACACCATCGAAAAGCGGCTTGCACGACCAGTAAGCTTTAAGATCTCCTGCACTTCAATGATCTCCCTGCGCAGAAAACGGGCCTTTTTCCGGTTCGTGCTTTCGTTGATCTGCGCGCGGATGCTTTGATCCTTTCGGGTCAGAAACCCGAACAGACCATCTGTAAATTCCAGAGGAGAAAGGCCGAGGATGAGAAAAGCACCTGCAATCAAACCGATGCAGGCAGTTAAAAGGATTCCTGTCATGCGGCACCTCCCATCGCAAGAATGCGCTTCAAGGTACTTTGCGGCATGCCGTTCTCCAGCAGCCTTCTCTGCAGGCTCCCTGAGATGCCCTGTACGATCTCATGGTGTCCAGCAATAATGAATTTTCCGTTATCCATACGGTTTTCGGTGATGTGGTACTGGAACAGCGGACGGAAGTTTCTTGTGCCGTCCGGCAGGATCTCGCACTCCATGATTTCCATGACGCGGCGAGCCTTATTCTCAAGCTGCTTGCAGAACACCACAAGGGGATAGGCTTCTGTCACATAGGCCATGAGGGTTTCATCAGACATATCCACCGCGCGCTTGCACAGGGATACCATTCTGCGCCATGTGGCCTCACAGCTGTTAGAGTGAATTGTGGTCAATACCGTGATACCGGTTCGGGCTGCTTCCTGGGCTGCGTTTGCCTCGGCGCTTCGCATTTCTCCCACCACTACATAATCCGGGTTAAAGCGCAGAGACATATCCAGAAGACTGGTCTGCGTAATCCGCTGCCGTTCATTTTCACTGTCGCGGGTCAGGGTGTGGATGACGCTGTTTACGACTTGCCCATCCCTGCGCCTTACCAATGCAAGCTCGCGGGAGCCGTTTTCAATGGTAAAGATGCGCTTTCCATCCGGGATAGTGGTCAGAAGCCATCCTGCCAGCGTGGTCTTGCCGGAGCTGGTGGCTCCTGCCACGCAGGTGGACACGCCGTATCGCAGGCATTCCGATAAAAAGTCCAGCATCGGCTCGGTGGCTGTGCCGCCTCCGGTAAAGTCATCCTTTTGCATGGACTGCGGGTTTACAATACGGATAGAGGCGGCTACGCCAACATCTTCATCCACCACTGGAGACTTTAGAACCGCAATACGGATATTCTTGCTTAAATGCCCAAGTGCAGTAGGGCTGGCATTATCTAACACCATGCCGGAGACATGCAGCATGCGGCGCACCACATTGATTGCGTGTTCGGGACTTTCAAAGTGTTCCGTAAGCTTCTTGGTGATGCCGTTGCTATATTGGACCTCCACATCGTCCCAGGCGTTTACGTCAATTTCCTCAATGCCCTCCCCAAAGATGTACTTGGTCAGAAAAGAAAACTCGGCCATTTCGGTATAAAGTGCGTCAGTGAGCTGTGCCTCGGTCATTCCCGCTACTGCTACCCGGTTATCCTGGAGGTACTTGGCAATATACCGTTTGATTTGCTCTTTTCGCTCACCGTTGCTGCCATCCGTAATGAGTCCCGCATAATGGGAGGAAATATGGGCCTGAACCTCCCGGAGGACGGAACCAAATTCACGGGTATTTGAGGATGAAAAAAACAGACTCTGAGAGCCTGCCGCAGTTCGTGTCTTATCTATTTTCATAACCGGAGCAGACACCGTCTTCCGGTCTACATTTCCAGGCTTCTTTCGGCTCATACGCCAAACACCTCCTTTGCTATTTTTTCAATCTCCTTGCGAAACCCCCGGCTATCCTTGAGGCTCAGCTCCCCAAATAGATTTCCGCACAGAGCCAGATTTTCCAGCTCATCGGAATGCGGGAGCTGAAACACCACATTGCCCAGCACCTGTTCAATATGCTCTCCTGCCTGATTGGAGCGTACATTGGATGCCACCTTATACTGCTTATCCGCATCCCATTTCTGATCCTTCAGCAGGGGCAATTGGCTGGATAGGTAGCTGATGGATTTTAAGTCGCAGTTTACCAGGCGAAGAACGGAGTCGGCCTCCAGCAGGGAAACCGCTGACAGAATGTCGTGAGCAATATAGCTGCCACAGTCGATGATGATGTAAGGCGCGATGTCTCGCAGGTGGTCGATCAGTTCTGCCGCCAGCTCCTGGCTGTAGGGCGGATAGGTAAACACATTTTCTCCCTTGAGCATACCGATCATGGTCAGGTTGCCGATTTTCTTATGGGTCACGCAGTTCTGTTCAATGAGCAGATTGCTTACATGGGTGGCGGCAAGGATACTGCCAAGAGAGCGTTCGCATTCCAAGTCACCGGGCGGGCAGATGCAGGGAAGCATGGGGGCGGTCATATCACACAACAAAAGCGCCACATTCTTTTTTTGTTCGGCAAGGTATTTGGCAAGACGCACACTGACGGTGGTCTTTCCGCTGCCGGGGCTGCCCCATACTGCCAGCACCTGCACATCCTGTTCCGGTTCCTCCGGCAGGGCTTCCTTTTTCTCTCGGGAGAACAGGCTTCCCTTCATAAAGTTCAGCATGTTATTCACCTCCTGCTTCTGTGGCAGGCATCTCCGTTTCAGCAGATGGTTCTGTGCCGGAAGGCTGTGCTGTCTGAGTATCGTCCGATACTGCGGGTACGGGATACAGCTTGGCGATAACCTCATCCTGCAGCTTAGTAAACTGAACGGCATTTTCCTTGGAACCCCTGAAAACAAGTGAAAGGTGAAGCTTTCCATCCGCTTCCAGCGCTGCAAGAATTTTTGCTTGTTCGGGCGATACCAGCAATGTCACAGTAGAGGGAAGCTCCTTTTCCTCTTCCTCTTCAGAAATCTCTCCAGTGTCTGTGTCATACCCAGTGCTGGCCGTGACGCCGATCACCTCTACATAGGTCAGTTCCGGGGGGATGACTGTGGCTCCCTGCTTTTTATAGTCCGGTGCAATGACCGAGACAATATCGCCTGAGATGAGCTTGCCGGAAAGCCCCTGGGCAAAGTTTTTGATGCTGACCGAAATGGCCTGTTTATCTCCATTTAAGCTGTACAGATATGCATTTTCAGCAGCTGGAACGTCTGAGAGCTTATCAGTAAGGATATAATCTCCGGGAAACAGGTCCGCTTCGGCATATTTGCCAATCACCGAATCAGGCTGGCGCAGTAAGTTCTCCGGCAGGTTATATCCGCCCACCTCCACTGTCTGCACAGTATCCTTTGTGATCTGGTCGCCGGCTTTGATCTCCTTTACCACCCGGACAATACTTGTTTTCTGCGATACGCTTTGGTTAAACAGCGGAGTAAGCGCAAAGCAGATGAGTAACGAAAGCACGATGCAGAGTACCCCCAGCATCGTGCGGTTTTTTAGAAAACTCATAGAGTCAATTCCTCCTTCTTTCTATTAACATTCGGATTAGAATTAAAAAAAGCGGCGGTTTCGGAATCTGCGGATAAGCAGTGCTGCAACTGCAGCAACCGGAACGGCAACACAAGCGACAGTAACTAATGTTTTTTTCATGGGATAGTCCTCCTTCAAAATAAAAAATAGGCTGCAAGACAGCCAATGGATAGAAAAGGCGCGAGGGGGTATGCCCTTGGCACAGTCCTCCCCCGCAGTTTTTGGATGATAAAACACAGCGTATGAAACAGAAGAAGCAGGATAAGTCCTGCCACTAACGCTGTCATTCCGTTGTAAAAGCCCAGCACCAGACCGGAAGCCGCCATGAGCTTGATATCCCCGCCGCCCATGCCGCCCCAGAACAGGGCGGCACTGAGCAGGACGAGGCTGGGAATCAGTCCAAGCAGTTTTTCCGGCGTAAAATCAAGCAGAGCGGTCAGGACGATGCATAGGCACAGCAGGTCGGGGACGATCCGTTTGCGGATATCCCAAGCGGATACCGCAGTCAGCAGGACAATAAAAAAGCCGCCCTGCAGCAGGAGCCACGGATCAGCCACCATAATTGAACATATCAACGATACGCTGTTTTAATGTAGGTAAGACGGTCTCCCCGAACAGGGCATACAGTCCGGCCAGCACCAGAGCCCCAATGACAACAGCCATAAGGATCTTAATTGCCGTGTCGACGAAATTTTCCCCGTCCTTTCTGCGGAGCAAAGCCTGTGCTTCCAGCGCCTTTGTGGTGAGCTTATTGCTTACCTTGGATACGAATTTTTTCATTGAGATGACCTCCATTTTATTTGATTTGGTTTTTAATATTGGTGTATGGGTGACATGGCAAAACTACAGCCCTGCCATCTGCATACCGGGCTGCTGTTCCGGCTGGGAAGCCTGTTCCATCAGCTGTCTGCCCTGGGTCTGACTCTGTGTCAGTGCCTGCTGGTAGGCATCAACAACCGCTTGATTCAGCTGCTCGCGGAACTCCTTGGTGACCGGGAAGCAGATATCCTTGTACTCGCCATTGCCCGCCTTATAGCTGGGCATGGCAATAAACAGCCCCTTGGTGCTGTCCACGATTTTAACGTTGCGGATAGCAAAGCAGTCGTTTAGGTTGACCGATGCATACGCTCTGACATTTCCATCCGGACGAATGGAGCCGATTTTTACATCGATCTTCATAGGGAGCGGCTGTTCAGCGGCGGTTGGTACGGCTTTCGGTGCAGTTTGTGTTTTACTCATGGGGGAATCCTCCTTCTTCAGATTCTTCTACTTGCAGTGTCTGCTCCCCGGCCTGCAAGAGTGCCTGTCGGTATGCTTCCAGTACCACTTCGTTGATCTGCTCCCGAAGCTCTTTTACGATAGGAAAGCAGGTGTCCCGGTACTCGCCGGAGGTACTTCTGCGGCTGGGCATAGCGGCAAACAGACCGGTGGGTGTTTCGATGACCTTCACGCCCCGGACAACAAAGCAGTCTGCCAGCGTAATGGATGCAAAGGCTCTTACTCTGCCATTCAAGTGAATCGTATTGATACGGGCATCGATTCTGATGGATGTTAATTGCTGGTTCATGTGTTTTCCTCCTTCATTTTCAGGCAATAAAAAAACAGCCCTATGGCTGTGTGGTTTATGGCTACAGATTCATTTGCGGCCCTTCAATTTGTTCCTGCTCCGGCGCTTGAAATGAGATTTCCTTGAAACCAAAGGTATCACAGTAATGAAAGGTGCTGCCGCTTTTATCATACAGCTCCAGCACATCTGACATAGACAGACTGTGCCCTTCATAGCCGGGTGGGTGGTCGACATTAAATTTGGTATAGAGTGCTTCCAGATCATTGGTGTCCACCTCGCCGTCGTACACCACTTGATAGCTGGCGGGGTCCGGTTCTCCGAAGCGTCTTGTAAAGTCGTCATAGCTGATGAATTTCATCATCACATCCGTTTCAGGTGCAATCTGCCACACACGGCAGCGCCTTAGCAGTGCAGCGTTGCCCTCCGGATCAAGGGTTCCCGCCGCCAGACGCTCGAAGGTGCCAGGGCTCCATTCCACTTCCAGTCCCTTTTTTTCTGTGAGATAGGATTTCAGTTCGTCGGTTTGGAACATAGGATCAACCACAGCATTTTCCCCGGAGAGATAGCCTGCCGTGTTTCCGTAGTACAGAATGAGGTTATTTTTAATCTGAATGTTACTCATGAAAAGCCCTCCTTTCCAGGTGAGGCTGATTATTGGAAGTAAAACTCCACACTGTAGGTGATGTTGGACTTGTTATACATGCAGTCGTGATTTGTGTAATAGTAAAACTCCAACTGACTGTAGATGCCGGGCGAAAGGGAACGGCTGAAGGTGATGCCGTTAGTGGTAGTTCCGTAGTCGAGCTGATCCCACTGTCTGGTCAAGGTATTATATCCGCGGACACGTCCGTAGTCGCTGCCGGAATGCCCGGAAACTGGCGGCACTGTGAAGGTGTAATTGGTAATGGTCGCACCGGAGATACCCTGCTCCAGAATAACTGATTCCGGACCTGTCAAAGTCATACCACCACCGCGATTCGGGTCGGCTACAAAGAAAACAATTGCGGCCCAGGGCGATTCGGCGCCGGTGGAGTCCACAGCTTTCACGCGAACCACGTTCTTGCCAAGCGGATAAGCTGTACTTGTTTGTGCGGGACGCCCTTCCCAAATATAGGTGATGGCATCTCCATCCGGATCACTGCTGGAAGCAGTAATGGTGATGGACACGCCCGGGGCTATGCTGTTTCCATTCGGTGTGCGGGTAATCACCGGAGTACTGGGTGCAGAATTGCTTACAGTGAAGGTGATATTCGTCCAGTCAGAATATAACCCCCATACATCCTTGGCACGGACCTTCACGGTGTGAGTTCCCACGGCATAATAGCCGTCGGCGGTGTTGCCGGAGTATTCCAGTGTGACAGTATCCCCATCCGGGTCGGTAGCCGATGCAGTAAGATTCACCCGCAGCTTGGCATTTTGAGCCGTGCGGGTAACGGAAGCACTTCCGGTAGGTTTGTTCGGTGCATTGTTGGTAATGGTGACATTTTGAGAGTAACTAAAGGCGCGCCCCGTGCTGTCTGTGGTACTGGCAGTCAGAACATAGCTGCCTGTGGCACTGATGGTGATATTGCCGCCACTATTGGTGAGACTTCCGGTGTAAGCTGCCGGACTGCCGCCCTTAGTCAGCGCCCACACAAGATTTCTGCCATCCAGTCCGGTGGCTGCCGGCAGGGATACATTAAAACCAGCGCCGATATGAACAGAGGACGGAATGGTAAACGGGAAGCTGGCAACAGGCTTAATTGTTCCTGCATTTGAAACAAACGTAAACTTGCGGCCGTTTGTATCTGTTGCTTCTGCAATCAACTTAACGGAGATCGTTTTGTTGGTAGAGATATGCAGATTTCCACCATTCTTGGTCAGAGCACCTGTTGCATACTCAGTATAAGGTCTGGCGGCTCCGCCATCGACAGAAAGGAGCCATGCCATGTCCATTTCCGCCAGCTCGGAACCCGAAGCGGTAACTGCCATGGAATCCCCGCTGTAGGTCAATGCCGGAACGCTGATGTTCATAGTTGGGATAGGATAGACAGTGAAGCTCCATTTTCTTTCGTAGGTACGGCCGGCAGGGTCCGTCATGGTCAGGGTCAGCTCATAGGTTCCCTTTGCAGGAAAAATGAGGGAGCCGCCTTCTTCTGTCAACGTACCGGAAGCATAAGCAGCATAAGGCTTGGCTTCGCCTGCGTCCTTGCTGATTGTCCAGTAAGCAGCGAGGTTATCCAGATCTGTACCGGTAACGCTAACCGCTCCAGCTTCTCCTGCATACCATACCTGCGGCACATTCAGCGTAACAGATGGTACCGGGTAGACTGTTGTAGCTGCTTTGTACGAGAATACACGGTCAAGCGCATCCGTCATGGAAGCAGTCAGGGTGTAGGTTCCGACATCCTGAAAGCGGATTTTCCCGCCGTAAGCATTCAGACTGCCTTCCAATGCATTGGTAAGTTCCACCGGTTCCCCATCTTTTGTGAGCACCCATTCTACCGGCAGTGTATTGTTATTGCCGCGGGTACGCAGATCAATGGTGCGGTCGGTATGGGTGGCGTCCGGCAGCTCGAAAGAAAGCGTCAGCACCGGCAGGACTTCAATTTTCCCGCCATCCTCATACAGGAACACACGACCGGTTTCGTCGGTAATCCGGGCAATAAGCTCATAGATTCCTGCATGCTTGAACCGGATAGTGCCGCCGCCGTTTGTAAGCGTGCCGTCTAGATAAGTTGCAAGATCCTGGAATCCGAAGCTGTTCTCCAACAGCCACTCCACCTTTAGATCCCCCAATTCCAAGATTTCTGGAATAATGGATACGGGGGTATCCGTATGGGCAGTTTCCGGCAACTTGTAGGTGATACCCGGTACCGGATAGACCTTAATAGGTGCAGTATAGCTGTAGCTTCTGCCAGCAGGGTCTGTAAAGGCGGCCTTCAGCACATATTCGCCCTTTTCCTTAAAGCGCACGATGCTTTCGGTACCGGTCAGAGTTCCTTCCACATAGTCCGAGAGCGTGAGCGCTTCACCGTTTCGGGTCAATGACCACTGAATTTCAGCAGTCCCAAGATGTTGGAATGATGCCTGCACCTGAACACTTTTGTCTGTATGGGAAATCTCCGGCAGATAGAAGCCAACAGCGCCCACCGGGTAGATGGTAACAGCCTGTGATGCTTCAAAGGTTCTGCCAGTTTCATCCGTCAGCGTTCCGGTAAGACGGTACACGCCTTTGTCCTTAAAACGAACTTTGCCGCCTTCATCGGTCAGGGAGCCTTCCAGTTCCTCTGCGATTTCAGCCGTTTCTCCATTCTTCATAAGGCTCCACACCACAGGCATATCATCTGCATTTAGCAGTGTGGTAGAGATGTCCAGCTCCGTATCGGTATGGGCTGCTTCAGGAAGTCCAAAGGTAATCTCTGCAACGGGATAGACTGTTGTACTTTCCGTATGGGTAAAGCTGCGGCCAGTTTCATCGGTCAGGGATGCTGTAAGTGTCTGTTGTCCGGAACTCTTGAACACAAAGGTGCCGCCCTCATTTCCAAGCGCACCATCCAGCATATCGGTAAGAGCTGTTGTTTCACCGTCTTTTTCTGCTGTCCACACAATGTCATGCCCATAGAGCGCTTCCGGTGAATACGACAGCGTAACCGATTTGTCTGTGTGAGTGGTTTCCGGCAGAGCGAAGGTCAGGTCAACCACCGGGTAGACCGTCACCGTTTTGGATAGCACGGTTTCCTTTCCTCTGACGTTTTTCGCTGTTGCGGTCAGGGTATATTTACCCGGCTCCTTAAACTGGAGTATACCGCCCTCCAGACTGAGCGTGCCGGCATCTGTCAGTTCTGCCGGCTGTTCTGAGCCGTCCACGGCAGTTTTACTCAACGTCCATGTAAAGCTCTGCATATATTTCCATACCGGCATAATCTTGATTTCAGTATCGGTATGTGTAGTTTCGGGAAGTTCAAAACGCACCTGCGCATCCGGGTAGGAATAGGAACCTCCCCCTGAACTACCACCGGAGCCGCCGCCGGAGCTTCCTGAATCATCATCGTCATCCGAATTTCCGCCGGGTGTCGGTGTTGGCTTCACAGGATCAGGCGCATTAGGTGCGGGTGTTGGCTTGGGTATTTCCGGTGTGGGGGTAGGTGTTGGAAGAGGTTTCGTTTTATCAATCAGATCCTTGGCCTCACCCTTGGTAACCGGATCATTCGGCTTCAATTTTCCGTCAGAATTTTCTCCGGTAATACCATCCTCTTTTCCGATGATGATATAGCCCTTGTCGCCATCCTTGATGTCCTTGTCATCGTCATAGCCGCTGTGTCCCTGGGTGTTTTTCGCTTCCTCATTCTTTCCGCTGATACGCACCAGCATCTTGATGATTTCGGCACGGGTGATCGAATCATCGGGATGGAAGCCATCCGGATAGTCCGCAGGATCAATGATGCCTGCATCAATCAGCGCCTCAATGTACTTTTCCGACCAATGTCCGTCAATATCAGGGAAACTGGCCGGGTCTTTCTCCACGTCCTTTGTGTCCAGCGGGATATCCCGCACCATAATAGTAGCGAATTCACCACGGGTTAGGATCTCATCCTCCGGGATAAACAAATCGGGACGCTGTTCCATAAAAACAAAAATCCCGCCGCCGATCAGCAGCAGGAGGAGAATGAGGATGACGATTACGCCAACCCTTCTCTTTTTCTTTTCTGCCATGAGAATACCTTCCTTTCAATTTTTTATAAAAGGAGCCAAAGTCTGCAACGCGTTACAGCTTCAGCTCCATGCCGCTATTTTGTTCCTGTTCTTTGCGATGTGCATCCAGTATCTCCTGCGTTGGATAGATGAGTTTACCATCCACCATATCAAAAACGCAGAAATCATCCCGGTCGCAGACCATGATTCGATGCTGATATTCCTTCTGCAGGTCGATGTAGTCCTGCACCTCCTTGGGGCTGCAAAGCCACACACCGGAGGTATAGCGGTCATCCGGCAGAAAGCAATAACCGCTGTACTGAGGCTCATGATTTTTCAAGTCCAGCGCTCCTGCCGGACGAATCTGTGACAGCTGGAGTCTGGCATGATCCGTAAGAATTTCAGGCTTCGCAATGCCGAGAATGTCACTGCGGTTCCAGCGTATCTGTTCGCCATCTGCCAGAGATACGGCAAAGACTGCACGTCCACTGGGATTTTGCTTGCTGCCAAAGCCACCGGTACAGAAATACAGCTGATGATCTGCACTGCGATGGGATTCAGGCAGTGCGGCTGCGCTCAGTACAACCACCTTTCCCTCCAGTGAGAGATCATATCCTGTCTGCCGGCAGTCTTGCGAAGTGAAAAGCTTTTTATCTTCCACGAATTAATTCTCCTTCCTTTGCTTGAGCAGCTCCGTTAAATCGGTGATGAGGCTAAGCTGAGTTTCATCCGGCATACGCTTAATGGCAGCACGAACATAGGCTTCCACCGCTTCAGGCGACTGGTCGCCTACCTCGATAAGCGCCACCTTCTGAATGCTGACTGCACCCTGACGGACATTCAGCTTCACGATATCGCCGTAGTCCAATCCGGATGCAGAGCGCATGTCCTTGGGAATCAGTACTCTGCCCTTACTGTCGATAATGCGGTATGTGTTTTTAGCGTTCATACAAAGTAACCCTCCTTTCTCATAACCTCCCGAACGGTATCGGGGTGAATACCAAGCTCTTGAAAAAGCCCGGTCAGATCCTCTGGCAGCTGATTCAAAATATCTGAGGCAAAAATGACAATGGCACCGTCCCCACAGATGATTTCCAGATCACTGTCGGTGGAAATCCCTGCATCCTCCAGCAGCTCTGCTGGTAGATTCAAACTGTTCTCGTCATCTGATTCATCCTCATCCTCCGGTGCATCCGACAAAGCACACAATGGTACGGCAACCTCGATGCCGGATTGGGTAAGTAAAAGCAAAGGTGCTGATTCCTCCGCCTGGGATGCAAGAATGACATCGACCTGTTCACCGGGCATCAGTCCTGCGGGAATAGCAGGAAGCGTCAGAAGTCCATGGGTATCGACGACCGCTTTTGTTTTCATAATTTTCATAGGATGTTTCCTCCTTCATAAATATCCCTTGCGGGAGTTGGGTTATTGGTCAAAGAAAAAACCGGCGTCAAAAAGATTGAGCTGTGATGGCATATCCAGCAACCTTTCGCCGGTATCATAGTTGGAAATCAGCACCTCGGCGTACTCACTGCCATTGTCATAGCGCTGTGCCAGATTATTAAGACGGCTGACCGATTCAATCTGAAAGTCTTTATACAGCTCCCGAATGAATTCGCAGTCATTGTAGCTGACCAGAAACTTACCCTTGCAGGCTGTCAGCGTATCCCGCAAACGGTAATGATCCTCCTTTCTGAATTCAACAGCGTAATGTCCTTCTGTCTGATAGTAGGGAGGATCGCAATAAATGAAAGCATTTTCTCTGTCGTACTGTCGGATGAGGTCTTCAAAGTCCTTGTTCTCTATGACCGTATCCTTTAAACGAACATTTGCCTGCCAGAGCAGGTGAAAGGCTTTCCGGATATCAAAGGGCTGACAGCCGAAGCTGGTGCATCCGCTTCCGTAACTGTATCGAATGAGTTTATAGAAGGCGGCGGCACGCTTGACATCATTCATGACTGCCTTTTCTGTAAGAATCTGCCGGATGTCTTCGTACTCAAGTGGGGAGATATATCGCTCGGCAAGTTCTAACTCCTTTGCGAGATACTCACTAGTGAATTCCTGCTTCTCCAAATATCTGCGAAGCACACCAAACTCATCTCGCCCATTCAGCGGCAGGAAATTCAGTTCCTGAATCAGTGCAAGGGTTTGCTCCTTAGCACACCGGAACATGTTCGTGAGGTCGTAGTTAAAATCGTTGTACACCTCCATGGCGGTATCAACCGGCCGACCAAACAGCACCCATCCACCGCCGCCGAAAACCTCAATATACCGCCCGAACTCTTTGGGCATCCGCTGATAGATTAGCTCCCGCAATGCTTTTTTTCCACCCACCCAGCTGATGATGCTGTTCATTTTTTCACCTGCCTTTACTGCGGCGGTTGATGGCATCAACATCCGTTTTCATACATGTTCCATCCGGACTCCAGCAAATGAAACCGACACGGGGATAAGGACAGCCCTCGCACCGGGAACGCTCGGCTGGCAGTGGAACGCCATAACGTTTTGGTGGACCGGTTGCTCCCGCACCCGGCTTTTCTAATGGATTTGCTTTTTGATTCATGATTTATGCTCCTTTCGTTGAAAACAAAAAAGGCGCCGCCTTTTTCCAAAGACGATGCCTCATGTTTTCTTATTCTGTTAATGATAGTTGATTCGGAAAAAAGAAAAAGCCCCTCTCAGTTTCAGGTGAAACTAAAAAGGCGCTACATATTGAGATGTGTTCCACTGCACCTTTGGGTTCTCGCAGCGAAATCATTAACGATAACATAGGTTCATACATCCTATGCAAATGTTACCGCTTTACAAAAAGCGAAATATTGCGTACAATACGAGCAGTTGAACTGCTCAATGAAAGCTGTAGCAGTTCAGTGTTCTTATTGTATAAGGAGTGATCATCAGGATGACCTTCGGGGATAAATTCAAGCAGGAAAGAAGCAGGCTTGGCTTAACACAACAGGAAACAGCAGACGGTCTGCAAATTAACCGCCGCATGATCACACGATATGAAACCGGGATCTCGTTTCCCCGCTCCAGAGATGCCTATAAAAAGATTGCCGGCTTTTTCGGAGTGGATGTTAACTACCTGCTGTCCGAAGATCAGGAGCTTACTGTCGTTGCCACTGAGCAGTATGGAAGCCGGGGCATGAAGCAAGCGCAGGAGATCATTGACGGATTAGCCAGTTTATTTGCTGGCGATACTTTGTCTGAGCAGGATAAACATACAGTTATGAAGGCATTGCAGGATGTTTACAGGGAATCGAGAGCAATGAAAACAGGTTAATTTTAATCGGCGCAGATAAACACTAAAAGGAGGTAATGAACGATGAAGTCAGAAAATAGAACCTATATTGCTATCGACCTGAAGTCGTTCTATGCCTCCGTAGAGTGTATTGAACGCAATCTTAATCCAATGACCACAAACCTTGTGGTCGCTGATGCCAGCCGGACAGAAAAGACAATTTGCCTTGCGGTTTCTCCTTCTCTGAAAGCATATGGCATTCCGGGAAGAGCCAGGCTGTTTGAGGTCGTACAAAAAGTAAAGGAAGCCAATGCTCGAAGACAACAGAAAGTATCTGGCCGCAGTTTTACTGGCGCATCTTATCATGATGCCGAACTGAAAGCATCACCTACTCTCTCCCTTGATTATATCGTTGCGCCTCCACGTATGGCTCTGTATATGGAATATAGCACAAGCATTTACAATGTTTATCTTAAGTACATTGCACCCGAGGACATCCATGTTTACTCCATCGATGAGGTGTTCATGGACGTTACAGCATATTTAAATACCTATCAGCTCACAGCGCATGAGCTTGCCATGAAGATCATTCTTGATGTCCTGGACACCACTGGCATCACAGCAACCGCTGGTATTGGGACAAACCTCTACCTCTGTAAAATTGCAATGGACATTGGGGCAAAGCATATCCAGGCAGATAAAAACGGTGTTCGGATTGCGGAACTGGATGAGATGGCTTACCGCCGCTCCCTATGGACGCATCGTCCTCTTACTGACTTCTGGCGTGTGGGGAGAGGCTATGCAAAAAAACTTGAGGAACATGGACTCTATACAATGGGCGATGTTGCACGATGTTCCATTGGTAAATCTACTGATTACTACAATGAAGCCTTGTTATATAAACTGTTCGGCATCAATGCGGAATTGCTGATCGATCATGCCTGGGGGTGGGAGCCATGCACCATTGCCGACGTCAAGGCATATAAGCCCAGCACAAACAGCATTGGATCTGGTCAGGTACTGCATTGTCCTTATTCCTTTGACAAGGCAAAACTGATTGTTCGTGAAATGACCGAGCTGCTGGTACTGGATCTGGTTGACAAAGGGCTTGTGACCGACCAGCTGGTTTTAACAATAGGTTATGACATTCAAAACCTTCAGGACCCGGATTTGAGGAAGTCCTATCATGGCGAGGTAACCACAGATCATTATGGTCGCGTCATACCAAAGCACGCCCATGGCACAGGCAATCTTGGTAAACACACCTCCTCGACAAAACTGATCATGAAGGCTGTTATGGAACTGTTTGACCGCATCGTTGACAAAAAACTTCTGATCAGAAGAATCAACATCACTGCCAACCATGTGATTGATGAAGCGTCAATGCCAAAACCCGATGCCTTTGAGCAGCTTGATTTATTTACGGACTATGAAGCAGTCCGTGAAAGGCAAGCCGAAGAAGAAACCGAGCTCCAACGGGAAAAGAAAATGCAGAGTGCGATGCTGGCGATCAAAAAAAAGTTTGGAAAGAATGCAATCCTGAAAGGCACCAACCTGGAGGAAGGTGCAACGACCATAGACCGAAATAACCAGATTGGAGGGCATAAGGCATGAAGAATTCTTATGACGATATTATCAATTTACCTCATCATGTTTCTGCGACCCGTCCCCATATGCTTGCCCTCGACCGCGCAGCACAGTTTTCTCCCTTTGCCGCTCTGACTGGTTATGAAGCAGCAGTCAAAGAAACTGCTCGGCTGACGGATGAACAGGTAGAGCTGGATGAGGACTCCAAGGCTGCTTTGGAAATGAAGCTACGTATTCTGTCGAATGAACTTTTTAACCATCCGAAGGTCGAGATCACTTACTTCCAAGCCGATGCGAAAAAAGGCGGCGGCGCATATATCAATGCAATCGGTACAATAAAGAAAATAGATGAATACGAGAGAGTTCTTCTCATGATGGATGGGACAAAGATACCGATTGAAGCGATCATCGAAATCGAAGGTGAGCTTTTTCAGGCATATCTTTAATATCCTCTACCTGATAGTCTAATCAACGACTTGCACTCTTTCTCTGAAATAAAAAAAGCACCCTTCTGTTTCAATTCATACTGATGGGTGCTACATATTGAGTTGCATCCCTTGATCGGGATAGAGAATGGCGAGGCGAGAGGTTTGCAGCTCTACCACTTCACCAGTTTCAATCATTTCACGATGCAGAGCAATCCAACTTAAATCCTCCGCACCAGCAGGTTTGGGAGGACCGTGCCCATAACGAAAAGATTTTACGATCACGGCGATGTACTCGGATGCACCACAGTCCTCAAGAAGCTCCGTGTATAGATTGGACCGTTGTATGTCATCTACCTCCGGAATACCGCTCATAATTCCAGCATCGCGAATTCCTGTATTGGTTTCCAGACCAATGATAGAAAAAATTTTGCTCATGATGAATTTGACCTCCTACATTTTATAGTTTCTGTGTCATAAAAAATGGGAACAAAAAAGAGGCTAAGTCTGCAGGTCATTAAAGTTGACCTGAACCTTAGCCTCTTAATTTTCAACTGATAATATATTCACTTCTGCAAATCAATATAAAATTTCATTTCATAGTTGTGTAAGCTCTGAACCGTCTTGTAATTTCATCATCTTATTATGGTCGTATGACACCCTTACGAAGAATATTATCCCGGTTTTTTTAGCTACCTTCTCTTAACCCAAAACTATCGAATTTTCTTAAAATCATCTATGTCATCTGTGGAAGGGGCAAAAAAACGGGGTCAAAAATCGCATTTTTTGAGCTCTGAAACCGGTCATTTTCGAGCCAAAAACCACAATATATTGTGGTCTAACTCCTATTTTTCTTGTCCGAACCACAATACGTCATCATTATCACTGCTTCAACATGCCTTGAGTGCGGAAACATGTCCACAGTTTTTATGCATTTTTAATGCATATTTATACATTTTCTCGGCATTAATAGCTGTTTTATACGTATGTCCTGCATTATTTTGCATAAATATTATGTCATCATTATCACCGCTTCAAGGGCTAGTTGAAGGTGTCTTCAGTAGTCTGTTAAAAAGGAGTACCCTTATTGTTATAGGGTTCTCCTTTTATCAACATTACTTATTGATTAACTTAGACTCCACCAACAAATTTTTTATTGCCTGTGCAGCTTCCGCATAAGTTAAGTTTGCTTTTGGTGCAATAGTTGTTGCTGTTGTTCCGTTGAATACGTGTGCTGACAATACATCAGTTACATAGGAAACGGCCCACTTGCTTACTTGCGCACTGTCTGTATACGTATTGATTCGATTGGTGTCGCTTCCAGTAAGTTTTGTGATCTTCATCGCTCTTTGATACATCGTCATCGCTTCTTCTCTTGTTATCTGATTGTTTCCTCTAAATGTTCCGTCAGAGTACCCTGTTACGATTCCATACTCATTTGCTATCAAAATTGCTAGTGTTCTGTTTCCTTTTGCATTAATATCAGTAAACTTATTCTGATGTTCACCTTGTCTGTATAAGCCAAGCGCTCTTACGATATATTCTGCAAAATCTGCTCTTGTTATTGCCTTATTTGGCTCAAAGGTATCTGCATTGAATATTACTAGTCTTGATGCCATGTCATTAACTGCATCCTTTGCCCAATGATTTTCTACTGACTTAACTGTTACCGGGTTCCACACTACGGAGTAATTTGAGTTTGTAAGTGAGTTTAGTCTTGCATACCACTTTCCATCTTTCTGATATACATCTGTAGGTACGTGACTGTAGGTTCCATCTGCATTAAATACGACACCTGTTGTTACCTTGCTTGGATCAACACCAGCGGGGATTTCCATAACTCTTTCTACGTAGTTGCTGAATTTGTTAATCTTAACATCTTCAGTTTTTCCAGCTGCATTTGTTGTCTTTGCTACTACTTCAAATGATGTTGGTGGGAATACTATAGTAGCCCCGTTTTCTTTTGCTACTTCGTTGTACTTAGCCACAACCAAATCGTCAAGCTTTGTTATTTTTACTTCAACTTTGATATCTTTTAATGATGTTTCTGCTACTCCAAGTTCTTTTGCAACGTTTGAAATAGTTAATTCTTTTGCTGGTATAACGTATTCTACTGCATCACGTTTAACCGATACATCAAAGGTATTAGTTTCTAGCTGTTTTACTATGTCTCCAGTCAGTTCAACTCTTACCACGTCAGCCTTTTTATCTGCAACTGGAACTTGGATCACATTTTGCTGCCCTGTCGTATTACTTTTTACAGCTTCCTCAATCTTGCTTTCAATTGCTTTGTTGTTTACCGCTACAGTTACTGTTGATTTACCGTTTTCTGTTGAATTTGTTTCTGTTCCTGCGCTTTCAGTTTTACCATTTACTATTACATTTACAGTTCCATTTCCTGCTGGAGCTGTTGTGGATGAACCACCGCCTCCACCTGAACCACCAGAAGATGCGGGGGCAGGTAATGCTATAGCAGTGCTAGTCACTTTTGTCATTATACCTGATGTAAAGCCCAATTGTGCATTGCTCACTATGGTAGAGTTGGTTGCTCCTAAATTTGTAAAGGTTGCCACTCCAGAAATTGCAGTTGCAGTCGTCGTTCCTGTCAGTGTCCAGGTTCCTGCATCTTCCTTAGCAACTGTCACAATGGTTGCGTTGTCACTGGTGCAGGTATTTCCATAAGCATCCTTTAAGGTCACTTTAGGTTGCTGTGCAAAGTTTCCGCCATTACTTGCTGGCGCTATGATGTTCTGTGTCACAGCCATTGTTGCGATTACTCCATGATTTATAGTCTGGGATACAGTCGAATCACCATAGCCAGTTGCTGTAATCACTACATTACCAGTTCCCGGGGTTCTAAGGTAGTTGTTGCCATTGATACTTGGGTGTAAAGTCACCTTGCCACTAGTTACAGTATATTGATTGCTGGTTAAGGTGTTTCCTCCGTAAGTCACACTAGTTATCGCACTTTGGAAGCCTGCATCTGATGCAAAGGTAATTTCTATATCATTATCCACGCTATTGTTAGTGGTGTCCGCGGTCAAAGCCTTCGCTGCATTCTGAGGAATGTTGAACTCACTACTATCTACAGTAACCAAACCACTTGTGAAGGTGATTCTACCGTTCCCTACTGCGGTTAAGGTACAGGTTAAATCTGTAAAGGTTGCAGTTCCACCTGTTGCTGCTCGTGTTGTTGTTCCACCGATGCTCCATGAGCCCGTTCCGCTTTTTCCCGTTGCTACAACATTCGCTGTTGCTGATACACCTGTGGTACAGTAGTTTCCGTATTGGTCTTTTAGCTTAACAACTGGCTGAGTAGCAAAGGCATCTCCACTTGCAGCTCCTGTAACTGGCTGCTTAGTCACTTCGATACTTGCCACTTGCCCAGCATTTATAGTCTGAGATACAGTCGAATCACCATAGCCGGATGCTGTAATCACTACATTACCAGTTCCCGGGGTTCTAAGGTAGTTGTTGCCATTGATACTTGGGTGTAAAGTCACCTTGCCACTAGTTACAGTATATTGATTGCTGGTTAAGGTGTTTCCTCCGTAAGTCACACTAGTTATCGCACTTTGGAAGCCTGCATCTGATGCAAAGGTAATTTCTATATCATTATCCACGCTATTGTTAGTGGTGTCCGCGGTCAAAGCCTTCGCTGCATTCTGAGGAATGTTGAACTCACTACTATCTACAGTAACCAAACCACTTGTGAAGGTGATTCTACCGTTCCCTACTGCGGTTAAGGTACAGGTTAAATCTGTAAAGGTTGCAGTTCCACCTGTTGCTGCTCGTGTTGTTGTTCCACCGATGCTCCATGAGCCCGTTCCGCTTTTTCCCGTTGCTACAACATTCGCTGTTGCTGATACACCTGTGGTACAGTAGTTTCCGTATTGGTCTTTTAGCTTAACAACTGGCTGAGTAGCAAAGGCATCTCCACTTGCAGCTCCTGTAACTGGCTGCTTAGTCACTTCGATACTTGCCACTTGCCCAGCATTTATAGTCTGAGATACAGTCGAATCACCATAGCCGGATGCTGTAATCACTACATT